>JAMOUV010000033.1 GCA_027067965.1 Flavobacteriales bacterium | reverse complement strand
AACTACATTACACATTACACATTAAACATTACACATTGCACATTACACTTTACACATTCCCCTAACCCCTCCAACTAATTAACTATTAACTATCAACTAA
Source organism: Flavobacteriales bacterium (assembly GCA_027067965.1). Taxonomy (GTDB): domain Bacteria; phylum Bacteroidota; class Bacteroidia; order Flavobacteriales; family Flavobacteriaceae; genus JAADED01. The sequence continues at coordinate 85,925 of JAMOUV010000033.1, read as the reverse complement.
CCACTAGCCACTCTTTCCTAATCCCACTCATCCGGATCGTAATCATAAAAATCATTAAACGGGTTATCCGGATCAATCAAATCGTCCTGATCGGGAAAATCATTTAAATTTTCGATATCGAATTTTACTTCCGGCGGACTATCGGGCACCAATCCATGCGAATAAGCCAATCGTGGATAAGACTGACCAGACACTTCTTGGGCCGTTTCCATTAATTCCACCAAAAATTGCCACATATTCATAAAATCATATACATAAGCCAATCGTTCCCGATCCTTATCCAAAACATCTTTCAACAATACACGGTCCATACTCACCGATTTCAATCCTTCGTCCATGGGAAACAAAGGAATTTCGTCAATCAAGTTAAATTCTTCGTCAATCGTGTAGAATGAAGCCAATTCCATGCCGTCAAACCCGAATGATTGCATAATCGCATTATGCAAGTCTTCCAAAGTCATTTCGTCGGTCAATTCCAAATCCCTGTAAATCTGCTGATTACCCGCTGCCAATATGACTCTTATACGATATACCATAATTTATATTTTAATATCTAAAGATACTAAAAAATAATTTTTAACGGGCTTTATGAGCGAAAAAATAATTATTATTGCAATAACAATGAATTTAAAATGAAAATTCGTAAGGAATATCAAGCCGCCTTATTCGGAATAATTACGATTATATTGGCTATTTGGGGTTACAATTTTCTGAAAGGCAAAGATTTATTAAAAAATTACAACACTTTTTATAGCATTTTCGATAATGTGGAAGGAATTGATAATTCCACACCGGTCAAAATGAAAGGTTTGGTTATCGGAAGTATAGAAAAAATGCAATTTCGCCCCGATGATCGAAAAATAGTACTGACGGTCAATATAGATCGCTCTTATTTCATCCCGAAAGACAGTAAAATTAAAATCACGGGAAGCGGATTGCTGGGCGGAAAAAATTTGGAAATTGAATTGGGATATTCACCCGAACCGGCCAAATCGGGCGATACCTTGCAAAGTGTGACGTCAGCAGGAATTACCGAACTTATCGGAAATTCACAAGAACAAATCGAAGAATTGGTCTATAATACCAATCAATTGATTATTAAACTTAATGAAACATTTAACGAACGAAACCAACATAATTTATCTCAAAGTCTTGAAAATGTAAACCAACTTACCGGAAAACTCGATCAATTAACCAAACAAATAAATGCCACCTTATCCGAAAATAGAAAAACCCTTAAATTTACTTTGGACAACCTAAATAAAACGGGCGAAAATTTGAATATCATTACCGCAAAATTATCTCAAACCCAATACGAACAAGTTATCAATAACCTCAACGAAAGCACAAAAAAACTCAATCGTATTCTGAGCGGATTGGAACAAGGTAAAGGTAGTTTGGGAAAACTAACCAAAGACGAAAAACTTTATCGAAATCTGAACCGGACATTGGAAAGTTTAAACGCGTTGCTACAAGACATGCAAGCCCATCCCAAACGTTATGTGCATTTCTCGGTTTTCGGACGTAAAGACAAGAAAAACAAAACCCAAAAATAATGTCATATATCGACAATATTCTTTTCATCATTATTTTGGCTGCAGGAGCCGGATATTTCGGTTATAACCTTCGAAAAACCATTCGCAACATTAAACTCGGCCGCCCGTATAACCGGAGTGACCGAAAAAAAGAACGTTGGCGCAACATGCTGCTTAAGGCATTCGGGCAAAAGAAAATGTTCAAACGCCCCATACCCGCCCTACTCCACTTGGCGGTATATTTAGGGTTTATTATCATCAATATCGAAGTTATTGAAATTATTATCGACGGTATATTCGGCACCCACCGTGTTTTAAGATTTGCCGGCGGGCTATATAACTTCCTGATAGCCGCTTTCGAAATATTGGCCATACTGGTTATTGTAGCCGTAATCTTGTTTTGGATAAGAAGAAACGTCATTAAACTTTGGCGATTCAATATGCCCGAAATGGAGGGCTGGCCTAAAAAAGACGCCAATCTTATTCTATATTTCGAATTTGTTTTGATGTCCGCTTTTTTGCTGATGAATGCCGCCGATTATAAACTACAACTGCTACAATACGGACATTACTATTTCAAGGAAGGCATTGTCGGGAGTTTTCCCATTAGCGGTTTGCTATTAAAAATCATTCCCGATGATCCTGCGTCACTGGTCTTCATGGAACGGGCCGCATGGTGGTTTCATATCGTAGGGATATTAATTTTTCTTAACTATTTATACATTTCCAAACATTATCACATCCTTTTGGCATTCCCCAATACTTTTTATGCCAAATTACCGCCATTAGGCAAATTGGACAATCTGGAAAGCGTCAAGAAACAAGTGGAATTAATGATGGACCCCAATGCAGATCCGTATGCCATGCCCGAAGAAGACGAAGAACCGGAACGATTCGGCGCCAAAGATATTTTTGACCTGAAATGGATCAATATTCTCAATGCTTATACCTGTACCGAATGCGGGCGATGTTCGGATGTATGTCCGGCCAATAGCACCGGAAAAAAATTATCCCCCCGGAAAATTATGATGGACGTAAGAGACCGAACGGAAGAAATAGGAAAAATCATTGACCGGCAAGGAAAATTCGAAGATGACGGCAAATCCTTGTTTGATTATATTTCCAAAGAAGAAATTTGGGCCTGCACCACTTGTAATGCTTGCGTGGAAGAATGTCCGGTGGAAAACGACCCGATGGATGTCATTATCCAACTAAGACAATATTTGGTCCTGGAAGAAAGCGCCGCCCCGGCCGAATTGAATTTGATGTTTACCAATATCGAAAACAACGGCGCTCCATGGCAATATAGCCAAGCGGACCGGCTTAATTGGGTTAATGAATAATTAAAGAGTGAAGGAGTGTTTTAGTGTGTTAGTGTGTTAGTGAATTAGTGTAATAGTGTAATAGTGAATAATTAAAAACTAAAAACGAATAACTAAGAATGGAATGTGTCATGCCGAGGGGCTTGCCTCACCCTTTGGGTTTGAGAAGCGATTCCGATATCAATCGGAGAAGCGACGCCGTGTCCGCCTCAGGCGGGAGGCATCTTAAATAGAGTGAAGGAGTGTTTTAGTGGATTAGTGGATTAGTGAAAGAGTGAATAACTAAAAATTAAGAATTAAAGATTAAGATCAAAGAGATTATAAATAAATAAGTTAAGGTTAAGGTTAAAGCACACAAAAAAAACAAATCTATGGCTCAATTACAAGTAAAAACAATGGCGCAATGGGCATCGGAAGGCAAAACTCCCGAATATTTATATTGGGTGGGATGTATGGGAAGTTATGACGACCGGGCCAAGAAAATCACCCGGGCATTTGTGAAATTACTTCAAGAAGCCGGCGTGGAATTCGGTGTCTTGGGCGATGAAGAGAGTTGCTCGGGCGATCCGGCCAAACGAGCGGGAAATGAATTTTTGTTTCAAATGCAAGCCATGACCAATATAGAAATAATGAACGGCTATGGCGTAAAAAAAATTATCACCACCTGCCCGCACTGCTATAATACCTTTAAAAACGAATACCCCGAATTAGGCGGCCGGTATGAGGTTATTCACCATTCCGAATTATTGGAAAACTTACTGGCCCAAGGAAAAATAAAAGTAAAAGAAACGGATTTTATTAAGAAAAATTTTACCTACCACGACCCTTGTTATCTGGGACGCGGCAACGACCAGTACGAAGCCCCCAGAAATACGATTAAATTATCGGGAATTGAAATTCGTGAAATGCCTCATCATAGGGAAAATGCCGTTTGTTGCGGAGCAGGAGGCGCCCAAATGTTCAAAGAAGCCGAACCGCAGAAAGAAGAAATTTTTGTGTACCGCACCCGTGAAGCCCTACAAACCGAACCCGATGTAATTATTACGGCATGTGCTTTTTGCAATACCATGATTACAGACGGAATCAAACATTTCAATAAAGAACAAGAAGTAAAAGTGCTGGATTTGGCCGAAATTATTGCCGATAACTTGGCGGAAGATGAGCAAAACTAATAGAAAACCGGCTTATTTTCAATTACATGCCCGTAATCGCTTAGTATATTAATTTTGTTCTTTTTCTCTCAAAAAAATCTTCGGATTATATTTCTCGGGGTATTTGGCCGTAATATGTTTATAAAATTCTTCGATTTCCAACATATCTTTTTCAAAATCACCGCTTAATTTCATGATTTTACCTACACCCGCTTCTTTTTTCTTATAATCCAAATAGGCCAAAATCACGGGAAGTCCCGAACGCAAAGCGATATAATAAAAACCCTTTTTCCATGCCTTAACCCTTTTCCGGGTACCTTCCACCGGAACCAACAAGATCAATTTATCCGCACTATTCAGCATTTCCACCGAATGATCCACCAAATTATTTCGTTTGGAACGGTCCACCGGAATGCCGCCCAACCATTTGATCAACCACCCGACAAAAGGATTATCAATCCATTCTTTTTTAATAAAAAATTTAGGCCGGTAACCGGCCGCCCACATGCCGGCCAAACTAAAAACAATATCCCAATTACTTGTGTGCGGCGCGCCAATCATCACACCTTTCGAAATCCGGTATTCTTCGGGGACTTTATGCCTCCATCCGAAAAGTTTTAAAATTAATTTGCCTATAAATTTTTTCATTACTTAATTACATGAATTGAGGGACAAAATCGGAAAAAAAACAATTTTTCACAAATGTTTGTCCGCGATTAAGCCGGACAATAATAATTTTACCTTATCTTGCAAAGGCGGTTTTTTTATGAATATGAAAAAAAACGATAAAAAATTTCTGGAAAAAGTACGCTTTAAAGTAGCCAAAGCCATCGAAGATTATCAATTAATAGAAGAAGGCGACAGAATTTTGGTAGCCGTTTCGGGCGGAAAGGATAGCATGGTGCTGTTGGACGCTTTGAACAATCGCAAAAAATATTTCGATTTTTCCTTCGACTTAGTGGCGGTAAATATCGAATTAACCGATGTGGGTTACCGGATTGAAAAAGAAAAAATCGAAAAATTTTGTCTAGAACGCCGGATTCCGTTTATATACATTAAAAACGACATCAAAATTGTAAATCACAGAAAACATCCATGTTTTTATTGTGCATGGAACCGCCGGAAATTGATATTTGAATATGCCGTATCCCGTGGATTCAATAAAGTGGCCTTCGGACATAACCGGGACGATGTCGTCGAAACCCTTCTAATGAATATGATTTACCATGCGGAAACAAGTGCTTTTCCCGTTAAATTAAAAATGTTTGAAAACAAATTGGAAATCATCCGCCCTTTCATATATGTATCTAACGCCGAAGCCGTTCGTTATACCGAATTGATCGGATATGAACCGGTGGCCTACAATTGTCCTTATGCAGCCGGAAACGATAGAGAAAAATTCCGCAAACTAATCAAAGATTTACATGAAATAAATCCCCATGCGGTAAAAAATATCTTTACCGCCATTCATCATATTAAAAAAGAATATCTTCCTTCTTATCCCGATTAAATAAGTTCGGCCACGGTAAAAGTGCTACCGCCCACAAAAATCAGATCGTTCTCATCGGCCTTTTCTTTAGCCGCTTCGAATGCATCATTTAAATTTTCATAAACCGAATAATCGAGCCCCCGCGCCTCCATTATTTCGGCTAATTTCTCTTTGGGCAATGCACGCGGAATCCGGGCTTGTGAAATGTAGAATCGGCCGTCCTGCGGAAAATAAGACAACATTTCATTTACGTCCTTTCCTTTTACGAAACTCAAGACAAAATGTTTGTTGTCCACATCCATTTTCTTAATTTCATCCATCACGATTTTAATGGCCGCCGGATTATGAGCCGTATCAAACAAAATAAGAGGCCTAAATGAAGTGATATCCCAACGTCCTCTAAATCCGGTATTTTGTTTGACCTTCATCAAACCGGATACCAGCAACGGTTCGCTTACGGCAAACCCCAAAGCACGCAAATGATTAATCGCTTCAATGACTATAGGCAAGTTTCTTTTTTGATAAGGACCTTTTAAATCGGTTTCGTAAAACCCCGCTTCGCCGGGGGCCATAATAAATTCCGCACCCGATTTTTCGGCAAATTCACGTATTACTTTCATAATATCAGGTTCCATTTCTCCTACGATGACCGGAATTCCGGGTTTAATAATACCCGCTTTTTCGGCGGCAATTTCTTTTAAAGTCTCTCCCAGAAATTCGGTGTGATCCTTTTGAATATTCGTAATAATAGTCAAAATGGGCATAATCACATTGGTAGAATCCAATCGTCCGCCCATGCCGGTTTCTATTACCGCCAAATCCACTTTATGTTTGGCAAAATATTCAAAAGCCATTGCCACGGTCATTTCAAAGAAACTCAATGCATTTTCTTCCAAAAAATCGTGATAGCGATTAATAAATCCCATCACATACTTTTTACGAATGGGTTTGCCATTGACAGTGATTCGTTCACGGAAATCCTTTAAATGAGGCGAGGTGTATAAGCCCACTTTATAGCCCGCCTCTATTAAGACGGAGGCAATCATGTGAGAGACGGAGCCCTTTCCGTTAGTGCCCGCCACATGCACGGCCCGAAATTTTTGTTCGGGATGTTTGATGTAATCGAGAAATTTGGTAATGTTTGTTAAGTCTTTTTTTAATGCATTTTTACCGGTTTTTTGATACATTGGCAATTTGGAATACATCCAATCCAATGTTTCTTCATAAGTTTTCATTCAGTTAGTTTAAATCTGTAAATGATAGTACCAATCTGTTGACTTGGTCCGGCCGGTGCTGCTTCCCATTTGGTTTTCATGGCTGCCCTTATGGCGGCTTCAGTCAAACATGTAGAACCGGTTGTACCTTGGGCTTTTACGGCACGAATGACGTTACCCTTTCGGTCAACCGTAATCCTTACAACCACTATACCTTCTTCATTACATTTATAGGAAGGTTTGGGTTTTATTAATGCTCTCCTGCTCCCCAATTTATAATTGGGGTCTCCTCCGCCGGAACCTCCCGTTCCATAGTATTTTCCGGAATTTTTGTCGCCTCCGGGATTACCTTTATCTCCCCGGACACCTTTATCGTTTCCTTCGGAATCGGAAGAATTGTCTCCTTCGGGAGCATTAAAAATATTTTCCAAAACTTCCGAGGTTTCTTTGGACGGTTTGGGAGGTCGTTTCTTCGGTTTTTCTTCCTTTTTTTGTTTCTTTTTCTTCTTTTCGGATTTAATAACAGGGGCATCCTCGGATTGTTGCGTTAAGATTTCTTCTTTTTTTACTGTTTGTTGAGGTTGAGGGGGCGGTGTAATTTTTTTGGTGGAAGGGCTGGGGGTTTCGGGTTGTTTAGTGCCGCTTCCCCGATCGGAAAAGCCGAAATTAACGGCAATATTTCCCGGTGGCGGCGGATCCAAATATTTAAGTCCGGTAATAAACATAAGTGCCACCAATATAGCCATGACTATGACGGTTTCTACAAATGCTTTTTTTTCGTGTTCGGTTTGTAGCATGATTATTCCGGCCTTACGGCTAAAATTAATTTATAATCGTTCCGGTTAGCGATATCCATCACGTAAACCACTTCTTCAATGGGCACGCCTTCTTCGGCTCTGAGAATGACTACCGGTTTATCCGAATGCTGCATTTTGGCCTTGAGCAATACTTCCAAATCATCTTTTTTAACCGGTTTTTTATCAATATAGAAAGTCAAATCTTTCGTAATACTTACCGCTACATCTTGACTTTTCTCGGTTTTTCCTTCGGCTTTAGGCAATTGTAAATCCAAAGCATCCACGGCAACCAAGGTGGATGTCAGCATGAAAAAAATCAGCAATAAAAATACAATATCGGTCATGGAGGCCATGCTGAATTCGGGACTTACTTTATTTCTTCCTTTAAAATCCATGTATGCTAAATTATGCGGGTTCGTTCAATACATCAAGAAATTCAACTACATTGGCTTCCATTTTATGGACAATTTTATCGGTTTTCACCACCAAATGATTATAAAAAATATAAGCGATAATACCGACAATTAAACCGGCCACCGTGGTAGTCATTGCCGTATAAATGCCTTGAGCCAATGATTGAACTTCGATTTTTCCGCCCGAACTGGCCATATTATGAAATGCCAAAATCATACCGATTACCGTACCTAAAAATCCGAGCATGGGCGCGGCGCCGGCTATCATGGCTAAAATACTTACATTCTTTTCCAATTGATAAACTTCCAATTTACCCGCGTTTTCTATGGCTTTCACTATATCATCAAGCGGTTTTCCTATACGGGATATTCCTTTTTCAATCAAACGGGCCACCGGTGCCCGCGATTGTTGCGCCAAAACCCGTGCCGATTGTAAATCACCAGACTTGATATATTGACGAATTTGATTCATGAAATTGGGGTCTATTTTTGAAGCGGAATTGATGGCCGATAAACGTTCGAAATAGATAAAAAATGCGGCGAAAAGCATCAAAAATAAAATAATAATAATCGTTAGTCCCGCCGTGCCGGAGTTTAATACCAAATCGATGACGCTTAAGGTTTTTTCCTGTGAAACTTCGTTTATTCCTTCGCTTGCCGTGGCCAAAGTATCGGCGATTTTTCCGGCCTGTAAAATGATTATATTCATATCCCGATTTTAAATTTTTAATATAAACGTATTATAAATCATTAAATTATACTCACAATACAAATTTAATGAAAAAGTTTTACTCTTAAAAAATAAAGCATTTATCCTATGCCAACATGCTTTCTAACCAAAATGTAACAAAACCGGAAATAAACCCTAGGAATGCCAACCAACTGATTCGTTTTAAATACCAGAAAAATTCGATTTTTTCCATTCCCATAGCCGCTACTCCGGCAGCCGAACCGATGATTAGCATACTACCTCCGGTTCCGGCCGAATAGGCAATCTGATGCCAAAATACATGATCTTCGGGCCAGGAAAACATGCTCATTGTGGCAGCTACTAATGGTACATTATCGATAATAGCACTTAACATACCTAAGAGAATAATCAAAACTTCTTCATTAGGTAAAATTTGCGATAATTTGTAAGCCAAATATTGCAAGGAATTGGCATCGACCATTTGGCCGTCCACCGGGATTTTGCCCCAAACCAAACTTTCCAATGTGGCTACTGCCAATAATATACCTAGGAAAAACAAAATACTGGACATTTCAATTCGAGATAATGCTTTATGAGCCGAATATAAATGCTTGCGCTCGGCACTAAAATCTTCTTCGGGGTGTACCAATTCGGATACCAACCATACAATACCCAATGCCAACATCATACCCATATAAGGCGGTAAATGGGTAATGACTTTGAATACGGGAACCATGACAATGGAAGTCAAGCCGACTATTAGCATTGTTTTACTACTCAACAACAGTTCCAAACGTTCGATTTTTTTCTCCCCGTTTTCATCTATATGATTGAGTTTTCCGTTAAATACACTAAATCTGGAAACTATAAACATCGGTATGAAAAAATTAATCAACGAAGGCGCTATTACATGCTCTATCAGGCCGAGAACCGAGGTTTTATGCGCAATCCATAACATCGTGGTGGTTACGTCTCCGATGGGCGACCATGCGCCACCGGCATTTGCCGCAATAACAATCATCGAAGCATACCAAATCCTGGATTTATTGTCATAAATAAGTTTTCGCAACAAGGTAATCAAAACAATGGTAGCCGTAAGGTTATCGATTACCGCCGAAAGAAAAAACGCCAATATACCGATAATCCAAAGTAATTTCCTGCGGCTGTCGGTATGGATTTTTAATTTGATTATTTCAAATCCGCGGTGCAAATCTATCAATTCCACGATGGTCATTGCGCCTACCAAAAAAATCAATATTTCACTGATTTTAGCCAAATGGTGTAATAAAATATTTTTAAATCCTTCTTCGGCAGACTCGCCGTCCAAATAGGTATAAATATGTCCTTCCGCATCTATGACATTAATCCAACCCGCTTTGAAAGCCATACTCAACAGAGTCCATAAAACCGCTGCCATGACCAAAGCGGGAACGGTCTTATCAACCTTTAAATTATGTTCGGTGGCTATGGCAATATAGCCGATAACAAATAAAATAACTATTAACCACGGAATTATCATTGACCACTCCATAAAAAAATGTTTTTGACGAATGCAAAAATATTATAATATTCGGTAAAAATAATGAGAAAAAGCAATAAACTGAAATTTAAGCACGAAAAAGGATTCCTGCAATATGATTTTTTCTTGCCCCGGTGACCGATTTTAATACATTGATCCGGTTTTTGATTTTCAAATATCCCAATAATGCAAAAATAAGGGCTTCTTTAAATTGAATAGTTTCTTTGTCGGGAATTACCGCTAAAGCACCGGAATAATGCTGTATTCTTTCCGTCAAAAAACGGTTGAATGCACCTCCGCCCGTTACCAGCATTTTTCCTTTGCCGGCTATTCGTCCTATTTGCATGGCAATATGCTCGGTATAAGTTCGAAGTATGTCCTCCACCGGCAAATCGAACGAATTAATAAGAGGAATAACTTGTTGCTCCACGAATTCCCACCCCAAAGATTTGGGTAAGGGCTTGGAAAAATAACCCAATTCATTCAATCGGGCCAAAAGTGCTTTGTGTATTTTTCCCGTGGCGGATATTTTTCCTTCGTCATCATATGCCATTCCTTTTCGGGCTACATAATGATTCAATACAATATTTGCCGGCACTACATCGAAAGCAATCCGTTCATTCGATTCATCGTCATAAGAAATATTAGCAAATCCGCCGATATTTAAACAATAGGTATAATCTCCGAATAAGATTTTATCACCGATAGGCACCAAAGGAGCACCCTGACCGCCCAAAGCCACATCTTGGATTCGAAAATCACAAACCGTATCGATTCCGGTAACCGCTGCAATATGTGCACCGCTTCCCAATTGAAAGGTCATACGCTTTTCGGGTTGATGAAAAACGGTCTGGCCGTGAGATGCAACAATATCGGGAACGGGAAGATTATTTTTATCAAGGAAAAAATTTATATTTTCACCCAAAAATTCACCGTATTCGGCATGCAGAAGCATCAAATCCGAACCGCTTAATTCATAAGCAGTTCGCAATTTTTCCGTCCAAGATTTGGTGTAAGGAAAAGTCTCGGCTTTAATAATTCGATATATGGATGGATTTTCATCATCGAATTCCACATACGCCAAATCCAACCCGTCCAAAGAAGTGCCGCTCATCAATCCCAATACCTTCATGGCTTAAAATTAATGGATTATTTGGTCATTTTACCGTTAGGAACCTCTTTTTCGGGACGGAGAAATACGGGTTTACCCATTTGATCCTCGGTCATCAGTAACATACCTTCGCTTAAAACACCTCTTAATTTAACCGGCTTAAGGTTTATGATCATCATGACTTGTTTGCCTACAATATCTTCCGGTTTATAATGCTCGGCTATTCCGGCTACTACCGTTCGCTTATCCATTCCGGTGTCCACAGTTAGTTTCAATAATTTCTTGGCTTTCGGTATTTTTTCCGCTTCCAAAATGGTGGCCGGTCGAATATCAAGTTTGGAAAAATCATCAATACTTATCATCTCTTTTGCCGGCGCCACTTCGGCCGATTTATTGTCCCGTTTGGTTTGAAGCAATTTATCCTTTTGTTTTTGAATAATCTCGTCATCTATTTTTTCAAACAATAATTCCGGCTTTCCAATCCGATGCCCGGGCGGCAGAAGATAGGAATCGAAATTTTTTATATCGTCCCATTTTAGCGGTGATCGCATGCGAAGTATTTTTCTTAGTTTTTCCGAAGTAAAAGGCAAGAAAATTTCACTCAATACGGCCAATGCCGTCGTAATTTGATTGGCTACGAACATAATGCTTTTTACACGATTCGGATCGGTTTTAATTTTTTTCCATGGCTCTTCATCAGCCAAGTATTTATTGCCCATGCGAGCCAAATTCATAAATTCGTTCAATGCTTCACGAAATTTGAATTTTTCAATCAAAGTACCAATACGGTCGGGGTATGCCTTGACGGCTTCCAGAATTTTCAAGTCTTTTTCCGTTAATTCGGCCGGCTCGGGTATTTTTCCGTCGTAGTATTTGTTCGTTAATACCACTACCCGATTCACAAAATTACCCAAGTTACCGACCAATTCATTATTGTTTCGTGCTTGAAAATCTTTCCAAGTAAAATCATTGTCCTTAGTTTCCGGCGCATTGGCCGTGAGCACATAACGCAATACATCTTGCTTGCCGGGAAATTCTTCCAAATATTCATGAAGCCAAACCGCCCAATTACGGGAAGTGGATATTTTGTCGCCTTCCAGATTCAGAAATTCATTGGCCGGTACATTATCGGGTAAAATATAGTCGCCATGGGCTTTGAGCATAGCCGGAAAAATAATGGTATGGAAAACTATATTGTCTTTTCCGATGAAATGAATAAGTTTGGTATCGGGATTTTTCCAATAAGGTTCCCAGTCTTTACCCGTTTTCTCGGCCCATTCCTTGGTGGATGAAATATAACCGATGGGTGCATCGAACCATACATATAATACCTTGCCCTCGGCTCCTTCTACAGGCACGGGCACACCCCAATCCAAGTCGCGGGTAACCGCCCGCGGACGCAAGCCGTCATCAAGCCAGGACTTGACTTGCCCCAATACATTGGGTTTCCAATCGTGCTTATGGTCTTCCAAAATCCATTTACGCAACCATTCCTGATGTTTATCCAAAGGCAAATACCAATGTTTGGTTTTTTTCATCACGGGTTTGGTACCGGTAAGAGTCGATATAGGATTTATCAATTCCGTTGGACTAAGTGAAGTGCCACATTTTTCGCACTGATCGCCATATGCTTCATCATAACCGCATTTGGGACATGTTCCTTTTACGAAACGATCTGCCAAAAATTGCTTGGCTTGTTCGTCGTATAATTGCTCGCTCTCTTTTTCAATAAATTCGCCTTTCTCATAAAGTTTTTTAAAAAAATCCGATGCGGTTTTGTGATGTAAAGGCAAGGAAGTTCGGCTATAATTATCGAATTTTATCCCGAAATCTTCAAACGATTTTTTTATCAAACCATGATATTTATCTACAACTTCCTGAGGAGATTTCCCTTCTTTTTTAGCTCGAATGGTAATAGGAACACCGTGTTCGTCGGAACCGCATATATATATGGCATCATGTCCCTTGAGTTTCTGGTAGCGCGCATAGATGTCCGCCGGAATATACACCCCTGCCAAATGACCGATATGAACCGGACCGTTGGTATATGGAAGCGCCGCAGTAATTAAAAAGCGTTTTTTATGGCTCATATATTATTATTTGAAATACAAAAATAGGAAATAATCGGCTGCTTTTAGGAGAAAATAAAGTATTTTAGGTCGAAAATGCTTTAATCCGTACTTTATAATTTTTATTCTCATTTCGTCAAAAGGCATTATCTTTGATTCATTCTCAAAAAACGAAACGATTTATGAAAAAATATTTCTTGCTTCTCGGCGTGATTATATTGTTTAAAACTTATTCATTTGCGCAAGAAAATTATTGGCAACAACATGTTTCCTACCGGATGGATATCGATATGGATGTAAAAAAACACCGCTATCACGCTACCCAGAAAGCGGTATATACCAATCATTCTCCCGATACACTTCAGGAAATATATTATCATCTGTATTGGAACGTATTCAAGCCCAACAGTTCTTTGTATTGGCATAACGAAACCCGGAAAGATCCGGATCCGCGCATTAGTAAATTAAAAAATTTAAAACCCGAAGAGTCAGGCGATTATCATATCATTTCGCTTTATCAAAACGGCAAACCGGTAGCATTTCAAATCACCGAATCCATATTAAAGGTCAAACTCAATGAACCCATTGCTCCCGGCTCGACGCATGAATTTACGATGGAATACGAGGTGCAAATTCCCATCATTATCCGTCGTTCGGGAAGAGAAAACAAAGAAGGGGTGGAATATTCCATGGCCCAATGGTATCCGAAGATTGCCGAATACCGCCCCGACGGATGGCATGCCGATCCATTTTTGGGACGTGAGTTTTTCGGTATTTGGGGCGATTTCGACGTAAGCATTCATATCGATAAAAATTACGTGGTGGGCGGAAGCGGTTATTTGAAAAACGAAGAAGAGATTTGGAAAAAAGACGATCAAGGAAATTGGACCCTCAAACGAACGCTTAAAAAGAAACGCACTTGGCATTTTACGGCGCCCGATGTGCATGATTTTTCTTGGGTGGCCGACCCTGATTATGTACGAAAGACCAAGGAAACCGAAGGTGTTCAACTCAATTTTTACTATCAAAAAAATCAACATCTCGATAAAAAATGGGCCAAATTACAGGATTATACCGCCCGGACTTTGGCTTTTTATAATAAAATTCTCGGCCGCTATCCTTACAAGCAATACAGCGTGATTCAAGCGGGCGACGGCGGCATGGAATACGCCATGTGTACTTTTATCTCCGGTAAACGAAGCGAAGGAAGTTTAATAGGCGTGATGATGCACGAGTTCGCCCATTCTTGGTTTCAATTTTTATTGGCCACCGACGAGACACGCCATCCTTGGATGGACGAAGGATTTACCACTTTTATTTCCCAACTGGCCATGGATGTATTATACAAAAAAGAAAATAGCATCAATCCATGGATGAGAACCGTCAATACTTACTTGAAATTTGCCCGTCATGAATGGGCAGAACCGGTTTCTTTGTTTTCCGAAAGTTATATTTCGCATGCCGGTTATTGGGTTAATGCCTATGATAAAGGAGCCATGTTTCTCACCCATTTGATTAATATTGCCGGTTTGGACCGGACCCTCGAATTTCTTCATCAATACTACGAAACTTGGAAATTCAAGCACCCGGAACCCGCCGATATGTTGAAGGTAGCCGAAAAAACCACCGGTATGGAACTGGATTGGTTTTATAACGAATGGATCGAAAGTTTGCATACCGTCGATTATGCCGTTAAAGAAGTAACGGCCAACGGCGATAAGACCCGCATTACCCTGTCCAAAAACGGCAGCATGCCCGTACCGTTGGATGTGGCCGTGGTGCTCAAAAACAATAAAAATTATCCGGTTTATCATATTCCCTATTTCCGCACATTAAAATACCGACAGCATTCCGCCTTCGTCGGGCAAGAGAGATTCCATAGCATTAAACCATGGTATGACGGTTTTCCGGAATATAGTTTTGAAATACCTTATCAAATGGATGAAATCGAAACGATTATTATCGACCCGTTCGGATTTACCGCCGACATCCATTACGACGATAATATTTGGAAATATCATAAGGGACGCGACAAAGAAAAGAAAACAACCAAAGAAAAAGCCCTTATTAAATGAAGCATACAAAAAAGCCATACGGATTACCCGCTTCATATCGCATTAAACGAAAAAAAATTTTTGACACCCTGTTTTCGCAAGGAAATAGCATATACGAATACCCGTTCAAAATCATTTATGCCGAAACGGAATTGCCTGAACCGGTACCCTATCAAGTGGCCTTCGGCGTGTCGAAAAAAAAATTTAAAAAGGCCGTCCGCCGCAACCGGATCAAACGCTTGATGCGGGAAACATTCCGCTTGAAGCAAGAATTTTTGAAACCCGGCAAACCGATTGCCTTGTTGATAATTTACACCTCGTCGAAAGAAGAATCATTCGATTTTCTTTTGATGCAAATGGAAAAAATTTTAAGTCATTTAACCGAAAAACTGCAGAATCATGGCCCGGCATAACGAATTCGGAAAAGAAGCGGAAACAATTGCTTCCGAATATTTACGACAAAAAGGTTACGACGTCTTGACCACCAATTGGCGGTTCGGAAAGGCGGAAATCGATATTATTGCACGCAAAGACAACATCTTGGTCATCGTGGAAGTCAAAGCCCGCACATCGGATTATTTCGGTGAACCGGAATCTTTTGTAAATCGAAAAAAAATTAAATTACTCACCGAAGCCGCAAACGAATATGTCATTCGAAACAATCTGGACATGGAGGTGCGTTTTGACATTATTTCCATCTTAAAAAACCGGTATAAAGAAGAAATCGAACATATTGAAAATGCATTTTACTGGTTTTGAGTTCGGGATATTTCTTAAAAAACAGAATTTTTTAAAATTCATCATGAAGAAATTTATATTTTTATCAAAAAACAACATTTTATATTGCTTTTTTGTCATATTCTCAATAAGCCGGAAAATCCTGTAAAAAATCAGAAAATCGATAATTTTATTTACTACATTTGCATAAATCTGGAAAAGAAACCATTTGATAAATATTTTTTGAAATGACAACCGAATTTAAAAATAACGGCAACAAACCCGTCAAACACCTCGACCAAGTAACCATACGCTTTGTAGGTGATTCGGGTGATGGTATGCAATTGACCGGTACCCAATTTACCACTTCGGCGGCATTGTTGGGTAATGATGTATTTACCTTTCCCAATTATCCGTCGGAAATTCGAGCCCCGCAAGGAAGTTTATACGGGGTTTCCGGTTTTCAAGTACAAATCGGAGCAAAAAACATCGATACGCCGGGCGACAAATTGGATTTGCTTGTGGCGATGAATCCCGCCGCCTTGAAAAAAAACATTAAGGATTTGAAAAAGGGCGGTATGATTATCGTGGATACCGATGCCTTTACAAAATCGAATTTACAAAAGGCCAAATACGAAAGCAATCCGTTGGAAGACGGTTCGCTGAAGGATTATATCGTCGTCCAAGTGCCCATGACATCGCTTACCCGCGAAGCACTGAAAGACATTCCCATCGACAGCAAAAGCAAAACACGTAGTAAAAACATGTTTGCCTTGGGAATGGTATATTGGCTTTACGGCAAAGATCCGAAATACACCATTGAATTTTTACGAAAAAAGTTTAAAAACAAACCCGAAATTGTCGAAGCCAACATCAAGGCATTGACCACCGGATGGAATTATGCGGAAACATTGGAATTGATTCCCGTTTCCTACATAGTGGACGAAGCGCCCCACCATGCGGTGGATTATAAAATCATTACCGGAAATACCGCTACGGCTTGGGGATTCCTTGCCGCAGCCGAAAAAGCGGGCTTAAAATTATTTTTGGGGTCTTATCCCATCACGCCGGCCACCGATATTTTACAAGAATTATCTAAATATCGTGCCTTGGATGTGATTGCCTTTCAAGCCGAAGACGAAATAGCGGGAATTTCTTCCGCCATCGGCGCATCATTCGCCGGCAAATTGGCCATTACCACTACTTCGGGGCCCGGATTGGCATTGAAAAGCGAAGCCATCGGACTGGCCGTGATGCTCGAAATTCCTTTGGTCATTGTCGATGTGCAACGCGGAGGGCCTTCTACCGGTCTTCCGACCAAAACCGAACAAGCCGACTTGATGCAAGCATTATTCGGACGTAATGGCGAAAGCCCCGTGGTGGTTGTTGCGGCCAAATCACCCGCCGATGCATTTACCATGGCATTCGAAGCATCGAAAATCGCCTTGGAACATATGACGCCTATCCTTTTGATGACCGACGGTTATATCGGAAACGGTTCGGAACCCTGGACCGTAAAACGATTGAAAGATTTACCGGAAATTAAGCCGCCATTGGTTACCGAAACCATTGAAAATTGGCATCCCTACGACAGAGATCCCGACACATTGGCCCGTAAATGGGTGATTCCCGGGGTACCCGGTATGGAACATGTAATCGGCGGATTGGAAAAAGACAAAGTTACCGGTGCCATTTCTTACGAACCCGAAAACCATGAATATATGGTCAAAATCCGGCAGGAAAAAGTCGATCGCGTAGCCAATTATATTCCGAAACTGACACCGGAATTTAACGACGAAGGCGACCTGTTGGTAGTCGGTTGGGGCGGCACATACGGCGCTTTGCGTACGGCCGTTGCACAACTCAACGAAGAAGGAAAAAAAGTAGGATTGGCTCACTTTAATTATATCAATCCGCTTCCCCACGGTGTGAAAGATGTCTTTTCACGCTTCAAAAAAATCATCGTGGCCGAATTGAACATGGGTCAATTTGCCAATTTCTTGCGCATGAATCATCAAGAATTCAAATACGAACAATATAACAAAATACAAGGTTTGCCATTTACCGTAGAAGAATTGGTGAATGCATTTAAAAAACTTTTAAAATAACGGAACTATGACCACAAAAATCAAATATACTTTTAAAGATTTTCAAAGCGATCAGGAAGTTCGTTGGTGTCCGGGATGTGACGATTACGTCATCTTGCGCTCCGTGCAAAAAGCGTTGCCTTTAATCGACCTTCCTAAGGAAAAATTCGTTTTTGTTTCGGGTATCGGATGTTCTTCCCGGTTTCCATATTACATGGCCAATTACGGCCTTCATGGCATTCACGGCCGGGCGGCGGCAATTGCCACGGGAGTCCGCTTAGCCAATCCCGATTTAAGTGTGTTCGTGATGACCGGTGACGGCGATTCTTTGGCTATCGGCGGTAACCATTTTATCCATGCCCTGCGCCGTGATATCAATCTGAACATCATTTTGTTCAATAATGAAATTTACGGGCTTACCAAAGGACAATTTTCTCCCACTTCCCGAATCGGACAAAAAACCAAAACTTCACCTTACGGTAACACCCAACCGCCTTTTAATCCGGGCGAATTGGCAATTGGTGCCGAAGCACGATTTTTTGCGCGCGTAGCGGGAAATGATGCCAAACACCAAACGGAAATTTATGTTCAAGCCCATCATTTCGAAGGAACCGCATTGGTGGAAGTATTGCAAAATTGTGTGATATTCAACGACGGCGCATATAAATTTTGGACCGATAAAAGCGTCCGGGACGAACATACCGTCTATGTGGAACACGGCAAACCGATGATTTTCGGGAAAAACCGAGACAAAGGTCTCATTTTGGACGGCCTGGAACTCAAAGAAGTAACCATCGGAGAAAACGGAATTACGGAAGACGATATTTTGGTTCATGACGCACATAATCCCGATCCGACGCTTCACCTGATGTTGGTTCGTATGAAAAATCCGCTTGTCATGGGTGTGATTCGCTCGGTTAAGGAAAAAACATTGGAAGAAAGAGAAGCCGAATTGACCGAACATGTAAAAGCCATCAGTAAAATTAAATCGTTTGACGATTTGGTTTCTTAATTTAGAAACCGGTTGAAAAACTTTTAAAAACGCCGTTTATTCAAGCGGCGTTTTTTTATTTTGTAACTTTATACCAAAATCAAAAATGGACGTTACTATTCCCCGGTATATCCGTTGCAATAATCAAATTTTGAATGTTTCCCCCGCTAAAGTGATGGGAATTTTAAATCTAACTCCCGATTCATTTTATAGTGAAAGCCGGGTCAAAAATGAAAAAAAATTACTGGAAAAAGCCGAAAAAATGCTTGCCGACGGGGCGGATTTCTTGGATCTGGGGGGCTATTCTTCGCGACCCGGAGCGGATTTCGTTTCGGAAGAAGAAGAAAGAAAACGCATTTTGCCGGCCATCGAATTATTGAATAAACATTTTCCGCTAGCCAAAATTTCCGTCGATACTTTCCGGGCAAAAATAGCCCGTGAAGCCATTGAAGCCGGTGCGTGTATGATCAATGATATTTCCGGCGGACAAGCCGATGAAAGAATGTTCGATACCGTTGCCGAACTCCAAGTGCCCTATATATTAATGCACATGCGGGGGACGCCTCAAACCATGCAACAATTAACCGACTACCACCCCGATCCCATTACGGAAATCAATCGATTTTTCAGTCAAAAAATTAAAAAATTACATGACAAACACGTTAACGATATCATCATAGATCCCGGCTTCGGATTCGCCAAAACATTGGAACAAAATTATTTTATATTAAAAAACCTTGACCGGTTTCTTATCCATGATAAAATCCTGTTGGTGGGTATTTCACGAAAATCCATGTTATACAAATTACTCCGCATCACACAAGATCAAGCCCTTAATGCCACTACCGTCGCCCATACAATCGGCTTATTAAAAGGCGCTTCCATATTGCGGGTTCATGATGTGAAAGAAGCAAAAGAAGTCGTGAAAATTGTAGATTTTATGAATCAAAGCGGCTGAAATACGATTAAAACCAAAATAAACACTTCGAAAAATTTTCTATCCTGTTTTCGCCACTTTTTTAAGCCAAAAAAAAATAATATGATGATTTAAAGCGAATTATAATTAATTTTTGTTATTTTTGGGTATCCCAGAATCTTTTATTCTCTCTCCTTTCCCAGGTATAGAAATTTTTCAAAGTCCGCCGTCAGGCGGAAGGAGGGCTGGCCCGGCAAAAATGCGGGCCGGGTGTTGGCTGTGAATGGCACGCCGGGTTAGAAAATCAGCAAAAGTGCTTGTCATCTATTTCCGAAGGAAATACGTCTTTTGCTAGATTTTCTCCCGGCGGGTCAGAGCGCGTGGAAGCATATTTTTGCCTTGATTTTCCCGTAGGGATCCTGCGGATTTGGTTCTTTTGTATCAAGACAAAAGAACAAAAGAAAATACTTGTTAGGAAAATGAACATAAAATTTTGGGTAAAAATTTTTTTCAAAAAATAAATAATTTAATTTGGGTATCCTGATGGCGAAAACAGGAAAGAAGTCGTGAAGATTGTAGATTTTATGAATCAAAGCGGCTGAAATACGATTAAAACCAAAATAAACGCTTCGAAAAATTTTCTATAATAAACTCTTCGGCATATTATTACCGATCCATTTTCCATACGGCTCTTTAGCCAAAAAAAACCGCTCGACAAGGAGCGGTTTCAAGGTGAATAAGTTAACAATTCTTAAACAAATTTACTTTCTTTACCCAATTCTTTTACCAAATAATAATAGAAAGCCACACGCATTTTTTGACGAATAGATGAGAATTTGTCGCATGCTTTTTTCAGTACGTTATCAATGGTTTTTTGGTCCGTTACACCTAATTTTTTTACGACAAAATTGTCTTCAACTCGTTTCATTTCCGCTTCGTCGGCACATGAAACCAAGGAAGCGTCGCGTAAATAAACGGAAGGTCCTTGTGATTTAACCACCGCACGAAGCAATGCTTCGTCCACTTTGGAGATACCTACTTTTTTTAATTGTTCGGTAGCTTTGGCTACTACATCATCAAATTTGCTCATAGTGATAAGTTTTAAGGTTTTTTTCTAAACAAAGATATAAAAATTTTCCGAATAAAAAACAAAGAAAAATCTGCTACTAATGAAATTATTGTAGGAGCCGTTAGATTATTCCGCTACTGAATGTAAAATTTATCTAAAAGAGTTATTTCTCATCCAGGATAAAAGATACAAATTAGCGCCATATAAAGATTTAAAAGAAAAGACGCTTGACCGATTCCATTCATCCATTCTCGAAGTGCAATATCACTCCCCTTAGGGGCCGTGATAACGATAAGCCCATCTCACATCATTCCCAGCATTAACCTCCCTTCTTCACTGATAAAATCCTGATTCCAAGGCGGATCGAAGGTGAGTTCCACATCGGCTTCCTTGACACCGTAAACCATGGCTACCCGGTCTTTTACTTCGCGCACAATGCTGTCGGCCACCGGACATCCGGGTGCGGTCAAGGTCATCAAAATGTGCGCCTTACCGTCATCGGAAATATGGATATCGTAAATCAAACCCAAATCGTAAATGTTGACGGGAATTTCGGGGTCGTATATTTTCTTGAGCGTATCGATAACGGCTTCTTCAATTTCTTTGGGCGTTACTTTGATATTTTTATGGTCTTTATTTTCTTTCATCCCTGTAATTTTTTGCTATTTCTTTGATGCGTTTTATTATGCTTTCCAATCCGTGGCGGCGTACCGGCGATAAATGTTCCCGCAATTGGATTTTGTCTATCAATTCGAAATCATAATGGAGAATTTCCTCCGGGGTTGCGCCGTTGATCACGTTGAGCAACAGGGAAATAACTCCTTTGCCCAGAATGGCTTCGCTGTCGCCCGTAAAATACAATTTTCCGTCTTTAAGGCGAGCATCCAACCATGATGCGGATTGACATCCGGCCACACGGGTTTTTTCATTCTTTTTCTCCCGGGGAATCAAAGGCAAATCTCTGCCAAGCGACATAATGTAATCATACCGGTCGTCCCATGAATCAAACATTTCCAAGTCTTCCAAATAGCGGTTTTCTCGTTCTTTTATGCTCATAATGTGATATTTAGACGGTTTCTACTACGGAACGGCTACTCCAAGTGCGGTCCAAATTTTTTTCGGCATCTTCGCGCCATCCGGATTCCGGTAATGCATCAATCACTTCGGCCACAAAGGAGCGTAAAATCATCTTGCGGGCGGTGGTTTCGTCAATGCCGCGTTGTTGTAAATAAAACAATGCTTCATCGTCCAATTGCCCGGTGGTGGAACCGTGGCTGCATGAAACGTCATCGGCATAAATTTCCAAAAAGGGATAGGAATAAACCTTGGCCCGGCGACTCAATAAGATATTGGCGTTCTGCTGATAAGCATCGGTTTTTTGCGCGCCGCGTTTCACCAAAATATAGCCGTTGAAAAAACTGCGGGATGCATCTTGCAAAATACCTTTGAATTGCTGATTGCTCCGGGTATTTTCAGCATCGTGAATCATAAAAATACGGTTGTCGGTTTTTTGTTCCGCGCCGGGCAAATAAATGCCGCGCCAAGTGACGCCGGATTCTTCTCCTTTCAAGAAGGAAAACACTTCGTTGCGCACATATTCACCGTTGAATGTCAGCAAGTTGGCGTCCGAAGCGGAGCGTTCTTGATGGACGGAAAAATACATGGCAACCAAACTGACGCTTTCGGGCAAATCCTGGCGCCTGTATAGGTTCAAAACGCTTTCTTTTCCGGCGTGTATTTCGGTCAAATCCGTGACAAAAGCATCCGCTTCAGCCGAAGCGCTGTCATACACCTCGAGATTTACCGATGCCTTGTCTTCGATGATGATTAGATTCCGGTGGTGAAATTGGGTTTTCTTTTGGGCGTCCGAGACCAAATAAAACAAACGAAAAGAATCTTCAGCCCTCACGCCCGCGGGCACATACAGGAAAAATCCGTCTTGAAACAGTATGGTATTCAGACCGGACAAATTTTTAAATTTCGGCTTGATAATGCGATGGAAATACTTCTCCATAAGGGCGGGATATTGCCGGGCGGCTTCAAGTAAACTTCCGGCGATGATGCCGTTTTCCATGCGGATGAGTTTACGTTTGCCATGCAAGCGGCCGCCGGTCAAGTAAAAATCATAGTCCGAAGCACCGGCGGGCAACTGAAAATCATCCGCCCGGCCCAAAACGAGACGTTTTTCCAAATAAGTATGCCAATCGGTTTTTCGCCAATATTCGTCTTTTCTTCCCGGCAATCCTTCCTTTTGAAACCGGGAAAACGCTTCTTCCTTAATTTTCATAATGGAAGAAGGAAAAATTTTCATCCACTCGGTTTTTTTTCGGTTGTATAATTGGGTTATTTCGTTTTTCATTTTTTGTGCTTTAACCTTAACGTTAACTTTAACTGTTTTAATATGAAATGCCCGGATCGGACATTTCTATATTCCCGTAATAATGGCGCGAAATCGAATCGTCTCATTAGGCGCAAGGCCTTGCGCCTCTACGAAAAATTGCTGATTATACATTAATTCATTATTTATTGAAAAAATTATTCACTAAAACACTACTTCACTATTTCACTATTTCATTCCTTCACTATTCACTAACCCACTAATCCACTCAAACAAATTATTCATTATTCATTATTCATTGAAATTTCCATTAACCATTTGTATCCTTCTTTTTCTAATTTTTCGGCCAATTCCGGACCGCCGGATTTAACGATTTTGCCGTCGTACATCACATGCACGTAATCGGGTTTGATGTAGTCGAGCAAGCGTTGGTAATGGGTAATGATCAATTGGGCATTTTCAGGTGTGTGCAACTTACGCACGCCTTCGGCCACGGCTTTCAAAGCGTCGATATCCAAGCCGGAATCGGTTTCGTCCAATACGGCCAAATCCGGCTGAAGCAAGGCCATTTGAAATATTTCGTTTCGCTTCTTTTCTCCGCCCGAAAAGCCCTCGTTCACATTGCGCTTTTGCAATTTTTCGGGCAAGCCCGTTTCCTTCATTTTTTCCCGGTAAAATTTCAAAAATTCCCCCGGACTCATAGGTTCTTTCCCCTCGGCCTGACGCTTGGCATCCACGGCCGCTTTCATGAAATTTATCATACTGACGCCCGGAATTTCCACCGGATACTGAAAGCCCAAAAACAAGCCCGCTTGAGCACGCTCGTGGGGTTCCATCTCCAAAAGATTTTTACCTTTGAAAAGGATTTCTCCTTCGGTAACTTCATAGCCCGGCTTTCCGGCCAATACATTGGCCAGCGTACTTTTTCCGGCCCCGTTGGGGCCCATTATGGCATGAATCTCTCCGGGATAAACGGTCAGGTTTATTCCTTTCAAAATCTCCTTGTCGCCTACCTTGGCGTGTAAATTTTTAATTTCCAATATGGGTTTCATTTTTTTGTACTTTGTCTTTAACGTTAACTTTTACTTTTACTGTTTTTATTTGAAACGCCCGAATCGGACGTTTCTACATTCCGTAATAATGGCGCGTTGAATCGCGACGTTACAATAGGCGCAAGGCATTGCGCCTCTACGAAAAATCCTCCATTACACATTACACATTACACATTACACATTACACATTCTACCCCCACAATCACCCCACGCTTCCTTCCAAACTGATGGCCAACAATTTCCGTGCTTCGGCGGCGAATTCCATGGGCAATTTGGTCAACACGTCTTTGGCGTAGCCGTTTACAATCATGCCTACGGCGGTTTCTTCATCGATGCCGCGCTGTTGCAAATAGAACAATTGCTCATCGGAAATTTTGCTCGTGGTGGCTTCATGTTCCACAATGGCCGTCGGGTTGGCCACTTCGATATAAGGGAACGTATGTGCCCCGCACCGGTCACCGATCAGCATGGAATCACACTGGGAAAAATTGCGCGCATTTTCGGCGCCGGGTTTCACTTCCACCAATCCGCGATACGTATTGTTGCTCCGGCCGGCCGAAATTCCTTTGGAAATAATCAAACTCTTGGTATTCTTCCCGATATGAATCATTTTGGTGCCCGTATCGGCTTGTTGGAAATTGTTGGTCAAAGCCACGGAATAAAATTCCCCTTGCGAGTCGTCGCCCTTCAAGACGGTGGACGGATATTTCCACGTGATGGCCGAGCCCGTTTCCACTTGCGTCCAGCTGATTTTGGAGCGGTCGCCTTGGCACAAGCCGCGTTTGGTCACGAAATTGAATATACCGCCCTTGCCTTCGCTGTCGCCGGGATACCAGTTTTGCACCGTGGAATACTTAATCTCCGCATCGGTTTTGGCAATCAATTCCACCACCGCCGCATGCAATTGATTTTCATCACGTTGGGGCGCCGTGCATCCTTCCAAGTAACTCACGTAACTTCCTTCTTCCGCTATGATGAGCGTCCGCTCGAATTGACCCGTACCGCGGGCATTGATGCGGAAATAACTCGACAATTCCATGGGTGCACGCACCCCTTTGGGAATATATACAAACGAACCGTCGGTAAACACGGCCGAATTCAAAGCCGCATAATAATTATCGCCCGGCGGCACCACCGTACCCAAATATTTTTTTACCAAATCCGGGTAATCGCGAATGGCCTCGCTGATGGGACAAAAAATGATGCCGTGCTTCTTCAATTCCTCTTCAAAGGTGGTTTTCACCGACACGGAATCAAAGACCGCATCCACCGCCACACCCGCCAGTGCTTTTTGTTCTTCCAGCGGAATGCCCAACTTGCGATAGGTTTCCAGAATCTCTTCCGGCACTTCGTCCAAACTCTTGTACTTGGGCATATTTTTCGGGCGCGCATAATAAATCAAATCTTGAAAATCGATTTCCGGCAATTGCAAATGCGGCCATTTCGGCGGTTTCATTTTTTTCCAAATGCGGTAGCTTTTCAAGCGAAATTCCAGCACCCATTCCGGCTCGTTCCGGATTTCCGAAATTTTGCGAATAATCTCCTCGTTGAGACCCTTGGGAAAATATTCCATTTCGATTTCGGTCTCAAAGCCGTATTCATATTCCTTCGACGTAATTTCGTCAATCAACTTTTCGTCATCGCGCAATTCTTGGCTCATGCTCCTTGTTTTACTAGACAAAATTACAAAAATTTTTCTTATTTAAAATTATTCTAAATAAAGATTTTTTATAATAATATAATTGAACATAATGACAATTCATTCAACATACGAATTACCAAAATTTATTTGTTTTTGATTGCCAGATGATCTTCTTTTCTAAATTTATTGAAGAATTTTACATTAAAAGAATCATTTTAATTGATTGAATTTAGAATATAAATGAAAATCATCCGTTTTTTAGCCGATTTTATTTTCTATAAAAATATACCCGGATTACACGAAGATATTATCCATTAAAACCCACAGCTTAAACCGAGCGTTATATAACGTCCCGGAGCGGGAATGTTTTGTTCGCGATAAGCGGAAAGGGGCGGGATATAATAAACATTTGTTAAATTACGAAGGTTCAAATAAACAAACCATTGAAACGAGCCGTTGATAATCTGCATATTGACATAAGCATGCCAGAGTGAATAAGACGGATAATCCGGTTCATCGGACGAATGCCGTACATAGGCGTCATAAAATTCATTTTTCAGACCCAAGTTCCAATGCGGCCGAGTTTCGGGTTTCTTTCGGTTGATGCTTATACGTAGGTGCAAACTCCATTTATCGGGCGGCATCAAGGGTAAGGAAACACCCCGCTTATTAAAACCGCGGGAAGTTTCGTAGGTGGCCTCCAAATGTACAAAATCCCAAGGATGCGGATGAAAATGAAGGGCCGTTTCATTGCCGTATAAATATGCATGGGTTTGATCGTATTTATACACGGGATAATTTCCTTGCATCCGGCCCGTGGGCTTCAAAAAAATGTAGTTTTTTATGGAATTGTAATAAAAATCGGAATATATCTCCATATGGTCCGACTTCCATTCCCAATTCATATCGATTTGATAATTTTCTTCGTTTTTAAGATTGGGATTGCCCTTTTCAATCCTTCCTGCATGCGGTCCTGCTGAAGTCAATTCTGCCAAATTGGGTGCCCTGAAACCCTTGGCGCCGTTTAAGCGCAAGAATATCCGGTCATACCATGACTTTTTCATACCCACCGAACCCGTTACACTGAATAAATTTTTATGCAATGCCACCGGATGTTCTGTATCGACATGGGTGTCAATCTTATTAATATCACCTCGTAATCCTCCTTGAAAAATCCAATCATGGGGCTGCTTTGCCTGCAAGGTAACAAACAATCCCCCACTGTGCTCAGTTGCATTAGGCAACAAATAATGCCGGCCGTAATTTATATTTTGTTTTCGCCCTAATTGCGTTCCGACAATCCAATGCATATTTTTCCTATCCAAATGTCTTTTTACATCTACGCTCAAACTATGTAAATGCATTTGAATAAACGGCGTTTGATGTCGAATCAAAGCACGAACAAACCGGCTATATCCCGCCTTAAAATCCCAATAGGACTTTCCACGACCCCATTTGTCTTGAGCGGAAATCATGTGTAAATCCGTATATTGGTAAGGTGAAAGAAAGCCGGAAGACATGGTATCCGAAACGGTTTTGTAAATTCCGTTTAAAGCACGATGATAATTATATCTTATTTCCATGTTATGCATACGATGAGCATATCCCGCGGCAACTTTAATATCCGTATTTTCATATCGCGAATTCAATACGAATTTTCCGCCGGGCACTTGATAGTCCGATGCCTTGTTTCTTGTGTATCGTAAGATATATTTCCAGCGGTTGCCGCTGTGTTTCCAAAAAGCACTCCAATGAAATTTTTGATTATTAACCGCATAATAAGTATTTATTCCTCCATAAAATCGATTGGACGGAGCAAATTTTTCCGGTACCAAATATAAAATTCCGCCCAATGCATCGGAACCGTAAAGTAAGGAAGCAGGCCCTTTAATGACTTCCACTGACCGGATTCCTTCTCCGGAAAGGTCCATGCCGTGCTTGGCCCCGAATTGATAATTTTCATAACGAATATTATTATTATAAATCAAAATCCGGTTACCCGTTAATCCACGTATCACCGGTTTGGCAAACGGAGTGGAACCATTGAGCAAGCGAACCCCCGGAATTTGTCCCAATCCCTCAGAAAGACCGGTTATTCCACGCTTTTGCATATCCGACAAAAGTCGCACACTTACTTTAACTACATTATCTTTTTGCAAACGGGCGTAGGGAGTTGAAATTAATACTTCGGATAAATTAAAAACTTGTTCACGCATTTTGATAGGCAACTCGGTTAATTTCTTTGTTAAGCGGAGATATTTTACATAATCCCTATAACCCATTGCTGTTGCCGTTATTGTTAATGTATCATAACGGCTGCTTATTTGATAATACCCTGCAGAATCGGATACCGTACCCTTATTTTGTGCGGGAATGTATATCGCAACTCCGGTCAAAGGTTTACCGGTAATCGAATCCGTTACCCGCCCTTTTATAAGATATTGTGCATGAACATACTGCACCAACCCGGTAAACCACAAAATTAACCATGCATATTTCCGCATTAGATTTCAAATTTTGAATGCAAATTTAGATTATTTCCAAATAACTAAAATAATACCGTCCTAATTTTTATTAGCTAAAATATTTGGGTGTTGATAATAAACATTTTACATCAATTACAATTTCATACCTGAAGACAAAATAATTTTTACAAATATGATAAGCCCGTCAAGATAAATAATTATTGGCTTGATTTTTGATTATTTCTCTTAAACATCCTCTTATGAAAAATAAATTTCCCCTTGCCGTGGCGCTATACGTCATTTTTCTTCTTACTACGGCCACCATGTGTGATTGCGGAGATTTTCCCAATAGCAGCGAAGTAGTCGATATTAATGTTTCATTATGTGATATGGAATACAATGACAATGAAAATTATTTCAGTTGTTTTGAAATCATAGATTCGGTGGCTTTCGATCGTTTTGCTATCAGCATAGAACCGGAAATAAACTATTATTTCGGAAGCCGTTTGCGTCAATCCGTTCTTACCCGTCCGGCTTATGCATGTTCACCCGCCCCTCCGGTGATGAAGGATACAATTGACAGTTTATACATTTATACGAATAAAAATTACGATGCTTCTCATCCGGCCGGAAGCGATTTGAAAGATGTTTTCGATGCCGTCATATTTTATTTACACAGTTCCCAAGGCAATCAGCGTATGACCCTGACCGAATTTATAACGAATCGCCCGGTTTTTCCCAATGGGCTGCATTTCGTCCTGACTTCCCCACCCGACAGTTCGCAATATTTTTCTTTTACCTTTAAATTATATACCGCCGGACGCGAAAACCGGATTTTTGAAATCACCACCGATTCGGTAATTATTAAAAAATAAATTCGGGAGCTGAAAACCGCGCGCTCGCGTAACAAGCCAATGAAAGAATTTTGTATAGCCAAATACCCCGTAATTCTCCATACAAATCACGCCCAATCATTTTTTCGAATAAAATACGGATAGGATTCGGATATATTAAAAAAACATCACTAAGCCAAATGGGCGGTTTATTTAACGAAAGATTAATTGTATAAGCCCCGGAATTTTAGTATCTTTGAATAAAGCATTTATTATGCAAATCACCGGCCCCGCCAAGCGAATAAAACCGCGCTATACCCGCCGCGTTCCCATTCCGCCGGAACACCAATCCTTCCTTTGGGACGAAAAAGACACCGCCCCCTTGGAAAAATACGTGTACCGCGTCCTTGCCTACGGCAATTTCCCGGACATCAAAACGCTATTCCACCGCTACCCCGAAGCCGCACACTATGTAGCCAACACCTACCCCGACCTGCACCGCGGCGTACGGTATTGGATAAATGTTTGGTATGACGAGAGATGAATTATTAAAATTAGCCAAGACCATAAGTCCCCGGCTTAGAAAATTCTATTTGGCCGGCGGCACGTCCATTATGTTTAAGCACCACCACCGCGAAAGTGTGGACTTGGATTTTTTTAGCGAAAAATCTTTTTCATCCCGTTATTACGTCCGCAAACTCACGGAGGAATTTCCCGTATCACAGGTTCGCCATTTTACCGATAATACGGATTTGATTATAGACGGACATAAGATTTCCTTGGTTTATTTTCCTTTTAAAAACATCCGGCCTTTGGAAAAATTCGAGGGCATTCCCATTGCTTCGGATTATGATTTGTTTTTGAATAAAATTTATGTAGCCGGCCGTCGCATCGACCCCAAAGATCCTTTCGACATTGCTTTTTTGTATGACCTTCACCGGTGGGATATCCGGCCATTAAAAAGCGATTTTGAAAAGAAATTCCCCGGCCAAGACCTCGGTATTTTCCTAGGCGCCGTTTTCGACACCCAAAGCTATCCCGGCCTTTCTCCGGAGATTAGAAAGATTTTGCGGGCTTTTGAGCGGGAGGTGAGAGATGTTCTGAAATAAAATCTTGATTGCCTTTGCGCCTTTCCATTGAATGCGCGGCCGTTAAAACACTACGATTTTATATTCGTAAAAGCATGGATCAAAATCCCCACCCCAATCGCCACCGCCATACTCATCAAGGTGCCGATGAGGATGTATTCCGTCCGTTTGCGTTGGCCGGCGCCGGTGAGGTCGCCGAAACGGAAGACGGATTTGGCGGCAATCAGGAAGCCGATGGCCGTATATTGACCGGCAAGCACAAAGGTCAGCGTCAGGATGCGCTCCAAAAAACCGATATACATGCCGGCTTTTTCCAGACTTTGTTCATCATCGTTTTCGGCAATGTCCCGGCGCCAGTCTTCCGTAAAATATTTGATAAAATAGCCGGCCGGATGCAACACCGCCAAGTAAGCGGCCAGGATCCACCATAGTTTTTCGTTATGCCAAATCTTTAACCACGCTTGCCATAGACCGCTCCATTCACCGTAAAACAGCGTAGCCAGCACCAATAAATTCACCACATGAAGGATTTGGTCCCACACAAACCTCCAAGTGCCTTTCCAATAGCTTGAAATCCAATCGATAAGGTCGTGGATGAAAAACACCGCCACCGGTAACCACACATTTTTCCAATCCGCCACCAGCACATAAGCCAAAGCGGCATGCACCAAGGAATGTTTGAACAGGGCGATAAATTTTTTCTTTCGGTCCGTGCCGGCCTTATCCGCCACCCATTTATCCGGCTGAAAAAGAAAATCGCCGAGCAGGTGGGCTACCAGTAAGCGGATGAAAATATGCCACATGGTTTAGGCAAATAATTTTTCTTCAAAATATCGCACATAATGCCTTACGGCATCAAAACGGGCATGGGCCAAGCGTTGTTGTACGGCCGCCTGTGTAATCCCCAACCGGCGGGCAATTTCTTCTTGCGTGGCATCTTTCAGTAAGGCGTAATAAGCAGCTTCGGCTTGTTTCTTGCGCCACCGTTCCACTACGGCGTCCGTCAGGCGGTTGCTTACGTCCAATTGGTCGTTTGTTTTCGCGTCCGGCGTAAGAATTTTAAGCCGTTGGGATTTTTCCATGCTTTCCAAAGCCTTACCGGCCAACACGTATGCTTCGCCTTGCGAAACCGAAAGCCGCGCATCCAAAAATTCCACTTCACCGATGCCTATTCCCTGCCGTACTTCCCATTTTTCGCCTTCCGGCGCCAGACGATATAATCCCAAGCGGATTAACAGGGCTATGCGCAAACTCAAAGCCGGCCGTTCGATCAAACATTGAAAACTGTCGCCACGGAAAATTTCAAAGGCCTTCACTTGCGGATAAACGCCAGCCACCTCTTTCAATACCTCTTCCAAACGCTTGACCAATAGAGCCTTATCCCGTACCTTTTGCGAGCCCACTATATCGCCGGTAATGACGGCGTATGTTGTCCGGTTTTTCATATTCTCTTCCAAAGATACAAACAGACAAGCAAATAACCAAAAATTTTATAACGGAAAATACTTATAATGTGTGTTTATAAGTGTTTTTGTTTATAATGGGAGCGTATTAGACATATTTCTTATAAAATTATAAAATGGCATTTCTCATGAGTTATGCCGAAGTCACAAATTATGTAGCCCCTATTTTTCTATTAATCTCGTTGTATTTGGCTATCATATGCGGCATCTTCACAATAATCTTTTGTTTCTTGAAAGGACATTCCTTCTTTCATTTAATCTTTAATGCATCCACTCACTCTGCCACAATATCCGATAATTTTGAGCAATATCAAAATAAAAATCTCTATCCATAATAGCTTCAAATTTTTAGTTATTTGGATTATTAAGAAAATCCCTGTCTTTTTTTCTTAATGTTTCAGGAGAAATTTCATTCACTTTATTAAAAAGCCTAATCTTATTTACCTTGCTTAAATAAACTATATTATTATTTCTCAACCACCATTTATAAAATTTTACCGGATCATAATCAAAAGGGATTGAGGCTTGAACTTTTCTATCATATCCAGGGAATTCTATCCATAATTTTAATTCCTTGATTTTTTTGTAATCTTCAGGATATTTATTTTTTATTTTACTCCTCATAATTTCAAACTCATTTCTTCCAAGTCTAAAATTAAATTCTTTCATATTCTTATATAAACGCACTGGATCTTGCTCAATCCATTTATTTACTGTTTTGGTTTGGCTGCCATTCTTAGTAGAAAGTGTTAAGTAATTTCTTCCATAATATTTCGCTCCTTCTTGCGGTAAAAATTCCGGCATATTATTTATAAGTCGTTCAGTTGAATTTTCTCCATTTGATGTGTTGTTTTCACTATCATTTATCTTATTCAAATTAAATCTATTACAATTTTCCTCAATATTTTCATTTTCTCGTAAAAATTCTATTATATCAATATTATTAGCTTGCTCTTCTCCGGGATATTGTTCTATCAAATCCTCCATATCCATCCCCAAAAAGAAATCTTCAATAAAATTCCATCTTTCTTCATTCGAAAATTTTCTCAAAAAGAAGTGATCAAAGATTTCATTACTTATATAATGTTTTTCAAGTGTTTTGGATAAAATTTTATTATTATATGACTTATTTTGAGCATCACGTAAAATCCTTGCCGGATCATTTATACGTATAAAAATCATCGGTTTATCCCCACCTTTTACATCAAAAGTTCCAATATCTAAAATCTCTAATATGTGTCCTAAACGAATATATTTGGCTAAACTACTTTCTAAATTCTCAATATATCTTACAGCAGAAGTTAAATTTTGATTGATAAATAATTTTCTAAATAATCGTAAGAGACTTTCAAAATATCTCAAATAAAAATTATTAATAATACGATATCTATACTCCATTCTATTTTCTTCATTGTTGAAAATTCTTCTTTGCTGTAAAAAACCATTTACTTGATCAGCATAAGCACTTATTATAAAATCTGCTAATTTTCTAGCTACATCTATATCCCCTGTAAATAAATTTATTCGATTGGTCAGTTCTTTCTTGTTAAAAAATCCTTCATTTTGCAAAAGAGCAAGGGAATTATTTAAACTATTTAGGACAGATTTCAAATATACTTCAGCATTTTGAGCGTCCTTATTTAAAGAATAAGACAATTTTAATAAAGGTTTGATTTCAATATTTTCATCGGAAAATAAGTTCTTTTCGTAAAATTTCCTTTTAATGACAGGAAAACTTTGCTCTGAAAAATGATCTTTCCATAATTTATCCAAATGAATGGTTATATACTTATAATCATTTCTATTTCTTATAACTTGAAAATAATTATTATTTCCAAACTTCTCTATTAATTTTTCATAGTCCCGATTTTGTATTCTAGCATAAACGGTTACAAATAATTTTTTAGGCCGAACTATTAATACATTAAATCTTGTTTTTTGTAAGTAATCTTTTTCTAGCATCATCAAGGAAGTTAACACCTTTTGATCAACCGCATCAGGCAAAATGGAAAATATATATGAAAAATCATCGGATGAAATTAAAAGGTTTCGTTTACGATCATTTTTTTGATATAAATTATATATTTTCTTTAAAACTTCTCTTAATTGATATTGCTTGATAGATGACATACCATGCAATGCCTTTGAATATCTTTGATCTTTGGTGGAATAATTTAAAGTGGCATACCCTTTAATATCGCTTTTTCTTGCCACCCTTCCGATTTCTTGAACATAATCAGGTAATAATCCCGATGGAGCATGATGATATACAACTTGAATATCAGGAATATCTACTCCCATACCAAATGCTTTGGTAGCAATCATGATCCGTTTTTCACCTGTTTTAAATTTATAAAATGCCATTTCTTTTTCATCGGGATTTAATTTACCATGGTATTTAACTGCTATTTCCTGCATTGTCTGAAAATCAGTCCTAAAAATTTTTTCTACATGCGAAGTATAAGGAGCGTACACAAGAGTTTTTAAGCATAAATCATTTACTCCCTTTATAAAATCTACTGTTTGCCTAATTTTATTTTCTTCATAATTACTTTCTATTTCTTCATTATTAATAACAAAAGTTATATCATCTCTTTTAAGTTGTCCTATATAGATATAAGGATTTCGCATTCCTAAACTATCAATGGTATCAAAAACCATATCATTTGGTCCGTCATAAACTGCTGTTGCCGTCAATGCAACTAAAGGAAAAGCCATTCCATGGTATTTTCGAGTTTTTTTAATGTAGTTACCCAAAAACCAATAATCTACTCGAAAATCACGTCCCCAGGTAGTAACCAAATGTGCTTCATCAATAACTAGTAAGCCTAAATTTCTTTCTCCAATAAAATAAGTTATATCATACGATAATAATAATTCAGGAGACATGTATAAAATATCTGTTTCTCCATTTTTACAAGAATTAATAATTCTTTCCCTCTCAATTAATGAAAGTTCGCTATTTAAATACTCTACTTTTTCAAACCCTCTTTCCTTTATTGCGTGGACTTGATCTTTCATTAATGAAATTAAAGGTGTAACTACTATCGTAACATCACCTCTTTCAGAAATATAAAAAGCAGGTAATTGAAATAGTAAGGATTTTCCAGATCCTGTTGGTGCTGTTAAAAATAAATCCCTTGTGAATTGATTTTCAATGGAATTATTATACTCGTTAATAATTTTACTAATAATAACTTCTTGAGATATCTCAACAATTTCTTTATTAAATCCCGGATTTTTATATACCTTGAACGTTCTAAAATTAGCATTTTCACCCCAATATCTTCTTAATAAAGATAGATATTCCTCATTAGGGACATAATCCACAGGTGCTTTTGTATCTTTTTTAGTTTGATATAGAGATCCATTGAAATTATTGAAAATGTAGTTTAAAGTTCTCAGCCTTTCTTCAAAATCAATTTCATTCTCTTTTAAAAAATGTTTTACTATATATTGTTGTGAAAAATTGTTATTTTCTATCAAATCATTCACAATAATATCTAATGAATAATCATCAGACGAAATAGTCAGCACGTCAAATTGGTCATCATCTTCAATTGTTTGTAATTCTTTCTTTTCATTAAAAACATTAACGACATTGTCTTTTTGGAGAGGAGCAACAATAGAATAAAAATATTTTCCATTTACTTCAACCTGTTCTGCTTGATAATCAGGTAAATTTTCCGGTCTTTTTTCTATTATTTCGCCTTCTTCATCTTCAATTGGTGGAATATAATACTCACTATCCAAAGGAAATAAATTTCTCAGATTATCATTTAAAATTTTTATCCTTTTAGCTTGTGTAGTGGAGGAATAGCTTTTAATAAAATAAAAATACTGTGGATAGGATATAATTAAATAATCTTTTTTTCTGCCGAGAAAAGTTTCATATAAAGTTTCGCGCCAATCTTCATCAAACAATTCCTCATTTCCATGCTTCAAAAACGTATCCGTATCTGCAATATGCTTTTGCAACTCCAAGGAACGTTCATCACTTGATAATAATAATTCCGGTTGACCTAAAATAACAAAAATGGCGTTCGGCTTTTCATTAATAATTTCTTGTATCTTGTCATAATACTTTTGGAGATAATATTCTTGGAAAGTCATGATATTTTTTTATCAAAATTAAATAAAAACTTTCCATTCCGACAAAAAGTTCACAAACAAAAAACCACCCCCAAAAAGGAGGTGGTTTTTCTTTAAGCGTTAAGCGTTTCCGCTAGGCGTTTTCCTTGTTTTCCTCCTGATTATCCTTTTGCTCCTTGTTGCGGAAAACGATTTTACCGTCTTGCACGTCGATGATGATGGTGCTGTCGGAGCGGACGTCGCCGCTAAGGATTTTCTTGGACAATTCGTTGAGGATGTCGCGTTGGATGACGCGTTTCACGGGACGGGCGCCGAATTCCGGATCGAAACCTTTTTGGGCCAAGTAATCCACCACACGGTCGGTGTATTCCACGTCGATGTTTTGTTCTTTGAGGATTTTGGCCACGTTGTCCAACTGGATTTTGACAATTTCGCGGATGTTTTCTTCCGTCAGCGGTTCGAACATCACGATTTCGTCAATACGGTTGAGGAACTCGGGACGTACCCGTTTTTTCAATTCCTGAACCACTTGGTCCTTGGCCTTTTCGGCGGCCTGCTTACGCTCTTCGGGCGTTTTGGCGTTTTCGAAGGCCTCTTGGATTTTGTCCGCACCCATGTTGGACGTCATGATGATAATGGTGTTCTTGAAGTCGGCGGTGCGGCCTTTGTTGTCGGTCAGGCGGCCTTCGTCGAGCATTTGCAAGAGGATATTGAAGGTATCGGGATGCGCCTTTTCGATTTCGTCCAAAAGGATTACGGAATAGGGCTTGCGGCGTACGGCTTCGGTGAGCTGGCCTCCTTCTTCGTAACCCACGTATCCAGGAGGCGCACCAACGAGGCGGCTAACCGCGTGTTTCTCCTGATACTCGCTCATGTCGATACGCGTCATGGCCTTTTCGTCGTTGAAGAGGTATTCGGCCAAAGCCTTAGCCAATTCGGTTTTACCTACCCCCGTGGTACCGAGGAACAGGAACGAACCGATGGGCTTTTTGGGATCTTTCAATCCGGCACGGCTTCGGCGAACGGCGTCGGCCACGGCTTGGATGGCTTCTTCCTGGCCTACCACGCGTTTGTGGAGTTCATCCTCCAATTTGAGGAGTTTTTCGCGTTCGCTTTGCAGCATTTTTTGCACCGGAATGCCCGTCCATTTGGCCACTACTTCGGCCACGTCTTCGGCGGTTACTTCTTCCTTGATGAGCGAGCTTTCTTTTTGTTTTTCCTGCAATTCTTTTTGGGCGTTTTCCAATTCTTTTTCCAGCTCTTTCATCTTACCGTAGCGCAATTCGGCCACTTTGCCGTAGTCGCCTTCGCGTTCGGCTTGTTCGGCTTGGAATTTGACTTCCTCCATTTGCTTTTTGATCTCGTTGATCTTGTCCACCAAGTCTTTTTCTTCTTTCCACTTGGCGTAAATCTCTTTGCGTTTTTCTTTCAGCTCACGGAGTTCTTTTTCCAGCTCTTCGATTTTCTTTTTGTCGCCTTCGCGTTTGATGGCGGCCAATTCGATTTCCAATTGCAGGATTTGGCGGTCCAGCTTATCCAGTTCTTCCGGCTTGGAGTTGATTTCCATACGGAGCTTGGAAGCCGCTTCGTCCATGAGGTCGATGGCTTTGTCCGGAAGGAAACGGTCGGTAATGTAGCGCGACGACAATTCCACGGCGCTAATCACGGCATCGTCCAGGATACGCACTTTGTGGTGTTGTTCGTATTTGTCCTTGATACCGCGCAAGATGGAGATAGCCGATTCTTGGTCCGGTTCGTCCACCATCACTTTTTGGAAACGGCGTTCGAGGGCTTTGTCTTTCTCGAAGTGTTTTTGGTATTCGTCCAGCGTGGTGGCACCGATGGTACGCAGTTCGCCGCGGGCCAAAGCCGGTTTCAACAGGTTGGCCGCATCCATGGCGCCTTGTCCGCCGCCGGCACCCACCAAGGTGTGGATTTCGTCGATAAAGAGGATGATACGTCCGTCGGAATTTTTCACTTCGTTGATGACGGATTTGAGGCGTTCCTCGAATTCGCCTTTGTATTTGGCGCCGGCCATCAAGGCACCCATGTCGAGGGCGTAGATTTCCTTGTCTTTGAGGTTTTCGGGCACGTCGCCTTTGGCGATACGGTGTGCCAAGCCTTCCACGATGGCCGTTTTACCGGTTCCGGGCTCACCCACCAGGATGGGATTGTTTTTGGTACGGCGCGAGAGGATTTGCAACACGCGGCGAATTTCCTCGTCACGGCCGATTACCGGATCCAATTTGCCTTCGCGGGCCAGGCGCGTCAGGTTTACGGCGTATTTTTCCAAAGCCTGATAGGTGTCTTCCTGGCTTTGAGAGGTTACGCGTTGGCCTTTGCGCAGGTCTTGAATGGCCTTTTGCAAGGCGTCTTTGGTCACGCCGGCTTCTTTGAGGATACGCGAGGCGTCATCGCCTGCATCCATGATGGCCAGGAGCAAGTGTTCGATGGATACGTATTCGTCCTTCATTTGCTCGGCCAGATGCTGGGCTTTGCTCAGCGTTTGCGAAGCCGTACGCGAGAGGTTTACTTCTCCGCCTTGCACCTTTGCCATGGATTGGAGCAATTTTTCGACCCGTTGTTTAATGACGGACGGATCGGCTCCCGCTTTACGCAACAGGTGAGGCGTTACATTTTCATCCACCTCCAATATCGCTTTCAATAAATGAACATTTTCGATTTGGGGGTGTTGCATGACTTGAGCTATCTGTATGGCTTTTTGTATAGCTTCCTGCGATTTTATGGTAAACTTATCAAAATTCATATGCAATAATATTTTTGTTCACCCTAAACCATCAAAAAATATTCCTATATGTATTTTACGACAAAACGTCGCAAAACCACTTCCGAACAGTCGTTTTGGCATACAAGACGGACATGTAGGCGCAGTGATTCGCCTTTCAAAAAAAACCTGACATAAGACGATATGACAGTAATTTAAAATTTCATTCGTCCATTTTAGTTTTTATGGTAATGTGAGCCGGATACGATAAAACTTCACCCTTTAAGAATTTTCCTCATTTTTTGGTTTTTCTTCCGGGGGCAAATTATTTCCATGTATAAACTTATAGGTATATTTATCCAATTTGCTTAAAATATCGGAACTCAAGTCGGATTTATTCAATTTTTTTCTTACCGGTCGAGGATGATTCCTTTTAGCGGAAGTTTGTTTTCGGGCCACGGAAGTTTGAATGGCATTTTTCAAATTTCTCCCCGTATATTTTTTTTCTTCATTAGTTTGGGTTAGATGTGCGGGAGATTCGGGCTCCGTTACTTTAATATTTACTTTTTTGGCATGCTGTTTTGATGCCGGTTTTTCTTTTTCCCACATACCGGAAAACAAATCCAATTCCCGGTCTTCTTTCGCATTCATTTCCGGGTTATTATCATTTTCCGTATTTCCCGTACCGTTTGATTGGTCCGTTAAATTAATTTCCTCTACGATGGCTTTAGTTTCGGTTTCATTCGAAACATCTTCGCGTACCGAAGTCATGGTATCATCCGGAATATTTTCGTGTATTTCAAGAAAATTCTCATCAATTTCATCATCTTTCGAAGTTTTGACCGAAATAATCAATTCCGGCGTGGATTCTTCAATTTCTTTCTGTTTTTCTATAGGAAAACCCGTAGCAATCAAGGTAACTCTAATATTTTTTTCAAGAGCAGGTTCCTTGCCAAGTCCCATAATTATATTCACATTTTTTCCTGCTTTTTGTTGAATGTATCGATTAATAAATTCGATTTCTTTTACGGTGGCCTCCTGGGTTCCTGAAATAATCAGAAGCAATACGTTTTTAGCTCCTTCAATATTATTATCATTGAGTAAAGGCGAATCCAATGCCTTTTCGATTACCTTTTCTGCCCGGCCTTTACCACTTGCCGTGGCTGTTCCTATGAGAGCCGTTCCGCTCCCTCTCAAGATGGTTTCCACATCGTTAAAATCCACGTTGATATGATAATTCGATACGATAACTTGACTTACACTTTTTACGGCATTGGCTAAAACTTCATCCGATTTATGAAATGCTTCGGTGATGGGTAAATCGCCATATACGCCTATTAATTTTTCGTTATCCACTATTAAAAGAGAATCCACGTGATCGCGTAATTCCCGGATACCTTCCTGCGCCGATTTTAATCGCAAGGGGCCTTCATAACGAAAAGGCATGGTAACGATAGCCACGGTAAGGATGCCTAATTTTTTGGCCAATTTGGCTATTTCGGGGGCCGCTCCCGTACCGGTTCCACCTCCCATACCCGCGGTTATGAAAAGCATTTTGGTTTTGTCTTTCAAAATCTCCTCTATTTCTTTAATATTTTCTTCCGCCGCATGCTTTCCCGTTTCGGGTTTACTTCCGGCACCCAAACCACCTGTCAATTCCTTGCCTATTTGAATCTTTAAAGGTACCGGACTATCATTTAATGCTTGCAAATCCGTATTGCAAACAATATAATCCACATGTTTTAAGGTTTCCTGTTCGAACATATAATTGACGGCATTGGATCCTGCTCCTCCCACGCCAATAACCTTGATGAGTTGTGATATTTTTTTCTTTAAATCGGGAAATGCGATGACATTTTTTTCCATGATCGTATTATTTATTTTCGTATTATTTATTTTCGTAAGCTAATTTTCCGAATGTTTTTATTAATTTATCTAATATGCCCTTGTTTGTCTTTTTCTCGTTTTCTTGTAAATCATCTTCTTCGTACATCATTCCTTCTTGAGAAAACAAATCCGCGGGCGATTCATTTGTTTCCTCATTACGCCCTGCCCGGGTCATCGAATAATAATCTTCCGGTGTGTTCAATTCCGAATTATTCATATGCTCGGATTCTTCCAAGGCCAATTTTAATAATCCGATAACCGTGGCGTATTTTGAACCGGATAATTCCGAAGAAAATTTTCCTGAAGCCAAATGCGTATTGGGTGATCCGATTTCGACATCCATTCCCATTTTCATTTCCATAAATTGTTTGATATCCTTAATTTGCGAACCTCCACCGGTCAATACCATGCCCGCCATTAAATTTTCGGCCGGGAAGCGCCGTTGGTATTTCCATAATATTTCTCTGAAGAAATTGGAAATGTATTCCAATTTTTGTTCGATAACAGCCGATAATTGCCGCCTTGAAATTTGGCGTTTTCGGTTCCATCCCGTATCGATTTCCAAAATCAAATTATCCGAAAAACTTTTTGAATAAGCCGTTCCGAATTCCTTTTTGATATGTTCGGCTTCCTTGGGAAGCAAACTGAATTTATTTTCAATATCGGCCGTAATGGCATCTCCACCGTAGGGAATGACATCCGTATAGCGAATAATACCTTCTTTAATAATAAGCACATCCGACGTACCTCCTCCAATGTCCACCAACATACATCCGGCTTCTTTTTGACGCGAATTTAATACCGCCTCCGCCGATGCCACCGATTGTAAAAAAATCTCATCGATTTTCAATTGGGCCAAATCCAAACTTTCCTCGATTTTCTGAATCTTTCGCAAGTCGGCTTTCACTATTACAAAAGTTCCTTCCAAACGATATCCTGTCATTCCAACGGGTTGTTTTACTTTATAATACTGATCCACACTATAGTATTGCGGATAGACGGCTATAACTTCTTCATGATTTTCTTTCAAGATGGAATTCTTGGTTTTTGTAATCAATTCAATCAAATCTTTCTCCGTAATAATTTCTTTATGATTATCCCTGAGAATATTTTCCGTGACGGTCATCACCTTAATATGATCGCCCGATAAGCCGACACTAACCTCCTCGATATCAATATCGAATTTCTTCTTCATATCTTCCATTACATGCTCAATGGCATCTTTAACGGAAAACAGATTGAAAATTTCTCCTTGTTGCACGCCGGTATTGAATAAAGACGAATAGCCCACTATTTCAATTTTTCCGTGTGCATTTTTACGTCCGGCTACGGCTACCACTTTGGTGGTTCCAATGTCCAATGCTACCTTGAACGGTCTTGGTTGTTGATTTTGTTGTTCCATATGTGATGTGCTTATTTTTTACAAATAATTTGACCTTGATAACTTACATCTACCTGTTTGTATAAACGGGTCTTTTTTTGTTGATTTAATACG
Organism: Flavobacteriales bacterium; assembly: GCA_027067965.1. Lineage (GTDB taxonomy): Bacteria > Bacteroidota > Bacteroidia > Flavobacteriales > Flavobacteriaceae > JAADED01. The sequence continues at coordinate 43,700 of JAMOUV010000033.1, read as the reverse complement.
CGGATCATATCCTTGGCTTTGCCGAGTTTTGTCCGGTAAGCATCCATTCCGCCCAGATTAATTTCCGGCGCAAAGTCGTTGAGTTTCAAATAAATACCATTTCGACGCAATGCAATCGATTTGATTCTATGGTGATAAAAACTATCTTGTTTCAAATCTTTGATCAACGGATAGAGTTCCCTGATATCCCGGTCGGAATAAATGCCGAAAATCACCGGTAATTCGGGTTTTTCCCGGGCAGGTACGGGTTTAATATAACCCTTCTTATCCATCATTTTCCGGTAGGAACCGAAATCCACATAAGCCCAGGGTTCGAATTGAGTAATCTCTACCGCCAGCTTGCCTTTCGTATTGATATATGCTTCGGCATTATCGATAAAAGGATGTTGTTCCAATCGGGATTCCACTATTCGGCTCCGGACTACATCGTTCGTATCTTTGATATCATATTTTTTTATTAATTCGACCACTTCTTTTTCGGTGATATAGGATTTGTCTTGCGGATAAATATGCACTTCGTAATTTTCCGGCTTTTTTAGTGCGAATTTGGCATTGGCTATCCATGCCCACGAGACAATTCCCATGAAAATTATAATCCAAAAACTTACGATGCCGATATGTACGAATTTTTTCTTCATTTAATCCGGATTGGAATTTATTTCTATATCCTTCAATATATGATCGACTATCTCTTCCACAGCATCCGGCTTGGCCGTTTGCATGATATTTTCCAATAATTCTTTTCGTCGTTTTTCATCCGTGAGTAGGCCGGCAATTCGTTCAAACAACTCGTCCAATTGTTCTTCGGGAAGCAAAATGGCGGCATTTCTTTTTTCAAGCGCTTTGGCATTTTTGGTTTGATGGTCTTCGCTCACATTGCGCGAAGGAATTAAAATAACGGGTTTACCTACCAAGGCAAGTTCCGAAAGCGTGCCGGCGCCCGCACGCGAAACGATGAGATCCGCCAAACTATAGGCCTTGTTCATTTCTTTAATAAAGGGAACGATTTTGACGTATTCGTTTTCCAAATTTTTATAGCGGTCGTAGTAGAGTTTTCCGGTTTGCCACAGCAGTTGAAAACCGGGCTTGGCCGAAGAATTTTCAACCCATTGCGCCACATACCGGTTGATGATTGCCGAACCCAAACTTCCGCCCAATATCAATACGACGGGCAAATTTTCCTTCAATCCGAAAGCGTGATAATCTTTCGGGGTCAGGGATACTTCTTTGATTTCGGGCCGCACCGGATTGCCCGTCATAATGACTTTACCGGCAGGAAAATATTGTGCGGCTTCGTCATAGGCCGTAAAAATTTTTCTCGCTTTCTTTCCCAAAAAGCGGTTGGTGATGCCGGGATAGGAATTTTGTTCCTGAATATAAGTGGGAATTTTCATTTGTTGAGCCATCCAAACCACCGGTGCCGATGCATAGCCGCCCGTTCCGATAACCGCATCGGGCCGGAAGGATTTGATTAAATCCTTCGCTTTCATGATGCTTTTGATGATTTTAACCGGAAGCATGAGATTTTTGGGCGTCAATTTTCGTTGCAATCCGGCAATGGGAAGCCCGACAATTTCATAACCCGCTTGGGGCACACGTTGCATTTCCATGCGATTTTCGGCTCCGGCAAATAAAATCTCCGCGTCGGGCAAGCGTTTTTTAATCTCGCCCGCAATGCTCAAAGCCGGAAAAATATGACCTCCGGTGCCACCTCCGCTGATTAAGAATTTATATGTATGCTTTCGGTCACTCATCTTCATAAATATCTTCACTGATTTTCACAATGATTCCCAGTATCAATCCCGTCATCATGATGCTCGTCCCTCCCATGCTAATCAAGGGCAGCGGTTGGCCGGTAACGGGAATTAATCCCGTGGCCACACTCATATTAATCAAGGCCTGAATGATAATGGGCAAGCCCAAGGCCAATACCAGTATTTTTTTGAAATAAGATTTCAAGTTATAAGCGATAATCCAAATTCTGACAAATAAAAACAGATATAAAAACAAAATCCCTATACCGCCTAACAACACCCCGTATTCTTCAATAATGACGGCATATACAAAATCCGACGAAGATTGCGAAAGCATATTTTTTTGTACGCTTTTTCCCGGTGCCCATCGTATCAATCCGCCCGAAGCAATGGCCATTTTGGCACGGGTGGGTTGGTCCAATTCGAATACTTTTTTTGCTTTCTTCTCATCGTCTCCTATTCCCAGAAATTCTTTGATACGGCTTTCGGCGGTTTCGAACCGGTTGGGTATATATCGGGGAAATGCCTTGGCCAATCCATAATAAATACCGATCAGGGCAATACCCGTAAGAAGAATTACCGTTAATTTTCCAAACGAATATCCACCGACAAATAAAATAATGAAAATCATGCCCAAGATAAGAGCGGCCGTCGAATTGTTTGCCGGCATTATCAAGCCGATGCTAAGGAAGACCCAAGCCCAATAGGTTTTGAAATCCTCCAATAAGGTGGTTTTTTTATTTTTTATTTTATCCAAAAAATCGGCGGTAAAAATCATCAATACATACATGGCAATAAACGAAGGTTGAATGGTGGCAAAAGGAATTTTAATCCATCGCCGTGCCGTGTCGCCGTTAGCCGAAATGCCGAAAAATAAAGTGTAAACAAGCAATAATACGGTCAATATCATCAAAACGGGAATGGATTTTCGCAAATATTCCACCGGGAGATGCATGCTAACTATAAATAAAAAGATGGCGGTAGCAATAAGGATGGTATGTTTGAGCAAATAAAACCAATGCGAATGGGTTTGATAAATGTTCACCAAATTACTGCTGGTACTGAAAACCACCGCAAATGATATCAATACCAATAAGAGTCCGATTCCCGCCAAGGCGGGGTCGCCCTTGATGTAAATTTTCAAATTTTTCAGTCTTTCCGGCATTATTTGATATATTTTTTTAATACTTTTTCGGTATGCTCATAAAGTTCCTTGCTGGAACCGATTCCTTCAATTTTTTTGGTGGCGGGCGAAAACAAAATATAATCTCCCGCTTGGGCATCTTTCAAAGCACGCCGGAATGCATCTTCCAGATATCCGGCTTCTTCGACACAGGTTTCTTGTCCGAACAAATAATCCAATTTTAAATATGCTTTGCCGATTACGATAATCTTTTTGACCCGGTGTAACAAAGCCAAATCCATTTGCTCGAATGCTGCATCTGCTTCGTCATTCCAAACAATCCAAATGACGGGCGCATTAATTTGTTGCAAACTGAAATAAGTGGCATGAATACCCGAAGCCCCACTGTCGTTTATCAATACCACGCCATTATGTTTTCCGCTCATTTTCATCCGGTAAGGCGGATATTTATTTTCAAAACATTTGGCATACTTCACGGCCTTTTCGCCTACGGGTAGTCCGTATTTGATTTTCGCTGCCAACGTATCACCGTGATATTTTATAATCAATTCTTTCATAATTACCTGACTTTTAATAATGCTATACTCAAAACCGCCAATAACATGGCCACAATCCAAAATCTGACTACAATTTTATTTTCGTGCAAACCCATTTTCTGAAAATGATGATGAATGGGTGCCATTTTAAAAATTCTTCTTCCTTCGCCGTATTTTTTTCGGGTATATTTAAAATAGCGGGTTTGAAGAATAACCGATAAATTCTCGATAAGAAATACGCCGCCCAGGAGCGGAAGTAATAATTCTTTTCGAATAAATATGGAAATAACCGCAATAATGGCTCCGATGGTAAGACTTCCCGTATCGCCCATAAAAATATAGGCGGGATAGGCATTATACCACAAGAAACCGAGCAATGCCCCGATGAATCCGGCCAAAAACACGGAAATTTCGCCTACGCCGGGTATGTACATAATGTTTAGATAATCGGCAAAAATCAAGTTGCCCGAAATCCAAGCCAAGATGGCAAGTGCACCGATGGCGATGGCTGAAGTCCCCGCCGCCAAGCCGTCGATTCCGTCCGTGAGATTAACTCCGTTGGAAACCGCCGTAATAATGAAGGTCACCACAAAAATAAACAATAGAAGTTTGATCCATAAATTTCCCCTCAAACTTTTCGGGAGAAACCATTCGTAATTAAATTCGTTATGTTTAAATCCCGGCAAGGTGGTTTTCAGACTCTTTTCGGGCGGATTAAAGGCCTTGGAAATATTTCTTGATTTTTCTTCGATGCTTACTTGATAATTCTTTGTCTTGATGTTGATTTCCGGATGAAAATACACTGCCAATGCGATAATTACACCCAGACCGACCTGACCGAAAATTTTGAATTTACCGCGTAAACCCGTTTTGTCTTTTTTGATGACTTTGATATAATCATCGATAAAACCGATGGTGCCCATCCAAATTAAAGTCAAAATCAATAATTGAATATAAGGGTTGGTCAAATCGTTGAGCAACAATACGGCAATCAATGTGGAAATAATAATCATAAGCCCGCCCATAGTTGGGGTGCCTTCTTTGGCTTTTTGACCGTCGAGCCCCAAATCACGCACATTTTCGCCGATTTGTTGCCTGCGTAGAATAGCAATAAGTTTTTTTCCGTAAATCAAACTGATTAAAAATGCGATGGTAAAAGCCATTGCCGACCGGAAACTGATATACTGAAACAATCCGGCGCCGGGAATATCATAATGGGAATTCAGAAAGTCAAATAAATGATATAACATATATTTACGAATTAAAATATTTGATTATTTCTTCCTTGTCGTTGAAATATCTTTTCTCTTTACCTATAATTTGATAGGTTTCGTGTCCTTTTCCGGCAATCAAAATAATATCGCCTTCTCTTGCATACCGGGCGGCGGCTTTGATGGCCTGACTCCGGTCTTCGATGACCAAGGTTTTATAATTGTCTTCGGGACCTATTCCTTGCAACATATCATGTAATATGGCTGCCGGATTTTCGGTTCGCGGATTATCTGACGTCAGGATGACCCAATCGCTCAAACGTGCCGCCGTTCGAGCCATTTTAGGGCGCTTTTCCTTGTCTCGATCGCCCCCTGCGCCTACTACGGTAATAATTTGTTGATTTTTTTTCCGGATACCGGCAATGGTTTTCAATACGTTTTCCAATGCATCCGGTGTATGGGCGTAATCAATGATGGCAATGCGTCCGTCGGGAGCCGTCACACGCTCAAAACGCCCGTCGGGTCCTTCCAATTCGCTTAGATAAACCAAGGCATCGTCCGAAGGAATGCCTAAAAGCACCGACGCGCCGTAAACAGCGGTTAAATTATAAGCATTGAAAATTCCCGTTAATTTGGTCCAAACTTCTTTGCCGTTGATTTTCAGCAACATGCCGCTAAAATCCATTTCCATGACTTCGGTTTTGAAATCAGCCGGATTCTTGATGCCGTAGGTATATTTTTTTGCCCGGGTATTTTGCAGCATAAACAATCCGTTTTTATCGTCTTTATTGGTCAATGCAAATGCCGTTTCGGGCAAGCGGTCGAAGAATTTTTTCTTTACATCCCGGTAGGTGATAAAATCTCCGTGATAATCCAAGTGTTCATGAGTTAGATTGGTAAAAACGCCGCCGCTGAATGTGATGCCCATGATTCTTCCTTGATCGATTCCATGCGAACTGACTTCCATAAAAGCATATTCTACTCCTTGCGAAACCATTTCGGCCAAAATCCGGTTCAATTCCAAAATGCCCGGCGTGGTATTCCTTGTAGGAAGACTTTCGTCTCCGATTTTGATTTCAATGGTGGAAATCAAACCCGAAATAAATCCCGCTCTACGAAAGAGTTTGTAAAGCATAGTGGCTACACTCGTCTTGCCGTTGGTTCCCGTAATGCCGGTGAGTTTTAAGCGGCGGGACGGATAATCGTAATACCATCCGGCCAATTCGGCCAATGCCTTGCGAGAATCTTCAACGGTTATTAAATAAACATGATCCGGCACATTTACATCTCTTTCGCTTATAATAACAGATGCGCCTTTTTTTACCGCTTGTTCGATATAATCATGTCCGTCGGCCACGGGTCCTTTTACGGCAATAAACACGCCGCCGGGAACCACTTTGCGGGAATCATCGGTAAGTCCGGCAATTTCGTCGGGTATTGTGCCGGATATTTTCCGGATTTTCAGTTTATCGGTAATATGTCTATCCCATTTTTTCATTCCGCTTTGACAATAAGTTTTCTTGGTGTGATGCCATATACCTGTTCGGCTACTTCTTGAAAGACCTTGCCGGCCACCACATTGCCGTAATAACCCGTTTTGGGGTCGGGCTTGTGCACAACAACTATCATGGAATAGGTAGGATCTTCATAAGGGAAAAATCCGGCAAACGAAGCGATATACTGTGTGTGGCCCGTCCAATAATCCGTTTGTGTGGTACCGGTTTTTCCGGCAATTTGCACGTAAGGTGAATTAATATTTCTGGCGGTTCCTTCCCTCACCACTTTTCGCATGAGTTTTTGCATGATTTCAATATTCTTTTTCGACGCCATCGAACTATTAATTACCTGCGGATCGGTGGATTGAATAATTTGGCCGTTCTTGCGTATTTCTTTGACGAAATATGGTTTTAATACTTTTCCGCCATTCGCAATGCCATTATAATAGGTCAATATCTGAATGGGAGTTAGCCCTACGGTATATCCGAATGACATCATGCCTAATTTATATCCTTTCCACTTGTCACTGCCGGGCGTAGGAATCAAAGGGTCGGCTTCGCCTTTAATGGAAAGGTTTAATTTGTTTCCCAAACCGAATCCCGTGATAAGCCGGTTAGTAAATTGCGAAGGCGAACGGCGATAGAAACTATCCACCATTTTGGCCGTTACAATATTTGAACTTTGGGAAAATGCTTCCGCTACGGTCATTTTTTTATGAGAATAATGATGCGAATCCGTGATATGACGGTCGTAGTATTTCCAACGGTTAGAAAACAATTCAAAAGTTAAACCGGTATCTATTTTATTGTCTTCCAATAAAGCCAAATAAGTAAAGGTTTTAAACAAGGAACCCGGTTCAAATTTTTCGAAAATGGCGTAGTTTAACGTTTCGCTATAATTTCCCGAAGCATTTCTTTTCAAATTAACCATGGCCTTGACGGCACCCGTTTTGACTTCCATCAGCACCAATATACCGTGGTCGGCTTTATATTTTTTCAATTGATTTAATAAAGTTTGATGGGCGATGTCTTGCATTTGCATGTTAATGGTGGTAATCAAATCCGGGCCGTCCACAGGTTCTTTTTCATTAAAATTATTTACGGGTTTCCAAGCATTTGCCCGGATTTTATGCTTCAGTCGTTCACCGTCGGTTCCGCTCAAAATTTTGTCATAGGCCCCTTCCAAACCGTATTTGGCTGCCGGGGTGGATATGCCGATAGTGCGTTTGAGCATATTGCCGAAAGGATATTTACGCGTCGATTTTATTTCATAAATCAATCCGCCTTTGATGCGCCCGCGTCGCAAGAGAGGAAGTTTTTTTAATTGTTCGAATTGCTTGAATGTCAAGTTCTTGGCAATAAATACATACCTGTCTTTTCTTTTTCGCGCCTTGGAAAGTTTATTATACCAATACCGGTAATCATGGCCCACAATGCCGGCCAATCCGGCGGATAATTTCTTTAAGTTTTTATAATAATCCTTATCGCTCCGTATCACCATCGGATCGAAATGTACGGTATATAAGGGTACGGTCACGGCCAATACCTGACCGTCTTCGCTAAAAATATTTCCCCGGGCGGCTTTTACCTTAAAAGTTTTAATCGTGTATTTATTGGCCAATTCGCGATATGCCGGACCGTCGATAAATGCAATGACAAATAATTTATAAACAATTCCCACCGCCACTGCCAAGATCATGGCGGCTAAAAACAAACTTCTGATATTTACTATTTTCAAATAATCTTTCATTCTTCGAGTTCGATTTGAACCGGTGGTCGCTTGGGAATGATAAATCCGTCGTTTTTGAGTTTGTCATAGACATTCGAACGCAATTGTTGTTGCATCAACATGCTTTTTAAACTCACATATTCCGACCGCAAACGCCGGTTTTCGGCCGTTAGTTTGGACATTTTTACGGCTTTGATTTCCGATACATGACTGAGCCAAATACTGATAAACATATAAACCAGTATGCCCAAGAGAAAAAGCCAATTGCGGGTGGCCTTTTCGCCGCGCAGCATTTCCAAACGCAAAATATCTTTTAGTGTCATTCGGGGTTATTTTCGGCTATTCGTTCCGCAATTCGTAACTTGGCACTCCGCGCACGCGGATTTTTTTCAATTTCCTCCTTTGAAGGAGTGATGAATTTTCCCACTTTCTTGAAGGGCACATAATAATTCCCGTAAAAATCCTTTTCAATTTTACCTTCGAAATTTCCCGACTGAATAAACCTCTTCACAAGCCGGTCTTCCAAGGAATGATAAGTGATTACCGCCAAACGCCCGCCCGGCTTAATCAAATCTTTTGCTTGTTCTAACATACGTTTGAGCGATTCCAATTCCCCATTTACTTCAATTCGTATGGCCTGAAATACTTTGGCTAAAAATTTCTTTTCCGTTTTTTTAGGAATATGCGGGCGCAATGCTTCGATTAAATCGAAAGTTGTTTTTAAGGGCTTTTCATTCCTGTATTTGATAATGCTTTTGGCAATTTTTCGTGCATTCTTCAATTCACCGTATTGCCATAGAATTTCGGTCAATTTATCTTCGTCGTAACGGTTTAAAACATCCGCGGCCGAGAAGTCCGATTCCCGGTCCATTCGCATATCCAAATCCGCATCGAAGCGGGTGCTGAAGCCCCGGTTTTGTGTATCTATTTGATGAGAAGAAATGCCCAAATCGGCCAATAAGCCGTCGATTTGCTTTATGCCGTAAAGCCGCAGATGGTTTTTCAAAAACCGATAATCCGAACGAATAAATGTAAAACGCGGGTCGTCGATGAGGTTGGCTTGGGCATCTTCATCCTTGTCGAAAGCAAACAGTTTTCCTTCCTTGCCCAATCGCTTCAGAATCTCCCGGCTGTGACCGCCGCCACCGAAGGTGGCATCTACATACACACCGTCCGGCTTAATCCGTAAACCGTCCACGCTTTCCTTAAGCAAAACGGGCACATGATATGTTTCTTTATTCGTCGTCATCATCGTCAAAATCCGTGTGGTCTAAAAGTTCTTCCATCAAATCAGGGAAACTTTCTCTGTGTTCTTCCCAGAAACGCTCGTACCGGTCCTTGTCCCATATTTGCAGAATATTGCCTTCCGAGGCAATAACTACTTCTTTTTTCAGTCCCATCAATTTGATCAGGTCCTTGGGAATTTGCAATCGGCCGTGACTATCCAAATGGACTAAGCGCGCCCCGGCATTGATCAATGAAATGAGTTGTACTTTTTTTCGCGAAGTTTTATTTACTTTAAGCAATTTTTTCATCCAGCGTTCCCATTCTTTTCGGGGATGCAATTCCAGATTATCGAAGAAGGTAGCCCGGCGAAGCACAAATCCTTCGTGTTCCATATCCTTGAGTTGCTCTCGCAAACCTTTGGGTAACAGTACACGACCGTGACCGTCCAATTTGGAATAATATGTGCCGATTAAAATTTTCACAAGCCGGGGATTGCGTGTTTTATTACATCCAAAGATATAAAATAATCCCGTTTTTTACCATTTTTTACCATCAAATTGTTGAAAACTCGATTTTAGATATGTAAACTTCTTATAATCAATAGGTTGCATGGGCAATTTTTGTTATTCATTCATGTGAATAAAAATTTTCCAAAAAAAATGCGGTAAAAGAAAACTTTCCGGGAAGAATAAATCATCCGGATATAGAGAACGGTTACATGAGAGTAGTTCCTTTAATATGCCTTGGCATAAAGCACGCGCCGCTTGGAAGGTTTGCCGCTCAACGGATCGACGCCTTCTTCGGTAGTGTCCATATCCAAGGGAATGCACCGGATGGTAGCTTTGGTAAGTTCTTTTATTTTTTCTTCGGTTTCGGGCGTGCCGTCCCAATGGGCCAATACAAAACCGCCTTTATTTTCCAAGATTTCTTTAAATTCATCGAAAGTATCGGCCTTAGTAATATGTGCGTCGCGATACTTCAGCGCGCGATTATACAGGTTATCTTGAATTTCAGACAATAGATTTTCCACATAAGCGGGTAAATTATCCATCGACACAATTTCTTTGGTTAAAGTATCGCGCCGGGCCACTTCGGCCGTATTGTTTTCCAAGTCACGCGGCCCGATGGCAATTCTTACGGGCACTCCTTTGAGTTCGTATTCGTTGAATTTCCATCCGGGTTTATAATTATCACTGTTATCATATTTAACGCTAATGCCTTTTTGCTTCAACGCGTCGGTGAGTTCTTTTACTTTCTTATCGATAAGTTCCAATTGTTCCTTTTTCCTAAAAATAGGAATAACCACCACCTGAATAGGAGCCAATTTGGGAGGCAAAACCAAACCGTAATCGTCGGAATGGGTCATGATCAAGGCGCCCATGAGTCTTGTCGAAACGCCCCAGGAAGTAGCCCATACATATTCCAATTTTCCTTGGCGCGATAAATATTTCACATCGAATGCCTTGGCAAAATTTTGACCCAGAAAATGTGAAGTCCCCGATTGCAATGCCTTTCCGTCTTGCATGAGCGCTTCGATGGTATAAGTTTCTTCGGCACCTGCAAAGCGTTCGGAAGGGGTTTTGACTCCTTTAATTACCGGCATGGCCATATAATCGCGGGCAAATTCAGCATATATATCCAAGATTTTTTCGGCTTCTTCAATGGCTTCTTCTTTGGTTTCATGAGCCGTATGACCTTCTTGCCATAGAAATTCGGCCGTGCGAAGAAATAGGCGGGTTCGCATTTCCCATCGCATCACATTGGCCCATTGATTAATGAGCAAAGGCAAGTCGCGATAGGACTGAATCCAACGGCGGTAAGTATCCCAAATAATGGTTTCGGAAGTAGGCCGGATAATCAATTCCTCTTCCAGTTTGGCATCCGGGTCCACTTCAATACCTTTTCCGTCAGGTGTGGTACGCAAGCGATAATGAGTTACCACCGCCGCTTCCTTGGCAAAACCCTCGACATGCTGGGCTTCTTTGGCGAAATAACTTTTGGGTATTAATAAGGGGAAATAGGCATTTTGATGACCGGTTTCCTTAAACATTTTATCTAATTGGGCTTGAATTTTTTCCCAAATGGCAAATCCGTAGGGCTTAATCACCATCATGCCGCGCACGCCCGAATTTTCGGCTAATCCGGCTCGCAGAACGATTTCATTGTACCATTTCGAGTAATCTTCAGCACGTTTCGTTAAGTTCTTTGGCATAACTTTGGTATAATTATTGATTGAAACATATTGACAGCAAAACTAAACATTAAAATTGAAACCTTCAAAACCATCCCGATGAAAAACAAACTATTTTATACGCTTATAAGTGCGATACTCTTGATTAGCATTTCTTCATGCGACAGTTATCGCAATGCATCGGTTGACGACGGAGTATATTATTCGGACGAAGAATATTATACCGAAGTGGTTCAACCGAAACACAAGGTTAAAACGGAACGCAAGTATGCTTTTCAGAAAAACGATAAGCAGAACTATGACGAATCTTATGAGACTTCATCCGATTCTTTGCAAGCGGAAGAAAATTATCAAGACAAACAAAACATCACTTACAATAATTATTACATCACTGACGACCCGGATGAATTGGTAGTCAATAAATATTATTACGATGATGATGACGACGACGTGCATGTATACATTCACTACGATAATTTTTGGTATTGGTATAGACCGCGATGGTATTGGAGATTTCATCATCCTTCCTTCGTTTACGTAAGTTATTATTACGGGCCTTATGATCCTTGGTGTTATGATTCATGGTATTCGCCGTATTGGAGTTGGGGATACACGGGCTTTTATACTTATAATTTCTATAATTATTACGGTGATCCTTATTATTATCCCGGTTATCCATATTATTTATACAACAACGGTTATCCCGGCGGATATTACGGCCATGTAAGAACCGCCACGGTGAGAGGACCGAGAGGAAGAATCCCTAGCGGATATAACACCTCATCCACCGGTCGAATCGGACGAGTGGCCAGATTAAGCACCTTGCGAAATTTAAGAAATCCCCGAAACGGACTTTCGAATACCGGCAGACATACCCGCTCTATTGAAAACGGTCGTCAAGGGAATAACCGCCATAACGGTGTTCGCCAAAATATCAGAGGAACTCGAAACGGTCGCGGAAGAACATCTCGCGAAGGAATCAGAATAAACGATCGAAGAGATCATGACCGTATCAGAACAACTTCCGGTGATCGTCATATTAGAAATTCCAGAGGAGGAACCAAAAGATCCGGCAGAAATCATTCTACCCGTACCAATCGGCATCAACCAACCGATCATCGAACGCCTATAAATCGCTCTCATCGCGATAATCCTGTCCGAACATCACGAGGAAATTACCGCAATCCGGCTTCTTATACACCCAGACATTCCAGAAAAATCAGAAGGTCATCATCGAGAAGTCACACATCCCGTATCATAAATTCCAGGAGAAGCCAACGACATTCGCGTGCCTCTTCTTCAAGCAGGAGTAATTCTTCGCATCATTACGGAAGAAGCCGTTCGTCCCGTTCTTCATTCGGCACATCATCCCGAAGCGGACGTACGTCATCTTTCGGTTCGGGTCGAAGCAGCAGTAGCGGACGTTCAAGTGGATTTGGCGGTAGAAGTTCTTCGGGATCAAGAGGAAGAAGATAAAAATTATCATTTAACATTAAAATAATATCTTATGCGAATAAATCATATACTCGTATCCTTTTTTGCATTCGTTTTTCTAGGACTGAATGCACAAAATATGAACGATGTGTTTCATTACAACCGTAGTGAATTAAACGGAACGGCCAGATATTTGGGAACAGTCGGTACCATTTCAGCCATTGGAGCGGACTTGTCGGCCGTAGCAGCAAATCCAGCAGGAGCCACGGCTTTTGTATCCAATCGAATTAGTTGGTCGCCGGGATTTTTCGGTAGGAATAACTCCACGGTTTACAATAATCAATCGGAATTTTATTCCGTTAAAAGTTTTTATTATCGTCCATTCTTTACCAATCAATGGGGAATGGTATTTCCGTTTGTTTCCAAAAAAAACAAATGGAATAAAATTGTATTCGGTATTACCGGAAACAAAGAATATGATTATCACAACGGCATCAGAATGAAAGGTGAATCGGGTGCTATGCAATCCGTTGCCGATTATTTTGTTGCACAAGCCGAAGGTGTCCCTACCGGTGATTTGAATATTTATGAAGGCGAGAGCATGGAAAGTGTTTACGATTGGTTGGGAAGCAGTTACGGTTCCTATGCCCAACACGCCTTTTTGGCTTATCAGGCCTATGTAATCGACCCGCTTTCATTTGACAGTTTGAATACCGTCTATGTAAGCAATGCCCTTTATTCCTCTCCTTTATATCATAAATTAACCCAAGAAACCCAGGGAAAAAAATATTCAACCGATATATTCTTTGCCGCTCAAATGGACAAAAAACTATCTTTGGGAGTGAGTATGACATTAAAAACATTGAATTATAGCCGTGAAAATGACTTTGCAGAATCGGGTTACGACACGCATTCCATATTACAATCCGTTAATTACTACAATAAATTAATGACAGAAGCAGAAGGTTTTCAAATGAAATTCGGCATGATGTATCAAATCGATAAAAATCTTAAAATTTCTTTGGCTTATCATACACCCGTATGGTGGGAAATCGAAGAAAGCACACAAGAAGGCATAAAAACCACCGCTTTGGATGTGGACGATTTGGACGGCGACGGTAACACGGCCGAAGTAAATACATTCGAATTCTTTCCCGGAACCTTGAATGTGTATGAATCATACAAATACATTTCACCGGGAAGTTGGCAAATCGGCTTATCTTATGTAGTAGGAAAAATAGGATTCCTTGCTTTGAATTACGGTCAAAAAAATTGGAGTATGACGAGATTTTCTTCCATAAACGGTGATCCGGAATCCAATAAATATTATGAATATCTCAATGATGAGATTAACCAAACATTTACCGTATCGCATCATTTTAATATTGGCGGCGAATTGAAGTTACAAGAATGGTCCGTTCGGGCGGGGTATTTTATGAAAACCTCTCCTTTCAAGCAAACTGCCGCTGCAAAAACTACCGGTTACGGATTCGGAATCGGATATGATTTCGGCAATTTCGAATTAGATTATGGTATTAGATATTCAAATCAATCTTATACCGAGCAACTGTTTCCGGTCGGACTAACTCAAAAATATGATATAAACACTGTCTCGAATACGCATTCTTTGACGCTGCGGTTTAATTTTTAATCGAGATGATATTTCTTTGATATTTTCCGGGCTTTGTTTCGGAGTGCCGGATGGAAATAGGAGGCGGCTTGCTTGATGTAAGCCGCCGTTTTTTTGTCGATTAAGCGCAGCATATCTATATATTCCAAAGCGGTCAGACGAGTGGATACGGGCCAATCGGGAGAAGCATAATCCACCAATTCGTTCAAGTATTTTCGCGCCGACTCATGGGAGAGATATTCCGGCGTATTTAATGCCAACATAATCCAAAGCATTCGGAAAGACCGGCTTTGATCGCCGTAAGTATTTTTTGTCCGGTCGAGATAAACTTTTCTTTTTTCCGGAAATGAATTCCACAGGGCATAAAGCGCATGCTCGCGGGTTTCGTAGGATGCATCATGCAATAATCCCTCGAATTCTTCCTGCAAATCGCGGGGAACTTTAGCAAAAGACATGGCTACGGTTTTCCGGTTCTGAACGCCGTGCTTTAATATCAACCGACCAATACGGGCACGAACGGAATCATCGGCAGCGGCGGTTTGATAAAGAATTTCACGGTGAACGGGATAATAATAATCCCAAGCGGCAATATCCATAAAAATACGCATCTTTTCTTTTAAAGGAACCGGACGCATCTTCTTCAAAACCCTGAAAAAATCCAAATCCGAAAGCGGAGCCCGTAATGCATAAAACATTTTGGAAGAATCCAATTGCCACCGGGTTTCCACTAAAAATTGACGCCCCGGGTCGGGAAGGTAAAAAGTAAAGTTGTCAAAATCCGGAATGGCCACGGAATGATTGGTTTTAATATCCCGGTAGGTTCCGTTGCGGTAAAATAGCCGGACCGGAATAAGCACTTCCGATTCGGTTTGAATGATTAACGAATCTTGCCGCAAGGCAAATTCGTAGTGCGGAATTTCCGCACTTTCGAACCAACGTTCGAAAAAATCATTCAAACTGTCGCCGGTTACGGCGTACAAACTTCGTTTGAAATCGGAAGTGCTTACATTTTGATAAGGGTGATTTTTCAAGAAATGTATGATTACTTCCCGGAATTTTTCCCGGCCGAGCCGGTTACGCATCATCCGGAGCACAAAAGCGCCTTTCTGATAGAAGGTAAGCGATGTGGCTTTGCCGTTGAATAGCGGTACGGTATCGCCTTCGTGATATTTTTTAACGATTTGTTCCCATTCGAAATAATTACCGAATTCATAATGATTCTTTCCGAATATTTCCTTTTCGGCTTCACGGCCGTAATAGGTGGCAAAACTTTCGTGGATCCAATGATGCCGGGACGAAGTTTCGGTCACATAGTCGCCAAACCATTGATGAGCCAACTCATGGGCCAATATATAAACCGGATTTTTATCGTTCCATGAGGTATCGTTAACCACATAATCGTCCGAAAAAACGGTAGCGGTTACATTTTCCATTCCGCCGTAAATAAAATCCCGCAGCGGAATTTCCCGGTAGTTCGACCAAGGAAATGCCATGCCGATTAATTCGGGCATCAATTTGAAAATACGATTGGAAAAGTAAAAAGTTTTATCGGGTTTCGGTGCGTCCGGATAATGATATTTTGAATGCGGAATCCCCGAAACGGTATCTTTTTCGACTAGGTACTCCCCCACTCCCACGAAAAATAAATAACCGGCCGCCGGCCGCTCTATTTGATACAGATGCCGGACGCTGCCATTCGAAAGGGTGTCGCGTGAAATTAACCGGCCGTTGGAAATCACTTCATAACCGGCCGGAAATTCAATGGTCGTTTGCCAAGTAAAGCGCTCGTTTACATCATCAATAAAAGGCATCCAATGGCTATGATTTTTTCCTTGTCCTTGGGTCCAAACCTGATTTTTGTTACGATTATTCCAGCCGGTAAAATATAGGGCTTGAGCGGGTGATGTGACATGATAGCCCAATGTAATCCGGTATCTTTTGTTCGATCGAAATTTTCCGTATATAATCGCTTTATTCTCTTTTTGCTTGAAGTCGGCTTTTCGCTTATTGATCCGCACATTCGTGATTGCCACCTTGGACCGGGCATCAAAAACAATGGAATCAGCCGGATGTAAAATCTTCATTTCAAAAGTATTAATTCCTTCGACATATTGCCGGTAAGGATCGATTTTCAGATCGAAATTCGCATGGCTGATATCAAAGTTTTGGGCTATTGCATTATGCAGAAAAATAAATCCTATGAATAAATATAAAAACCTTTTCATTATTCGCTTGCTTTTTTTTCAAATATAGGTAAAGTAAGCGATTTGTAAATTATGTGATACTTGACTTAATATGATTAAATTCTTTCAATTTTCAGATTAATTAATGCGGCTTTCCAAAAGCATGCATTGTTCAAGAATAAATGTAGAAACAAAATTTATTATTCCGGCAAAAATATCCGGAGCAGAACGAATAAAATTAAGCGAAATAATATGAATATTTTTACTTGGCAAATATTTGCTTCCGGATTGTTGTAATATTTCCCGCTCTGTCAGATGCTCTAAAAGTTAGCCGATTGACTCCTTTATTAAGCGAGAGACTTTGCTCCGAATGATTCGAAACCGGTTTGCCATTCAATTCCAAATTTTTAAGCCCGGAAACAAAAGCCCTATCATAGGCATTTACGCTAAATTCGATTGTCCGGACGTCCACCGTGTCGGGCAAACGAACGGAAATTACGGGGCGACTTAAATCATTGATATAGCCCAACATCAATCGATTTTCCACTACAAACACAAAGGATTCTCCGTCATAAGTGGATGTGAAAGAATGCGGAAAACCTTTGACTTCTCCGGATAATAATTCCGTTAACGTGCCGGTTCTGACATCATAAAGCATGATGAAGGTCCCTTGACCTGGTTTGTAGATAAATGCCCTATTCCCGGAAGGCGTTGCAAATAATATCTCCGCATTTTTTGGCACAAGAACTTCTTTCGACTCTTTTGATTTCAAATTTATTACCCGCAATGATTCATCGCGAATCGCGAAAATATGATTGTTTCCGTATTTCATATTATTGGTTATAAAGGACAAATTATATTTTTTTTCTTTTCCCTTATTGTTTACATAAACCGCCTTATCTAATTCGGAGGCATCATCATCCGCCGTTTTGGTATAAACAAAATTTCGGGATGAAAGTCCGGTAAGCAAATTAAAATCATTAATTTGAGAAATAATACGAGGATTATCCAAAGAAATCACGTAAAGGCGTCCTTTGTACGAGCCGTAATCGGGCTTGAACCATATATAAAGTTTTCCGTCCCGAATAAAACCTCCCTCAAAATCTTCAAATTGATAAATCAGTGAAAAATAATCGGCGGCAAATTCCGGGTTTTCCTTGATGATTTTTTCGGCTCGCTTAATGGGCGCAATACCGGGAAAATGCCATTTATCCAAATTTATTAATGGTGAGATGTTATTGGACAACAAATCCACTTTATATAAAGTATAGGTTTTCTGGCGACGATCGGGCTTGCCTACAATTAAAAATTTTCCTTCCGGGTCGGCAATGATATAAGAGGGAGAAAAATCGGACGGAAATAAATCGAGGTTTATTTCTTTAATAAGTGATAAATCCGGGGCATACAAACTTATTTTTCTATGATGTTGTACAATAATTTTTCCATTATTTAATATCACGGCATGATTGGCCGGAATTTCCGTTTGTATAATGAGCGTATTATTCTTTTCTACTTTTTCACCCAGCCGTGGAAACACATAAAAAATTTTGTCACGGTAATGTTTGATTTCCATTTTTTCTGACATGAGCCAGCTTGGCAAAAGATCATTTCGCTCTTCATTAAAAGAGTTTTTTTGCGCATCCGGATAACGGATTTTCAGAAATTGTTCTGCCACATTAAAAGAAGTAAATAAGAAAATAGTCAACCCGATAAAAAATGCCGGGATGAAACGTTTTTTAGGTTTCATGACTGCAGGTTTTTGTAAATAAAATTTACAAAATTATGGGGAAAAAGGATATAACAATGATCGGATTTTTTTAAATCGAATGCTGTCTTTCGAAACGGGTTCGTATTCGAATAGGGCTTCACCCCAAATTTTTCCGTCGGAAAAATTGACAATAAGCCATTTTTGATTTAACACGCGTACGGAATTTATTTTCATGTCGCCATACATGCCTGCATGAGGTATCAATGGATTATCTCCTTTGGTGAGGTTGCTTTCCATTAGTTTGTCCGTAATATATTTTTCCCAGTCCGCTCGTTCGCCGTAGTTTTCGTCCAAATAATCAAGTCCTTCGGCATCGAATTTCAAGCGGAATAATCCCATATCGTAAATCTCGTCATGCAAACTATCGATTTGTTTTTTTAATAAGTGTAAAGAATCGGCCAAAATTTGATTTTCTTTGTTCAAATCGTTCTTTCGGCAAAACATTTTTTTCATTTGATAAGTGGTATAGAAGGCATAAACTCCCAATAAAATAAGAAGCCCTATCAGGATGAAGGTAAATTTGGACGAACGCATGATTAAATTTTCTCTATTTTGTTTACGCCTTCAATCTCTTTCAGACGAAGCATTAATTCTTTAAGTTGAGCCGTATTTTGCAGTTCGACAATAATCATTCCTTCGAAAAGTCCGCTTTTGTCGTCGAATTCCACATGAACCAAACGAAATCCCATATCCACACTGACCAATTTGGTAATATCGGCCACAATTCCTTGCCGGTCGGCCCCGATAATTTTAAGTTTAACCTTGAAACTTTGTTTGCTGGAATCGGTCCACCGGGCGGGGATGATTCTATGGGCATATCTCGACTGCAGATAAATGGCGTTGGGACATGTTTTTTTATGCACCTTGACCCCTTCATTAATGGTTACAAAACCGAATATATCGTCGCCGGGCAGGGGATTGCAACAATTGGCCAAGGTATAATCCAAATGTTGATCGTCTTGACCGAATACGATGATATCATAATTTTCTATCTCGGCCGGACTTAATTGCTTTTCCTCTTTCTTTTCTTTTTTTTCCTTATGAACCTTTTTCCAAGGAGTTTGAAAAATTTTGAGGAAAAAATTATTCTTGGCATTTACAAATGATTTCAATTCCTTATTGCCGATTTCGCCTGTTCCTATTTTATAAAACAAGTCTTTGCTGGTTCGCAGTTTGAAATATTTTTGGAGTTCGCCTATTGTTTTTTCGTCATTTTTAAGTTTGAGTTGGCGGAGTTTTCGGCGTAATATTTCCTTACCTTCTTCGGTAATTTCCTTTTCTTCCTGACGGAGAAAAGATTTGATTTTCGAACGAGCCCGGCCCGTTACCGTTATGTTCAACCAGGCCTGTTTGGGTTTTTGATTGGGCGAAGTGATAATATGGACCATGTCGCCACTGTTCAACACATAATTGAGCGGAACAATCCGGTTATTGACTTCGGCGGCCCGGGTATGCATGCCTACTTCGGTATGAATATGAAAAGCAAAATCCAATACCGTTGCCCCCTTGGGCAGAGATATGACATCGCCCTTGGGTGTGAGCACATGAATTTCGTCGCTGTACAAACTTAATCGGATGTCATCCAAGAAATCCAAAGCATCGCCTTCGGGATTGGATAGAATTTCCTGCAATTGTGTGAGCCATTTATCAATTCCTATTTCCGTGGCTTCGTCGGCACCCTGTTTATATTTATAATGCGCGGCATAACCTTTTTCGGCAATTTCATTCATACGTTCGGAACGTATTTGCACTTCCACCCATTTGTTATCCGGACCCAAAACTGTAACATGGAGCGCTTGATAGCCCGTGGATCGCGGCCTGTCGAGCCAGTTACGCACCCGGTCATGATTATATTTGAAATGGTCGGTAATCACCGAAAAAATACTCCATGCCAATTGCTTTTCTTTTTCGGGCGGGGCTTTATAAATAATCCGGATGGCGAATTTGTCATAAATCTGATCGAAATCCACATCCTTTTCCTTCATTTTCCTGTAGATGGAATAAATTGATTTAGCCCGGGCGGTGATGGTAAATTCAAGGTCTAAATTTTTTAATTTTTCCTGAACAATTTCGGTAAATTTTTTGATATACTCCCGCCGTTCTTCTTCGGTTTCCGCTAATTTGCGTTTAATTTCATGATAGGCGTCCGGATCGATATATTTCAAAGACAAATCTTCGAGTTCGGTTTTAATGGCATAAAGCCCTAAGCGGTGGGCAAGCGGCGCATAAATATAAAGCGTTTCCGATGCAATCTTCTCCTGCTTGTAGCGCGGCATGCTGTCCATGGTTTGCATATTATGCAAACGGTCGGCGATTTTAATGAGAATCACCCGCACATCTTCATTTAGCGTAAGTATTAATTTACGGAAATTCTCCGCTTGAATGGAAAAATCCTTATCCTTGGGAAGTTTACGAATTTTGGTTAGTCCTTCAACGATTTGCGTGATTTTTTCGCCGAATTCACGCCGCAAATAATCCGCCGTGATGTCGGTATCTTCAATGGTGTCATGAAGCAATGCCGACGCAATGGAAATGGCATCCAAACCGATATCCTGGGCCACAATACGGGCTACTTCAATGGGATGAAATATATACGGCTCACCGGATTTACGTCTTTGCTGCGCATGCGCTTCCTTGGCCGTAAGAAACGCCTTTTTTATAAGGGCTTTATCCTTACGGTCGAGTTTTTGGTAACTGGATTTTAAAATATTATCCAGTTTTTCCTTCATTAATTTTTCTTCCTCGGCGGTATATGGACGAATTTTTTCCATACAAATTGGTTCCGGTTTATTTAAACTTTAAAGTTAAGAAAAAAAACGAATATATAATTTTATTTTTTTCTAAAACTATAAGCGATGCTGCTTTTAAATTAATAATTTCGGAATTATATTTTAATGAATCGGAAAGATTAAGATTCCTTGGAGGAAAGCGATTTGAGATTGCTGATTTTAAAATAGTTAAAGTTAACGTTAAAGTCCAAAAAAACTATTGAATTTTCTCAAAACCCGTATAGGTTCGCAATTTTTCCGGCATGACAATCCCTTCGGGAGTTTGATTATTTTCCAGCAATGCAGCCACTACCCGGGGCAATGCCAAAGCACTTCCGTTGAGGGTATGGGCCAAGCGTTTTTTATTATGTTTATCGCGAAACCGGAGTTTGAGCCGGTTGGCTTGAAAGGTTTCGAAATTGGATACGGAACTAACTTCCAACCAACGTTTTTGGGCTGCCGACCACACTTCGAAATCGTAGGTAAGCGCCGAAGTAAATCCCAAATCGCCGCCGCACAATCGTACGATGCGAAAAGGAAGTTCCAAATCCTGCAAGAGAGTTTTTACATGCTCCACCATTTCGTCCAGGGCTTCGTAAGATTTGTCCGGATGTTCGATGCGAACAATTTCCACTTTATCAAACTGATGGAGCCGGTTTAAACCGCGTACATGAGCGCCCCAGCTTCCGGCTTCGCGACGAAAACAAGGCGTATAGGCCGTGTTTTTTACCGGGAAGTCTTTTTCGTCGAGAATTACATCGCGGTAAAAATTGGTTACCGGCACTTCGGCGGTGGGAATGAGGTAGAGATTATCTTTTTCGATATGATACATTTGTCCTTCCTTGTCGGGCAATTGTCCCGTGCCGAACCCGGATGCTTCGTTAATCAGATGAGGCGGTTGAACTTCCGAATAACCGGCTCTTGTATTGCGGTCGAGGAAAAAATTAATCAATGCCCGCTGCAAACGTGCACCTTGGTTTTTATATACGGGGAATCCGGCGCCGGTGATTTTGGTACCGAGTTCAAAGTCGATGATGTCATATTTCTTGGCCAAATCCCAATGCGGGAGCGCTTTATTATCCAACCGGGGAATTTCGCCCCATTGATATACCACTTCATTATCTTCTTCCGATTTCCCGGTTGGAACGCTTTCGTGGGGCACGTTGGGAATTTGCCATAAAATTTCGGTTAATTCCTTGGTTACCTTTTCCAGTTCGGCAGAAAGTTCTTTGGTTTTATTTTTCAATTCGCCGGTTTTTACCTTTAATATTTCGGCTTTTTTTCTTTCGCCTTGTTTAAACAAATTGCCTATTTCCTTGGAAAGTTTGTTTAACCGGGCTTGAATTTGATCCGAATCGGTCTTTAGTTGGCGTCTTTTTTCATCCAGTTCCAATACTTTCTTGAGCAATGGTTCGAAATCTTTATTGCGTTTTTTCAATCGTTCTACTACCGAGTCAAAATTTTCTCTTATGAAATTTACTTGTAACATCTTCCTTGAATTTCTTTGCACAAATATACAAAAGCAAATGTTTAATCGGGAAAGATTCCCATCTATAATTCGATTATTTTACATAAATGATTATTTTTACATTTAAATTTCGTGTAGATGAACGAAGTTCATATTTTATTATCCGATATATTAAAAGCCATACCCGTAGGCATTTTGTTAAGTTTCCTGATTGGTCCGGTATTTTTTGTTTTACTGGAAACGAGTGCTACCAAAGGTGGAAGGGCTGCCATCGTGCTTGATTTGGGTGTTTTATTGGCGGATGCGGTTTTTATATTAATCGCCTATTTAAGTAGTTATAAACTTCTTAATGAATTGACCCATAAACCGGCTTTATACCTTTTCGGAGGTGTTATTATGGCTTTTTACGGGCTGGTTACGATTATCAGAAAACCGAAAAAAGAAGAATTGGAGAATCAGACGGAAATTGAATTGCCCAAAAACAATTATTTAAATCTTTTTTTAAAAGGGTTTTTCTTGAATTTTATCAATATCGGGGTATTGGCATTTTGGTTGGCTTTAATTGTTTTATTTAGCCCGCAATTTCAAATGAATCCGGTCCGCATTAGTATATTTTTCGGCTCCGTGTTGCTTTCTTACTTTATGGTGGATTTATTGAAAATTCTTTTAGCCAAGCAATTGAAATCCAAATTAACCCAAACGCATATTCATAAAATCAAAAAAGTTATTGGTGTTATCATTTTTCTCGGCGGATTATACATTATTTATGAAGGAACGGGAGATAATGCCCATTTAAAAGATACCATTCAAACGATTGAACATTTTAATGATAAAATCGACGAGGTCAAAAAGTAGAGGCACCTAGCGGATTCGAACCGCTGTAAAAGGTTTTGCAGACCTCTGCCTAGCCACTCGGCCAAGGTGCCTTGAATGAAGCATGCAAATATAAGAAATTTTCATGTTTTGAAGAAACAGGTTTTTTCATGTGATCCCTTTAATTTTGGAATGATACCATCTCATTAATGAAATTCTCGTGGTATCTTCCGGCCGGAGAAATGAGCGGAAAAATATTCCATTGCTATCGATTCCGATAATTCCTAAACAAGGAGGAACATAAGGCGTAAGGATTCTCTTACCATAGATAATAAAGTCTAAAGTAACTTAATCCTCACTCTTTCCGGGCTCATAAAGAATGTAAATTATTCTTCTCTTTTTCTATGGAGGATAATCATGCTTTGTTCCAATTCGCCGGGGAGTGGAGGATTTTGTTTGGCCAATTGAAATTCTATTTCTCGAATTAGCGGAAATTTACTCATGATATGCTCTACAATCCGGTAGGCCACCGCTTCAAGAATTTTTTCCGGCTTTTGCATTTCTTTGCGAATCAGTTCATATACTTCGGCGTAATTTACCGTATCTTCGATACGTTTGCTACGGCCTGCAACGGATAAATCCAATCCCATTTTTACGGTAATGAGAAAATCGGTACCCAATATGGCTTCCTCTTTCAGGCAACCGTGACGGGCGTGAATTTTAATATTTTTCAGAATAATGTAGTCCATATACAAAAAAATTGCCCCGAAATTCGGGGCAATTTACGATTTTTTCGCTTTGTTGAAACGGAAAAGAATTTTTTCCTGCGGTATGGCCGCTTATTCTTTGTCTTTTACTTCTTTCGCTTCACCGTTATTTCCCGGTGTTTCGTCTTTTTTCTCTTCTCCTTGGTTTTTCAACAATTCTTTTTCTATAATTTCAATATATAAGTGTTCCGGCAATGCACCTACTTGCATCATTGGTGTACCTTCCATGGGAATAAATAATACCGAAGGAATGTTACGAATACCGAACATAGCGGCCAATTCGCGTTCGGCTTCGGTATCCAATTTCCATATTTTCACTTTTCCATCATACTTTTCGGACAATTTTTCCATGATGGGTGCAATAATCTTACAAGGTTGGCACCAGTCGGCATAAAAATCAACTACTGCCGGAACTTTACCTTTATATTTCCATTCTTTTTCGTTCTCGTAGTCAAAGATTTGTTCTTTGAATTTTTGTAATGTTAAGTGTTCTACTGCCATTTTTTATGTTGTTTAAAAGTTTTGCAAAGATACGATATTTTTCACCGCTTGTCAATAGGGCTATTACCTGATGAAAACCAAATGATTTTCCGTGGACATTTCGGGTGCAAAACGATAACCGCCCAAATTAAATGCTTTCAAATCCTCCGGATTTTCCACATCATTTTCCGCCATCCAGCGGGCCATGGCGCCCCGGGCACGTTTGGCCAAAAGTCCGATGATTTTATATTTTCCGTCCTTATATTCCTTGAAATCCACTTGAATGAACGGTGCGTCCAATTTTTCTTTATCAATGACTTCGGCATATTCTTTACTGGCCAAATTGACCAAGGGTTTGCCTTTGAGTTCGTTTCGAAGAAATGCGGTTACATCATCCTTCCAATAGCCCTTTAAATCTTCGTAACCGTTTATTTTTAGAGGCGTTTTCATTTCCAAACGGTAAGGCATAATCAAATCCAAAGGACGCAAAATGCCATATAAACCGGAAATAATACGAACTTTTTTCTGCAGATTATTTATTTTTTCCAACGGAAAAGAGGCGATATCCAAGCCGCGGTATGTATCGCCCGCATACAAATAAACGGCCGGATAGCGTCCTTCGGCGGTCCACTGCTGAAAACGTTCGTAATTCAACCGGGCCAATTTATCGGATATGCCCATTAAAACGGCAATTTCCTCCGGGGTGAGTTGGCGCAAGTAAGCGACTAATTTTTCGGCTTTTTCTTTAAAAACGGGTTCGGTATAATCCAAATGCTCCGGAAAACTCACTTTCTCGTTCAATTTCTTGGCAGGCGAAAGAATAGCAATCATGGTTTTATTATTTTGATGCAAAATTCGGGATTTTACTTGTTCGAAAAAGACGGTTTAATATAGAAAGCTTAGATTATTGAATAAAAATGTCTTATAGTATGAAAATAAAAAGTACCCGCGGAAGGACTCGAACCCTCAACCCTCTGATCCGAAGTCAGATGCTCTATCCAGTTGAGCTACGCGGGCATTTGTGGATGCAAAAATACAAAATTCTTTAGCTAACTCAAAAGTTTTTTCACGATTTGAGAAATGCTTTTTCCATCCGCGCGTCCGGCCATTTTTTTTGTGGCGATGCCCATCACTTTACCCATATCGCGCATGGAGGTAGCACCGGTTTCCATAATAATTTTTTTTACCTCCGCTTCAATTTCCGCCTCGTTCATTTGTTCGGGTAAGAAACTTTCAATCACTTTGATCTGGTTAAGTTCCACTTGTGCCAAATCTTCCCGGTTTTGTTGTTGATAGATTTCCGCACTTTCTTTTCGTTGTTTGACCAAGCGTTGAAGTATTTTCATTTCGTCGGCTTCGGTCAATTCTTTGGAACTTCCCTTGGTTTTTTCCAATAAAATGGCGGATTTAATGGCACGCAATGCATCCAATTTGTCTTTATTTT
Organism: Flavobacteriales bacterium; assembly: GCA_027067965.1. Lineage (GTDB taxonomy): Bacteria > Bacteroidota > Bacteroidia > Flavobacteriales > Flavobacteriaceae > JAADED01. Next base: position 17,657 of record JAMOUV010000033.1, on the reverse strand, counting down.
TCTCTTTCATTGCCTCTTTGAGGGCTTGCATAACTTTTTGTTCGAGTGTCATGGTGATTTTTTTTCAAAGTTAATTGAAAATTCTTTTTGTTTCATTTATAAATTAAAAAAGAAGAAGAGGGATTCACGATAATATTAACCGGTTTTATTTTCTCCTAATGCATAGGTCATCTTTTTTACAATTTCGCTCCATTCATGCACACTTTTATCATCGGTAAAAAACTCGGGGGGAATGGGCTTGCCAAAAATAATTTCAATGGTTTGTCCTCTTTTGTTGATTAATTCACGTGACAATAAAAATAATTCCAAGTTTGCTTTTATACCCAACATGGAACGAATTTTATGAACGCGATAGAATGTTTTGGAATTTTTAGTGGGAATAAAAAAAGGCACTACTGTTTTACGGTATTTTTTTGCAAAACGAACAAAACCGCTTCGCCATTTCCCATCATCCCAAACTCCGTTACGATAGCGGGCCACTTCCCCGGACGGAAAAATAGTTACCGGAAATTTGGAATTTTCCAATTTTTCTTTCAATATCTTTCTATATTTTTCGGGATTTTTTCCAAATACATTTACCGGAATAAAAAAATCGGAAAGTTGCCTGAAAGTCATCAATACATCATTGGTCAGGTGATTTACGCCCGGGTAATATTTTTTTAACACATGCATCAGTGCAAAAAAATCGGGCCCACCCAATGCATGATTTCCTACAAAAATCACATTGGGATGCGAAGGGATGTTTTCTTCGCCTCGGACCTTGAATTTCAAATCCAATAAACGTATGACGCCATCTATAAATTCATAATTTTTCAAATGACCTATTTCCCTAAGCCCCTCATTGAGTTCATCTTCTTTGATGAGCCATTTTAAGAATTTAATCATAAATCCCGGCATGTACCGCAAATACCACTCGGGACGCGACCGGATAATTTGTTTTAAGTCGATTTGAAACACCTCATTTGTTTCCACGATAGTTTTACATTTCTACAAATCTAATGGTTTTCCGCTAAATTCAATGTAAAATATATGTCACGGGAAGGGGAATTTGCCTGTCGAAGTCCAACATGGCATTTAAAATTTTGAAATGAGTATATTTTTTCAAATCGGCAGGTGTGATGGGAGCGGTTTTAAGTGTTCCTCTTCGAAGAAGCCATTCGCGCATTGTTCCTTCGAGCAGCGGATTTTCCGGAGTCCACCAATCCTTTCCGTCAAAAAAAGCAATATTGGCAAACGAAGTGTCCGTGATCCGGCCCTCTTTGAGCATAAGAATATCATCGGCATTTCCCCTTTTCTTTACAAGCCGGTTTATGGCGCTTCGGTCGGTAAATTTCAAATGATATGCTACATCGTCCGCTTGAACAATACGTAGGGTCCGTATTATTTTCGGTTTATAGGCCGAGTATTCCAACCGGAACGAAGATTGACCGTAAAGAAAACGGATTTTATAAAGTCCGTCTTCCGGCCATTTTTTACGGTTCAATATTTCTTTCAAATCGAAGGGAGAATCTCCACCGAACAGGAGCCGAAAAGATTTATTCATTCGCCGTTGATGAAAAGGAAGATTATAAATTTTTCCATCCTGCAACCGGATGGTCTCAAGCAAGGGGAAGGTATATTTTTCGGATGTATTCTTCATATTCGTCTTGCAGATTACTCAAGGCGGTGATGCCCCCACCACTGCGATAAAATAATTTTCCGTTTTGCCGTTCAATATAACGAATATTGACTGCCGATACAAGTTTTTGACCGTCAAACCATCCGGTGATTCCCGTATAAAATCCGCGTTTTTCTCCTTCGACCCGGCGAATGATTTCCAATGTTTTGGGCTTCGGTGCCCCACTCACGGATCCGGCGGGCAACATTCGCAAAAAACTTTCGGCCGGACCGGCAAACCATCGAGAATCCAACCGGCCGGCAATTTCGGAACTGACTTGCAGAATTTTGCCCTTGGTAGTGGTTATTTCGTCAATATAGCGGTATTTTCTTACTTCCACATCGATGGAAACAAGGGAAATGTCATTGCGCAATAAATCCACTACGGTATTGTGTTCGAACTGTTCTTTTTTATTTTCCAATAATTGTTTACGCGCACCGGGTTTGGACGCATCGGCCGTTCCTTTCATGGGAAAAGTCCGGATGGTATGTTCGTCAATGATAACGAATTTCTCGGGCGAAAAAAATACGAACCGGTCATCGAAATATGCTTTAAACGGTGCCGAAACGGCATAAAACACATCTTGCAAACTTCCTTTTAATTCCACCGGCGTTGAAAATGTCAAATTCAACAAATAGGTATCGCCCCGACGCAAATGATAAATAACCCGGTCGAATTTTTCTTTAAATTCATCGTAAGAAACCGGATGAATCCGCAACAGAGACGGCCGTTTTACGGATACGTATGCGGGAAATAAACCTCTTTGTCCGAATGCAAGCCAAAAACGGTTTTTCACCGCTTCGTTTTCGTCGAATAAAATAAATTGTTCGCGTTCAAAATCTATAAGAAAAACAAAGGGTTTCCGCTGACGGTAGCGCGCATTAAAGCCCATTATGAACTCATCCCTGTTCATCGCAAAAAATTTTGAATGATTTTTTCACCTAGCGGTGTCAGGAAAGATTCGGGATGAAATTGCACGCCGAAAATTTTCCCGTTTCGATGTTCAAAAGCGGCTAAACGATTCGCCTCATCCACTGCAATCACGGATAAATCGGCAGGTAATTCATCCACCGTCCATGAATGATAAAATCCGGCCCGAAATTCCGACGGCAAACCTTCCCATAAAGCACTTTCGGCCGTACGGCGGATTTTCAGGGCTTGACCGTGAACGGGAAAATCCAATTGTTTCAATTTGCCTCCGAAAAATTCGGCTATGGCCTGATGACCCAAACAAACACCTAAAATTTTTGTTCTACCGGCATATTTTTTTAATAAAAAAGGAATAGTGGAAAATTCTTCCGGCAGGCCGGGACCGGGCGACAAGAAAATATGCGTATGTCCGTCCATCTCGTAGGAATGCAATTGTTGAAAATCAATTACAACGGGAAATTTTCCCGTTATTTTTCGCACCAATTCCGCCAAATTATAGGTAAACGAATCGCGGTGATCGATAATTAATGGACGGACTTCGGTCATGAAATATTAATTGGTTTGCAAAAATAATAAATGAAATAATGATTCATTTCGTATATTTATCACATAAATGATGCCGGAATGAGAAAAATATTTACCGAAATTATTCGAATTTTTATTGCACTGAATTTTATCTTTTCGGGTTTTGTCAAACTCATTGACCCCGTAGGGACGCAAATCAAAATGGAAGAATATTTCGACGTGTTGCATTTGTCTTTTCTAACGCCGTATGCCTTGGCTTTTTCGATTTTTCTCATCGTCACCGAATGGACGCTCGGATGGTGGTTGCTCCTGAAATTTCGTCTGCAAACCACCGTTTACGGCTTAACTTTATTGACCGTTTTTTTTCTTTTCCTGACCGGCTATTCTGCCGTCACCGGCCGTGTTACAGACTGCGGTTGCTTCGGCGATGCCATTAAATTAACCCCATGGGAAACTTTTTTCAAGAATATCGTTTATTTGGCCGGTTTGCTATGGCTCATTCGTCATTTAAAATATGAAAATACAACCGGCCGGACAGCGGGAAAATTTATCATTGCTTATTTATTTCCAGTAGCGGCCTTAATTTTAGCGCTATGGACGGTTAAGCATCTTCCTTTGATTGATTTCAGGCCCTATGCCGTCGGAAAAAACATCCGAAAAGGCATGGAAATACCTCCCGGTGCCAAGCCGTACAAGTTCAAAGAAATTTGGTATTACAAAGTAAACGGCGAAATAAAAAAATTCTCGTCCGAAGATAAACCGTGGGACATTCCCGGCGCCGAATTCGTCAAACGTGAAACCGTTGAAATTCAAAAAGGATACGATCCGCCCATTCATGATTTTATTATCGAAGGCGATTGGGGCGATATTACGGAGAAGGTTTTAAATGCCGATTCGGTTTATTTGATATTAATTCCCGACCCTGAGAAATTGGATGACGAAGACTACAAGGATTTAATGAAAACCATGCGTAAACTCAAGGAAAATAAAGCAAATTATTATTTGATTACCGCCGAACTTACTCCCAAATTGGAACGATGGTCCCGGGCAGTGGATACCCCTGTCAATTATTTGGACCGGACTACATTGAAAACCATGATAAGAAGTCGTGCAGGTGTCATGCATCTAAAAAAGGCAACCGTAAATGGAAAATGGACCTTGAAGGATTTTATATCCAAAGATTTATAAAATTTTTCCTGTCCTTCAAATGAATTTTTTTTATTAATTTTAAATGAAAAATAAATACGATGAAACCTCAAATTAAATTATTTATTCGCTTGTTCATCGGTATTTTTATATTTTTTATGATAATTATGACTTTACCCTATTTTGTTTTGGGTGAAAAAAGTCATTTTCTTCATTTAACCGCACTGAATTTTATTTTTTCTTTAGGATTAACCGGAATAATTTATTGGTTGCATATTCATCGATTAAAGAGATCCGGAATAAAAATCAATGAAGATATTTTGAAAATTAAACATCATAAAATCATCGAATCGGATTTGAATATCAATCAAATTAAGGAAAGATTAAAATCCAATCCATTTACCGCCAAAATGCGGTTTAACCAAACCGACGAAGGATTGGAATTGACTTCGGGACTTTCGATCTGGTCCTACGGGGAAAAAATCCGCATCAAACCGGTGGCTTCGGAGGGAAATAAACAAAAATATGAGGTTTCCAGTCGCCCGCTACTGAAAACCACTTTGATAGATTATGGAAAAAATTTGGAAAACGTCAAAAAAATAGAAGACATAATCAAGAAATAAATTACTGAAAATAAAGAAGTTACGAAAAGAATCTTTCATGAATCCCTATGTGAAGAAATTCTTTTTCAAATACGCACGGAATTTTACCCTCTATTATTTGTCTATTGAATTACTTCTTATTCTTTTTAAAATAATTACCGGAGAAAAAATTAATTTTTATATCGTTTTGTTTACATTTATTGCCTTCGTTTTAGCCGGAATCATTCAAGCGGCATTGGTGATTTATTTCACGTTAAGAAATTTGAAAAAAGCCGGTGTAAAAGAAATTACCGAAGAAATTTTATCGGCTACGCATAAAAGAATAATAAAGTCCAAATACAATTTGATTGAAATTTATGATAGATTAAAAAATCATCCTGATTTTTCCGATGAAAAAATATTGTTGTTAGATGAAAAAATAATAATCAAAAAATATAGAGGGTTATCGCCAATTCCCATAATATTTGTCATTCGTTTACTCGAGAAAACCGCAGATTACTATATATACGAACTTACTGTTGAGCCGGAAGCTCAGTCATTTTTATATTATGATTCGGGTAAGAATTATTTAGACCTTATGAAGTTGGAAAAAATGCTCACGCAAGCAGATTAGGATTTGTTTTCGGGTAATTTTTTCATTTCGGCAGGCGGAGCGGGCAATTGTTTGTATTCCAATTTCCATCCGAATGCATCCACAATTTGTTCAATCATTTTAATGCTATTAAATGCCTTGTTCCGGGCATTTTCCAAAATGCCGCTACCGGGAATTTTCTCCCTGATGTTTTCGTTGATGCGCTTGTTTAATTTGGTTAAATCTTCGGCAGCGAATTTATTGAACAAACCGTTACTCACATCATAATATTCCACCTCGGTTTCTATACTCAAAATTTCGGGTTCGGGAAAATGGGTGATAGTCAGAATTTTTCGCTTGGGATCGGTTTCCAATTTCATTTTTCGCATATCAAAACCCACCATGACCCTCGAATGTGCCAAAACAATGGCTTTTTTTCTGCTCTTCAATAAATTAAGTAGCAAATCCCGTGTATCGGAATAATGAAGTATTTCCGAAAAATCACTTTCAACGGTAATTAATTTGGCTACATTACGAATTTTTTCAAGCAAAACGGATGATTGTTCCTGAGTTTTTTCACGGATGAAGTAGGATTTTGAAAAATATAAACCTACGGCTAATAAAACCGCTCCGATAAATATGCCGGCAAGAAAGTCCATATATAGATCCTATTATTTACAAAGATAGGATTTATTTTTATTCGATGGTTTTTAATGAGCCGGTCAACCGGCCGATAATTTCTTCCGCAGCCCTGTCCGAAGGGCTGAGCGGACCGAGTTTTTCGCGTAATGCTTCGTAATTTTTCAGCATTTCATTCCGATTTGGCCCCGCCAAAACAGCATCCAGTTCCCGGCGAATTTTATCGGGATTAAATTCATCTTGTAAGAGTTCCGGAACCGCAGGCCGGTTTAAAATCAAATTAACCAAGGAAAAATAATCTATTTTTACAAATAATTTTCCGAGTTCATATTGCCATTTATAAGTGCGATACCCCACTACTTGCGGCACGCGAAACAAAGCCGTTTCCAATGTAGCCGTACCCGACGTGACCACTGCCGCATGAGCATGAGACAGCAAATCATAAGTGGCATTCCAAAGGATTTTAATACCGGAATTTTGTAAGTAAGGTTCATAATCGGTCCGGGTTAATGAAGGCGCCCCCGCTATAACAAATTCATAAGCAGGATAATACGCAGCCAATTCTTTCATAACCGGCAGCATCATTTTTATTTCGGTTTTTCTGCTGCCGGGCAACAAAGCAATAAGCGGCTTGTCACTCAAACGATGAGAGCTACGAAATACCTTTTCGGGCGAAGGATTAAAATTTTCTACCGATTCCTTTACGGGATTGCCCACATAAGTTACTTCAATGCCGTGTTTTTTGTAATAATCCGTTTCAAAAGGCAAAATGACCAACATGCGATCCACATAGCGACGAATAATTTCCACCCTACCCTCTTTCCAAGCCCATAATTTGGGCGAGATGTAATAAAAAACCTTTAAACCTTGTTTCTTGGCCCATTTGGCCATGCGAAGATTAAAACCCGGATAATCCACCAATATTACCGCATCGGGTGCAAATGCCTTGATATCCCGCTTTATCCTGTTAAAATTACGATTAATGGTACGCAAATGGGTCAATACGTCCCAAAGTCCCATAAAGGCCATGTCCTTGTAATGAACCACCGGTTCCACACCGGCCGCCGCTTGCATCAAATCGCCCCCGGCAAAACGAAAACTCGCTTCCGGATCATGGCGTTTCAGACCTTTAATCAGGTTGGAAGCATGCAAATCCCCCGAGGGCTCACCGGCAATTACAAAATATTTCATGAAATCAAACTGAATTCGAAGCAAAGATAAGGGAAAACCCCGGAAGCCGATAATGCGCCCGGGACGGTACCGGACCTCGACAAAAAAATCCGGCATAAGGCGGATTCGGCAATAACTTTTTAATGTTTGGATAAATAAGCAGCCACTCCTTCAAACGTGGGAGTCAGGGCTTCTTGACCTTCTTCCCAATCGGCGGGACAAACTTCACCGAACTTTTGCAAATGTGTAAGGGCATCGATCATACGCAAAACTTCTTTCACACTTCGTCCGAGTCCCAAATTGTTTATCACTTGATGTTGAATAATTCCATCTTCATCGACCAAAAATAATCCGCGTAATGCCACCGGTTCTCCTTCAAAGGAAATTTCACCGGATTCGGCAATATGGTATGATCCACCCAAAACCCCGTATTTCATGCTGATTGTCTTATCCAAATCGGAGACAAGCGGATAATTCACTCCTTCAATTCCACCCTTATCACGTGGCGTATTTAGCCATGCCCAATGACTATATGCCGAATCGACCGAACAACCGATAACCACTGTATTTCGTTTTTCAAACTCTTCCATTTTGTCTTGAAAGGCAATAATTTCAGTAGGACAGACAAAAGTAAAATCCAACGGATAAAAAAATAAGACTATTTTCTTTCCTTTGAAATCAGCCAGATTAAAATCTTCACTGATTTCTTTTCCGTTTATAACAGCCACTGCCTTAAAATCGGGAGCGGGTTTTCCAATTAAATTTTTCATCATTCGTTTATATTATGTTTACAGCAAAGATATACCGACTTTGAAACAATTATTACAAAACACCATAATGATTTCAAATGGCTTTATTAACCGGCATTATAATTCGGAGAAGCAAAATAGAGATTCGACTTATAACAGAAATTTTATGGCCAACAAAATCAGAAACCATATAATCATGGCCCATACGGCGGATTTGGAAGCGATAAAATCATCTTTCATATCGAAAAATTTGTAAATCAAATATCCTGCTATACCGGAAATGGCTACCACTTGCGGAAAATTTCCTTCGGAAACCCAATATTTCCACATTTTCGTAGCCGGCATGCCCATTATTAAGCCGTAAGCGACTAACAAGATTGCTATAAAGATAAATGTCATCAGGAAAATACCGGCGGAAAAGCCCCTTTGATTCATCGCATTATTTTTTATCAAGCCACCCTTTGAGATTATTCATTAATTCGTAATGGGTCAAATCAATACTGACCGGCACCACGGACACATAAGCATTTTTGAGCGCATATTCGTCCGTATCGGTCCCTTGATCCATATTGACAAACTCACCCGTAAGCCAACAATATTCCCTGCCCTGCGGATTGACCCGTTTGTCGTAAGATTCCACCCATTTGGCTTTGGCTTGACGGGCAATTTTAATGCCTTTTATTTCCTCCAAAGCAAAGTATGGAATATTGACATTTAAAATAAAGGGGGCGGGCAAATTCCCGTTGGCCGCCAACACTTTCGAGGCAATTAATTTGGCATAATGGCGGGCTGCCGTAAAATCCGCATCCCACTTGTAAGAAGTCAATGAAAAACCGATGGAAGGAATGCCTTCGATTCCGCCTTCAACCGCCGCAGACATCGTGCCGCTGTAAATAATATTGATGGAGCTGTTCGAACCGTGATTAATACCGGAAACCAGTAAATCGGGCTTGCGGTGGAGAATTTGGTCCATTGCCAATTTAACGCAATCCACCGGTGTACCGTTGGATTTATATTCTTTTTGTGGTCCGTCGTCGATCACCACGGGGTCGCAATAGAGCGTATTGTTAATAGTGATGGCATGCCCCTGACCGGACATGGCTCCTTCGGGGGCCACTACCACCACTTCGCCCAATTCGTTCATCACGGAAATCAAATTACGGATACCCGGCGCCGTGATACCGTCGTCATTGGTTACCAAAATCAAAGGTCTGTTATTGCTCATTATCTCATAGAATTTAAACAAAAATACTTCAAATCCCGGACTTTGAACAAGTATAATGATAGAAAACCAAAATCCCGATATAACTAATGAGAATAAGCGTTTCCAATTCTATGCGATAAAATCATTGCCTCTCATTCGTCTTTCGCGTCCTTTTCAATATATTTTTTTATTGCCTCCACGTACTCTTCGAAAGCATCCAAACCTTTCGGTGTAATTTCCACACTCGTGTGCGGATAATTATTTTTAAATCCCTTGACAATTTTAATATATCCGGCTTGTTCCAATTTTTTTAATTGTACGCTCAAATTGCCCGAAGTGGCTTTCGTGATATCTTTCAATTCGTTGAAATCCGAACTCGAATGCGATACCAAAAACGAAATGACGGCCAAGCGCAACGGAGAATGTAATAACGGATTGAGATCTTTATACATGATTTCTCTGCTTATGTTGATGCATCATAAAGAATCCCGGCACCAATAAAGCCACTATCGCGGTGATGCCGGCCACCAAAGGTTGATAAAGCAAATCCACATAAAATGTAAATAATGCCGTGAGTCCGATAAAAATACCGGCAAATAATAAGATTTTGCTTTTAATCGTTACACCGGATACAATACTGCCGACGGAAAGTAAGATTAATATAACAGGCAATAAATTTTCCTTTAAATGCCCGGCAAAAACAAATCCCAGAATCAACATATAAAAGGACAAAGTATTCCACAAAACGGCAATAATCCTGTCGATGATATTCATTTTCCTATGAGATTTCTTCCTTATATAATATACCATGGTGAACACAGCGCCCAAAGGCATCAACAAATACGGATACCAATGAATATCATACCGGCCGTTTTGTAATAGAAAAAATTGCCCGAAAGAGGCCAAGGCAATTAAAATACCCCAAAAAATGTAAATAAAACCGTTTTCGTCAAACCGGTGACGTGCTTCGCTAATCACTTGAGAAATGATTTCCAAACTTTGCTTAGGTGTAAATGATTGTGATGTCATGATAATAAGTTTAAAATTATAATACAAATATAAATTAATTTACGTTATAAACCAAATTATATTTTAAATCATATAAAAATTTTTCTCCCCTACTGCTTTTTCATTAATCTAAAAAGAATTCAAATCGGAAATATTATTAAAATGAAATTGTTAAAATGAGTTCATACATACTTTTTTCGGCAAATCTTTCATATATTTCGCTAAAAAATAAAGGTGATAAACAAAGAATTACTGTTACAGATAGCCGGTCATTTCGGGACGCCGGTTTATGTATATGATTTGGAAAAAATTAGAGAACAATATCGAAAATTATCGGGGGCCTTTTCTCAATTGGACACCGATATTCATTTTGCCGTAAAATCCAATCACAATCCCGCCATTATAAAAACCATTCATGAAGAAGGTGGGCAATTCGACACGGTGTCGCTCGAAGAAGTCCTTCATCTCATGGAATTGGGCATTCCGAAAGACGATATTTTATTTACCCCCAGTTGTCCTTCGAAAGAAGAATTAAAGAAAGCATTTACAGCCGGCATCAAAATCCATATCGGTTCGATGGAATATTTGGAATGGATTGCAAAGGAATTCCCGGGTCGTGCTTTCGGACTGCGCATCAATCCGGGCTTGGATATCGGCGGTAACAAAAAAATAGCAACCGCTCACGCGCATTCCAAATTCGGTATTCCGTGGGCCTATCACGATGAATTGTTAAACATCATCCGTAGCCGTCAATTAAAAATTACGGGCTTGCATGTGCATTTGGGTTCGGATATCGGATTTACCCAAATGATGAAAGAAAGTATCGTTTTTCTTGCGGACATCCAACAATATTTTCCCGACCTGGAATATCTTGACATCGGTGGCGGATTCAAGATAAAATATAAAGAAGAAGACCGGGAAACCGATATGAACGAACTGGCACAATTTATAAAAAAAGTACTCGAGGAAAGCGGGAGGAAATTGAAAATTAAAATTGAACCGGGCAAATTTTTGGTAGCGGAGGCGGGAAAATTACTTACCCGCGTTAATTTGATAAAGAAAACACCGGGCAAAAACTTTGTTTGTGTCAATACGGGATTTAATCATTTTATTCGTCCCATGTATTACGGGGCTTATCATGAAATAGAAAACATCTCTAACCCCGGAGCCAAGCCGCAAATTTATGATGTCGTGGGTAATTTATGCGAAGAAGACACCTTTGCTTACGACCGTCCCATACCGCAAGTGCATGAAGGAGATATTTTGTCTATCAACAATACGGGGGCTTACGGTTATGTGATGGCCTCACACTATAATTTGCGCAAATTACCCAAAGAAATTATAGTGGACGGGAATAAGATATACGAAGTTTAGAAAAAATAATCGATATAGCCCGTTTGTAATTCGGGAGCCGTGTTCGATTTATTAAAACGTGCTTTCCAAGAATATTTCAATGCGGTTCGAACCAAGCAGTCGTATCGCGAAGTCGAATTGGCCGCATCATATTCTGCCTTCACCACCTTACCCGAACGATCCACCCCTATCCGGATTCTTATTTTACCGTGCATGTAAGAAGGACATGTATAAACCGGATTGACGAGTCGCGTCTTATATCTTCCGGGCACAAAATATTTAATGTTACTGTTGCCATGGAAACTTTTGCCCAACGCATCTTTCTTTTGCTTGGGTTTGTTTTTTTCTTCTTCCATTTTATAATCGGGCTTCTCGCGGGACAATTTTTCAAAAACCGGTTCGGCATCTTCTTCCGATTCGCTTTCGTCGCCGCCTTCTTCCGAATCGTTCTCTTCGGTTTCGGATGCTTCTTCCTGCCATTCGTTGGAAGCCAAAGAAGACAAATGCGTATTATTCAAATATTCCGTAATATCGGGAATTTCAATTTTTTCTTCCTGTTTTAATTGCTCGAAATCAAAATCTTCTTCCGGCATAAAATTAATGCTGAGTTCTTCTTCTACCGGAGGTTGGGGAAACCGGATTTGAAAGAGCAGTATTAAAAGGATAATTTCCACAACAATCGTAGCAATTAATGCCTTTTGTTTATGGTCAAAGTGCGATAATATTTGACTTAAACGATTCAAGGAAATCGGATTTTACTGATTTTGTGCTACCCATTCAAATAAATCAACGGCTTGATCCAAGGTAAAATTGCCGGAACGGATTCGGCGCAGGGCTATTAAATACGCGCCGTTATTCAATTTTTTACCGAAATCATGTACCAAACTTCTTACATAAGTCCCTTTACCGGCATGGAGCGCAAATTGAATATCGGGCAATTGAATATTTTTTATTTCAAAATCATAAATTTTGACTCTACGCGGTTTGAGTTCCACCTCTTTTCCTTCACGCGCCAATTCATACAATTTTTTTCCCTTTTGTTTGACGGCCGAATACGGCGGCGGCAATTGTTCTATATCGCCTATAAAACTTTGTGCGGCACGCCGGATCATCTCTTCCGTAATGCCATCGAGGGGAAATTCTTTGTCGATGTCCGTTTCGGTATCATAAGAAGGTGTGGTGGCTCCCAGTCGCATGAGTCCTTCATAAACTTTATCGTCCGCTTGGAATTTTCCTAAGAGTTTGGTGGCCGGTCCGATACCGATAACCAATACGCCTGTGGCTTTAGGATCGAGCGTGCCTGCATGTCCTACTTTAATTTTTTTTAAATCGAACCGCTTGCGTAAAACCGACCGGATTTTGTTTACCACGTCAAACGAGGTCCAATCCAAGGGTTTATCCACCACTATAATCTTCCCCTGACGCAAATCCTGTAATGTAACGCGTAACCGGTTCATAAATCATGCTTTATCAAGATAACGGCCAATACTATTAATCCCAAAATAATGCGGTATATGCCGAAAACCCGGAATCCTTTTTTCGACACATAATTGATAAACGACTTGATGGCCAACATAGCCACTATAAACGCAATCAGATTTCCCAAAAGAATAAGTTGCATTTGATCGGAACTCAATCTTAATCCTTTTTCATAAAAATCCCATGTTTTCTTCACCGTGGCCCCGAGCATGGTGGGTACGGCCAGAAAAAAAGAAAATTCGGTGGCGGTTTTCCTGTCCAATTTTTGCAGCATTCCGCCCACGATGGTAGCCCCGCTTCGCGATACACCCGGTATCATAGCCAAGGTCTGGAACAAACCGATTTTGAAAGCGGTTTTGTAATCGATTTCCGTGCGGGTAAAATGGCCGGCCCAATCGTCGATTTTCAGCAAAATGATTCCGCCGATTATCAAACTGGTAACCACCACCAAAGACGAACCTAACAAACGGTCTATCACATCATTAAAAAGTAATCCCAATACCACGGCGGGAAGAAACGCCACCAAGAGTTTGTAATAAAAATCCAAGGATTTGAAAAAGCGTTTCCAGTATAAAACCACTACCGATAGAATCGCTCCCAACTGAATGACCACTATGTATAATTTGGTAAAATCATCGTCCTGAATATTCAACCAATCGGCCACCAAAATCATATGTCCCGTAGAAGAAATGGGCAAAAATTCCGTAATACCTTCCACTATCGCTAAGATAATCGCTTTCAAAACATCCATCCGCTACCTTATTTTTTTGATCCGGGCGCCTTTAAAACGGCATAAATTTCAATTGCAAAACCGACCAAAACCAAGAAAGGGGCCAATCGTATCCTTCTGAAACTAAAAATAGCGGGATTAAATACCTGAGGGTCTTTACTTCCTCCGCCGGCCATCAATACAAAACCTATTATAATTACCACAAGCCCTATAAGCATCCATTTATAATTTTCTTTTCCGAATAATAGGATGGCTCCCGTATCCTGTTTGGTGATTCTTTTGGGATTTTTTTTCCTTTTCACCATTATTTTTTTTTCAAAAATACGCTTTTTTATTTTACCCGGCAGATATTTTTCCAAGCGGAATGAGGCATTTTAAAATAAAATAAATTAAATTTGCCGGCATTTTGCTTGCTAATGAAAAGATTCGCTAAATTCTTTCTGGCTTGGTATTTTCCCATATTGGGTAGCATGTATTTTATTTATCTGCTAACGGGCTCGCCTCATATTACCGATCCGTTAAATCTGGCGGTTCCCGCTCTGGCGGTCATCATGTTGTATGCATATCATAAATTTACAGCAAAAAAAAATTGAAACAATGAGCGAAAAAAAAATTGAAATGATCGGCTATTTGGCTACGGCGGTTTTAGTGGCATCGTTTGCCATCAATGATTTTTTAATGTTCCGGATAGTCAATTCCATAGGCGGTCTCTTATTTGTGGCCTACGGCATACTAAAAAAGGCCACCCCGGTTACTTTGACGAACCTTATTATAGTGGCCTTGAATCTATATTATATACTCCAAATGAGCGGGAAAAACTAAAAGAGACCTAATTCCAAATTTTCAAAATAATTTTTGTTTTTGGATACGATATGCAATTTAAATATTCCCAAATCGATAAAATTCATATCTTTTTCAAAGGGTTTATTTGTCTCCATGGAATTAAATACATCTTCCGCAGTAATCGGATTTGGAGCATTCCCTTTGGCAATACCATTGACTAAGATATAATAAGTTCTGCGTTGCTTGAATGCCGTTTGAAGCACGGACTTATCCGGCGATAAAATCAAAGTATTCTTCTTACCTACCAATACCAATACGCCTTTTTTGAGCATGATTTTATATTTTCCGTCCGTAAACAAACTTGAACTTAAGGGACTTATCAATTTTACGACATAAAAATCGGTAAACGTACCGTCCCGTGCTTCATTGACAGCCACAATTAAATTATTTCCTTTCACATGAAAGTTAACGTGCGGTTTTCCCCATACCAGGTGAAACTGAAACATTACGGCTACCAGAACCAACAATGTTTTCATTTGAAAATTAACAAAAGTTTTCATTTTTAATAATTTTACACAAATATAACAATTTTTACAATCAAAACAAATATTGCAATTACCTTGCCATTTTTTTTAATGAACTAAAACTACCGCTATCCTCTTCATTTTCATTCTCATAGGTTTCAAAGCCATAAAAACTTGTTTTATTTTCAATTTTATTTATTAGTTTTACGGAAAAATATACCTCAAACCGATGAGAAAGAAATTTCATTTTCAATGTTTGACATGTGGTCATGAAATCGATGGTTTTGAAGAATGGTTCGGTAACAATCAATCATGCCCCAAATGCGGAACAAATCAAGTTTACACGATTTATTCCACTTTAAAAGAAAATTTAATCGACCTGCTGAAAACCGACAAGCATATTTCCAGTCTTTGGCATTATTTCGATTTTTTACCTTTAAATAAAAAGGAAAATATCGTATCTGACGGTGAGGGCATTTCGCCCATTCAAAGATGGAAATTCTTGGAAGATTTTGCCCGGAATCATTATGGATTGAATGTGGAAGTATATGTCAATCGCAACGATTACAGTCCGGCCACGGGGACGTTTAAAGACAAAGGGGCTACGGTAGCCGCCAGCGTGTTGAAAGAACACGGTATCAAGGAATATGTAGTAGCCAGCACCGGCAATACCGCCAATGCATTTGCCCAATATTTGGCCAAAGCGGGTATTTCGGCCAGTATTTTTGTCCCCCAAGATTCCCTGCGGGAAAATTTCGTTCATATCGGTTCACTCGGACAAAAGGTATATATTGTCAAAGGCGATTATGCTTACGCAAAAAAATTGGCAAAAGAATACGCGGAGAAAAACGGTTTGTTAATTTCCATCGGCAATATGGATCCCCTCCGGTTGGAAGCAAAAAAAACAACGGCATTCGAAATCATCAGACAATTGGGCAAGATGCCCGATGTATATATTCAAGCCATTAGTGGCGGTACCTCGCCGCTTGCATTGGAAAAGGCCTTCCATGATTTTCAAAATCTCGATATATTGGGAGAAAAACCCCGCATGATTTTTATTCAAGGCGACCGGTGCGACCCGCAAGTTCAAGCATGGAAAAAAGCCAAAGCGGCCGGATTTCCGGAAGGTTGGGAGCATGATTATCCGGTTATAGAAAATCCCAAAACCCTTGTGCCTACTTTGGCCACGGGAAACCCGGTTCTCTATCCCAGATTGGCCAAATTGGTCAAACGCACCGGAGGTGAATATTTTTCGGTAAATGAAGAAATGGCCGTGGATACCAGCCGGCTTGTCGCATACGAAGTTGCCGTCAAAGTGGGGCCGGCATCGGCTATCGGTATTTTGGGATTCTTCGAAGCGCTCAAAAACAATGCTATAAAAGATAATGAATCGGTATTTATCAATATGGGCGAAGGTGTCAGACGCGCCATTACTTTCCTCGAAGAAGTTTCTTACACCACCGAACAAGTAACCGATATTACCGATCTGAAACGATTTGACCGTTGCAAATACAAAGATTTTGTTTGGAAACCGTTTTATGAACATTATACATGAAAAAATTAGCATTCATATTATTTCTTTTTCTGACATTAAGTCATCTCAGTCAAGCGCAATCGCTTGATTCATCCATCCCGAAATCAGACCGAAAAAAAGAGCATGTAAACAAAAAAACACGTTTCTACGGCGGATTCGGACTGGCCTTCGGAAATCAAATTTTCCTGATTCAAATGCAACCGGGATTTATATATCAGTTTAGTCCCAAATTTCATGCAGGTAGCGGAATATATTATTCCTATTACTCCTACAAACGGCTTCAAGGCACTTCCAAAAGTCATATTTACGGCGGCAGTGTACACGGTGCTTTTTTGCCTATTCGACAAATCGAAACTTCCTTGGAGTTTCAATACCTTTTTATGGATACCTCGTATCTGCAACAAAAAAGTCACAAAGAAGTGCCGGCCCTGTATATCGGTGCGGGTTACAGAACCCGCCATGCCGTTTTCGGCTTGCGCTACGATTTGCTTTACAAAGAAGGTAATAGCATCTACCATACGCCTCTTCAACCCTTCATACGAATTTATTTCTAATTCACCGGGCCATGAATTACGATTTCGACCGGATAATCGACCGACGGAGAACCCAAAGCATCAAATACGACGGCATGGAATTCTTTTTCGGTCGAAACGATTTGCAACCTCTATGGGTAGCCGATATGGATTTTGCCACCCCGGATTTTATATTGGATGATATCACCAAACGCTTGTCCCACCCTGTTTTGGGCTACACTTTCCGGGACGAAAAATTTTACCGAAGTTTTATTAACTGGGCCGCCAAACGTTACGATTGGAAGGTGCAACCCGAATGGACGGATTTCAGCCCGGGCGTCGTGGCGGGAATCGGCATTGCCATTTTGGCGTTGACCGACGAAAATGATAAAATTATCATCCAACCACCCGTTTATCATCCCTTTTTTGATGTGGTCAAAGGAAATAACAGAAGATTAGTCGAAAATCCGCTTAAGAAAGATGCGCAAGGCGGATACACCATGGATTTGAAGCACCTCAAATCTCTCCTCGATGAAGAGAC
>JAMOUV010000032.1 GCA_027067965.1 Flavobacteriales bacterium | reverse complement strand
TCGCCGTTGTATTATGATTTGGACAAGTATAACATCCGTCCGGAGTATAAGGGGCAGTTAGAGGAATTGATTGCCTTATTGAAGCGGCATCCCGAGATCAAGTTGGAGGTAGCCAGTCATACGGACTGCAGGGCGAGTCATGCATACAATATGCGATTGTCTCGCAATCGTACGATGTCGGTTATCAAGTACTTGACTTCACGTGGAATTCCCCGGAAGCAGTTGGTTGCCAAGTGGTATGGCGAGACGCGATTGGTTAATGAATGTCGTGACGGTGTGAAATGTACCGAAGCGCAGCATCAATTGAACCGTCGTACGGAATTCAGAATATTGGGATGCGAGAAGAAATAATGCGATTGACGTGAAGTGAGATTGTAAAGCACATTAAATAGCAATTTATTTAACCGTGAAACCGTCTTTTTAATAGGACGGTTTCGCGGTTTTTTTGATTAATGAACGAGAATAAATTAAATTTGGCAAGATATTTTATTGTATTTAATCGATGAAGAAATTTTTACTGATAATTTTACTGATGATGCCTTTTTTATCATTTGAGGCATTTCATAAGTTTTATGTAAGCGTAACCACGGTCACTTACACGGATAAACATTTTGAAATTATCCTTTATACTTTTCCGGATGATTTGGAAAAAGCCGTTAAACAAAAATTCAATTATAATATCGATTTGGACAAAGCGGATGAAAAAACCAAATTTTATATAGCAAGTTATTTAAAAGACAGATTTCAAATTACCGTGAATGACCGGAAGATAGATTATACGTATCTGGGATTCACTTTTGAAAACGAAAAATTGCTTTTATTGGCTGAAAGCGAGAAAATTAAAAAACCGAAAAGAATTTCCATTACTCAAAAATGGCTGACCGATGTATATCCCGACCAACAAAATATTGTTCATATTATTATAGCGGGAAAGAAATTTTCAGAGATTTTAAATAAAGACAAAACTTTTTTTGAAGTTGAAGTGGATTAAATAATCCTAATTTTTCTTTTCTTTTTTATAAATCAAAAAATACCACACGGACCAAAGTAAGATGTACATGCCGATAATGCCCGTAAGGGCAGGATAGGGATTATCTTTACTGCTAATGGACCCCAAATAGACCAAAACGGCCGCATAAGGCAAAGTGCCCGCGAGGTAATACACTATAAATTTGGACCAAGGCATCCGGTTGATACCCGCCATACAACAGGTGGCTTCCGGCAGCATGGGAAGAGCCCGCGAAATAAGTAATACGCCGGGTCCGAAGCGGTTGAATAACCTATGCACTTCGCTGATTTTCCGGTCGTCTCCCAGAACCAATTTGAGTATTTTTTTTCCGAAAATCGTACATAAAATCCTTGCGGTAAGTCCGGATATAAACATGCCGCCAACCGAGGCAATGAGTCCCCATTTGAATCCCAATAAATATCCTGCAGAGGTGACCAAGAAAACGGTAGGTACGGAGAAAAATACATCTACTGAAAGTAAAATAAAGATTACCAAGCCGATAATTTCGGGTGATTTGGTGGAAACTTCTTCAATATAATATTTGATATCGGAAACGGAAAGAATTCCGCTTATGTTCATAAAAACAAAAATTCCTAGAAAAAAAAGAATAATTACACCATATAATTTGACAAGATGCTTCAATGCTTGAATATTTTGAAATAATGCAATGACAGAAGAATATATATCCCTAAAATAATTGGCGCGGCTTTAAATTTCATTATAGAAATCAACAGGGCGGAAATGATAATCAACACGATGGCATGAACGTTCGGTTTTTTGTTTCCGGAAGAAATTTTCAAAGAAATCAATGGCAAGCCGGCATTAAGAAGCCAAACGGACAATAATGTAATCAGGACAGGCGCCCAAGGATGCGATAAAACCTGATGCCATATCGATGATTCGGGTTCGGTTAAAAAAATGAATCCTACCGACATAAGAAGAAGGGCATTGGAAGGTGTGGGTAAGCCGATAAAATGAGATTTTTGCTTGCTGTCTATATTAAATTTTGCCAATCGCCATGCCGAACCCAAGACGATTAATAAAGGAAAAAGATAAAGCAAGGATTGATCGAAGATATTTTTCCAAATTTTCATTAAAAAAAATGCAGGCACCATGCCGCTTGTGACCAAATCGGCCATGCTGTCGAGTTGGAGTCCCAATTCGGAAGAAGTTCGGGTCAGCCGGGCGACCATACCGTCGATGAAGTCGAAAAAAATGCCGAGCAAAACCAGATAAAATGCCGTCCAATACTGTTCGTTAAAAACAAACATAATGGCAAGTGTGCCGGATAATAAATTCAGTAAAGTAAAAAAATTAGGGAGATTATTTTTTAATTTATATAGTAAATAATTACTTTTCATATTAAATTGCACGGTATTTGCAGCGCAAAGTTAGGGAAAAAACCAATGGACTTAAAAAAACTCATTGCATTCGTATTATTAATAACGGCAGGGATGATGTATGCCCAACAGGATCGCGATACCACCGGTGTTTTGAGCGATACCATAGCCGTTTATAAAAATGATACTATTCCCGTTTTTTATTTGGACGAAGTGGTGATTTTGCCCCGGCTTTATTTTTCCAAATCTTCCGATTGGTATCGTTATTTGGTGATGCGTCGAAAGGTAACCAAGGTTTATCCTTTTGCTAAAATGGCAGGCGAAGACTTGGAAAAGTTGAACGAAAGATTGAAAAAAATGAGTCCGAAACAAAGGCGCCGGTATAAAAAAGTGGTAGAAAATTACATCCGAAAAGTCATTGAACCCGAATTGCACGAACTGACACCGAGCGAAGGACGGGTATTGGTACGATTGGTTTACCGGCAAACGGGCATGAGTGTTTTTGATTTTTTGAAACAATATAAAAGCGGATTTTCGGCATTTTGGTGGCAAAGAATGGCGAAATTATACAAAATCGATTTAAAAGAAATTTACGACCCGGTCAACAGGAAAGAGGATTTTTGGATGGAAGATATTTTGATTAGGGCCTTTCAGGACGGCACTTTGGAACCTTCGCCGCCAAAGGTTATTGTGGATTATTACGAACTCTACCGGAAATGGATGGAAAAAGCACCGCCTGCTTATGTTAATAAAAATCGTCGTAAATTTAATTTTTGGAAAAAAATGGATTCCTTAAAAAAACTTCGTCAACCAAAAGATATAAAGAATGAGTCTAAAAATTGATACCCCCGTTTGTATTTTTGATTTGGAAACCACCGGCATCGATATTTCCAAGGATCGAATTGTAGAAATTTCCATTTTGAGAGTGGAACCCGGCGGAGCCGAAAAAACTTATACCAGGCGCATTAATCCCGGAAGGCCCATACCCTCGCGTGCTTCGGAAATCCATGGTATTACCGATGAGGATGTGAAAGATGCCCCCCGGTTCGAAGAAGTGGCCGAAGAGATTTATAAATTCATCGAAGATGCTTATTTAATAGGATTTAATTCCAACCGGTTTGATTTGCCTATGCTGGTTGAAGAACTTTTGCGTGCCGGAATTGAAGTGGATTTGAAGAAAAATAAAACCATTGACGTACAAGTTATTTATCATAAAAAAGAACCTCGCAATCTTTCGGCCGCATATAAATTTTATACCGGAAAGGACCTGATTAACGCACACTCGGCCGAACAGGATGTGTTGGCTACATGGGAAATTCTCAAGGAGCAGGTGGACAGATATGAAGATTTGCCCGAAGGACTCGAAGAATTATCGGCGTTTTCGTCTCATAATAATGCAGCTGATTTTCAAGGGCGTATTATTTATGACGAATCGGGTAGGGAAGTTATAAATTTCGGTAAATATAAGGGGCAATTGCTGGAAAAAGTATTGGAAAAAGACCCCGGCTATTACGGTTGGGTGATGCAAGCGGATTTTCCCCTCTACACCAAGCAAGTTTTTAAAAACGTTTTCGAAAGAGTGAAATTGAAAAAACTTCAACAAAAATTCAACAATAAATAAGCCAAGCGGCATATCCGGTTAGTATTTGATATTTTTCGGGTGCGCATCATCAAAGCCGCGACCCGCAATATTGCGGTATATGAAAACGGACAGCCCAAGGACCGCCGTGTGGAGATAAGGGATTTCAAGCTTTATCCCGGACCGCATATAACGGTGGACGGCACCCGTTCGTACACCAAGCATTATTTTGCCGGCGACCGCCGCATTGCGGCCCAAGTAATGACAGGCAGTCCGTTTATAATAACGCGCAAGGGCACTGCGGCCAAGGGGGCGGAAGAAGATGTTTACGGAAAACTTCGTAAATTGCAGTTACACGACATGCAACGTTATTTCGAAAATACCAAGATACAAATTGCCCCGCCCGCGCCGGGAGTGGTGGTGGATACGCCCGATACCGGAACGGCCGCCCGACCGAGGTTACAGATATACTGGTACCACCCCAACCACCTCGGCACCGGCACGCTCATCACCGGCTCCTACGGCAATCCCCATCAATTCTTCCTCAACCTGCCCTACGGCGAAACCATGGTGGAATTGGGCGGGTATCAATACCATAATCCCTACAAGTTTAATGGCAAAGAACTCGATGAAGAAACGAGGTTGTATTATTACGGCGCAAGATATTATGACCCGAAGATTAGCCTTTGGCTAAGCGTGGACCCGCTGGCGGAGAAGTATCCTTCCATGAGTCCTTATAATTATGTAGTTAATAATCCTGTTAGATATATTGACCCTACGGGAATGTTTTGTGTGGATGCCAATGGTAAACAAATACCTTGTCCGGAAGAGTTTAAAAAATATACCGGTCCTACCAAGGAAACAGCCGTTCTGGACAATGGAAAAATGATAGCCACATTAAGTGAGGACGAAGAATGGGGAGGGGTGTTGGATGAAGTAACATTAAGTACATCATGTAGCAGTATAGAAGCAATAAAATCTACAGCAACCGGGATGAGTATCGGTGGTATGGGAGCCGGATTATTTTCAGACAAAATTGATGAATTTAAAAATGGAAAATTATTACTTCAATATTATAATCCCAAGACAGGGATATTTACCTTAAATATGTCTGCTAAAGAAATGGAAGGTTTATCTGCTTCATTACGTCAATTGCATACGTTAAGGGTTACTGCTAAAGGTTTATCTCAAATAGGCAATTATGCTAGTGTACTTAATCCATTGTTAGAATTCATTAATGAAGAATATTTTGATGCTTTTACTGAAGGTCTTTCAGCGGGTATAGGAATTTATCTTGCTCAGTCAAAAGGTAATATTTACGGTTTAGCATGGTCCGTAGGATGGGAAGGAGGGCGTAAGATAACTTCTATGGAATGGTATAATAGAAAGATTTATGGTAGATATTCGGATGTATATATTAAAAATGCTATTAAATATAGATGGGATGTTGAATTAGACTTAATCCAAATTAGGCGAGCCAACTATCTTATAAAAACAGGGCAATGGTAAGAAAGATAATTAATTGGTATGATAGTCTTTTTTATTATACTTATTCTAGACTGAAAAATAAAGGAGAAAAGGATGCCGAGGCACCAACGATCGCATTTCTAACTTTTTGCGGAATGAATTTTTCTACTTCTATTTATTTAATAATTTTATGGTTAATATCTAGACATAAAGAACTTTCTATTTATAGTGTGATATATTTTGCAATATTCTCTGCTATAGTAATTTATGCTATTAATATATATATTTATGTCTGGAAAAATAGAATAAAAATTATTCAAAAAAATTCTAATTTAATTCATAAGCATAAATACGATTCAATTATATTAATTTTTGGGAGTATTTTAGTTTTATATGGCATATTTATTTTTTTAATAAAGTTTGGAGGTTTGACCTTTAGCAAATAAGTACAGTATTTTGTGACCTTACGAATGAAATGTAAACATCAGGAAATTACTATTTAAGTTTTATCATATGAACCTTATAACATAAAATTTATTTAATTGGGCATTTTATAATTATCCATGACAATTAAGTAACCCAATGATGAATTTCTAAACTTCGTAAATTGCAGTTACACGACATGCAACGTTATTTCGAAAATACCAAGATACACATTGCCCCGCCCGCGCCGGGAGTGGCGGTGTATACGCCCGATACCGGAACGGCCGCCCGACCGAGGTTACAGATATACTGGTACCACCCCAACCACCTCGGCACCGGCACGCTCATCACCGGCTCCGGCGGCAATCCCCATCAATTCTTCCTCAACCTGCCCTACGGCGAAACCATGGTGGAATTGGGCGGGTATCAATACCATAATCCCTACAAGTTCAACGGCAAAGAGCTCGATGAAGAAACCGGATTGTATTACTACGGAGCAAGGTATTATGACCCGAAGATAAGTTTGTGGTTGAGTGTGGATCCGCTGGCGGAGAAGTATCCGGGCGTTTCGCCCTTTGCCTACACCTACGACAATCCCGTGCGCTTTATGGATCCTACGGGAATGGAGGGGGAAACTTGGGATGATGATTATAAATTAAATAAGAAAACAGGAGAAATAGAATTAATTAGAAAAACAGATGATAATTTCGATAGATTGTTTGCAACAGATGAAGAAGGCAATATCATTAAAAATAAGTACTTAAAGATTAACAAAAAAAATTCAAAATCCACTACCATATTATCAGATTTAATAAACAATGAAATACCCCATTTAATGAGTACTGGTCAAGACACTCCACCTATTGACACTAAGCAAAATTTTGCGGCTAGTAGAAATAAAGACTTAGTCTTTCGACTTTTCAAATTTGTTTCACAAAATTCAAAGGTAGAATGGAGTGTTGCTAAATTATATAATATTTATTTTATAAGCACATACCATATGGATGATTTATCTCCAGGAATCATATTGGGAAAATCATTATTTATGAATGGATATCAATTAAAAGGAATAATTCATTCCCATCCAAATGAAATATTAAATTTTAGTGACCAGCAAGATAGTTTGGAAGGAGATTATAATGTGTCTTTATGGTTTTATAAAAAATATAAACTAAAAGGGCCTTATTTAGTTTACTTTCCAAGAGAAAATAAGACTGTTAAACTTAGAGGTCGATTTAATGTGAAAATTTATAATGGCTTAAAAACTTTTTAATATGAAAAGTATTATAAGTGCACCCCTCATGATATTACTTTTTATAGGAAGTTGTAATTTTAAAAATTCCAAATCAGAGGTTGATGTTATAGATACTGAATTAAAGGAAATAATAAATGATTTTACTTCTAAATATAAAAATTTATATTTATATGAAATACCTCCGTCAACAGATACTTTATCCAATATTCGACCACCAAAATCCGTTTATGAAATTTTTTTTGATACCTTTAAAAATGATACTGTTATTTATTTAGGTTATTTTCCATATTTTACAAACTTTATTAGGTTTTATAATGACTCAATGCCTATAATTAGAGAATATAATGTAGATGGAACATTAAAATTGGATTCTAAGGAAGTACTCATTATATTAAACGGACGGAAATATTATCCAAACATCCTTTATGAAAAATTAGACAAAAATGTTCCCGATAGCGTAATTTTCGTGCCTAATCAGTACAGTATTAATTTGTTACATTATGTCCCTAAAATAAAAAAATATGTGATAAAGGAAGGAAAAATTTTAAAAAAATAGCTTTTACTCATCCCCCCGCTCCCGCCAGCCTCCAGCTGGTGGGGGCGTATATCAAGCACCACAAAACGTTTGTAAATCACCAAAAAACACACACCAAAAAACTTTTCAACAATTGCCTTTCACTTCGTCCGCCTACCGGTTTTATTGTAGTGTTTCTTTGGATGGCGACCTGTGGGGCTTGGGGGCTTCAAAATCCGTTTTTTTAATATGGTAATTCAAAATTATATTACCAAAATGACCAAAAGTTATGTTTTTCTGTCATTATAGTATTTTCGTACAGTCTCAAAAGACCCAATTCCCAATTCCTAACTCCTAAATTCAAGCTAAAACTGCGAAATCTGCGCCATCCTGCGTTAACTGCGTCCAATAAATCCGCATAATCTGTGTCTATCTGTGTCATCTGCGTTCAAAATCCGTTTATTAGAAGTTTTTTATTCCATGACGGGCAAATAAAATATTTTAAATATTCGCCTTTTTTTACTAATATTGTTTACGTTCTTCAAATTTATTATCATGAAAAAACATATCATTTTCATCGCACTTTTCTTTTTGGGTTTACCTTTGCTCACACTCCATGCACAAAAGAGTAAAAAGTCAAAAAATGCCGAAGATAAACTTTCCCGGGCGGTTAGCGGCTTGTCCTTCAGGAGTATAGGTCCGGCCTTTTCGTCGGGGCGAATTGCGGATTTGGCCGTTAATCCCGAAAATCCTTCGGAATTTTATGTGGCGGTGGCCATGGGTCATATTTGGAAAACCACCAACAACGGTATCACCTTCAAGCCCGTATTCGAAAATTACGGGGCCTACAGCATCGGTTCATTAACCATCGACCCCAATAATCCCCATGTGATTTGGGCAGGCACGGGCGAAAATAATCATCAACGGGCCATCGGTTACGGAAACGGGGTATATAAATCCATGGACGGCGGAAAATCATGGAAGAATATGGGATTAAAGGATTCGCGTCACATAGGAATGATAAATATAGATCCGCGCGATTCGGATGTGGTATTGGTAGCGGCCGAAGGTTCGCTTTGGGGGCCGGGCGGCGACCGTGGATTGTACAAAACCACCGACGGCGGAAAAACATGGAAACGTGTGTTGTATATAAGCGAAAATACGGGTGTAAACAACGTCGTTCGCGATCCGGAAAATCCCGAAATTTTGTATGCCACTTCCGAACAACGCCGCCGGCATGTATTCACCCATATCAGTGGCGGACCGGAGTCTAAAGTGTATAAATCGGAGGATGGAGGCGAGACCTGGCGCGAAATCATGAAAGGGCTCCCCCAAACCCATATCGGCGGGATGGGTATCGCCGTTTCGCCGGTTAATCCCGATGTGGTCTATCTCATTATGGAAGCGGCCGAAGGAAAAAGCGGTTTTTTTCGCTCGACCGATAAAGGCGAATCTTGGCAGAAAATGAGTAACCACCATAGCAGCGGCCAATATTACAACGAAATATATCCCGATCCGAAAGATGTGGACAAAGTTTATTCCGTAGAAACCCGGACGCATTATACCGAAGACGGCGGAAAAACTTGGAAACCGCTCAATTTAAAAAACAAACATGTGGACGATCATGCCATGTGGATAGACCCCCGCGACCCCAATCATTTCCTTATCGGCGGTGACGGCGGCTTGTATATCACCTACGACGGCGGACAATCCTATCGGCATATTCCCAATCTGCCGGTGGTACAATTTTACCGGGTTTATGTGGATAATGCCACGCCCTTTTACAATATTTACGGTGGCACGCAGGATAACAACAGTTTCGGCGGACCGTCCAGAACCATCCGGGCCGAAGGTTCCGAAAAAGGCGATTGGGTGGTCACGGTTGGCGGCGACGGATTTTGGGGAGCGGTCGATCCGGAAAATCCCGACATCGTCTATTCCGAATATCAATACGGGAATCTCTACCGGTATGATAAAAAAAGCGGCCAACGCTTGAAAATCAAACCAATGCCCGGCAAAGACGAACTGACCTACAGGTGGAATTGGAATGCACCTTTTATTCTTAGTCCGCATAATAACAAGCGTTTATATCTGGCTGCAAACAAATTGTTTAAAAGCGAAGACCGGGGCAATTCATGGAAAGTTATCAGTCCGGATTTAACAGCCCGAATCGACCGGAACACTTGGCCGGTGATGGGTAAATACTGGTCGGCCGAAGCGGTAAGAAAAGATGTGTCCACTTCGCTTTACGGTACTTTGGTTTCCTTGGCCGAATCGCCTCTCAAGGAAGGATTGCTCTACACCGGTTCGGATGACGGCGTATTGAGCATCAGCCGCGATGGTGGAAAAACATGGCAAAGCATCTCGCGTTTTCCGGATATTCCGCCCCATACTTATATTAGCGATATCTTGGCCGATAAATTCGATGAAAATACGCTTTATGTGAGTTTTGATAACCGGAAACGGGATGATTTTAAACCCTATATTTTAAAAAGTACGGACAACGGTAAAACTTGGAAATCCATTAGCGGTAATTTGCCCGAAAACGGTACCGTACATACGTTGGAACAGGATTTTGTCAATAAAAATTTACTCTTTGCCGGTACGGAATTCGGCGTATTTTTCAGTCCGGACGGCGGCAAAAAATGGATTCGGCTCAAGAAAGGCATACCCGATATTTCGGTGAGAGATATGACCGTGCATCCGCGCGAAAGCGATTTGATTGTGGCTACTTTCGGAAGAGGTTTTTATGTGTTGGACGATTATAGTGTGTTGAGAAATTTAAGCGAGGATTTTCTGAATAAAAACCGGGCCTATATTTTCCCCGTAAAAGACGCATGGCAATATATCGAAACACATAAAAAATACGGCCAAGGCGATACGGAATTTTTCGGTAAAAACCCGCCTTATGGTGCCGTAATCAGATTTTACCTGAAAGAAAAACCCGTGTCCACAACCGAAGCGCGAAGAAAAAAAGAAAAGAAATTATTCGAGAAAGGCGAAAAAATTCCCCAACCCACTTGGCGCGAATTAGAGGAAGAACAATTGGAAGAGCCGTCTTATTTGTTATTTACAATTACGGATGACCAAGGAAGCGTGATTAAAAAATTGACGGCCAAACCGGTTAGTGGCATCGGGCAAGTGAATTGGAATTTGAGATATGCCAGTCCTTATCCGGTGGACCGGTTTTTAAAGGAATTCGATCCGTTCAAACAAGATGAATTCGGTGTGCCCGTATTGCCGGGAACTTACCGGGTGAGCATGGCGGTATATGACAAGGGCAGTTATAAAAAAGTCGCCGGTCCGGTCAGTTTTAAAGTAAAACCTTTGAACAATACCACCTTTGAGCGTGAAAAAGATGAAGTTTGGATGCAATATTTTACCGATTTACAAACTACGCTCAAAGATTTGGCTGCAACCAAAAACCGGATGTCCGAGTTGAAAAAAAGAATCGTATTGCTCAAGCAAACCGCTTTAAAGACCCCCGAGGCAGGACCCGATTTGATGAAAGAAATTCAAGATGCCGAGCAAGTGATGAACGATCTTCATTTCGAGATGTACGGTGTGAAACCCAAGGCGAGTTATGAAGAAATACCGCCGCATAAATTACCGATAAACAAGCGTTTTACCGAAATTGCGTGGCGGCATATCAACAGTACCGATCCGATTACCGAAACCGAAAAGGAACAATTGAAAATTGTCAAAGAAGAATTGGCGGTTTTCAAAGAAAAATTAAAAAAACTCGAAGAAGAACAAGTTCAACCCGTTGAAAGAAAAATGGACGAAATAGGCGCGTCCTGGACACCGGGACGCTAGGAATCGTTGATGAAAGGAATAATAATATCTTATTCTTCAAACATTCCTGATTATATATAGCGATGTCCCGGCGGAAGCCGGGACATCGCCTTTGATTATGGTAAGGAAAAAAATCAATTTCTAATACATCTCACGCTATAAGAAAATGTCTTTCTATCGTCTTTGCGGCGTATTTGAGCACTATTAAATTTTAACCCCCGGTGCCATGCTTTTATTCCGTTTTCGGTGGAGGACCAATAAGCACCATAATTTCCAATAAATTTAAATATTCCGCTAGGGCGCCTGTATCCGCCCGGCAGGCCTGTAAATCCGCTTGAATTAGTAGCACCCGTATTCGGGGAGATCCAATGATTGGTTCCGGTTTCTTTTAAATTTCCACCGGCATCCGTCCCTCTAAAACCTGTAGAATCCCAATTTACGCCGGTTGATGTCTCCGCTTCTTCTTCCAAAGTTTTCCATTCGTCGTCCGTGGGGATATGCCATCCACTCGGACAAATACCTTGTGCGCCGGGAGTTGTTACATATTGCATGGCTTCGTTCCACTGATAGAGACCGCCGTAAGTGTCGCAGTTATTCACATCGTTACCATAACAATATTTTTCTAGGGTATTGTTATTAGTCTGACCGGTGGAACCGTTAATCATTGTGCCGATATTCATATTTTTTGCCATCCAACATTGGCTGCCTATTTGTACTGTCGGGTAAATTTGTCCGTCGCGTGCATCTATAAAATTATCGCCGCAATTAAAACTTATATTTCCCAAACAATTCGACCATGCCGAGCCGTCATAATAACGCAGGCACATGGAAGAATAATCGAAAACCATCAATCCTTTAGCCGGATTGTTTATGGCATTTACATCGGCAACCCGCGGCGGGAGAAATCCAAGGTGATCGCTGTTTATTTCAAATATAGCGGAGGCATGCGGGGTGGCGGTTCCCACGCCGATGCTTCCATTGTGTTTGATTACCATTTTGGGTTCGCTATTTGGAGCGGTTAAATTGGTGGTTCTGAACTCTATACGTGAAGGAATATAACTCGATGAAGTGGTAACCGGCTCATCCACTACAAAATCCATATGGGCTCCCCATTTATAAGCGGCGCCGTTATATCCTTGCGAATCGTAGGCACCCAGGATATCGTCCACTTGCACGGCTTGCAGGTTATCCAAAGTACCGCGAGCCCGCCGGGTGACGATATTTGATTTGTCCACCGGATTATTGGTAACGGTTTCAAATACGGCATCGGCTTTATTCCAACCCGGTCCGTCGGAAGCCAGATGAAGCATCATATAAGGATTTTCGGTACCTATTCCGACTCGTCCGTTATCTTTTATGGTAATCAGCGTATTTCCGTTTCGAATGTATTTGTTGTCGAGCCAATAATCGGCCGAAGGGTCGCCCCCGAAGACGGTCCATTGGCTGTTGTTGAAGAAATAAAACATGTTATCGTCGGTTACATAAACCATCAATCCCTGTGCGGGATTACTTATGGCATCTCTTTCGGCGGCGGTCATGCGCGGAATCAATAAACCCTTGTTATTGCTTTTGATATCGAGCATAGCCGAATTGTCCGGTGCACTACCGTCGGTATTGATGGCCACTTGGGCGATGGAAAACGGTGCCCAGAATAAAATTAGGAGAGAAAGAAGATATTTTTTCATAGTGATTTTGTGTTTAAATGATAAAATGTGGGGTTTTAATCACTTGGAAGTATTTTTATAGTTCAAAAAATATCAACCGGTTTTTAATCTTTTACACAGCGTACACTGAACCCATACGATTTAGGGCCATTGTCCCGCATCACTTGCGTGTAATTATAATCAAGGCGCCGGCGCCATACATACGTTCCACTTGATTCACTTGAAGACATAATAAAGGTGTAGAATTTGAGACCGAAGAAAGAACCATTACCTGTGAAACCTGCAGGCAGTCCCATGAAACCGCTTGTTCCGAAATTGGCATTTTGGTCCAAGTTTCCGTCCCACCAAAGTGATTCATTGCCTGCTAATTTGCTGCCTTCATCCGTTCCTCTCCATCCGGTATTATTGGCATCGGAGGATGACATCCCAAGAGCCATTTCCAATGTTTTCCATTCATCGTCCGTGGGGATATGCCAACCACTCGGACAGATACCTTGCGCGCCGGGGCTTGTTACATATTGCATGGCTTCGTCCCATTGATAAAGTCCGCCGTAAGTGTCACAGTTATTCGTATTGTTATCATAACAATATTTTTCTAGGGTATTGTTATTTGTCTGACCGGTGGAAGCGTTAATCATCGTGCCGATATTCATATTTTTTGCCATCCAGCATTGGCTGCCTATTTGCACTGTCGGGTAAGTTTGTCCGTCGCGTGGATCCGTGAAATTATCTCCGCAAGTAAAAGCCGAAGAGGAAGCACCTCCTAAACAACCGGACCATGCCGTACCGTTATAATATCGGATACAATTGGAAGAATTATCAAAAATAATTAAACCTGCAGCCGGATTGCTTACTGCATTTACATCGGCAACCCGCGGCGGGAGAAATCCAAGGTGATCGCTGTTTATTTCAAATATAGCGGAGGCATGCGGGGTGGCGGTTCCCACGCCGATGCTTCCATTGTGTTTGATTACCATTCTGGGGGCATTATTGGGAGCGGTTAAATTGGTGGTTCGGAATTCAATTCTTGAAGGAATATAACTCGATGAAGTGGTAACCGGTTCATCCACCACAAAATCCATATGGGCTCCCCATTTATAAGCGGCGCCGTTATATCCTTGCGAATCGTAGGCACCCAGGATATCGTCCACTTGCACGGCTTGCAGGTTGTCCAATGTGCCACGGGCCCGCCGGGTGACGATATTTGATTTGTCCACCGGATTATTGGTAACGGTTTCAAATACGGCATCGGCTTTATTCCAACCCGGTCCGTCGGAAGCCAGATGAAGCATCATATAAGGATTTTCGGTACCTATTCCGACTCTTCCGTTATCTTTTATGGTAATCAGCGTATTACCGTTTCGAATGTATTTGTTGTCGAGCCAATAATCGGCCGTAGGGTCGCCCCCGAAAGCCGTCCATTGGCTGTTGTTGAAGAAATAAAACATGTTATCGTCGGTTATATAAACCATCAATCCCTGTGCGGGATTACTTATGGCATCTCTTTCGGCGGCGGTCATGCGCGGAATCAATAAACCCTTGTTATTACTTTTGATATCGAGCATAGCCGAATTGTCCGGTGCACTACCGTCGGTATTGATGGCTACTTGGGCGATGGAAAATGGTGCCCAGAATAAAATAAACAGATAAAGAAAATATTTTTTCATAGTCAATAAAATTTTTATTGAAAATAATGAGAGTCGATTCATGCCGAAAATGTCATTTGATGAATCCAAGGTTTGTTTGAAGTAAATGCCAATTACATTCAATAATAATAAAATGTTGGTTGTCTAATTTTGCCGGTATAATTCATTACCGTTATAATTGGATTTATCGTGTTGCGGTTATGATTTGCTTGATGTTTGTTGCCGGGCGGACAAAAGCGAAATCGGTTTTGAATTACTATATAATTTTAAAAAAACAAGTCGAAATCTTGCCATAATTGGATTGGGTTTCAAAAATAAAATAACAAATAATTCATGGAAAAATAATATATTGCAATAAACTGTTGTTATGCTCACATCCCGGAAGATAGACGCCATCGGTTTGATTTTAAGCATCATCCTTTTGCTTGTTCTTCGGCAAATGCAAGCTGCGGTCATATATCCGGCGTTTATCCTGCTTCTTCTCGGTTTGTATTTTTTGATTTTCAAGGCCAAGGATATTTTTAACCGTCCGGCCGACAGGAATTTGTTTTTGGTAAAATTGTCCTATGGTTTTATAGCGGCGGGCTTTATAATTGCCGCAGCGAGTTTATTGATGCATTCATCCTCCTTGGGACGTGTTTCTTATTTTTTGGTATTTGCTTTTTTGGTTTATTTCTACTTCAAATACGATTCGACCGATGCCCAAGCCAGAGCGATTTATTGGCAAATCATCATCCGCCTTTTGCTCGCCATGGCGGCCATTATTACCGTCATATAATTTTTAGTTCCGCATTGTTTTTGCCGCCGGAATCAAGCATGAAAAAATTTTTTCGATAAATCCGTCTCGTTTTTTTGATATTGATTAAAATCCCGCTTCATTAAATTACAATTTTATACATTTGTAAATATTCAAAAAACAAAAATTTTGGACACACCACATAAAACACTGATTGACGGTTCCAAACTGACCATTGAAGCATTGGCTCGCGCCGGTTCGGAAGTATTTGTGGGCTATCCCATCACCCCGTCGAATTTGATGTATGCCTATGCCAAGCAACGCATGCCCGTTTTTCTGGCTGCGCCGGACGAAATTACCACCTTGCAATGGATGGCCGGTATTTCGGCTGCCGGAAAAGTGCCCGTGACGTCCAGTGCTTTTCCCGGTATTGCGTTGATGGTGGAGAGCATCAACATGGCTTATGCCATGGAATTGCCGATGGTTATTGTGATTACGCAACGCCTCGGCCCCAGTACGGGTTCGGCGACTACGGGCGCGCAGGGCGATTTAAGTTTGTTGAAAGGTATTATTTCGGGCGGATATCCCGTGCCGGTTTTCAGCCCTTCGGATTTTGAAGATATTTGGAATTTGGCCGCCAAAGCCATGGAAACGGCAGTGAAATATCGCACACCGGTATTTTTCCTCACTTCCAAGGAAATGATAATGACCCAGAAAGCATTTGACTTAAACCGGCTAAAACCTATTGCACCTTACCGGCCCGATACGGAGGTTTCGGGAGAATTCAAACCCTACAAACCCGAGAAACACCTTACGCCCGCCTATATTCCCTTGGGCAACGATAAATATTTGACCCGTATCACGGCTTCCACACACGATCAGGAAGGTAATATCCGTAAAGCGGAACCCGAGGCCTTGGAAAATTCCATGCGATTGCGAAAAAAACTGGTAAATCATCTGGATGATTATTTGGTATTCGACTGGAACCGGCAGTCGGACGGAGCGTCCGATACCTTGTTGGTTACTTGGGGAATCACCGCCGAAGCGGTACGCGATGCGGTGGACCGCTTGAATAAACAAGGCAAGCGGGTGGACACCCTGATTGTCAAAACACTTTTGCCCGTCTCGGACAAGATTTATGAAATTATCGATCAATATCCCGAAGTATATATTGTCGAAGAGAATTTAACCGGGCAATACAAAGAAATATTGTTCGGCGAAAAAGCCCCTTCCCATATCCGGTCGATAAATAAAATCGGCACGATGATAACTCCCGACGAAATTATAAAAACGCTCATGTCATAAATTTTTAATCATGTTGAATACGAAAGAAAAAATATTAACGGATAAAAAATTTCCGTTTTGTCCCGGATGCGGACACGGAGTCGCCATACGCCAATTGTCCAAAGTATTGCAAAATGCGGGTTTCAAGCCCGAAGATTTGGTTATTGTAAGTGATATCGGTTGTAGCGGATTAATCGATCCGTTATTTGCCACCCATACCATTCACGGACTGCACGGTCGTTCGCCGGCATTAGGATTAGGCGTGGCCATGGGCTTGCAAGACAATCCGGGCAAGAAGGTCATCACCTTTATCGGTGACGGAGGCGCCACCATCGGGTTGCAACATATTTTGGAGGCGGCACGCCGTAATGTGGACATGACCTTGATATTGCTCAACAACTTGGTTTACGGTATGACCGGCGGGCAAATCAGTGGATTGTCCACCAAAAAATACAAGGAAATCATCGATTTTGAAAAGGATGTTCCGCCCTTCGATATTGTCAAATTGGCTCATGCCTCGGGAGCACGTTATGCGGCACGCGTAAATTCGCCCAAGCAAATCGGAACTTACTTGAAAAAGGCCGTTGAAACGGAAGGATTTTCCGTGGTAGAAATTGCCAGTTTGTGTACTTCTTATGCCTTCAAAAAATTACCCGAATTTCTCGAAGTGCTCGAGCCGGAGGAAGAATACGAAAACGACCGCAAACCCACCCGGATTCGTCCGCGAGAAGTGCGCCCCTTATTCGATGCCGAAAAAGATAAATTGACAACCGATTACCCTTCATACTTGAAGAAACGTACCGGCGTGATTATTGCAGGGTCGGCCGGTGGAGGCGCCCAATCGGTGGGTAAATTTTTGGCTACCGCCGGTATTAAAGCCGGATTGAATACCACCATGAAAGGCGAATATCCCATCACCGTAGGAACCGGATTTTCCGTATCGGAAGTGATTTTGGATAAAGATGAAATTCATTATACCGGACTTTCCGACCCGGATTTTGCGGTTATCGTGACCGAGGACGGATTAAACAAAGTCAAAGGTCGTTTAACCGAAAATACCAAAGTCTATTTGGACTCGTCCTTGCAAGAAAAATTCGATGTGCCGGTAAAAGAAGTGGTGGTCAAACCTTACGGCAAACTGGTAAATGCAAAAAGTAAGGCCCTTTTGGGATTGGTCGATTTATTGAAAAACGAAAAAATTATTCCTTTAGAGGCATTGACCGATATATTGAAAGCACATCGTTTGTCGCAAATATTCCTGTCGGTTGTCGAAAAACAGCACGAAGTTTAGTGCATGAATATGGTTCGCGACGCTAGGATTTAAGCGATTGTTCCGGAGCTTTCTCAGGTGGCAATAAATTTTTCGGCCGATGAAAGTTTTCTGAAGATTGGTAAATTATTTCACATGAACATATTGGTATTAAATGCAGGCAGTTCTTCGTTAAAATGGCAATTATTACAAATGCCGGAAGGAAAACTGTTGACAAAAGGATTGGCCGAACGCATCGGCGAGCGTGATAAGGGGAGAATAATTTTTCCGGACCGCAGCTTCGAAGGCGACCTGCCATCGCATACGCGGGTATTGGAAAAACTTAAATCATATTTGGACGAACATGCCGCTTGGCCGATTCATGCCATCGGACACCGCGTGGTGCACGGAGGAAACGAATTTGTGGAACCGGTCCGCATTAATGAGAAAGTAAAACAAAAAATACGCTCGTTATTCAATCTGGCTCCTTTGCACAATCCGCCTAACTTAGCGGGAATCGAAGCATCGGAACAATATTTTCCGGGTATTCCGCAGGTGGCTGTTTTCGATACGGCTTTTCATCAAACGATTCCCGAGTTCGAACACCGTTACGCCATTCCCGAAAAATTCTACCGTGACGGAATCCGGCAATACGGTTTTCACGGAATCAGTCATTCTTATATAGCCAAACAAGTCATGAAAAAATCCCGGGCGGCCGTAAAAGTCGTTTCGTTGCATTTGGGCAACGGGGCAAGTGCCACGGCCATACTAAACGGAAAAAGTGTGGCCCACAGCATGGGATTCGGTCCGCTTTCGGGTTTGATTATGGGTACGCGAAGCGGCGATATCGATCCGTCGGTGCTCCTTTATTGGATGCAACAATTAGCCATGACGGCCTATGAAATTTCGCGAATTTTAAATAAGGAAAGCGGACTGCGTGGCTTGACCGGTTATAACGATATGCGCGAATTGGAACGCTTGTATGAGAAACGTGAAGCAAGGGCACTTTTGGCAATACGCATGTATGTAAATAGAATAAAAAAATATATCGGTGGCTATGCGGCTTTGATGAATGGTTTGGATGCATTGGTATTTACCGCCGGTATAGGCGAACATTCTTCATTAATACGAAAAAAAACCTGCGAAGACTTGGATTATTTGGGATTGTCTTTGGATGCCGAAAAGAATTTGAATCCGCAGTTACACGACGGGCTTGTACATGCCGAAGATTCGCGGGTAAAAATTTATGTCATTCCGACCAATGAAGAATTGGAAATTGCCGCCCAAACCTATCAAGTGTTAAACCCTCATTCTTCCTAAAAAAAATTATTGATGAGGTGTTTGACATAATCCGGTGATGAACCGGCTCAAATGATTAGTAATCAATCGTTATGAAGAATTCGGATTTGGCATATATTGAATATTTGGAACAATTCGTAACCGAAAGACGAAGGAAGATTTTCAAGGAAATATTACAATTGCGCACGCGTTATTTTACGGTGGTATTGGAAGATTTATATCAAATTCATAACATCAGTGCGGTAGTGCGTTCATGCGATATTTTCGGGGTGCAGGATATGCACATTATTCGAAAGAATTATAATGCGGGTATTTCGCACGGCATTGCCAAAGGGGCGGAAAAGTGGTTGAGTTTTTACGAATACGGTCACACGAAGGAAGCCATAACTTCTCTTAAGGAAAAAGGTTATCGGATTATAGCCACCACGCCGCATCACTCGTCGGTTTTGTTACCGGATTTTGATATCACCGACAAGGCCGCTTTCTTTTTCGGAGTGGAAAAGGACGGGCTTTCGGAGGAAGTATTGAATCAGGCGGACGAATTTTTGAAAATTCCCATGTACGGATTGACCGAAAGTTTTAATATAAGTGTGGCTGCCGCTTTGATTTTATACGAATCGAGGAAAAAGTTACAGCAAAGCCATGTGGATTGGCACTTAACCGAAGAAGAGCAAATGGAATTGTACCGGCAATGGTTGGAAAAAACCATTAAAAGCATCGACTTGATTAAGAAAAATTATTTTCAGCGCAAATAAAAACCGGTGCCTTGGGTACTCAAATTCTGATTCTTGCGTCCACTACCCGGTATTGACCGTCTTTTGCTATAATCGGATTCAAATCGAGTTCTTTGATGCGCGGATGGTCCGCGATAAGCATTTGAATACGAATCAAAAGTTCCAACCATGGTTTCAGGGGCAAAACTTCTTGATTTCTGAATCCTTCGAAGAGTTTGTATATTTTCAATTTTTTTAAATGCCAAAGCAATTCTTCTTCGGTAGCGGGCAAGAGCACACGGGCCACGTCTTGCCAGATTTCCACCTCGGTTCCGCCTTTTCCGAACATCAGTAAACGGCCGAATTTGGCATCGGAAATAAGCCCGGCAAACAATTCCGTTCCGCCTTCGATATAGGGTTGAATCAATACGGCTTTAGCGGATTTGATTTGCATGAGTTCGTCGAATATTCGGCGGGCTTCTTCTTTGGTTTTAATATCCAGCCGGACGCCGCCCGTTTCGGTTTTATGCACCGGTCCCGTTACTTTCATCACGATGGGAAAAAGTTTTTCCGGGATGCGGTTTATTTCCGCTTTGGAATTGATAATAATTTGCTCCGCTACCGGAATTTCATAAGCGGAAAGAAGTTTGTATGTTTCTTCGGGTGTTAAAAATCCGGTTAGCGTGTCGAAGGAAAAGGATTTTTTGTTTTTATGGCTGCCGGGTAGGGGAAATACCGGCGTTTGATGATAGACATCCGCCAGTGCCCGCCCGAAATTCACTTCGTCAAAGAATACCCGGCCGCCTTTTTCGATGAAAAATTCGATTTCATTTTTGACATTAATCACCGACGGCAGAATGGGGTAGAGGGGTTTTTGGCCGGTTTTCATGTGTTTTAAAATCACCTCGTAGGCATCATAAACGGGAAACAGGCCCGGACTGCCGAAAATAACGGCTCTCATATCAATTTCATCGAAATACCTGTCGGTATATTCCAATACGAGATCCAATTGTTCGGCCGTGCCGGTGGCCAAAATATCGATGGGATTTTCCACGGATGCCCCCGGGAAAAGTTGTGCTTTTAATTCTTCTTTTATCGGATTGGTGATTTGGGGCACTTCCATGGCTTTTTTTTCTAATATGTCGGTGAGCATTACACCCGGCCCGCCGGCATGGGTCACTATACCTACCTTCTTGCCGTTTGCTCGCGGGTAATGCATCACCATGGCCCGGTCGATGAGGTCGAAGCGTCCGTATGCACGTAAAATGCCCGCTTTTTTAAACAGGGCATCGGCAAAAACATCCGGGCTTGCCATGGCGCCCGTATGCGAAGCGGCCGCCCGGCTTCCCGCAACGGAAGAACCGGCTTTAATGGCGGTAAGACGAAATCCTTTCCGGTGCAATGAACGGGCATGTTTTAATAATTTTTCCGGCTTGCGAATTTGTTCCATATACAACATGATGACGCCGGGCTTGGCATTTTCTTCCGTATCGATATATTCCAATACTTCTTCAATACCGATTTGAGCGGAATTGCCGACGGTCCACACACTGCGAAACCGCATTCCGCGTTGCATGGCCGCTTCCATGATGAAAACCGCCGTGGCTCCCGAGCCGGAAATTAAGCTTACGCCGTTTTCGTCCAATTGCGGAACGGGGGTGGTAAATATCCCGGCATAGTGTGAATTAATCAGTCCGATATTGTTGGGTCCCAAAAGCGTGCCGCCGTATTTTTCGATTTGTCGCACGATGCGTTTTTCCATTTCGGCTCCTTGGGGCCCGGCATCGGAAAAGCCGGCGGAAATAATGATAAAACCCCGGGTTCCTTTTTGCTCGGTGAGAATTTTTACCGTTTCTTCCACATAAGGTGCGGCAATGGCAATAATGGCCAAGTCGGTGGGAGGCAAATCCTTTGCATACGGATAGACTTTCATGCCGCGAATTTCCTTTTTTTTCGGATTGACGGGATAAATTTTTCCTTTGAAATTACTTTTCAATAAATTGTCCAAAAGACGACCGCCGGGGGTGTGTAATTTGTCGGAAGCTCCGATGACGGCTATCGTTTCGGGTGAAACCAATGCAGGGTGTATCATTAGTTTAATTTGGTTTTTAAAGATAGAAAAATATAATGTAATGAATGATTAAAATTCATATACTGATAAAATAGTGGCGGACTAATTATTTTTTTTATTAAATTTAAAAAAAATGATTGCCATGAAAAAATTAGTTTTAATTTCGTTTTTATTTTTCTATGCCGGTTTGATAGCACAAGATACCGGTGATGAATATCAATTTACGCCTAGTGATTACTTCATTACGCAAAGTAGTTTCAGTCTTCCCAAAGGTGTGGGACGTTATTCCAATTCTTGGATTTTATTTAATGATTTTCATTATGGAATCACCAATAATATCTCGGCTGGTGTGGGAATGATTCCCCTGTTTTTCTTCGCGGGGACGCCTTCTCCGATATGGCTAAAGGTTAAAGGAGCGGTAAAGGTGATTGATTATGTACACGTAAGTGGAGGTTTGTCTTTTTTTACCATGCTTGGAAAAGATGTCGATCCTACGAAAATAAATTTGTTCGGTGGCACCTTGGGTCTTACTTTGGGAAATGAGAGTTATAATTTTAGTGTGAATGTTTATGATTTGTTTAATTTGAATGTGGAAGGTAACGTGTTATTCTATACTTTAAGCGGAAGAGCCCGAATTACACCGCGCACCTTCTTAATGGCGGAATTTTCGGATATCGGAGAAGACATCGAAGGAATGTTTATATTATTCGGCGGAGAAACTTTGTTTAAGAATATAAACTTGGATTACGGACTTGCATACCCTTTTGCAAGTGGAGAAGAATTTCTTTTGATTCCCTATTTGGGTGTAAAACTTCCCGTCGGAATAAAAAAATCTGCTAAAGAATAAATCATAAAGAAGAATTGCAAGCATAATATCACCGCCGTGCCTTTTTGTAGCACGGCGGTTGTTTTTTTAATCAAGTAAAATCTTATTGGTTCGATACGAAGAGCAAAGCCGAAATTTGACCTTACTCCAATCGATTTGGATAACCGGTTTTACCACAATTCATGCCACGTCCCGTTTCCATATGCCCTTAATTTGGGATTCCCATCGGAGGTATTGGTGCCGTCGTCCATGTAAATCATACCGTCGGTTGGTGATGAGGGCGGAGTTGCCCGGGGACGTAGCCGCATAATGCCGTTTATATCTACTTCGGTTTGAGGTTGGGCGGTACCGACACCCACCTTGCCGCCGAAATACGACTTATTTCCGTTTCCGACATAAATGCCGTAATAATTCGGATTTTCACTCATAGGATTGATATATAAGCCGTACCAATGATTTACGGTTCCCGATTGATTATCCAAGCCGCTTCTTAGACCGTAAATTTGGTTTATCGTGCCTCCTCCTGTATTTTTTACATAAGAATAGACGCCAAATACCGTATTTATTGTGTGAGAAGATTGATGCGCCAAGATGTTTTCATTCAATTGGACTTGGGCGATGTCTCCACCCGAACTTTCATTAACCACATGATGACTGGCAGCCGAATACAAATTAACCGGTTCGGAGGATTTGTTGCTTAATTCCGAATATACACCGAAGGCATAATTGGTTCTTGCTTGGGAACCCGAATTCAAATAAGTGGTTTTTAGTCCGTAAAATTTATTGATACGTCCGTCTTGCTTGTTTTCCGCCAATGAATAGACACCGTAGAGAATTCCCGGTACTTCACCTCCGCCGTCATTTACGAATATATTGTGGCTGATGAATGCGTTTTGATTGATATTTCCGTTCGCTCTGTTTGTAAATCTATTTAAGGATACGAATAGATTGTTGATATCCGAATCCGATTCATTGGTTACGTCGGTATAGTTTCCGAATATCAATTCTACCGGTCCGGCTCCGGGTTTATTGGAAATGATTTGTTGTGAGCCGTATGCGCGTTTTAATTTGTCGGAGTTATAGTGGTTAATAATATCCATTTTTCCGGATGCAGTGGAATATTCCCCCGCTCCTTTAATGTTGATGTAATTATATGAAGTCCATAACCGCGCGTTGTTGCCCGACGATTGCGAATCAAGATTAATGGCATTAACGGTGCCGTAAATATTGTCCGAAGTGGCATTGTCTCTTACGCTTATACCGTTATAAGTGCCGTGCAATCTGCTTACGTTTGAATGATCACGGAGTATTACGGTATTTCCGGTTGATGTTAGATTGCCTACACTTCTGGAATTGAAAATTTGCAAATAATTGGAGGTTCCGTAAAAAGTATTGACCGCTCCCGAGCCCTTGAGATTAATGGTATTGAGTGTTCCTTTAACCGAAGAAACCGGATTATTATTAGATTGATTAAAATTCATATATTGTTCATTAATCGTATAAATTGCGTTGGCCCCGGAGGAAGGGTCGGCATCGATACGGGTATAAATTCCGCGTTGAGGAGCGTTATCGGTGAAACGGTCATAGACTTCCAATTTTGCTCCGGGATGAGTGGTTCCGATGCCTGTATTTCCGTCGGAGCGAATCACGAAACGCGTCCTAAGAATTCCTTGATCATCGGCCAAATCAATACGATATGCAGTAGGAATAATGCCGGCGGAAACATCCTTGTCAATATAGAATCTGAAATTTCCTCCCTGTTTAAAATCCGAACCGTCATACCCCAAAAAGGAATAATATCCTAATAAATCATTTTTTTGAAGCGTAACAGGAGCGGCTTTGGTGCCCCGGGCATGGGATATATGCATGCCGCCGCCGTAGGATTGATTCCTGAAAACCCGTAATCCGATATACCCGTCGTATCCGTTATTGGCATCGGTAGCAATATCTAAAATTCTCTGCGGGTTAGTCAAACCTATACCCACTTTTCCGTCATTATCGGTAATTACAAACGGAATTTGACCCGAACCCTTTACATGTAAAATGGTATTAGAGGCCGGAGAAGACCCATCATGATTGATGGCTACTTGTGCAGATAAAGAAGTAGTGCACAATAATAAAAAAAGTAATGTGAAAGATCTCATGGGATTTTTTTTTAGACAACTTAACAAATATAATAAAATTTTAAGTAACAAAAGTTAATATAATTCGCTACTTAAAGAAATTTATAATATTTCCTAATAAGGTATAAATAAAAAAATTGCTCCCGGGTAAGAAAAGGAACGGAATCCCTCAAAAATATTTTCCGGACAGGTGGTGAATAAAATTATTGCATGATTTTTGCAGAAGAAAATGAAACAGATTTATTTTATGAGAAAATTAATTTCAAACACCATTTTATTAGTAATTTTCTTTTTTACAATCTCAAACGTAACGGCTCAACCCGGTAAAGTATCTTTTATTTCGGATTATTATCTTACCTCAAGTGGTTTTAATCTGTCATCTCGAGAAGTCCTTTATACGAATGCTTTATTTTTATATCATGATTTTCGTTATGGAATAAATAATCATCTATCCGTAGGGACGGGAACTATTCCATTATTTATTTTTTATAAAGTAAAAAATCCTACGCCCGTGTGGTTCGGTATGAAAGCATCGACGGCTTTATGGCAATTATTACAACTAAGTGCGGAACTCAAATACATTTGGATTAGCGGAGGAAATGAAAAAAATATTTTATTAAGCGGAGGCGGCTTTACATTAGGCAATCATCGTTATCATTTCAGCGGAAATGTTTATTATGCGTTTAATCCCGATTTTAATACCCATTGGTTTTTTTCGGCGGGTGCACGAGCATGGCTGAAAGGAAAAACTTTTTTGATTGCTGAATATATGTATTTTCCTCAAAATTATATATCGACCGAACGGATAATTTCTTTAGGTATTCAAATTCATTATTCCAAAATGGCCCTTGATTTGGGCTTGATAAATTTTATGAAAAAAACGCGATCAACGGATGTGATATTGCCTTATCGCGGCTTTTTCGGGCCGTATGTGGGATTAAAATGGCAAATTCTGAAAGGAAAGTAATTGATTTTGTTCGTAAGGAATGTCGGGAAAAGAAATAACCACTTCTTTTAATTTTGTTTCTTATAAATAAACTTCCCTTCTATACCGGCTGATGTTTCATAAACATAATAATGGTTTTCATCAATGAAGTACACTTCTCTATTGTAATCGGCCGGATTGCCGTTTACCTTTTCTACATGGATGAAAGTTTTATTGTCTTCTACAAACCAAGTTCCTTTATAGCGCATATCCACTTCGCAATTGCCCGCATTTTTTTTATAAAATTTACTTTCGGCTCGGTGATTCGGTTCAAATTTCATATAGGATTGCTTATTGCAATTCGAAAGATTTTGTTCTAAGCCCAAAATATATAATTTTTCTAGGGTCCAGTTTCCGACAATCGAATAAGAAGAGGTGGGTTGTTTTTTCTTACAGCCGGTAAACGAAACCAAAAGAAACCAACTTAAAAAAAAGAAAATAGAAATTCGAAACATGCACTTATTTTTTTGAATCAATCAAAAATTATTCCACAATATATTTATTTTCTTACAATTTTATTGATTTTCGAAGCGAAGTCACGGATTTTTCCGTCATGGATATCAGTTCGGTGAATCAAAATTTCCGGATAACAAGTTGGCAAGACGTCCATCCACTTGGCCTTGACAGTCCAAATCATCGGTTTTTTTTCTGCAATCAATTGCCGGATTGCCGGATGCCATCCATGTCCGTTTAATTCCAAGCGGCCCACTTCATCGATTATCACCAACCCGGCGTCTTTTGTATTTTGCAAAATATCATTGCCGAACCGGATTCCTTCGGAATAAAAATAAAACCGTCCCGTGCGAAGTTTTTCTTTACCGGGTAAGCGGTCGCATAACAATTCTTTGCGGCCGGAACGGATATCGCGCACAAAATAAGCGGTTTTTTCTCCGTTTTCGATGCTTGCATC
Source organism: Flavobacteriales bacterium (assembly GCA_027067965.1). Classification (GTDB taxonomy): domain Bacteria; phylum Bacteroidota; class Bacteroidia; order Flavobacteriales; family Flavobacteriaceae; genus JAADED01. Next base: position 270,761 of record JAMOUV010000032.1, on the reverse strand, counting down.
CGAAATGATGCCGGCTACTTTCAATTCCGGATTTTGTTTTTTCAATTCATTCAACAATTCCTTCAAAAAAGCGGTTTTACCCGATGAGGTTTCGCCCGTGACGACAAACACGGGAGTCCGGGTATTTTGTTCCTTCAAAAAGTCAGCGAGAATTTTATCGGATAAACTAATGGCCCGGGCAAGGATTTTAACCGGCTTGAACAACATCTTTTTTTCTTGTGAAAGTTCTTTGACCAGCAAGGGCAAAATACCGGTTGCCAAGCGCAGGGCCGTATAAAGTTCGCCGTAACCCTTTCGGCTTAGGATCGATTTGACCACCGGATTTTTTAATTCCACACTGATGGCAATAAAAAGGGAAACCACCCACACGGCACGCAATGCCAATTTGATACCCACCATGAGCCCTTCCGTTTTGTCGGGCCAAAGAAAAAAACTCGCCAAACCGATAAGGGCCAATTGTATCCAAAAAGTCCGTTTTTTGAGCCGGCGAAAAGAGCTCTTGTACCTGTACACCAAAAAAATAAAATAAGGAACAAATAAAAAGAGGAAATAAATCAAACCGTATTTTTCCAATAATACAAATCCGATGATCAATGCAGCCAGATGCACCAAAAGCAGGCCGGGCCGGTAATGAAACAAAGATAAATCGAACAAGCCGGTGGTATTTTCCCGGGGAATGGCATGCGCGCCGGTGGTGGTAAAATCTCCTTCCTTGATTCTTTTTCCCACCCGGACGCCCAAAACGGCAGCGCTTATTCCCAACACGGTATAGCCGCCAATCACCACGTACAATAATTGCTCCGGCGGCAGATGAATGCCCGTGGATTTGATGAAAAACAGGTAAAGTTGTTCCAGTATTTTGACGATATCCCAGCCGTAAATTACAATGATGCTCACGATTTTATGTAAAATGGCACTGAACATGGCCGCAATGCCCGCCAAAGCAAAAGCAATAAAATTCCTGCCCAAAAGATTGATGAAAATCTGGAACAACACGGCTTCGGTCAATATACCGACAAACGGCCCGATAATCACCGCCGTGGGAAACATGGAACGCATCACGGCTGCAACCAAACCGGCTTTAATAAAAAGCGTACGGCCGGACCATTTATAAGAAAAAGCCGTGAGTAAAACCACCGACATAAAAGTGAGAAAAGTGCCGGCAAAAGGCAAGCGCAAACTGTGGAAAAATCCGCCGAAAATAATTTCCACGGATGCCCAAATACTTCCGATTACCGCCGCCCGGTACCAAGTAAGTTTGTCATTCATACCCTTGCAATTTTTCCCAATCGCCGGGCGTGTTGATATTCAAAAAATACGGGTCGAATTCCGGACGTTGTACGAAATTTACTTTGATTTGTTGTAAGAAATTCTGCATTTTGTATGACCGGGCTTGAATTTGTTTTTCCAGTAGCGGTAAAATCCGTTTTTCGTAAACGGCCACCAAGGGTTGAATGCCGTCCGCCGTTCGGAACACGGTGGCATCAAATGTATCCGAATGATTTTCAATCAAAAAATGCAGCATTTTTTCATTCAGTAAGGGCAAATCAACGGGAATGATCAAAACCTTGCCGGCCGGTATATTTTTCAACACGCTATACAATCCGCCCAAGGGCCCCGTGCCGGGAAAAATATCGGGAATTACCGGACAGGGCGCATCCCCTTCCATCTCTCCGCTGATAAAGACATTATGGCAACAAGCATGCAACAGTCCGCATGCGCGGGCCAACAAAGTTTCGCCCCCGAAACGCAACTGCCCTTTGTCCGATCCCATCCGCTTGCTTTTGCCTCCGGCCATCACAATTCCCGTAATCGAGCACATGCCAAATTTTTTTCTCAAAGTTAAGGAGAGTCGGCGAATCAAACGCATCAAATGTCATGAATTTTAATAAGTTTTTCTTCGAATAGACATTTTTTTATGACCATGGAACAGAAAGGTAATATCTTTTTTTATTAATCTTTCGGGACTAAGATATCGTGAATTCGAAACCTTTGTGGAATAAATGATGCATTTATAAACCAAAACAATCATCCGTAAGCATGTGGATTTGTTTCAAAAATGTCCGTCTAGTTTGACAATCATCAGAAATATAAAACATTGGTAAATTTTATGTAACAAAACTTTCAAAAAAAGTCTTTTGTCATGTTTTTAAATGCATACATGCTATAATTTTAGAATGAAAAATAAAAAATGTTATGGGAAAATTAAATCGTCGGGATTTTATAAAAATATCCGGTACTGCCACGGTGGGTTTGGCGGCGACTTCGCCACTCACTGAAATTTGGCAGCATATCTTTCCTCCCGAAGAACGCCCTTTATTGGATAGTGAGATGACCAAGACATCCACTTATTGTGAAGTGTGTTTTTGGAATTGTGCCGCATGGACTTATACGGACAAGGAGGGGAAAGTCAGAAAAATTATCGGTAATCAATTGGATCCGCATTCCAACGGGCGATTATGTCCGCGAGGAACGGGAGGACTGGGAATGTATTTTGATGAAGACCGGTTAAAAAAGCCATTAATTCGAGTGAGCGATAAAAACGGCAAGCAGGAGTTCCGTGAAGCCGAATGGGACGAAGCGCTTGATTTGATAGCGGAGAACATGAAAAAAATCGAAAGAAAATATGGAAAAGAAAGTATAGCGCTTTTTTATCACGGAAAGACAGGACCTCATTTTAAACATATGCTTCAATATTGGGGCAGTAATACCAATGCCAAGCCGGCCAGTTCGCAATGTTTGATCACGCGCGAAGCGGGATTTATTGCCACTTACGGTACGGGATTGGCATCGCCCGAACCCACGGATATCAAAAATACGGACTGCTTGGTATTGATCGGTTCGCATTTCGGTGAAAATATGCACAACGGTCACGTACAGGAAATTTCTCATATGATTGATCGCGGCGGAACCATTATTACCGTCGATCCGCGATTTTCGACCATGGCGGCTCATTCGAGTAAATGGTTACCCATTAAACCGTCCACCGATTTGGCTTTGTTATTGGCTTGGATGAATGTAATTATTAATGAAGAATTATATGATAAGGATTATGTAGAACAATATACATTCGGTTTTGACCAACTTAAACAACATGTGCAAAAATATACACCCGAATGGGCCGGATCTGTAACTACATTAAATCCTGCCGACATTATAGAAACGGCGAGGATGATGGGGGCCGCTTCGCCCCGAGTCATTATTCATCCCGGGCGACATACCGCATGGTATGGCGATGATACCCAACGTACGCGGGCTATCGCCATTTTAAATGCCATTTTGGGTGCATGGGGACGCAAAGGAGGATTTTATTTTCCCGAGAAAGTGAAATTACCCAAGCATCCTCATCCGCCGCTTCCCAAACCCGCATGGAGTTTTAAAGATTTATCGCAAGAGCGTCATAAATTGGCTTTTGCGGGAATAACCAATCATATTATAGAACATGCTTTACCCGAATATACCGGACCGTATAAAGTTAAAGGCATGTTTATAGTAGCCACCAATATTTTACAATCCGTTCCGCAGGTGGAAAAAGTAAAACGGGCCTTGCAGAATCAGGAATTTATAGTAGTTGTGGAAACCATGCCCAGTGAAGTGACCGGTTATGCGGATATAATTTTGCCCGAAGCCACTTATTTGGAAAGAGTGGATGATATTCGAACTTCGCAAAACAGAATTCCGAATATTGCATTGCGTTATCCGGCTGTCGAACCGCGTTGGGATACAAAACCCGGGTGGTGGATAGCCAAAGAAATCGGTTTGCGCCTCGGACTGAAAGATTATTATGAATATGAACATTATGACGAGGTCTTGGATTGGCAGTTGCGTCAAGTGGGCTCTTCCTTGGAAGAAATGAAAGAAATAGGCGTAAAATATTTCCCCAGGAAAACACCGATGTATATCGACGAATATACCGATGAACCTTATTGGTTCAATACCAATACCGGGAAAATCGAATTATATTCCACCGATTTTGCCGAATGGGGATATGATCCGTTGCCCGTTTACCGGCCTAAACCGGAAGGTCCCGCCGGTTATTTGCGTTTGATTTACGGACGACTTCCCATGCATACCTTCGGACGAACGATTAATACACCGCATCTTTACGAATTGCGCCACGAACCCGTTTTGTGGGTCCATCCCAAAGTGGCTAAATTATATGACTTGACCAACGGTCAAGAAGTATGGTTAAAAAATCCGAAAGGTAAAGTAAGTAATTTCTCTATCAAAGTGAGAATTACCGAACGTATTCGACACGATTCGGTTTATTTGCCTCACGGCTTCGGACACAAAGGAAAGATCTTTGTCGATGGCAAAGAAATAAAAATGAGTCGTGCATACGGACGAGGCATAGCGGATTCCGAACTCATTTCGGATGTATTGATCGACCCGGAAACCGGCGGTACGGGTATGCGAAACAATTTTGTAACGATATTAACCGAAAATCCACATAAAAAAGAGGTAGTATCATGAGATATGCAATGGCAATTGATGTGAATAAATGTGTCGGTTGCGGCGATTGTGTCGTGGCCTGCCAGACCGAAAACAATGTGCCCATAGGTTATTCGCGTGATTGGATTATTGAAATAACCAAAGGCAAATATCCCGATTTGATGATGCATTTCGAATCCCAGCGGTGTAACCATTGCGAAGACACCCCCTGTGTGCGTACTTGTCCTACGGGTGCCAGTTTTATCGATGAAGGCGGTATCGTAAAAGTAGAACATGACGAATGTATCGGTTGTGGTGCTTGTATAGAGGCCTGTCCGTATGATGCACGTTATTTTCATCCGGACGGCTATGTGGATAAGTGTACATTCTGTGATCATCGCGTGAAAGAAGGTTTGGATCCGGCATGTGTGTCGGTTTGTCCTACTTATTGCATGTATTTCGGCGATTTGGACGATCCCGATAGTGAAATTTCAAAATTATTGAATTCGAGGGAGTGGTACACGCTCATACCGGAAGCCGGAACAAAACCTCAAATTTTTTATTTAAAATAATTGCATTATGGAAGAAAGATTATTTCAAACCACAAGAGATATAGAATTTCTTTACCCCCATGTCCATGTATGGGGATGGCCGATTGCAACCTACTTGTTTTTAGGAGGTTTGGCAGCGGGAATATTACTCTTTGCTACCCTTTATTATCTGAAAGGGAAGGAAGACGATATGCCTTTTACCGTTAAAATCGCGCCGATTTTCACCTTTATCATCATAGTAATCGGATTGTTGTTATTGGTTTACGATTTGCATCATAAATTGTATGTATGGCAATTATTTACTACGTTTAGAATTAAATCGCCCATGTCTTGGGGCGCATGGACTTTAGTGGCCGTGTCGATTTTTTCCTTGTTATGGCCTTTGAGTTATATAGACGATATAGAAAAATATTTACACGAAAGAGGTTGGCGCAGATTGGACAATATCACGAAATTTATCCGGGATTTGGAACATAATTGGGTGATACCCCGCTTTATTATTCTTACCTTTAGAAAATATAGAACCTTTTTTGCCTATATATTATTATTTCTATCCATTATCCTGGGCATATATACCGGTATTTTGCTTTCCGCTTTTAATGCACATCCGCTATGGAATAATCCGATTTTAGGCCCGTTATTTTTGACGTCGGGTGTTTCGACGGGCTCGGCCTTTGTGATGTGGTTGAGTAATAATAAAAAGGAAAGGAAATTAATGAGTACGATAGATATGGCATTAATAGCCATAGAATTATTCTTAATCATTCATATGATCATGGGACTTCAAGCCGGTCCGGAAGTGTATAAGCAAGCGGCAAATTTATTTTTAGGCGGTGAATTTACAGTATGGTTTTGGGTATTATTTGTGGGTATGGGACTGGTGTTGCCTTTTATTTTGGAAGCATTGGAATTAAAAGGATATCATATTCCGCCCGCTTTACCGGCCTTATTGGTATTAATCGGCGGTTTCATATTTAGGATGATTATGGTTTATGCCGGTCAAATGTCGGAATATCCGTTTTAATAAATAGAAAGTAGATGTCGAAAGGGATTAAAACAATAAGTTCACATAAAAAAACAACAGATTATGAAAAATAGATATATGAATCCTTATTTAGCGGGATTTTTGCTCGGATTATTAATTATTATATCTTACTATATTTCGGGTGAAGGTCTGGGATCAAGTGGCGGCTACCGGGATGTGGCCGTAGCTACCATAGATAAAATTTCACATTCTTATGCATTGTCCAATGAATTTACGGCACCTCGCGTGACCGGGCCTCATTCGCCCGCTCATAGTTTCTTGGTTTATTTATTATTGGGCGTTATTTTCGGTTCCATTCTTTCCAGTGTGTTATACGGAAGATTAAAATTCATGATAGGCAAGGCACCTCATATTTCCAATAAGAGACGGCTGTATTTAGCTTTAATAGGCGGTATTCTTTGGGGAATCGGTACACAAATCGGACATGGGTGTACATCGGGCTTGGTATTGTCCGGTTTGGCTGTAAACTCTTTGTCGGGTTATATAGGTTTGGTGGCCATATTCGGCGCCGGATTTATATTCGCCTTAATATTTAGAAGAATTTGGTTGAAACCTTCAAAAAAATAAAAAGTTATGGGACCTTTATTTCCTCAAGAAATTATAAATGAAGAATTTAATTTGATATTTGCTTTTCTTATCGGTATAGGTTTCGGTTTTTTGCTAGAAGCGGCCGGATTTACCAATACCCGAAAGTTGGCAGGTGTGTTTTACGGCTATGATGCCACGGTCATAAAAGTATTTTTTACGGCCGCATTAACGGCTCTTATCGGCTTGTTTATTATGCATAATTTGGGATGGATCGATTTGACACTCACTTTCTATCCCAAAACCTTTTGGATTGCCACGCTGGTAGGAGGGATTATTATGGGAGCCGGATTTGTAATCGGCGGTTTTTGTCCGGGCACAAGTTTGTCCGCCGCTTCCACAGGAAAAGTCGATGCCATGGTATTTATCGGCGGCGTGCTGCTGGGAATTTTCGGATTTATTTTTACCTATGATTTTTTATGGAAAGAATTGAGAGTGGCCGGAGCCATGGGAAAAGTAAATATAACCGAATGGTTGGGTATTTTGGAAGGCGTATTTATTTTCCTTTTCGTATTGATGGGAGTCGCCATGTTTTATTTATTCCAAAAATGGCAGGATTGGTGGCAAAAGAGAATGTCGAAAGAAGATTTGGACGAACTCGGATTATAAGCCGGTGCGAAATTTATAGAAAAAGAATTTTCTTTTGATGAAACGAAAAAAGGTATCAAGAAAATTATAGTGCAAAAAAAATAAAAAAATGAAAAAAATAGATGTCATCATTATAGGGCTGTTAATTTTGGGAGGAGTGGTGAGTATTTTTTTACCGAATGTCGAACCTCATAAAAAAATTATCGGTCAAAAGGAATTATTACACGAATTAAACAAAGAAGGGCGATATATTACTACCGACGAAGTGGCCCGCATGATTATGGAAAAAGATCCGTCTTTGATTTTGGTGGATGTCCGGTCGCCCGAAGAATACGATTTATTTACCATTGACGGAGCCATTAACATTCCCGTCGATAGCATCTTAAGTCCTTCCAACATGGTTTATTTGGATCAGGATGCCTATACCACCGTCTTATTCTCTACCGGAAACAGTCTGGCGGACCAAGCTTGGCTTACCTTGGAGAGCTACGGTTACGAAGGAAACAGGGTAATGAAAGGAGGCCTTAATCAATGGTATCAAACCATCCTGAACCCGAAGCCGCCTTCCAGTACGGAAATTACACGCGAAGCAGAAAAACAATACCTTTTTAGAAAAGCGGCTCAAATATATTTTACCGGCATTCAAGTATCCGGCGGAACTAAAGCCCAAGCGGCCAAGAGCAAACCGGTAGTTCAACCGGTAAAAAAACGGAAGAAAAAACCCGTTTCGGGTGGTTGCGGTTAAGGAAATCAAAAAAACATTATATAATGAAAAAACTACATATTTTATTCATGATCATTCTATTTATTTCCTTGCAATCTTGTAGCGAAAGGAAAGGAATAGAAGCGGATGCCACAAGAAATATTTGTGAAGCACAAACTCTCATGAAAGAACAATTGGCGGATCTGCTCTATACCGATAGTTTGCCGAACATCCAATTTATCGATATTCGTACCCCTCATGATTATTCCGTATCCCATATTCCGGGAGCAGTAAATATTCCGGTCAAGAGTTTTTTTAATAAAAGTCATTGGACGGATATCGATAAGGATAAAATTTTAATAATTTATGGTTACGATGCATCCACTCCGCAACTTATCGCTTTAATGTCTCATCATTTCGGGAAGGCCAATTTATACGTGGCATTAGGCGGATATGACTATATTAAAAAACATATTTTAGACGGGTACGGTATATATAGTGGTATTTATTATGACGAAGAACCGGTGGTACCCTTCCGGAAAAAGTTAGCCGAAATCAGAAGCCGAGCGGGAGCCCAAGCGGTTTCCAAACAACCGGCCAAAAGTACTTCTCCCGTGAAGCCGGCAATAAAAAAACGGAAGAAAAAACCCGTTTCGGGTGGTTGCGGTTAAGGAAAAAATAAAAACTAGACATTATGAAAAAATTATTGATTCTATTCATCATTATATTATTTGCTGGTTGTAAAAACAAATCTTTGGTGGAACCCAAATACGGCGCTTCCTTCGATGTGGAAAGTTATCTACGGGATTTGAAATATCCCCACTTGGCGGAAATATATTATAAACACGGAAATTTTATCAATACCAAGCATTTTCCGCCTATTATTCAACCGAAAGAAGTATATGCACATTTAAATGATTATTTGATAATCGATTTGCGTTCGCTCGATGCTTATATCGACGGACATATTAACGGTGCTTATCATGTGGATAAACACAAAGTATTGGATTTCTTGAAGAACAAAGAAAAGGCCTCGGCCTACGACAAAGTGGTTTTCGTTTGTTATAGCGGACAAACGGCGTCTTACGTGACCGGTATAACCAGATATGCAGGATTTGATAATACATATGCGATGATGTTCGGAATGGCGGGGTGGAACAAAAACTTTGCCGATCCTCTGCTTAAAGGATTCGGAGACAGATATCCCGAAATGATTGAAAAAGCCGCTTATGAAACCGGTGTGACGAACGGTCATGGTGCCACGACCAAGCATTTCGATTTATCCAAATTGCCCGAACTTCCCGCTCAACTTCCCAGCATTTTAATTGAAAAACAAGCCGGGAAGTTATTGGGTTTGAAACGTCCGGAATTTTTGCTGAAAGCCGATGAATTTTTTCCGGATTTAAAGGCAAATCCCGATAAATATTATACCATTTTTTATATGGATAAAGCCAAATTTTACGAAGCACATATTCGAGGTTCGCATCAATTTACGCCGAGAAAAGATTTGAGTTTGGACGGACGTTTAACCGAAATTCCTACCCGAAAACCCGTTTTGATTTATTGTAAAACAGGTCATACCGGAGGTAATGCCGCGGCTTATTTGGGAATGATAGGTTATGATGCCAAAAATTTAATTTTCGGGGTGGGGAGTTTTATGTATTCTCTGTGGAAAGAAAAAGGGTGGATGCCCGACATAAATGTATGGATAAACGACTATCCGTTTATCAGCGGTCGAAAACGCCTATCAGGAACCATCCGGAATTTTCAGCCGGATAAGAAAAAAGCGACGCCGGTTGTCAAACCGGCAACCAAACGTAAGAAAAAAGCCGTTTCGGCAGGTTGTGGATAAAAAATTAAATAATTATTTACTGAAAAATATTATCACAAAAAAATAAAAAATTTATTATATTGGTTAGAAACATTTTTCTTTCATAAATGCCTGAATGAAAACCAATTATATTTTTGGATTTAAGAATCTGAATGTTTTTGCATACCTTGTTTTTTTGAGCATGCCGTTGTTTTCACAGCATGCAAATCAACCCATTGATCGAAGCGAACAAAGACTTCGTGATGCGGAATTAGTGGCCACTATAGAAGGGGCGCTTTTCTATTTGTATGATAATCAAATACTTGACCGAAAAGGAAAGAAAAGTGCTTATTTCGATGCCTGTGAGGAGGGCGACGGTTGTTTGAATACTTATTTACTAAAACTACCCGTTGTAGGCGAAAGCCGGGTCCCCATTCCTTTTTTAATTGATTTACAAAACTCCAAAGGAGAGTGGGGCAGTACCATTCATTTTTTACCGAAATTATATCGCTCCAAGCGAACTCCCTTGGGCATGCTGAGTTCCAATTTATTTGTTCCGCAATTTATTACCTATCCTTTTTTATTTTTCAGAGAAGAAAACCCCGGCGGTTTAATTTCACTGATGTTAAAAGAGTCCTGGTTTTTGGATAAAAATTATAAAAGAGGCGGTGGATATAATTTTTGGATGCGTTCAAAAGAATTTCCGGATTTTGTCGGTCCGAGGAATTTGCCTTACAAGTATATGAAACCGGTGGTTTACGGTTATGTGGACCCATATGCCAACTTATTATGGAAAATATTACTCAGAAACATGAAATTACCGCCTAAGTCCTGGTTTTATCAATGTTTGGATTCTACGCAAAACAAAACGGATGCTACGGCGATATTTAATATACCCGACGATGCCGATGATACGTCCGTTACGGTAGCCATGCAAAAATTAAAAACTCAGTTTTACCGATCCATGCCCGATTCTTTTTTTCACCGGCCCGAAAATTTTTATGTGGATTATGACGCCATTAAATTTTTAGGACGCTTTCGGGATTTAAACAGACGAGCCGAAGATGGCCGGGATTTTTGGAAAGGAAAAAACAGCGGTGCATTTCTAACTTGGCTAAAAGATGAAAAACTGCCTATTTTTTCCAAACCCGAAGAAGGAATTATCCCTTTGGGCGTGAATAATGTGGACTGTGTGATAAATGCCAATGTAATATTTGTGCTCGGTGTATTGGGATGGAAAAATTTTCCGGGTTATCGTAACGCAGTAAAATTAATGCACCGGGCAATTGCCGAAAAAAGATGGCCCGAATGCGGGCTCTATTATCCGCAATATATGATGTTTCCCTATGTAGTGAGCCGGGCATATCGGGATGGAAACAATCCGGCGCTTCGCCGGTCAATAAAAATTTTGCTACGTGATATTTTGAAAATTCAAAAGCAATATGCCGAGGAGTTCCCCGACAAAAAAGGCGCATTTCCCGGCGGCGAAGATACAAGCGATATCCTTTCAACGGCATTGGGGCTCGCTACATTGTTAAATATCGGTAGCGATATTGCCGAAGAACTCGGTATGGAAAAACAATATCGCGAAAGTATTGAGCATGCCGTCCGGTACCTTTTGCGTGAAAAGAGAAAGATCCGAATAAAAAATCGCAAAGATTTTAAAAACTTTACAAATAAACCCAAATATGGCTTCTATTGGGGAGACGGCTTATTTTTTACTTCTTCTTATTGGGATTTGGCGCATTGGCGAAGCGAACCTTTCACGGCTGCGATGGTTTTGGAAGCATTAACCAAGTATTTGCTTAATTATGAGGACAAAAGGGATATTAATGCGCTCAAGGGACCCCGTCTTCTTATACGAGAATACACCGGGCAGCATGCTCGACATAAGCGAAAAATTGAAATGGTGTCTCATTAAATCCGCCAATGTTTTAGTTTAAACTTAATAATGAATAAAAAAATTATTTGTTAAAATGCTTTCTCAAATTATGAGAGTTCTCATTTTTTTATTTATATTTGTCATGAGAATAACAAAAAAAACATAAATTTTATGGCAAAAGTAGTAGTTTTAGGTTCCGGGATTGCAGGACACACTGCTGCCGCTTACTTAAGAAAATGGCTGAATAAGAGTCATGAAGTAGTGGTGGTCTCTCCCGTGGAATACTATCAATTCGTTCCCTCCAATATTTGGGTGGGCGTAGGACGAATGAAACCCGAAGAAATCAGATTTAAGTTGGAACCCAAGTACAAGAAATGGGGTATTGATTTCAAGCAAGCGAAGGCACTATCCATTCATCCGGAAGGTGGAAGTGATTCCGAACGCCCCTATGTAACTATTGAGTACGTAGGTCAAGGAAAAGAAGGTCAGAAGGAGGTCGTGGATTATGATTATTTGGTAAATGCCACGGGGCCCAAATTGCGTTTTGATAAAACCGAAGGTTTGGGACCGGATCATGGCACCACCGTGTCGGTTTGTAATTTTAACCACGCTTCGCATGCATGGGAAGAGTTGCAGAAAGTGATTAAGAAAATGGAGGCCGGCGAAAATCAAAAAATAGTGATTGGAATCGGTCATCCGGGTGCCACATGCCAAGGGGCGGCATTCGAGTATATCTTAAACGTTTATCATGAAATTCAGCGTCGCGGATTGGAAGAACGAGCCAATATTACCTTCCTGACCAATGAATATGAATTGGGTGATTTCGGTATGGGAGGTGCATATATTAAATATGGAGGATATATTACGCCTACTAAAATTTTCACCGAATCTTTCTTGGCCGAACGTGAAATTTTTTGGATTAAACGTGCCGGTGTGTATAAGGTGGATAAAGAAAAAATCTATTACGAAAAATTGGACGGTTCTTACCATGAAATCGAATATGACTTCGCAATGCTTATTCCAGCATTTTCAGGCCCCGGGATCAAGGCCTATGCCAAAGACGGTTCGGATATCACCGATAAATTGTTTAAACCCAACGGATTCATGATAGTGGATGCCGATTATACGCCCAAACCTTTTGAAGAATGGAAAGCATCCGATTGGCCCGAAGTGGTGCAAAACCCGACTTACCCCAACATTTTTGCACCGGGTATTGCTTTCGCACCCCCTCATACGATTTCCAAACCCTTCACATCTCCTAACGGAACCAAAATGGTTCCCGCACCTCCCCGAACGGGTATGCCTTCAGGCGTAATGGGTAAAATCGTAGCCCAAAATATAAGAGACGTTATTAAAGGTAAAACCACTTTGGATAACTTGAAACACCGCGCTTCCATGTCCAAAATGGGGGCCGCATGTATCGTATCGGCCGGTTATGGCATGACCAACGGAATGGCAGCAACCATGACCGTGTATCCGATTGTTCAAGACTGGGAAAAATATCCCGAATTCGGGCGCTCATTGCGTTATACAATGGGAGAACCCGGCTTGGCGGGACATTGGCTCAAATGGTTTATGCACTATATGTTCTTGCATAAAGCCAAAGGTTATCCTTTCTGGTGGTTATTGCCCGAATAAAATAGTTTACTAAAAAACAAAATATATAAATTATGGATCACAAAGCACATTTAAGACGAATTACCCGCGGTTATACGGATTTTTCCTATGCCGCAATACCTACGCCCTTTACGCGATTTATGCGTAAATGTATGATTTATCAAGCATGGCGTTGGTTGGTACTTAACATTAAAATCTTGCGTATTGTGGCTTTCGGTCACTCATAATGTATGCAAGCAAATCATTATTTATTAAACCGCTTCTTTCGGGAAGCGGTTTTTTTATCACGAAGAGGTATCGAATTTTTTGACCAACATATAATAGCCGTGCTCGAGTTCAAGGTAACCTTGGTCGTACACATAGTAATAGATATCGTTTTTCTTGGTTTTATAAAGCCCGGTGATATAATCGAAATCGAATCCTTTATCCAGTAAACGCTTCTTGTGCACTTTGGTTTTTCCCTCGGGATTCAATTCGGACAAGATGCGCCAATTCTTTTTCAATTTGTTATTGGTATTTCTAATAAGCGCGTTGGAAATACGGTTTTGGCGGTTGTGGTAGGCATTGCGGCAATAATCCGAACAAAATTTTTTGTCCGATCTGCCCACAATGGGTTCGCCGCATTCAAGACAGAATTTTTGCTGGTCAGACATTTTAATACAAACGAAATTTAATTGTTAAAGATAAGAAAAATGAGGAAATGGAATTTATTTCTATAAATCTCTTGCGAAATATCCGCCGGTTATAGCATTAATTTTTATCTTAAAAAACATCTTTTTGGTTTATTTATATAACGTTAATTCGGTTTTTTGGATTTAATTAAAAAGAAAAACGTTATTTTCTACATTTTTCATATTTCATTTAATTTCTTGATAATTAGCATATTATCCGTTTTTAAATATTTACAAACACTTATTTTCGTAAGTAAATGCTTATGAACCGACTTAAGCGAAAAGAGCGTCATACATTTGCAGTGTAAACCGGAAGCAAGGCCGGTGACACAGATAAAAAATATAAACCTTTAAAATAAATATACAATGAAAAATTCAGTTAATTTAATCGGTTACGTGGGACAAAATCCCGAAATCAAAACCTTGGACAATGGAATGAAACTGGCCAAATTTAGATTGGCTACCAATGAAACCTACGTGACGCGCGAAGGTGAAAAGAAAGAACAAACCCAATGGCATACCATAGTGGCCTGGGGCAAGACAGCCGAAATTGTGGAGCGATTTGTAAATAAAGGCCGTTTGTTGGGTGTGGAAGGAAAATTGGCGTATCGTAATTTTGAGTCTGCCGAGGGACAGAAACATTACTTTACGGAAATCCGCGCCAATGAGATTCTTTTTTTAGACCGAAAGTAAGGGGATTGGAATCCGGTCTTAACGGAATGGACTATTGAAGTTCTACGATAAAGGGGCTGTCTTTCCGGGCAGCCCTTTTTTACATAACCGGGAAAGAGAATTTTAGATTTTCATGCAGCGAAATGCAAATATACCGCTGTAAAGAGTATTAACCGCTATCATTGTCTATAAACGTCATGGCCTGCAGGTCGAAGTCGCAGACTCGGTGAGACTCCCACAGGGTCAATGACGGTGAGACTCCCCACGGGGGTCATTATGACGCATCGAAATTCCGTCGATAAAGTTCTTTCGGAATCTTTCATGCCCGCTGCCGGGCTTCAAAATCCTTATTCCCGCGCGAATCTCTTATCTTGCGGGATTAGGTGGTTTTTTGCATGGATAAATTTTCTCGAAGGTAAAGCGGCCACTGAGTTTGCTTGTCATGAGTCCGTCAAATGATCGAAGTGCCGCTTTACCTTCCCGCTTCCCCCTATTCTTTCCGCGCCAATCCTTTGTGTAAATTAAAAACCGACCAAGGCCGGCGCCTCGACCATTCGGAAAACTCATGAGACCCAAGCTCGGCGATCGGCTAAATTAACGGGGCCCCTTTGAGATAATGCTACTGAGGGTCTCGAACGACTCCTCTTAAACGCGAGGAGATTATCACGTCGCGCTCCATCCCCTTCTGAAAGCCCTCCCGGAGCGCTCCTCATAATGACACCGGATATTGAAGGGCTATTCTTAAACGCCAATAGTATCCCAAAAAGTGTGTATAGAACTTCCCAACAATCACCGCCCCACCGCCGGGCTATTGGTTTTAAAGGGCAATTAATAATGTCCCTTCAAGGAAAGTATATATACTTTTTGGTCATCATATCTGTAAATTAAGCGATGCTCTTTATTAATGCGTCTTGACCAATAACCGCTTAATTCAAATTTTAATTTTTCGGGTTTTCCCGTTCCTTTGTCGGGATGAACGGTTAATTCATCTAAAATTCGAGCAATTTTTGATAAAATTTTTTTGTTCCCTGACTTTTTAAAATATTCCAAATCATTCAATGCAGTAG
This sequence comes from Flavobacteriales bacterium, assembly GCA_027067965.1. GTDB lineage: Bacteria > Bacteroidota > Bacteroidia > Flavobacteriales > Flavobacteriaceae > JAADED01. The sequence continues at coordinate 255,139 of JAMOUV010000032.1, read as the reverse complement.
AACTGAATACCAGAGTGAAGATGGGTTTATTCATCCAATTCTAATAATTTTTTGATGTCTTTCTTATTAATTTCCAAAACTTTTCCTTCCTTTAATTCTTTTTCGCTTTGATAAATTTTTTTTACAAAATCCGGATCATAAGTAAAATAATTCATATCATAGGCAATATTCAGCGCTTTTAAAAATGCATGGATAGCCCTTATTTTTTCTTCATTGTCGGTATGTAAAATAAAAACGGGTGTTTTCATGAATATTTTATTTCAATCAAATTTACAAAAATTATTCCACTGTTAATTACATTTTAAATTTTACTATATTCGAAAGATGCAAATCCAATACTTGTTCATAGGTCCTTCTGCCGAAGGTTACGTAAGCGCCGTTTATCCCAATGACAATACCGGTGGCAACCCGCCCAAGTATGCCTATGTCAGTTCATTAAGAGACCACCTGGGCAACCTGCGGCTGAGCATCACAAGGGAAAACAACCGCCCCACCGTCCTTCAGGAGCGCCATTACTACCCCTTCGGGATGCTTCATGCCGGCTATGGCAAGCCCGCCCGCGAGCTCTACTACGACACCAAAAACCGTAAAATCTACTCCCGCCAAACCGCCGCGGGGAGGTATAAGTATTGGTACCAAGAACAAGAACGCCAAACGGATTTGGATTTAAATTGGGATAGCTTCAAATACCGCAATTATGATTATGCCATTGGGCGATTTATGAGCGTGGATCCTTTGGCGGAGAAGTATCCGTATAACGGGGTATATAATTTTAGTGAGAATAGGGTAATAGATGGAAGGGAGTTGGAAGGGTTGGAAACGATTTTAATAACTGACATTAATGAACGCCCTAAGGACAATGGAACTAGAGGAGAAACTTACACAGGACAAATGTATTATAGAAATGATAATACAGGTGAAATTTATGGACCTTATGAAGCAAGTACATACCCTAACTCTGTATCAAATACAGATAACTCTACTAGATACAACACCATAAACGCGGGCGAACACCATTATAATAATTATAGTGGTCATCATGGCGGAAGAAGTAAAGGACTTAATATTGATGATCTTGGACAAAGAAGAACATACGGAACAGATCCTAACGGAGATCCGGTTATAATGCAGTATGTAAATGTGCATGCCGGTGCAAGTGATAATGGAAATTATAATAGTCGCGGTTCGCAAGGTTGTATTACAATAAATCCAAGTGATGCTGATGCATTTTTCAGTAATTTTAACTGGACAAATGAAAGTAAAACAACAGGTGATGCGTCAGGCACTCTTATTATCGTACGCGGAGATGAAACAGATAGAAACATTGCAATAACTCAATTTAAAATTGAAGCATTGCAAATACAATTTGAAAATATGAGATTAGAAATGTTAACAAACGAAGTAACCCAAAAAACGAACCAGTTATTAAATGAAATGAAAGAAATGTTAAACACGAATAACCAATAAAAAATCCTTATGAAAAAATCAAGTTTTTACTTAATAATCTTATTGTTTTCAACTATTTTTACTTTATCATGTAAAAATACAATTAAAAATAAGAAGTATAATAAAAATATTTCCATAAGTGAGAACCAGGATTACAATAACAACACAAAGAAAAATATAAAATCAATGAAAAATGAAAGTATTTTGGTAGATACTGATACTTTAAAACTTCCATGTAATTTAAAAGTTGTTAGGATGATAGATGAAAATATTAATAATCTAACCAAAAATGATATTCAATTCTTTTTAATGACTTTTCATAAAAAATGTAATAATAATGTTGAATATCTAGAATATAGTAATGAAGTGCTATTTGCTATATTAAACAATTATCCAAAGGAAGTTATTGAAATAATGAAAGAAAATAAGAAATTAGATAAAGAAACTATATTTAATACTCTATCAAGCCCTGTAAATGACAAAATAGACATTTTAGAATTAAAAAATAAATTAAAAATTTTAAATGATAGTTTAGCAAATAAAATCATTAAAATTTTACCATAAAATTGTAATTCATACTATTATTAACCAGCAAAAACTTTTCAACAATCACCCGTCCCGCCATCGGGTTACTGTCTTTCCGTCCTGCGAAGAGATAAATTGATGGGCTCCTCTCAAACGCGAGGAGATTATCACGTCGCGCTCTGTCCTCTTCTTAAAGCCCTCCCGGAGCGCTCCTCATAATGACACCGGATATCGAAGGGCTTTTCTTAAACGGCCGGGAATAAGTGTCGCCTCGACTGGCTCGGCGACCGATCTTTGCAAAATCAAATTTCTTTATTATGATGAATTTTCCGAACAAGTGTCGCCTCGATTATTCGACAAGATCATGATATCCAAGGTCGGCGACCATTCCCATTCCGTCGCTCCTCGTCATGACGGGTAGGATTAACGATTGCAGATTTAAAATAGTTGAAGTGAAAGTGAAAGTGAAGGTTAAAGTACAGAAGCGCCTAAATTCTAATAAAAAAAGGGACATCCCTATGCGTGCAGGGAAGCCCCTTTTTTTCGGATAAGAAAAAATTTTAATGATTTTTTTGTTCTTCTTGGGTGGCTTGGTTCATTAATTTCATAAATTCTTCGAGTTTAGGCATCAGGATAATTTCCGTTCTTCGGTTTTTGGCTCTGCCTTCGGGGGTGTCGTTGGGGGCTTTGGGGTCCCATTCGCCTTTTCCACCTGCGGTTATACGTTTCGGATCCACCCCGTGAATGCTTTGCAAACGCCGCGCGATGGCGGTGGCGCGCAATACACTCAAATCCCAGTTGTCTTTAATACATTGGGTATGAATGGGTACGTTATCCGTATTACCTACGATAAGGATTTCATAATCTTTGTGTTGATTGAGTATTTTGGCAATTTTGGATAATACTTGATCGGCTTTGGGATTAATTTTGGTGCTTCCCGTTTTGAACAACATTTTATCGGAAAGCGAAATAAATACCACGCCTTTCTTAACTTTAATATCCAAATCTTCGTCGTTGGCATCGACTTCGGCAATCGATTTGGTGAGTTGTTCCTTAAGCACTTGATTGAGCGAATCTTTTTTCTTGTTTTCTTCTATCAACATTTTGATATACGCATTGGAACTTCTGATTTCGTCCAATAATTTGGAAATATTGACATTACCTTGTTGATTGAGACTAATACATTTGTCCAATGCATTTTGCAAACTCGAATTTCCGCTTTCCAAAACTTTGATTTGGGAAAGCAATTGGTTGTTTTCCGCTTTACATTCCATGTAATTTTGACGGAATTTCTTGTAATTGTTTTCGGCTTTTTCGTATTGGGCCACTACTTCTTTATATTTTTTCTTTGAAACACATGATGTGGCTACTACACTCAAAGCAAGCAGAATAATAAGGAACTTTTTCATAGCAATCTTTTTTGGTTTGAATACAAATTTAATGTTTTTATAACTGAAAAAATATAATAAATTTCAGTTTTTATTATAATTTCAATAGAATTTTTCAATAAAGGCGCAAAACATATATATATTTATTCGAATAATCGCAGGTTGCGGTTTTCGTCTATAAATATTTTGTTTTTTTCAATGAGTTCTTTTACAATCCGGTTGGTTTCGGTTTCTTTTCCCGTATGCAATACAAGTGCATGGAAATCAATAGGTTGATTTATCTTGATGAATTCCAATATTTGATTTTCCAAATCTTCGAATTTAACTTTCCGGCTCGAGGTACATATATCGCATTTGCCGCATTCGAACCGGGCGTTTTCACCGAAATAATCTTTAATGAATCCTACGCGGCAGATTTGATAATTGTCGGTATAGCGCAGCATATAAAGGGCTTTTTCTCGCTTGATTTGCAGATAATTTTCAATGGATTTTCGGAGCATGTTCAGATACGAATCTTGCCGGTTCTGCAAGAAAATGATTTCCATATTTTCGCGATTTTCTTTAAAGTCTACCCATCCTTGCTTGTGTAGATTACGAAGCATTTTTTTTAATTCGTTTTGATGAATTTCCCATTTTTCGGCCAATTCATCCGTATAAATGCCTACCGGATAGTCATATATATCGGGAAAATTCCGGATAAGTAGTTCTAGTATGTGTGCCGGCGTGCTTGTGGATTTGAAAATTTCGATGTATTCTCTTGCTTTATCGGGAGGAGCCGTGAGCTGAATTTCGCTTTTGAATTTGTCGGTATTTCGCAATAAAATTAATCCGTGGCTTTCGAGAATTTTTAATGCGCTTACCAGTTTATAAGGTTTATATCCGTATTTTTTCGCCCATTTCAACGGATTAAATTCTTTTCGTATGCCTTCGCCTTCACCTTCGGCGATAAAATGCGAAGAATAGAGTTGTTGCATGATTTTTTTAATATAGTCGAACCGTGGTAATTGCCATTCGAGACGTTGAAGAAACAAATCTTTATCCGAAGGAGCAATCACCAGAAAGGCGTTGGCCGGCAAACCGTTTCGTCCCGCTCTGCCTGCTTCTTGCACATACTGTTCCATACTCCATGGAATATCGATATGGATGACATGTTTTACATCGGGTTTATCGATTCCCATTCCGAATGCACTGGTGGCCACAATAACTTGGCTTTTATTCGTGAGCCAATTATTTAAGCGGTCTTTTTTTTCTTCCGAAGTTAGTCCGCCGTGAAAGGATTCGGCTTTGATATTTAACTTTTTCAAATAATCTGCCGTAACTTGGCTTTGTTTTCGGGTATTGGTGTAAATAATAGCCGGTTTTTTGTCTTTAAGCAAATTTTTGACAAATCGAAATTTGTCTTCGGTCCTATAGACACCGAACCGCAAGTTGTCCCGGTAAAACGATTGAACATAAATTTCCGGATTGCGTAATTCCAGTTGTTTGATGATGTCTTCGCGGGTTTCGGGTTTGGCAGTGGCCGTAAGAGCCAGAACGGGCAAATCGGGGAACCACTTTCTCAGTTCTTTTATTTTGAGGTAATCGGGACGGAAATCATGCCCCCATTCCGATACACAATGGGCTTCGTCCACTGTAATAAAACCCGGAATAATCTCTTGCAAATGGTTAATGACTAGCGGGTTTTGAAGGCGTTCCGGAGAAAGAAAAATGAACTGATAATTACCCAAACGGATATTATTTAAGCGCCTTAGTAATTCGTGTCGATCCAATGATCCGCTTATGGATTCGGCCGAAATGGACCGGGCTTTCAAAGAATTAACCTGATCTTCCATCAAAGCAATAAGCGGGGAGATGACAATAACCGGTTTTTCCATAGCCAATCCCGCCACTTGATAAATTAAAGATTTTCCAAAGCCGGTAGGCAATACCGCCAATACATCTTTGGATTGAAGGATTTTCTCAATAATCTCACGTTGAGGATACCGGAAAGAAGAAAACCCCCAGTATTTCTTTAAAATGTTTTCTAAATTATTATTCATATTTATCGACCACGTCCAGAATAAAATCGGCACGCTTTTCAACGGTTCCGAAGGGAACGAATATGATGAAATAGCCCAATTCCATATACATATTAACGAGTTTGTTATGAATTAATTGCGCTTGATTAAAACTTTCATAACGCTCGAAATCGGTGGTATATATTTCTTCCCAGGGAGGCATAATAAATACGGGTTGGTCGTATTTGTACGTTTCGCATGCTTGCTGAAAATCGGAAGGAATGGGGGTGCCGCTATAGCGCAAATAGGCCGTCACGTCGGGGATGCCCCTGTCAAAAAATACAACCGGCGCATTCATTCGGGAAGCGGCCTGATATTGTTTTACGCGTCCTTCGATAAGTTTTCGGCTAAATAAAATCGGGTCTTCCAAAAAAAGTTGATCGATGCCTTGTTCTTTGGCTTCACGTATGACTTCGCGGGAAATTTCGGGCATGGTGGCAATGCCACGACGATTGAATTCTTCGATTACGGTGGTTTTGCCCGAACCGGGTCCGCCGGTAATCACAATCCGTTTGGGAGTTGTTCTTTGACTTGCCATAAGCAAAAGTATAAAAAAAATGACAATTTTATTTGATTTCGTCCAGCCATGTCATGCGTTTCTTTTTCGTTGGATTCCTCCTGAAGGTTTTTTTTGAACTTTAACGTTGACTTTCACTTTAACTATTTTAAATCTGAAATCTGCAATCTGCAATCTGAAATCTGAAATCTGCAATCGTTAATCGTTAATCGTTAATCCCAACTGTCATCCCCCCGAAGGTCGATACGACTCCTATGGAGGATCTCGATACGTCATAATGACCCCCATGGGGAGTCTCACTGAGTCTGCGACTGTGACCTGTGGACGAGGTAAGCGAAGCGACGCCATATCCGCCTCAGGCGGGAGGGATCTCATCTTTTCTATGGTTGAGATTTCTCCTCCGGTTGGTTGTCGGTCGCTGACTCTAAAGGAAAATGACATTTTTATCATCCTCCCAAAGGTCGATGCGACTCATCCTTCGGGTTTGAGAAGCGAGGAACGAACGACGCCGTTTCCGCCTCAGGCGGGAGGAATCTCAATTTTGGACTTTAACCTTCATTTTGACTTTCACTATTTTAAATCTGCAATCTGAAATCTGCAATCTGAAATCTGAAATCTGCAATCGTTAATCCGAAGGCCATGCGTTTAAATAGAACGATACGATTTTTTTTGTTTCCTGCCGGAGTGCGGGACAAATAACCGAAAATCAGACATGGACATGAGGCCTTGGACCTATTCCGGGCTATTTATTTTTCTTTCAAAATAACTGCATACGGTTTCCAGGTCACCGGGTCGCCGGGAAGATTTTGTGCCGGATTAATCATTTCCAAACTGTCCGGAATGAATTTTATTAAAAGATAATTCGATTTTTCAGGATAAAATTCCTCCCATGATTCGCGCCAGATACTGTCTTTGAGACGGACATCGTTCACCGGATAGGCCTTTCCGTAAAGATTTACATAAGCGGGGATGCTGCGGTCAAAATAATGAAGCGAAGCCCTGGCATTTTTTTTAAGTTCTTGAACTTTCCTGCTCTTCGCGTTAGTTCCCATCCATACGATCCATTCGTTATCGGGCGGAAAAGGTTCCATCACGCGCGGATGAGGTTGCTCGCCGTTCATCGTTACGAAGGTGGCAAAATAGGCCCGGTTGATGATATCACGTGACAAGGTGAGTAATTTGTTTTCTTTGGGCGTAAATTGCCGTTTTAACTTTTTGTCATGCTTCGGTTGGCAGGAGAAAATCAATAAAAGCACAAGGGGGATAATTAATTTTTTCATAAAAAATTATTTAGAGAAATAAATTCATTATTCGCAATAATCAGATGATCCAATAAGTTTACCGAAAGGTTTTTGCCTGCCGATTTGATTTTACGGGTTAACTCCAAGTCGGATTGGCTGGGCTCCAAATTGCCGGACGGATGATTGTGGGCAATAATGATTTCGGTGGCGTTCATTTCTAAAACGCGTTTCCAAAATAGCCGCAAATCGATTTGTGAAAAATCCAATCCGCCTTCCATAAGCCGCTCTGCGCCCAATATTTTGTTTTTGCGCAAATAAATAATCCAGAATTCTTCCCGGTTCAAATTTTCCAAGTAAGGTTTGAGCAATTCGAATGCTTCTTGCGGACGGGTGATTTTTTTAATGGCATTGCTTTGTTGCATGGCCCGCCGGCGTCCAAGTTCAAATGCGGCGTTGAGCAATACGGCTTTGGCCGGGCCGATGCCGTTAAATTCCTGAAGACGGGTAACACTCATATTTTCAAGACGCGACAAATCGTAGGACACACTTTGCAATATTTGCTTGGCCAAATCCACGGCGGATATTTCTTTGGTGCCCGAACCGAGTATAATAGCCAGAAGTTCGGCGGAAGTTAAATTTCTTGCGCCTTTTTTGATTAATTTTTCGCGTGGGCGTTCGTCTTCATGCCAATCTTTGATAGCCATGGAGTCAAGGTTTTATTTGTCGAATGTCCAATCCGCCCAAATGTCCCGAACTCATTAACAATATGACACTATTCTGCCGGTCGATATGATACACGAATTTTTTAAAATCTTCCGGATCGGTAAAAACATACAAATCCGGTCTGTTAAACGCCTGCTTGATAAACGCGGGTTCGATGGGTTCCAAGCGCTTGATTCGTATGGCTTCGGGTGAATAAAAAACGGCCGCCACGTCTGCGGTATTCAAAGCGTCTTTATATTCGGGCAGAAATTTTTTGTTTAGACTGCTATAGGTATGAATCTCCAAAACGGCATATAATTTTCTGTCGGGATATAGTTCCCTGACCGCTTGCACCGATGCTTGAACTTTGGAAGGCGCATGTGCAAAATCACGGATGAGCGTAAAATTTTCGTCTTCGTATATTTTCTCCAATCGCATGGATGCACCTTTAAAATCTCCGATATGACGGTAAAAAGTTTCGGAATCCAGTCCGGTTTGTTCGAGCAATTTCCGGGCTCCTTCAATATTTTGCATATTATGTTTGCCGAATATTTTTAAGGGTATTTTCTTGTCGGGCGTATGCAGATAATAAGTTCCGTTTTCTACCGAATAGGGCGGGGTATTGTAAGGAATTTTTTTAATGTCGTTCCTTAAGGAAGATAATTGTTGCAAGCGTTTGTCCGGTTCAAAATAGACCAACACGCCACCCGGTTCGATGCGATGAATATATTTTTCGAATTGTTGGGTGTATTTGTCCCAATTTTCGAATTTATTGATATGGTCCAAGGCAATGCCGGTGATGATGGTATAATGAGGTTTGTAATGCAAAAACTTAGGTCGCGGATCAAGGGGCGAAGTAGGGTATTCGTCCCCTTCGATTACCATATATTCGGCCGTATCGCTTAGCCGAATCATGCGGTCGAATCCTTCGAGTTGCGACCCCACCATATAATCCGTATCTATGTCTGCCCGGTGCAAGATATGGAGAATGATGGAGGTTACGGTGGTTTTGCCGTGCGACCCCGCCACCACGATTCTTTTTTTGTTCTTGGCATGCTCGAAAAGGTATTCCGGGTAGGAATAAATTTTCAGTCCCAATTCCTTGGCACGCAATAATTCGGGATTATCTTCGCGGGCATGCATACCTACAATAATCGCATCCAAATCCGGCGTGATTTTTTCGGGAAACCAACCGAATTTTTCGGGTAACAGTCCCGCTTTTTCCAACCGGGATTTGGAAGGGTCGTAAATTATATCGTCACTGCCCGTTACCCGGGCTCCTTTGTCATGAAGGGTGAGTGCCAAATTATGCATGGCGCTTCCGCCAATGGAAATAAAATGAATTTTTTCTTTATTTCGCATGTTGATTTTCGATTTGACTGAAGTGAATTTCCGTTTCGAGTTTTACATCCGGCCAAGTTTTGCTAATGCCGTCTTCTCCGGTATGTTTGTCCTTGCAAGCCGTGTGAAGAAAATAAAGTGCTTCACCCGCCATAAAATCCTTTTCCAAATCGATATTCACGGAGGCATGCATTACCGAATCGTTCATTTGATAGGGAAATTCCAAAGATTTTTCCAATCCGTTCATTCTAATAACCGTTCTGATACGATGATTTTTTTTATCGACTTCGGCCACTCTTCCTTCAATGAAATTACCTTCGAGCATTTGTCCGAATAAATATTCATATAGCGTTTTGTCCCGTTCCGGATTATCCGTAAAAATCGAAGAAGTGTTGATTTTAAAATAAAGATTTTTAACACATTCTACGGGAGAAGATGCTTGTTGTAGATTTTTCCATTCAATTTGTTTGAATGTGCCGCTTACCGGGATTCGGGCCGTGGTTTTATAGGCGGTCCATTTCATCTGAATTTTATTAATTTGATAAATTATCTCCGGTTTTTGTTTTGTGGCTTGGACGGGAGTGGAATTTTGTCTTTTTTCCTGTGTGCATGAAAAAAGAAAAATTATGCCGAAAATAAGGAATAGATTTCTCATATTTTGAGTTTATGATGCTAATTTACTATAAATATTTTTACCTGATAGATGCGTTTAATATAAGGATTTTTATCGAGTAAAGGAAAAAACATTTCGGTTAAAAAATTCTTTTATTGATATTTTTTTATTAAATTTGAATAAAACCAAATACAAATGCCTGAAATTCAAATTAATAACGCCAAGTATCATTATGTGGATACGGGTAAAGGGGACGAAACGATCATTTTTGCTCACGGTTTTTTGATGGACAATGAAATGTTCCGTTATCAAATCGAGGCACTGAAAGATACCTACAGAATTATTGCTTTCGATTGGCGAGGTCAAGGAAGAAGCGAAGTAACGGAGAACGATTATGAAATGGACGATTTATATGAAGATGCTTTGGCTTTGATTGAAGCATTGAAATTAAAAAACCTGCATTGGGTAGGGGTATCGATGGGAGGTTTTATCGGTATGCGAATTGCCGCCCGTCATCCCGGCTTATTGCGTTCGCTTGTTTTGGCCGATACTTCGGACGAAGGCGAGACTTTTATAAAAAAAATCCGTTGGGGCATATTGGCATATATTTTTAAATATTTTGGCGCCGCGCCCATTATTAAAGGAATTCAAAAGGCCCTTTTCGGGAAATCCTCATTGGCTAATCCCGATTTTCAACCCATAATGGATGAATATGCCGAAAAATGGAAACGTTTGGACAAGAATGCGACATTTAAAATCGCATGGGCAATTTTTAACCGTTTGCCGGTAACCAATGAATTGAATAATATAAAATCTCCTACTTTGGTGGTGGTAGGTGACGAAGATATCGCCCGTCCTGCGGACGAAGCCGAGCGATTAACTAAACGAATTGAAAATGCCCGCATGGAAATTATTCCCCGTGCCGGTCATAGCAGCCCTTTGGAGCAACCGGAATATTTTAATCGGGTATATACGGATTTTCTTCGGCAGCTCTAATAAAAGTTAAACCGCGCGTATGTTGGATTTTTCCCTTTACATACCATCCGAATTAATTAATTTTTTCTTGACTTTATTGTTTTCATTATTAATCGGATTGGAACAACGAATTCATCACGAAGAAGAAAGCGAAAAATTTTTATTTGGCACCGATCGAACCTTTACACTTATTGGAATAGCGGGATATATGTTTTACATGATGGATCCCGTTTCTTTTAAACCTTATTTAATAGCCGGTATGGTACTGGGAATTTGGCTGACGGTGTATTATTTTTTTAAAATGAAAAATACCGGTGATTTCGGGATGACGTCCATTATGACGGGCTTGGTGGTCTATGCATTACCGCCATTGATTTTTACACAACGTAAAGTGTTGGTTCTGAGCATTTTCGTAAGTATTTTGATTTTAATTGAAATCAAACGGCATTTAAAGCGATTGGCCGAGAAATTTAGTGAAGAGGAATTTTTGACTTTAGCCAAATTTATAGTTCTTTCGGGAGTGGTACTTCCCTTATTGCCCCGTGAAAAATTAGCCTCATGGTTACCGGTTTCTTTATATGAAATATGGCTTGCCGTGATGGTAGTAAGCGGTATTTCTTATGTCAGTTATATCTTGCGCCGTTTTGTTTTTCCGCATAAAGGGTTGTTAGTCAGCGCTCTACTTGGGGGGTTTTATAGCAGTACCGCCACAACCTTTATTTTGTCCAAAAAGTCTCGTGGCACCCGGATTCCCCGTAGATTTACGGCCGCTATTTTAAGTGCCACGGGTATGATGTATCTGCGATTATGGCTTTTGACCTTGATTTTTAACCGCAAGGTAGCCCTGGCGATTTTGCCCTACTTAGCCGTTCTTTTTGTGGTTACCTTTATCATAGTTTATATATTTTGGAGAATGGAAAAACCGGACGAACTTTCCGTTCAATGGCTAAATAAGAATCCGTTAGAGTTGAAAACCGCACTGGTTTTCGGCTTGCTTTTTGTGATTTTTTCGGTGATTACTCATTATGCATTGCAGCATTACGGAACAGGGGGGTTGCATGGGCTTGCCATTATTACGGGATTGACCGATATCGATCCGTTTATATTAAATCTCTTGCAGCCCGGTGCCTATGCTTTGCCTGTAGATGAAATTGTAAAGGCCATTTTATTGGCCACCGCTTCGAATAATGTTATGAAAATGATTTATGCCGTCGCTTTGGGCGATGTCTCTATCCGCAAGCCGATAGTATGGGCATTTGTTCCTGTCATTTTATTAAATTTTTTGTTCGGGTTGTGGTAGGATTTTTTTTATGTTCCGGTTTTAAGGACATTATAAAAAGATTAAATTATTTTCGGAAAAGAACTATTTTTTTATGTTTTCAAGATAAATTTGTTCCAGTAAAGGAATATTTTGGTGAATATTATATTTTTCTTCAAAAATACGTTTTGCATTAAAGGAAAATTTTTCCAACCTCTCTTTATTATGGAGTAGAGCCATTATTTTATTTTTCATTTCGATTATGTTTTCACCGTCAATTAAAAATCCGTTGTAACCGTTAATAATCAAGTCTTTATTACCATCTACATTGGTAGCGACTACGGGTTTTCCTAATGCTAATGATTCGATTATCGAAAATGGCAATCCTTCATATCTTGCGGTGGATATATACATTTGGGCATTTTTAATGATATGATGTACATTTTCTTTAGCGGTCCATGGAAGTAAAGTAATATTTTTAGATAAATTAAGTTTATTAATTAATTCGTTAATGGAATCTAATTCGGGTGCATAAAAGCCAACTCCCATGATAATTAAATGTATATTGGGAATTTCTTTTTTTAGTTCGGACAAAACTTTTATCATCATGTCAAGGCGTTTTTGATAAGACGGCCTTCCTACAGTGCAAATGTAACTATCGGGCCATTTTTTAGGGATGGTCAATCGAGTAGTTTCAATAGGAGCTATACTATTATTAAATAAATAAGTATTTTCTTTTTTAAAGCCCACTTCTTTAATTCCTCTTTCTTGTTCGGAAGGAGAAGAAGCTAATAATTTGGAATTAAAATGTTTGAGTATTCGCTCGGCATTTAAGAAAATAAATTTTTTTATCGTATTCGGCGTACTCAGATAGGAGAATGCATTAGGAGTATAAAGTACTTTTACTCCTTTTCCTAAAGCGGCAAGGCGCGCAATTACCCCGCCTTTGGCACTATGGGCATGAATTAAATCGATATTTTCTTCTTCGATTATTTTACGGGTTTTTAGAACGGCTTGCCAATCTTTCCTTGGCGAAATTTCCCTTGGAATGGGTAATTTATAGGACTTGACCGGAAGACCGGATTTTGATGCAAAACTTATGGATTGATAATCGTCTTCATGAATAATATAATTTTTAAATCTTTCGTCGTTTATATGTTTTACTATCAGATCGATATATACACCGATTCCGCCGGCAGCCCGAGCTACATGAAGAATTTTTATTTTCTTTTCTTTATTTTTCATCAAGTACATTGTTTGGTAAATAATATTTATACAATAAAGGAATAAAAAAACTTATAAAAAGAATACCATGGTGTCTGAACCAGTATGATTCGAAAATGCTCCCCCATGCTATAAGTAATACGGTAAGGAAAAAAAGAGGTTTTCGCCGGCTGATTTTTAGTAAATACCATATCATCCCTATGAAAAACAATCCTCCTATGAGACCGAATTTTAAAAATTCTTCCAAATACTGATTATGGGTATTGTAATTTTTAAGTTTGGCGGCTTTAAAGTTATACTGATGATATAATTTGTTAAGTTCTTTTTGAAAATCGCCGGTTCCTATTCCAAATAAAAAGTTTTCTTTAATAAGCGAACTTGCCAATTTCCATATATAAATACGATGTTCTAACGTGTTATGAGTAATGCTTATACTGTTTTTAGTTCTAATTGTTTCCATGTTCAGGTCGGTTGTACGATAGAATACTTTCATTTTTCGAATAAGAAGGTTATCGGTTGAAAAAAGAAATAAGCCAAGCAAAACCAAAATAAAAACCACCCTGATATTCAATAAAAATTTATAACCTTTTTTCCAGAAAATATAATAAAATAATATGAATAAAATAGCAGCTCTATTCGAAATCAATAATAAAAAGAAAAGAAGGATGAGTATTTGAAATTTATAATATTTAGGTTTAAAATAATCAATAATTAAAATGGAAAAAATAATAAAAACCGAAAAATAGAAATATGAAATGCTTAAATCTCTAAATCCGAAATGTGTAAATTCTCCGAGCCCTTTATTGTAACGAATAAAATGATACATAAGCAAAACGGAGAGCGTAATTATTATTACGTTTTTAAAGAATAGAAATACTTTTTTGATATTATTTTTGGAAATATACTCGCCTAAAATAATCGGAGGTAAAATTAAAAATGATAATTTATGTTCTATATCCGTTAAGGCCATTGATTTGTCTTTGGACATAAAATATCCTACAATATGAAATAGGAAATATATAATAAACAAGATTGTTAAAGGATGGTTGCATGCAATTTTACATTTCTTGCGAAGATTTTCTTTGCGGTCGATTAAAAAAAAGATAAGCATTAACAAAATGGCCCCACCGGCAAGAAATGTGGTGGAGAGCAACAAGGTATAAAGCATCAGTAATGCGGTAAAAATCTTTTCTCTATTCATTAATTCAATGGATTATAACATGTTTTACTATAATGTTAGTATTTTTATCATCATCTATAATTTCGTCTAAATTTCCGTGATAGTTAATTGATAGGGTATCTATTAAGGTAGGTTGGTATATATTTCCCGGTCCGAGTCGCATGGCCTTACGATTGACTTTAGGTATTTCGATGAAAGTATATTCCGAAAGCGTATTTTTTTGTAACCATAAAGCATAATAATTTTTTGGCATGTCGCTAACATGACTTAATTTTATTAAATAATTATTTGGCTTCATTCCATAGCCGTCAATAATCATTTTATTGATAATAATATGATGTCCCATAATAATTGCACCATGAACGGCGGAATTTTTGATAATGACTTTATCTATATATACATCTTGGGGAAGTTCGGGATAACCATAGATTTTTAAGGCGGCATGGATATATTTAAAATTTTTTCCCGAACCCAATCCATAGATTTGTGCATAATGAATATGAATATCGGAACTGTTATACAAGATCTGTATTCCGCTGCTTTCTCTTCTTCCCGAATGTAATGACGGGTTATTGATTATTTGTATAGTATCCAGAAAAATTTTTTTAGAACGATTGATTTCCAGCATGTTATAAGATATAAAGTGGCCTTCGATATGAATATTTTCGGCATTTTTAATTTGAATAACACTGCCGAATTCTGCGTGATTAAAATAAAGATTAATATTTTTGATGTTTTCCAATATTAATGCATGATTGTAATAGCCAGGCGGAAAATAAATCTTAAGTCCGGTAGATGCCAACCGAAAAATAGCTTCAGGATTTTGGGTTTTATTATAAATATTTTGTTTATCGGATTTCTCAGGAAAGAGTCCGTATCTTCGCACATCTCCTATATGAAATTCTCTATTGATACTTAGTTTTTTTTCTAAATTGGTATCAAAATTCGCAGAAAGTTTTTCTTGGGATCTGTTACATGAATAGAAATACGAGAAAAGAAAAAGTATGGATAATATGAAATTCACATGATTCATGAATAAATTTTCTTTCTTTCGAAATATGCACCCATTAATAGGATAATGAAATTAAATATAAGTCCGAATATCAGTTTGTAAAAATATCCCATTGTTAAGGCATAAATTGTCCAGATAAAAAATTGAAAGGAAATCACAGCTAGAACATAAGATTGATTTTGAAGTAAACGCATTAATATCCAACCGCTTACACTTAAGACAAAAATGACGATGAAAATATGGAAAAGATAAGCGACCAAAGGCGGAAAAATCATAAAAAGAATGCTTGGATAGGCATTGGTAAAATTAAATCCTTTTTTGGCTGCCTGTTCGGCAAATTTTTCACCTCCGGCTGCAAATTCTTTCATCATCACATGCATGCCGTATGGTAAAGAGGCCAAATCCCATGAAGGGGATTTATGATGATAAACATAGCGTTCGGTGGCTCCCCAAAACAAATGCCCTTGCAAGCCGAAAATCCTATAGAACATTGCTTCGTTAGGATCGTAAATTTTTATTATCGCAAAAGGATGAACCCTCTCATATCGTTCGTAAATAACTTTATACATTAATAGTCCCATAAGCGCAACTAAAATTAAGGTTCGTTTATTAATTAATGTTCTTAAGAAAATTTTATTATCATATAAAATAGCCAGGGGAAGTAAAAAGGCAAATGTGCCATTTATGATGGGCGAGAATTTTTGACCGATGTAGAAATTGTAACCGAAATACAATAGGAGAAGAAATAGACTGATTTTTTTCATTCTGGTAAATAATATACCCAATGCAAAGGGTATGAACATAGCGGTATTACCGAATAATTTATTAAGAACAGGGTATTTGGCATGTTCCCAATAATTGAAACGACTTATGCCTTCATTGAATAAAGGAGAAGGTGACTGAAGTGCATTATATATCAATAGCCCTAGAGCCATTATTACCAAGCCGAGCAGTACGGGTATTTCAATATTTTTTCCATGGTATGTAAAATAGAAGGTTCTTAATTTTACTTTATAAAGCGTATTAAAAGTCAAGTATAAAAATAGAAGCGAAAGTAAATAAAATAATCCGAAATAAAATACGGCTCCCACATAAAATCCTTCTCTTCCTTGTTCGGAAATCATTTTTCCTGTCTCTATGTAAATAAGAGAAGGTATGATGGTAAATGCTTGAAAAATAATCAACCCGTTTAAAAAAAAGAGTTTAAAATCTCTTTTTAAAAACCAAAAAGTAATGATTAGTAAAATAATGGCAAATAATATATTGAAATAAAAACTCATGTTTTACATCTCTAAAATATTACTGTTTAATTTTTTGAATAGATTTCGCAATATGTCATCTTTTTCCATAAATACATAAGTCTTTAATTCGTTTGCATTTTTTAATTGAATTTTGATGTTAATAATTGCGCTGGAATTAAATCCGATAATATATTTTGAACGTAATTGATTGAAAAATAAATTCTCTAAAGGTGCCGAGGCATTTAAAATTTCATAAGGAATAGATTGCAGTTTTGTTTTAATAAATTCTTCGGATAATCTTTTGCCGTGCCTGTGTGGTTTATAATAAATTTTTTTAATTTTTTTGTTTTTTGCCAATTCAATGGCTTTGTCAAACAAAAGATTCATTTTGGAATAATATTGTTCACTACCAATTTTTCCTTCCAATTCTTCTTTCCCTATGATAATAGCTGAATCGCTAAAATTTTCAATAAAAATAGGTGGTACTTGAAGTTTTTCGGATTTTTCGGGCTTCACACTTAATTCTGGAAGTCGCACATATTGTTTTTCGACATGCGCATAATCGATTCCGGACGAATGACCTTTATAAAACTTGAATCGAACACCATTTAAGTTGGAAATCAAGTATTTAAGTAATATCTTATGACGTGGCAAATTGTGAATAGTATGCATATAATAATTCAAAATACCGTCTTCCACTACGATGGCACGGGTATTTTTGTTAAATGATAAAACCATATGATTTGAAAGAACATCTTCAATATAAGAGAAATAAACCCGAATTTTTTTTTCAGATTTAAACGATTTAATTTTTTGTATTAATTTTTTATATGCCCTGATTTTTTGATGAATGTTTCTAATGGCTTGAAAAGTATTACCCGATTGGTTATCAAAACTTATATCGGCTTGATAAACTTCCTTGTATATTTGTGGATTATATGAAATGGAACTCGAAGTAAGTAAAATATTATGTTCATGTTCAATCCCGGTTTGTTTGATAACGAGTTCGAAATTATCTACTTGATTTTGTGATAATCCCACGAATATATTTATCTGCTTGGTTTTCGGCATAAATTCTAATTATAAATACTTCTTTTACAAATATACCATTAATTAAAGTTTGAGGATAGAGTTTTTTTTAAAAATAAAGGAAATTAATTAAAGGGTAGCTTCATTTTTCTCACTTCATATTTACGAAGATAATACATCAATACACCGGTTATAAAAAAAGAAATTGCCGTTCCGTAAATTCCTGCCACATAAGTTAAAATTATTGCGGAAAATAAACTGAAAATTCCCGAAATAACCATTATGTATAATATTCGTTTGTCCTGATGTTTAACATATAACATGAAATGTTCTACCAATGATAAATTCATAAAAAATACACCTCCCAGCACAATAAAAAAGACAGATATATGCTTGCTATATACACTTTTTCCTTGCCATTGTAACAGAGGATAAATAAAGAGGGAAAGAATAAAAATAATAATTATCAACTGTTTGATTATAGATCTTCTAAAATAAGCGAAGTTAGATAAACCGGGATCTTTGGGAGTGTTTTTTATAAGTGAGGGTAATTCAAAAGATATAACAATTGTGTTAATATAAATAGTAACTATAAGGGCTATGGTTGTATAAAATCCGTATATCCCTACATATATATCATCCAAAAAATAATCCACTACAAAGCGATTGGCGTATTCGATGATTTTTAATAAAATGGTGCCTGCAAAAAATACACTGGAAATTTTAAGTCCGTTAATAATCCATTTCTTTTTGATTTTAACCGTAAGTATTTGTTTAATATTTTTTATTCCGAAATAAAGGGCTACTGTGATGATGCTTATTAAATTAAAAATATACCATATGGTGAGTAGATGATGAAGAGATATGCTTCCTTTGAATTGTATATAATAAATCACATAACTTACCCATCCGAAAAGTCGAAAAAATAAAATAAAATTGGCTAATAATACCTTGCCGAAAGCTATCAAAAGCCGGTAAATTTCTTGAGAAAGATGTTCGGTTAGAGCAATGACAAAAACTGCCAAAGCGTATTGATTGATAAAATCCAATGAGTCGAAAAACAAATAATAAAGAATACCGAAAATAATATAAATGATGCCGTATAAAAAAAAGGAATTGACCACTTTTTGTAATCCATCCTGTTCGTTCCCCATTAAAATATCACGAATGCTATAATTATAAAAATCCACTCCGATAACATATATTGAGAGTGTAACAAAAGTCATAATTAAGGTAAGATCACGATAATCGGTATCAGTATAATATTTTGATAATAATAGAATTAAAACAAACTTTGCGCCCATTCCGGCTGCACGCAGAAATAAATTTAATAATTTATATAAAGAAATTTTTTTTTTCAAAAAATCATTGATTTAATTTCTTCTGTTGAAAATAACGCTGCAGGGCTTCTTGAAGCAACCCCTTTTCCTTCAAAATAATTTCTACAAATTCCCTAAATGCCCCTTCGCCTCCTTTTTTGGAAACAATAAAATCCACTTCGGATTTGATATAATCCGGTGCGCCGGACGGACACGCACTGATTCCAACCTTTTTCAATAATTCCAAATCATTTATATCATCACCGATATAGGCCACTTCATCGTAGGTAAGCCCCAATTTATTTAGCAAATCATCCACTACTTTCACCTTATCTCGAACACCCGTAAACACATATTCGACTTCCAATTTTTTGGCTCTGTTTTCTATTATTTTGTTTTTTTCGCCCGTGATAATACCGAATGTAATATCCATGAGTTTACAAAATAATACACCTGCACTATCATAGGTATTAAATTTTTTCAACTCATTTCCCGTATTGTCATAATACATTCCGCCGTCGGTCCATACGCCGTCAATGTCCGTAAGAATAAGTTTGGGTAACATGTTTATTCGATTAGGTGTTTGTAAATGATTTCGTCTTTCGGAATATCTTTGATTGCTCTTTTTCCGATAACTAGGTGTCTGTCGCGCCATTTAATTCCATCACCCGGCGAGAGCATATGAATATCTTTTTCCGTAATGATTTCTCCCGCTTTGATTGGTCTTTTGGATGCAATGCTTCTTTCCAATTTTACTTGAGCGCTTTTAATATCGTCCACAATAAAAATATCCTCTTCGCCCATTCCCATTTCCGTCAACCGGATATCTCGAATCATTCTATTTACACCATCGGGCCCGAGTGAGACGGCATGGTCGGTCCCTTTCATTCGGCGGTCGATGGTTACGTGTTTTTCTATTATCTTGGCACCGAGTGCCACGGCTATCGAGGGGGCTAAGATGCCTATGGTATGATCGGAATATCCGATGGTATATTGCGGATAATTTTTAATGAGGTAGGGTATGGTATTATAATTCACGTTTTTGGGGTGGGTGGGGTATTGTGACACACAATGCAGAATGGATATCTTATCGTGATATCTCGTGATGACTTCCAATGCTTCGTCCAATTCTTTTTTTCCGCCCATGCCCGTGGACAATATAATGGGTAACTTTGTTTCGGCCAATGCTTCCAAAAGCGGTAAATTGGTCAAATCGCGGCTGGCTACTTTCAGATAATCCGGGGTAAAAAGTTTCAGCACACTCATGGCACCGGGGGCGGTAAGGGTTTCGACAAAATCCAATCCTTTTTCCTTGGCATATTTAAATACTTCAAAGTGTTCTTCATCCGAAAGTTCCAAGTATGCCCTGTGTTCGCCGTAAGTTTTGCCAAAAGAATTCGGACTGTCATAAGGTGCATTCATCTGTGTGGAGGATAGTTCTTGCTTCAGGTCTCTTTTGGTGAGCTTAACCGCATCAATACCTGGTAATTTAAGCCCGAAAAATTCTTCTCGAATCGGGCGGCTCACCATATCGACAATCAATTTGGCAATATCAACCGAACCGTTATGATTTTGTCCTATCTCTCCGATAATGTAGGTATGATTCATTTGGCATTATTTTTTATCTCCTTCAACATAATCGTTTTCCAATCGGAATTATTGTCAATGAGTGTAATTAAATGTTCAATATCGAGATTCTTTTCTCCGGTTTTTTTATAAATCTCACGAGCCATTTCAAAATCTCTTTTTGTATCCACCGTCAAGCGGATATCCTTCCGGTTTTTAATGAGGCCGGGTAAAGGTAATAAGTTTATTTTAAATTTCTGCGGGTGTGAGTAAATATAATTGGTTACGTGTTCCCTATAAAGAGGTTCGCCGGTTAAACGGGCAACTTTTTTCAAAGTTTCCAACCGGGTCATTTCGGCAAAAAGTCCGATGTGGGATTTGATGACCGGTGTGCCGTCATCGAAGCAGTAAGAAAGATAATCGACTTCATTGAACCGGTCGATTAAATTTTGGATATAACCGGGAAGCAAAAAAGGGTTATCGGCATTGATTCTTACGATATTTCGTATGTCGAATTTTTCGGCCGCTTCAATAAAACGTTGCAATACATTATTTTCGTCGCCTCTGTAATAAGCGGTATTGGTTTTTTTACAAAGCCCTACAATGGTATCATCTTCCGGATTGGTGGTGGTGGCTACTATAATTTTTTCTTTATTAAAATGGTTTTTTAGCCGGTCGATGAGAATTTCCAAAATAGACCGCTGATTATCAAACGGCAAAATCACCTTGCCTGGCAATCTGGTTGAGGTGGTTCGGGCTTGAATGATGAGGCCTGTAGAATACATGAGGTATTTCGGGATATTTGATTAAATAGCGTGATTTATCGCAAATTTATTAATTTTTCCCGGGAAATTTTTATAAAAAAACCGCCTCTTTTGAGGAAGAGACGGTTTATAGTTCACTTAAAATTTTATTTATTATTTTTCGGCTTCTTTTTCGGCTTTGGCCGCTTCTTGGGCTGCTTTGATGGCCGCACGCGACATCTTGATTTGAACCACTACCACGTTGTCGGGATGAAGAATTTTGTATTTATCGTTTCTTAATTCCGAGACATAGACTTTGTCGTTCAAGTCAAGATTGGAAATATCAATTTCCACATAATCGGGCAAGTTAGCCGGAATGGCGCGAATGCGTAATTTACGTTCGTTGTAGAATAATTTTCCCCCTTTGACCACGCCGGGTGCAATACCTTTGGTTTTTACGGGGACGACTACCGTTACTTCTTTGTCGGGATATAACCGGTAGAAATCCACGTGTAAAATGCGGTCGGTTACGGGATGAAATTGCACGTCTTGCATAATGGCTTCGTGCTTACTTCCGTCTTCCAATTCAATCACTACGGTATGCGTATCCGGAGTGTAAATCAAATCCTTGAACTCGCGTTCATCGGCATGAAAATGCATCGGCTCGTCTCCTCCGTACAATACGCAAGGGACCCTGCCAGCATTACGTAGGGCTTTGCTTGCCGCTTTGCCCACGCTTTCTCTTTTAGATCCTTTGATAATGAGTGATTTCATAATACTATACTTGTTTTACATAATAAATTTCTTGCTAATCGACCGGTGCGAATGAATATTGTGCATCACATCGGCAAATAACGGGGCGCAAGTTAATACTTTTATTTTATTTGACAAAGTTTTTAGTGGAATACTATCGGTGACGATAAGTTCTTCCAAGGGCGAATTTTCTATCAATTCCACCGCATTACCCGAAAGGATAGGATGAGTGATGGCCGCCCGCACGCTTTTGGCCCCACGTTCAAGCATCAAATTGGCCGCCTTGACCAAAGTCCGTCCGGTATCAATCAAATCATCTACAAAAATGACGTTTTTCCCTTCGACATTACCGATCAACTCCATAAAGGAGACTTCATTGGCTTTCAAGCGTTGTTTGTAGCAAATGGCTACATCGGTTTTGAGATATTTGGCATAAGCATAAGCCCGTTTAGCACCGCCCATATCGGGAGATGCGATGACCAGATTATCCAAATTCAAGGATTCGATATGCGGAATAAACATGGCGCTGGAATATAAATGGTCCACGGGAATTTCAAAAAATCCTTGAATAGGATCGGCATGCAAGTCCATGGTTACCACACGGGTGGCGCCGGCGGTTTCCAGTATGGAAGCAACCAATTTGGCCGCTATAGGCACACGCGGTTCGTCTTTTCTGTCTTGACGGGCCCAACCGAAATAAGGTATCACCGCATTGATATGCATGGCCGATGCTCGTTTGGCGGCATCGATCATCAAAAGCATTTCCATAAGGTTGTCGGTGGGCGAGAAGGTGGAACCGATGATAAAAACGCGCCTTCCGCGAATGGATTCTTTAAATGAAGGACGAAATTCGCCGTCGGCAAAGCGTTGAATTTCAACCCGGCCGAGGGGTTGGCCGTATTCGTTTGCAATTTTTTGGGCCAATTCCATGCTTTGGGAACAGGCAAAAATTTTGGCTTCGGTGGAGGACATGGGTTTGCGGTTTTTTACAAAGTTACATTAATTTCAATTCAAAATAAACGGAAAATATTGGCTGTTTTTTTAGTTTAACAAATAATCAAGCAAATCCATTTGCGATTTCGTTGAGGAAAATTTATGCTTTAACGGAATGTAAGAATGATCGCTTAATGTCTTGGACTAAATTTTATCCAATGCTTGTTTCAAATCGGCTATGATATCTTCCGCTTCTTCGATTCCAACCGAAAACCGGACCAAATCATCGGTAATGCCTGCGGCAAGACGCGCTTCGGGCGACATGCCGGCATGGGTCATTGAGGCCGGATGCTGAATAAGCGTTTCCACACCGCCTAGGGAAACGGCCAATTTGGCCAATTCCACCGCATTCATTAATTTTTTCCCTGCTTCCAACCCTCCTTTTACACCGAAGCTTAACATGGAACCCGGACCTTTCATTTGCCGGCGGGCCAAATCATATTGCGGATGTGATTTTAATCCGGGATAATTAATCCATGCTACTTTGGGATGATTTTCCAGAAAATCTGCTACTTTCATAGCATTTTCTTGGGCTTGTAAGACCCGAAGTGATAAGGTTTTTGCTCCGCGATATACCATATAGGCCTGATGCGGGTCCATATTGGCACCGAAATAAGCCATAGTTTTACGCAGGCCTTTATGGTGCTTTTCATCTTTTAAAATCAAGGCGCCACCCACCACATCGGCATGACCGTTTATAAATTTGGTTAATGAATGCAAAACAATATCGGCTCCCAAATTCAATGGATTTTGCAATACGGGACTCGAAAAAGTATTATCCACGGCAAGGGGTATGTCATATTGATGGGCAATAGAGGCCACTTCTTCTATATCCGTTAATTTGATAGTAGGATTGGTGGGTGTTTCGATATAGATTAACTTGGTATTCGGTTTAATGGCTTTTTCCACCGCAAATGGATCCGAAGTATCGATAAAATCGGCCGCCACACCGAATTTTTTAAAATAGGTTTCCAAAATACCCCTCGACGGACCATAAACGGCGTCGGTGCTAATAATATGATCGCCTTGTCCGAGAAAATAGGCGAATAGGGTGGAAACAGCTCCCATACCGGAAGCAAAACCGATTCCATATTTGCCGAATTCCAATGCGGCTAATTTTTCTTCCAACGAATGGGTGGTGGGATTGCCTATTCGAGTATAAATAAACCCGTCTTCTTCTCCGGCAAATAACCGGGCGCCATGATCGGCATTTTTGAATTCGAAGGTGGAAGTTTGATAGATAGGGGTAACCACACTCCCGAATTGATCTTGAAAATCTCCGGCATGCACTTCTTTGGTTCGTATGCCGTTAAACTTATTATTTTCCATATTGCATTGTTTATATTTTATTCAAAGATACATGAAAGAACCGAAGATTTCCATGATAATTTAATTATATGCCCATTAAGTAAATTTGCCTGACATAAACCATTATTTCCGTCTTGAATAACGAAACCTTAAAAATTTATTGAAAATTTAATTTTTAAAATATTCTTTATCTTTATTCTACGAATAATTCCTTACGTTTTTAGAGTAAATCCGGGATTATATCTTTCTTCTTCAGTTGATGCATGTGCCGGAGGCGGTGTTCAGGGAGACATTAGTTTATCTGGCAAAGCGGGATATCTCCTCATAATGACCCCGAATATAGAAGGGCTTTTCTTAAACGCCCGGGACTTTGATATCGTGGATTAAATGTCATTGCGCCGAAGCAGGGGAAAGTAAAAGTAAAAGTCAAAGTTAAAGTTTGGAAATCTCTCAATCGGATTTTTCATTGTTTTTCCGTTTGCGACGCATAATCAAAAAGCTCGCTGCCGAAAGATAGATCACAAAAAGTATCAAATTTCCGGCCGTTACCCGTCCGGGTGCGACCAATAAACCGTAATATACTATGATTGCGCCTGCAAGTAAAGCAAAAAAAATAAGTATGTCTTTCATTTTAATAAATTTTTAATGCGTTCTCGTAAGGGTGGATGTGAATAATGAACAAATACATAAAGCGGATGCGGTGTAAGATTGGAAAAACTTTTACGGGCTAATTTTTTCAATGCCGATATCAAACTCTTTGCATAGCCGTAGCGGGCGGCATAGCGGTCGGCTTGAAATTCGAATTTCCGGGAAATAATTCCTTGAATAACCGACAGAATATCTTCAATTAAGCCGTAGAGCAAGGCAAATGCAATGGCGCCTATATGAAAAGACGGTTTCTCTACTCCCAATGCTTGGGCAAGTACTTGGTTTTGAAGGGCTAAAGAGAGTAAATATAAAGTGAGCCCCGTAAGCAATACGGACAAAGCGATATTCCAAAGGATGTGTTTCTTTTTATAATGACCGATTTCATGAGCCAAAACCGCTTCTATTTCGCCGGGTTCCAAATCTTGAATCAAAGTGTCGAACAAAACGATGCGTTTTCGCGGTCCGAAGCCCGAAAAATAGGCATTGGCTTTGGTGCTGCGTTTGCTTCCGTCTATGACATAAATATCTTTGATTTTGAATCCCGTTTTGTTTGCCAGTATTTCCAAGCGGTTTCGTAGCTCACCGGGTTCGAGGGGTGTTTGTTTATTGAATAACGGGACAATCAAATCGGAATACAAAAAGTTTATGATAATAGAAAAAATGCTAATGACCAGCCATGCTTTCCACCAAAAATTTTCGGAATCCCGGTAATAAATCCATATAACGGGATAGCCGACCAAAACAAGAAAAATAAGGGAGAGGAAAGCGGATTTGATTTTGTCGCTTATAAATGTTTTCAGGGTACTTTTATTAAACCCGAATTTTTCTTCTATTCGAAAAGTAGCATAATAAGCGAAGGGTAAATTGATGAGCATTTCCGCCAAAATAAGGATACCGAAAAAAATAAGGGATTGCCATACTGGATGGGCGGTTATTTGAGATACAAGCCCGTCCAGCCATGCGAATCCGCCCGAAAATAAGAAGAGCAAGACAATGATAAAATGAAAAACGGATTTGATTAGCCCGAACCGGAAATAGGTTTTTTTGTAAGCAATGGATTGGCGGTAGGATTCTTCGTCATAAATATCCGAAACTTCGTCGGGTAGCGGGTCGTCGAAGTGCTGGGCATTAAGAATATCCAACCATGTATTGAACACAAAGTCGATTACAATCAGGGCTATAAAAATCCAAAAAACGGTTTGCGGATTCATTTTATAATTTTTTATTGTACTTGGTCATGGTCGGTTGGAGGCCTTCCATGGTAAAGTTTAATGCGGCTTCGGCAGCGTGAGCAATAATTTCCGGAAGTTTTTCCATTTCCTTTTCCGACCATTTTCCCAATACATAATCCACTTGTTCGCCCGGAGCGAATTCCTTTCCGATGCCGATTCGCAGTCGTGCGAATTTTTCCGTGCCTAAAACTTCGATAATGTTTTTCAGCCCGTTATGTCCGCCGTGCGAACCTTTTGCCCGAAGGCGTATTTGACCGAATGGGAGATTAAGGTCATCGGTGATGACCAAGAGATTTTCCAAGGGAATTTTTTCTTTATCCAACCAATAACGGACGGCTTTGCCCGATAGGTTCATATAGGTTTGCGGTTTAATGATAGTCAATGCTTTTCCTCTGTGACGTGCCTTAGCCACCTGCGCGTATCGTTCGCTTTGAAAACGGCTATTTAATTGTTCGGCAAGCCGGTCGGCTACTAGAAAACCGATGTTATGGCGGGTATATTTATATTCGGGGCCGGGATTTCCCAGACCGGCAATGAGAAATTTTTTCATAGGTTCGGTATGCGATTGTTTTTTGCAGGGCAAAAATAATTTAATAAATCGTAAAATCATGAACGTGTGTGTTTAAATCTACGGTGAATCCAGTAATAATAAGCCGGTTGTTTTTTGATGAGTTCTTCCAAGCGTTTAAAATATTCACGGGTTATTTCGAATTCTTCGGTTTTTTCGGGATTTTTGTTCAGCAAAAATAATTCAACGGTATAGTATCCACGTTTGATTTTTTTCATTTCGAAGAAAACGACCGGTATATTATATTTTCTTGCAATCTCTTCCGCCCCCGTGAGCACGGGGACTTCCTTTCCGAAGAAAGGAAGCCAAAGCTTCGCTTTGTGCGGAAGAGGATTTTGGTCGCCTAAAAATCCGTATGCTATTTTTTCTCCGGCCTTTTCTTTTTTATCTATATATTCCTTGGCCAGATAGGTGGGCACTAAGTCAAAATTAAATTTCGAACGATTTTTTAATAACCATTTTTCAAAAAACGGGTTGGACAAGCGTTTATATATGGCCATGCTTTTATGTTTGAGTTGCAGGCCTACCCCCGAAATCCATTCCCAATTTCCTTGATGACCGCCGTACAAAATGACGGATCTTCCTTCATCATATAAATCATTAAGCACTTCCGGATTTTCGATAAATAAATGTTTATTTAAATTTTGCTGTGAAATAGTGGTTGTTTTAATCATTTCCATAAATAAATCTGATAGATGCCGGTAGAATGCTTTTTCGATCCGTTTTCGTTCCTCTTCGGTTTTTTCCGGGAAAGCGATGGCCAAATTTTTCCTCACCACCTCGCGCCTGAATCGAATGACGTAATATAAAATCAGATACAAAAAATCCGAAATAAGATAGAGAATGGGAAACGGTAATAATGAAAGAAGTATAATTAACGGTAAGGTAGCAATAAATCCGATGAATTGTAGGATTCGTTTCATAAAAACAAAGATACGGATAAAGTTAAAAGTAAAAGTGGGGTGTCACTTTACATCGTAATATTTCCCGTGAAAATAATTTTTTACAATTTAGATATTATTTTTCGTAATACTTCCGGTATTTAAAATAAGCCCAGACCGATACGATTATCATTACTGCCAACGTAATGTAAATAGACATGGGCGTTTGTACCGGGTCGCCTTTGGCATAAGAATGTAAGCCGGACAGGTAAAAATTCACCCCGAAATACGTCATAATAATACTCCAAACGGCAAACATGGACATGACGTTGAGTTTGAATTTTCCGCGAATGGCCGGAATGATATGTTCATGTATTACCAAGGCATAAACCATAATACTGATTAAGGCCCATGTTTCTTTGGGGTCCCATCCCCAATAACGGCCCCAACTTTCATTGGCCCATTGTCCGCCCAAGAAATTGCCGATGGTCAAAAGTACCAATCCCACAATCATCGACATTTTGTTGATATAAGTTAATTCTTTGACAGTCAATTCGAAACGTTCTTTATTTTTATGGGTGGTTAAGATGATAAACACCAAGGCCAAAAAGCCCAGAATAGCACTTAGAAAAAACGGTCCGTAACTTGCCACGATAATGGATACGTGAATATTGAGCCAATAACTATTCAATACCGGTACCAAATTGGCAATTTCAGGGTCCATCCAACTCCAATGCGCCACCATCAATATAATGGAAGATACAAATGCCGCTGCGGCTAATGTTAAGTTTGATTTTCTGCCGAACCATAATCCGGCTGCCAAGGTGGCCAAGGCCACATAAATCAATGATTCGTAAGCGTTGGACCATGGTGCCCGTCCGCTGATGTACCATCGCAAGCCCAAAAAGAAAACCATCCATAAAAACATAAGAATTACAATCCATTTGGCTATTTTAATGAGATACAACCAATATTTCTTCGGGCTGATTATATAGGCGATGGCCAAGAAAAGCAATACCAATGAAAGCAACATGAGTTTCCAAAACATGGTGCGGAAGGCGTCGTATTTGTTGTAAAATAATTCCCATTTGACTTTTTCGGGTGAGGGGAGCACATCGCTTCCGAATTTTTTTTGATAATCGGCAATGGCATCAATAAAAGTCGAAGCGGATTTATAATCTTTTTTCAAAATATTGGATGCAATCAATTTCAGTACATTGCTGGCAAATAAAGCATCTTCTTCGTCAAAACCTGCTTGAGGAATTTCCACGGGCGCATACCAACGGTGGTTCGGGTCGTCTTTTTTGGGAAATAGACGTAAAGTTTGACCGGTAAGGGTGATATATAGCAAATTGACTCTCTCGTCCGTATTTTGAACATCTTGCTGAAACTTACTTTTAATTCGTGCCTTGGATGCTTCTTCCACATAAGGCATCAGGATATAATTTCCTTTTTCATCAAAGAAATCTGCCAAGCGTGCATATTTGGTTTCTTTTGGCAAATGGAGTATGTCGCGGAGTTTATCGTCGCCCCGTTTTAGGTAAATAACGGGCGCATAGGCCCAAATGTGGGGCAGGATAATCATCGAAAGCATGGCCTGATCGGAAGAGATTTTGGTTTTGGTGCCGGGCAATTTATAAGTATCATGCTTGCTGAGTTTGCGAAGCAAAGCCGAAGAGTAAGTATTGACCGGTTCCATACGGCCGTCCAAATCCTGAATAATCAACCGGCCGAATTTTTCGGCAATGGAATCGGGCGCAATGGAAGGCATGAGATTTTCCGTCAGAACGGCCGGATCGTTTAAATCGCCGTGTGGAGCAGGAGCGATGGTGTCCTGTTGGCCGTAAAGTTGAAGCCCTAAAAGCAATGCAATGACAAGCCCTAATTGTTTTTTCTTTTCGATAATTTGATTAAGATGTCGTCGAAGGTGATTAAAATGCGAGTGTTTATTAAAGAAAATCATAATAAGTCCGAAGTAGAGCAGGGCATAGCCGATATAAGTGATCCAAGTCCCCCAAAAATCGTGATTAACCGAAAGAATCGTGCGTTCGTATTCCGGCGTAATGCTGTATGATGCTTGAAAAAACCGGTACCCTTTATGATCCAATACATGATTCATATAAATGCGGTAATCGAAGGCCGTATCTTGATCCAATACCGTTATTTCGCTGGCATAGGATTTGGGACTTTTGGAGCCGGGATAATATTCGATTTGAAAATCGCGCAATTTAATCGAAAAAGGCAATTCGATGCGCCTGGGGCCGTAGGCCATGACGAAATTCAGATCGTTTAAACGAAAAATGGTCGGATTGCCTTCGTAATATTGCCCGCCGGTTAAGTCCACGATTCTTTCTTGGTCGCCGGCTTTGACTTTAAAGCGCAGCAGGTGCCAAGGATTTTTTTGTTTGTTACCCGACACATAGTAAACTTTTCCTTTGGCGGGTGGGCCCGGTGCCACGAAACGAATCATGTCGAATTCATATAAAGCGCCCGTATGAAAATCGTAGATGGAATCGCGCAAAAGAATACCCGCCTCGCCGGTTTTCATCACTTGATATCTGCCGGGCAGTTCGGTTTTAATTTTTAAGCGGCCGCTTGCGTCCTCAAAAATATTTACGCCCCCGCGCATGGTGTCGTTGTATGAAATATAAACGCCGTTTAGTAAAATGCCGCTGCCTTCTTCAAGAAAACGCGATTTACGCGTGCCGCTCACCGATTCGACCAATTCCAAATATTTTTTGCCGTCTGCCTTTTTTTCAAAAACTTTTTCGGCATGCGGAATAAATTCCTTTAATTCCACTTCAATGGGTACATAATCGTTTCCCTTTTTAAAATCCGTTTTGAGTTTTAACTCGTTTTTTCCTATTTTCGAAAGTTGAAGCCGTTTGTAAATGGGATTTTTTTGCTTCTTCCCGTCGTCGATACGAAGCATAAGATAGTTTCGTTCGCTAAGCAAAATATTGGTGGTTTCTCCTTCATTGATAGGCATTTGGCCTTCGTAACTGATATATCTGGTAATAAATGCGCCAATCAATATGATGATAAATGCCAAATGAAAAATAAAGGAGTGCCATTTTTCTTTGCTATATAATCTGAACCGGATTATATTTCCTATTAAATTGATGACTCCCCAAAGCATAATTCCTTCAAACCACCATGCTTCGTAAATGAGTTTACGGGCGGTTTCCGTGCCGTAATCGTTTTCAATAAATGTGGCTAAAGCCATAGATAAGCCAAAAACGATAAAAAGAAATGCGGTGGTATGGGTGGAAATAAGAAAATTATATATTTTTCGTAAATACTGATTCATATTTATTGAAATGCAATTAATTAATTGCAAAATTAAATTTATTATTTGGATTTGAAATATTATTTTACATATATTTATCCGATAATATTATTTGAAAAACTTATCGAAATGGGAGATTTTAACGTAACCAAAGCCAATTCTCCGGAAGAAATCGCCAAATTCACCAAGTATTTGCTCCGTGATGTGCAGGCCCTGGAGTATATGATTAAGAACGGGTGGTTTGAAAAATCGGCCACGCATATTGGGGCGGAACAGGAATTTTGTTTGGTGGACGAGAATTACAAACCTTATCCTCATAATTTGGAAATTATGGCCGAGGCCAAGATGGATAACCTCAGTCCGGAATTGGCCAAATTTAATTTGGAAACCAACGTCACGCCTCAAAAATTCGAGGGCAAGGCATTGAGCAAAATGGAGAAAGAAATTTTAGAGGATTTGGAAAAAGTCCGAAAAGTGGCCAAAAAACATAAAGCCGACATTATTATTACCGGCATTTTACCTACGGTAAGAAAATTCGATATCGAAAGCGAAAATATCACGCCGATTCCGCGTTATTTTGCCTTAATGGATGCTTTGCGAGAAATGCGAGGCGAAGAATTTATTATCAATATTGTAGGAATCGATGAATTGAACATGAAATTAGACAGCGGTTTGATTGAAGCGGCCAATACGGGTTTTCAAGTACATTTACAGGTAAGTGCCGAAAATTTTGCCAAGCGGTATAATATTGCCCAAGCCATAGCGGGCATTGTGATGGCGCCTGCGGTCAATTCTCCCCTTTTATTCGGCAAGCGATTATGGCGCGAAACACGAATCGCCTTGTTCCAACAAGCCATTGACACCCGCGTAAGCAGCGAGCATATTCGCGATCGTCATCCGCGTGTAACTTTCGGTACGCGATGGGTGGACGAATCGATTTTGGATATTTACAAAGAAGATATTTTGCGTTATCGTGTGTTATTGGGAGCCCATATTCCGCATGACAGTTTGGAATATGTCAAAAAAGGGAAAGTACCCGTCCTAAAGGCATTGACCGTTCATAACTCCACCATTTACCGCTGGAACCGGCCTGTTTACGGTATTTCTCCCAACGGAAAACCGCATCTTCGTATCGAAGCCCGTATGTTTCCGGCAGGACCGACCGTTGCGGACGAATTGGCCAATGCCGCTTTTTGGTTGGGTTTGATGGAGGCCTATTTCAATAAGATTGACGATATTCGCAAGCATGTGAAATTCGAAGATGTCAAAGATAATTTCTATTCGGCCGCCAGTACCGGATTGGGCAAGCGCTTCAAGTGGTTTGACGGCAAGTCTTATTACGCGGACGATTTGATTCTAAACGAGATGATCGACGTAGCGCGCGAAGGTTTGCAAAGCAGAAATATTGATAAAGACGATATCGACAGGTATTTGGGCATTATCGAAGAACGTGTCAAATCGTCGCAAACCGGTGCCAATTGGATGTTAAGTACTTATTCGAAATTCAAAGATTCCGCCTCCCGCGAAGAAATAATGACCTTGCTCACTTCGTCGAGCGTGAAATATCAGAAAAAAGATATTCCGGTGCATAAATGGAAATTACCCGAAATGAAAGAATTGGCCCATTGGCATCCTTCGCAATTGCTGGTGGAAGAAGTAATGGAAACCGATGTGCTTTCCGTTCAGCCCGACGATATAGTAGATTTGGTAGCCGATATGATGGATTGGGCCAAATTGCGCTATGTGCCGGTGGAAAAACCCAATGGCGAATTCGCCGGCTTGGTCACGGCTCGCAGTATATTGAAATACCTCAGACAAGTGGTGAATGAAAAGAAATATGCCGACTTGAGAGTCAAAGATTTAATGATTACCGACCCTATCACCATCGAACCTTCCGAAAAATTGTTTAAAGCGGTGGAACTCATGGCCGATAATCAAATCGGCAGTTTGCCGGTGGTTCATAATGGTAAATTGGTAGGAATGCTTACCGAGACCGAGTTTTTCCATTTGAGCAGGAGGTTATTTAGCAGATTATAAGAACAGGCAGCCGTTTTATCGATAATGGAATTCATGGATCTTATTTAAGAATGAAAATAAGATGAATTTGCTTGCGAGTTAATTAATTTTTACGCCAAAAAAACGGTGTAAACAACACAATGACCGTAAATATCTCCAACCTGCCGATTAACATGAGAAACGACGAAAGTATTTTGGCCGGATAAGGAAGCCATGCATAATTGTCCACCGGTCCTAATTTTCCGAAAGCGGGACCTACATTGCCTAATGATGATGCCGAGGCACCAAGTGATGTGACCAAATCCAATCCCATAAGATTAAACAGAACGGCTCCTGCAATAAAAATGGACACGTATAGGACAAAGAATGACAGGATATTGTAAATAATTTTTTCCGGAACCCGGGTTCCACCATAAAAGATCGGAATGATGGCTTTGGGATGAAGTTGTTTTTTAAATTCCAAAAAAGCATTTTTGATCAAAATCACATGGCGAACTATTTTTACTCCGCCTGCAGTGGAACCGGCCGAACCGCCTACAAAAAAGAGCGCAAAAATCAACGTAATTACATACGGACTCCAACTCAAATAATCGGAGGAAATAAATCCGGTGGTTGTAACTACAGTTAATATCTGAAATAATACATGACGAAAATGGGCTTCCGTTCTGCCCCATACCATAGGATGCGAAGTGCCTCCACCGGAAATGTTTCCGGCAAACAGCAGGTAGAGGGTTACCAAAACCGTGGTGCCCGCTATTACGGCAGCATAATATCTGAATTCTTCGTTCCGAAGTATTTTTTTAAAGTTTAGTTTCAGTGCATAGTAGGAAAGAACAAAATTAGTCCCGGCGATAAACATAAAAATTATTATTACGTATTCTACCCACGGGTTATCATTCCAAAAGGCAATACTTGCGTTTTTAGTGGAAAAACCCCCTGTGCTCATGGTGGACATGGAATGATTTATCGCGTCATACCATGTCATTCCGCTTAATTTGAGCAAAACGCTTTCCGTGAGGGTAAAACCGATATAAATGCCCCATAAACGTTTGGCGGTTTCCGTAATTCTGGGATGGATTTTGTCTGCCGAAGGTCCCGGCGCTTCCGCCATAAACAATTGCATACCGCCAATGCCAAGGAAAGGTAGAATGGCAATGGTTAATACAATAATTCCCATCCCGCCTATCCAATGAGTAGCGCTTCGCCAGAAAAGTATGCCTTTAGGAATGGATTCGATGTCGGTCAAAATGGTAGCGCCGGTGGTGGTGTAGCCCGAGATGGCTTCAAAAACGGCATCCACCGGATGATTAATAGCCCCGCTCAATAAATAAGGCAGCGAGCCGGTCAAGGCCAACATGGCCCAACCTGCCGTAACAATCATAAAACCTTCTTTTTTTAGGATTTTTTTAGGGGCATGCCGGTTGAAATACCAAAGTACAAGTCCTAGTCCAACGGTTATCAGGGCTGCTTCGAGAATAGGGAGATAAATCTTTTCTTGATAATATAATGCCACGGGCACGGCCAATAACATAAAAAAACCGTTTAAAACCGAAGTTAGCCCCAAAAAAGAAAGTACTATTTTGTAATTAAATCCCCTCATATTACTTGAATAATTCTTCCACCTTATGGATCGCATGGGTAACCGCCATGATAATGATTTTATCGCCGGGTAATAAAATGCTTTCACCTGTCGGAATGATGACGTTATTTTCACGAATAATTCCCGTCAAAACCGATTCGCGAGGAAGTTTGATATCCTTAATTTTTTTACCGGCTGTTTTTGAATTTTCATGAATACGAAATTCAAGTAATTCGGCATTGAGTTTAAAAATATTGGCTACGGCCAAGACGTCACCTTCTCTCACATGGGCGAAAATGCTTCCCGCCGCCAATAATTTTTTATTTATCAGCGTATCAATTCCAATAGTTTGGGAAATTTGGATATAGTCGATGTTTTCTACCAGGGCTACCGTTTTGGTTACGCCTTTTGTCTTGGCCACCAAACAGGAAAGAATATTGGTTTCCGAGTTACC
The DNA here is from genome assembly GCA_027067965.1 of Flavobacteriales bacterium. Lineage (GTDB taxonomy): Bacteria > Bacteroidota > Bacteroidia > Flavobacteriales > Flavobacteriaceae > JAADED01. The sequence goes on along the minus strand of JAMOUV010000032.1, from coordinate 220,041 downwards.
GGTGACTGCTACGAAGGCATCCATTTGATCGATGTTTTCTTCTTCCAGTAATTCCACATCTCTTCCATCACCGTGTATAACCAATACTTCCGGTAATTTTTCTGAAATTTCGTAAGCCACTTTTTTGTTTAATTCTATCAATTTGACCCGGAACCCTTTATGTACCAATTTTTCTGCTGCTTTCTCACCAATTGTGCTTCCTCCCAAAATCATCACATCTTTAATTTCGAATTCTTCTTTGCCCAATAATTCATATAAATATTCGAAGTGTTCGGCGGCAACGGAAAAATAAACCTGGTCGTTGGGTTTAAGAATGGTATCGCCTCGCGGAATAATGACATGATCGGAGCCGACCCGTTTTATTGCTACAATTAAGAAATCATGACGGGTAAAGCGGGATTTTATTTCACTCACGGGCATGTCTTTGATGGGTGCCGATGCATCGAGTTGTGCTCCTAAAATCAAAAGTTTTCCGTTTTCGAAGGAAATACTTTCGTTGAATACGGACATTTCCATTAAGGACACAATTTCCTTTGAGGCCAATTCTTCCGGAGATATGACGAAATCCAAACCGATTTCGCGTAAATTAATGGTGGAATCGGGATGGGCCAATTCCGGATTATTGATCCTGGCAAATGTTTTTTTGGCTCCCAATCGTTTCCCGATTACGGCTACGGTAAAATTGGTATTTTGAGATTCGGTTACCGCCAAGAGTAAATCGGCTTCATGAATCTGCGCTTGACGAAGTACGCTGGGTAGGGTGGCATCTCCTTTAACGGTAATTACATCGATATGATTATTAATATAATCCAGTTTTTCTTCGTTTAAATCGATGACGTAAATGTTTTGTGATTCGAATGACAATAGTTTGGCTATATGAAATCCTACGTCACCCGCACCGACAATAATAATGTTCATGAATACATTAATTTTATACAAATATATCAAATAAATCGTATGAGAATTTTGATAGGTTGCGGGGCACTCGCTTGCGAGTGCCCCGCAACAAAAGGCAAGACCCCGGGCTTGCCGTTATGAGCCGGGATTATAAGCCCGGCGAAGCGCGAAAAAGACCCCGAAGGGGCTTTGAAGCGTCCATAATCAGGATAACCAAAACGAGAGTGCTTGTCCGGCAATGCCTATGAAAAGCCCGATGGCAATTTCATCGAGGGTATGGGCTTTAAGTTTAAGCCGGGCGGCCAATACAAGCGATGTGATGCCTATGCTTATGGAAATAATATCCAGAATATTGGTCCGGTGGGTGTAACTCCAATGCAAAAGAAAATAGAGTGCACCTCCCATGGCCAGTCCGTGTAAACTGATGCGTTTTTTTGATAGATTGAACAGGACGGCAAGCAGAAGTGACAAGGCGATTCCTCTGAAGAAGAGGGCAAAATATTCCAGAACGGCAATCGGATCCAGAATACGGTAGAGCAAGTAATAAATCACGGCCATCAGCAGCGTAAAACCTATGCGGGCCTTGAGCCGGACGAGAAAAAAGGAATGTAAAATTTTTAGCCGGTATAGCAAAAATTGAATCAAAAGCGGTACGACCACGGTAGATAAAAAAATCAACCGGGTTATTTTGTTGATATCATAGAAAAAATAATGCGATATGGAAAGAAAAACGAGTAGTACGTAAAAAGGAATAAAAACCGGATGAAAAATAACGGATATGAGCCATGCGGCGCAGGTGTAAAAATCACATTTCTTTTTACGAATTTGTATCATAATTTTTTACGTAAACGTGCGGGTGGAATTTTGAGTTGGTCGCGATATTTGGCAATGGTTCTTCGAGCTACTTTAATTCCACGTTTAGCCAGTTCTTTTACCAGCGCGTCGTCGGTAAAAGGTTTCTTTTTGTCTTCGTTTTCAATGATTTCTTTGAGCACTTCTTTGATTTTGATGGTAGAAACTTCCTCGCCTTTAAGGTCGGTTAAACTTTCGGAGAAAAATTCTTTCAGGAGTTTGGTGCCGTATGGCGTATCGACATATTTGCTATTGGCCACGCGCGACACGGTGGATATATCCAATCCTACGCGTTCGGCGATGTCCTTGAGAATCATGGGTTTGATTTTTTGTTCGTCGCCGGTCAAAAAATATTCTTTTTGATAATCGACTATGGCATTCATCGTTTTGAGTAAGGTGTTGTAGCGTTGCTTCACCGCATCTACAAACCAATGGGCCGAATCGAGTTTTTGTTTGATAAAGGTAATGGCTTCGCGCTGGGATTTGGTTTTGTTTTTTTCCAATTTAAATCCTTCCAGCATTTCTTTGTAATGTCTCGAAATACGAAGTTCGGGAAGGTTGCGGGAATTGAGTTCCACTACAGGTTTTTTTTCGCCTTCCGGAGTTTCTTCTATTCGGACCTTAAAATCGGGAATAATATGGGTGGTAATCCGGATATTGCTCAACGAACCGCCGGGTTTGGGATTTAATTTTCGAATTTCTTCGATGGCTTCCTTGAGTTGTTCTTCATCTATTTTAAATTTGTTAAGTATTTTTTGATAATGTTTATGAGTCAGTTCATGGAATGCCCTTTCGAGTATTTTTCCGGCCAGTTCCCGTACGGGATTAGTTTTTTTTCGTTTGAGTTGGATGATAAGACTTTCTTGGAGATTCCTTGCGCCCACGCCCGGAGGATCCAGTAGCCAAATCACTTCTTTCAGGATTTTTTCAATTTCTTCTTCACTTACCAAGATTCCTTCGTTAAAAGCGAGATCGTCGGAAATATCCATAATATCTCTTCGTAAATAACCGGCATCGTCCAAACTTCCGATGATGTATTCGGCAATTTTCATTTGTTTTTCATCCAGTTGAAACGGTGCTAATTGTGAAGTAAGATATTCGCGAAACGATTGATTGACGGCAAGGGGTAAGTCGGGTTCTTCGTCATCGGGTGAATAATTGTTGGTGCGCAATTTATAATCGGGCGTATCGTCTTGATTAAGATATTTGGATAAGTCCAAATCATCGTCATAATTTGATTCGGTCTGATCGAATTGATTTTCGGACGATATGGCATCGGATTGGGAATCATTTTGGTTATCGGGCATCGATTCGCGGTTTACCAACAAATCATCTTCTTCGTCGGGTCCTATTTCCAAGGCGGGGTTTTCCTCTATTTCAGTTTTTACACGCTGTTCGAATTCAATAGTCGGCAATTGAATCAATTTCATTAACTGAATCTGTTGCGGTGTAAGTTTTTGTAATAATTTTTGTTGTAAACTTTGTTTAAGCATAGACGGGATTTGGAAACTTTATTTTTTACAAATATAAAAATAAGTATTGAATGCTTGGTGCGATAAAAAACGAAAATCTAAAGCCGGTCTAAAAACAATAAACACTTATGGAGCCCCGAAGGGGCTTTTGAAAGTTTTCTAAGGTTCCCGCGCGAAGGGATTCGCGCGGGAACGAGGTTTTGTGAGATATCGACCACCGCCCTCGACAAGCTCGGGCTCCGCTTTTTGAGTAATGACGAGGCGGTGGTGGTTTTTTGCCTGCGCGAATAGTCACAGACTAAAGATTCGTGCGGGAACGGGAGGGTAAGAATTTCCACAGGAACTTTTTAAGTTCCCGCGCGAATCCCTTCGCGCGGGAACGATGGGAATAATGACTTAGTCGGTCCTTGAGGGATTGTTGAGTGTTTCCTGAGTAGAACCGAAAGGATGTGTCGAACCATTGTCGAAGGGCCGGTCCTTGAGTGTTTTGTGAGATATCGACCACCGCCCTCGACAAGCTCGGGCTCCGCTTTTTGAGTAATGACGAGGCGGTGGTGGTTTTTTTGCCTGCGCGAAGGGTTATAGACTTAAACCCCACAGGGTAAATAGATTCGCGCGGGAATGGTTGCCGGAAATTGTTGTTGGAAAAGGGAAAGGTTTCGTACTAAGCATTCATCGATGAAAAATGCATTGAACTAATTGCTATGTAAGAATTTTTATCTACGGTTTTTCATCCGGAGAACGGCGCGTGTGGAATACTGCATAAATCAATATTTTATTACCTTCGACGGTATAAACCACCACATAGGGAAATTTTTTCATTACAGCTTCATGATAATTTTTTCTTTTAATGGGGAAAATCTCAGGAAAGAATGATAATATTTCAAATAATTTGTCTAATTCTTCAAGAAAGCTCTCTCCCAAATTTTCTTTTTGTTCATTGTAATAATTCACTGCATCCGAAATATCATTAATGGCGGCGGTCAACAGGTAAATTTTCCGGCTCACGATTTTCTGATTTTCTTTTTGGCTTTTTTCCATTCCAAAGTATCCATCCTCTTTGAGTGATATAGGTGATGTCGCTCTTCAATTTTATCAAACTGTTCTTCGGTAAGTGCGCTTCCGGATGGAAAATCATAATGAAAAAGCATTTCCAAGCGTTTAAGTAGAGTTTCATCTTCGGTTTTTAAAATACGGCCGATAAGTTTGAGTTGTCGGTCTTTTATGTTCATTGGAAACTTTTTATACATCAAATATACGTATTTTCATCTTTTTATTTCCTCAATTTAATTTACAAATACCTTTTTCAAAGGGTGTTATTTATATATGGAGCCCTATAGGTGCTTTTGAAAGTCTTCTAGGTTCCGAAAGTTTTCTAAGTTCCCGCGCGAAGGGATTCGCGCGGGAACGATGGGAACAATGACTTAGCCGGTCCTTGAGGGATTGTTGAGTGTTTCCTGAGTAGAACTGAAGGATGTGTCGAACCATTGTCGAAGGGCCGGTCCTTGAGTGTTTTGTGAGATATCGACCATCGCCCTCGACAAGCTCGGGCTCCGCTTATTGAGAAATGACGAGGCAGTGGTGGTTTTTTGCCTGCGCGAATAGTCACAGACTTAAAACCCACAGGGTAAATAGATTCACGCGGGAACGGGGGGGGTAAGAATTTCCCCAGGAACTTTCTAAGTTCCCGCGCGAATCCCTTCGCGCGGGAACGAGGTTTTGTGAGATATCGACCACCGCCCTCGACAAGCTCGGGCTCCGCTTTTTGAGTAATGACGAGGCGGTGGTGGTTTTTTGCCCGCGCGAATAGTCACAGACTAAAGATTCGCGCGGGAACGAGGATTAAGAGATTCGTGCGGGAATATTAAGTTCTATATAATTCCTCCCCTTTTTTAATATCTATAATGCTCCGGCTTATAAGGTCCTTCCACGGGCACGTTGATATAGGCCGCTTGTTCGGGCGTCAGCTTGGTTAATTTCACTTGAAGATGGTCCAAATGCAAGCGCGCCACTTCTTCGTCCAATTTTTTGGGCAAGACATATACGCCCACGGGATATTCTTTTTCCCATAATTCCAATTGGGCCAAAACCTGATTGGTAAACGACATACTCATCACGAATGAAGGATGGCCGGTGGCATTGCCCAGGTTGACCAAACGCCCGTCGGACAAAAGGATGATGCCGTGTCCGTCGGGAAAAACATATTTGTCCACTTGGGGTTTAATGTTGATTTTTTTTATCCCGGGATATTTTTTGAGTTTGTCGGTTTGGATTTCATTATCGAAATGTCCGATGTTACACACAATGGCGTTGTCCTTCATTCTTTCCATGTGTTCGATGCGAATCACATCTTTATTACCGGTGGCCGTCACGAAAATATCGGCCTTTTCCACCACGTCTTCCACTGTTTTCACGTCATATCCTTCCATGGCCGCTTGCAAGGCACAAATGGGGTCTATTTCGGTCACAATCACTTTGGCACCGTAATTTTTCAACGCTTGAGCCGAACCCTTGCCCACTTCGCCGTATCCGCATACCACGGCGGTTTTTCCGGCTATCATCACATCGGTGCCGCGTTTAATGCCGTCGATCAAGGATTCGCGGCAACCGTATAAATTATCGAATTTCGACTTGGTCACCGAATCGTTCACGTTGATGGCGGGAAAGAGGAGTTTGCCTTGCTCGAACCGTTCGTATAAACGGTGAACGCCCGTAGTGGTTTCTTCGGAAACGCCTTTGATATGCGGAACCATGCGATGCCATTTGCCGGGATCTTTGCGAAGGGTGTCCTTTAGTTTTTTTAGTAATTCTTCTTCATCTTCGCTTTCGGCTTGCTTGTCTAATACAGCAGGGTTTTCTTCCGCTTCATATCCGAGGTGGACCATAAGCGTGGCATCGCCGCCGTCATCGATGATGAGGTTCGGGCCGCTTCCATCGGGCCAGGTGAGGGCTTTTTCCGTGGCCCACCAGTATTCCGCCAAGGTTTCGCCTTTCCAAGCGAATACGGGAATACCCGCTTTGGCAATGGCAGCCGCCGCATGATCTTGCGTGGAATAAATATTGCAACTCGCCCAACGTACATCGGCTCCGAGTTCAACCAAGGTTTCTATTAAAACCGCCGTTTGAATGGTCATATGCAAGGAGCCGGTGATTTTTGCCCCTTTTAAGGGTTTTGTTTTACCGTATTTTTTTCGCAATGCCATTAATCCGGGCATTTCGGCTTCGGCCAATTGTATTTCTTTTCTTCCCCAATCGGCCAGGGAAAGATCTTTGACTTTATAATCGTGTTTGACACTGATTCCGGACATGAATTTTCTTTTTTTGTAAAGATAAACCAAAAAATGTTTCATGACAAAATACCTTGCTCAAACCCCGGCTTATGAATAGAATAGATAAATCAAAATTATGCTAATGGATTTTTCAATATATTTCTTTTTTCGGATGATAAATATGCGGTAAATTTATACCGGTCGGATGCCACAACCGGTAAAACATGACGAACCGCCTCACCATAGATATCAAACGGCCGATATCCTCATCCTCGCTTGGAGTGAACCGCTTCCTATTTCTCTATGCAAATTAAATGTAACTTTGCAAAAAAAATAATGAATGATAAATGTTCTTAAAAAAACCAAAATTATTGCCACGTTAGGTCCGGCCGTATCCGATTACGAAACGAAAAAGAAAATGGTCCTGGCGGGTGTAAATCTTTTCCGGGTCAATTTTTCCCATGCCGACTATCGAAATGTCGAAGAACAAATTGATCATATTTTGAAAATCAGGGAAGAATTACAAACCAATATCGGTATTTTGGCCGATTTGCAAGGGCCTAAACTGAGAGTGGGAAAAATGAAGGATAATTCCGTGTTGAAAGAAGGAGATGAATTTATACTTACTACAGAAGAAATTGAAGGCGATAGCCACATGGCACATATCAACTACATCCCGTTACCGAAAGAAGTAAAACCGGGCGAAATGATTTTATTGGACGATGGAAAAATTCATTTAAAAGTAATTTCTACCGATAAGGAAAAGCAAATTGTGACCCGTGTGGTTCAAGGAGGAATACTGAAAAGTAAAAAAGGTTTGAATTTGCCCGATTCCAAAATATCCGTGCCCGCATTAACGGACAAGGATAAGCGGGACTTGGCTTTTATAAGCAAACATCCCTTTGATTGGGTAGCATTGTCGTTTGTGCGAAGCGCGGATGATATCGTGCATCTAAAGGATTGTTTGCGGGATGAATTTGATTCCGATTTGCCCGTTATTGCCAAAATTGAAAAACCCGAAGCGGTCAGGGAAATTAAATCCATTATTAAGGTAGCCGACGGTGTGATGGTGGCCCGTGGTGATTTGGGAATCGAAATAGATATCGAAAAAGTGCCCGTGATCCAAAAACGTATAGTAAAAATGGCACGCAAACAGGCCAAACCCGTCATAATCGCTACACAAATGATGGAAAGCATGATTGACGACTTATTACCCTCGCGAGCCGAAGTGAACGATGTGGCCAATTCCGTCATGGACGGTGCGGATGCAGTGATGCTTTCGGCCGAAACTTCGGTCGGCAGGCATCCCGTGGAAGTGGTCCAACGAATGACAGATATTATTTTGCGGGTACAAAATGCAGTGAAGTATGCAGGTCGGCAGCGATATAATTCTAAAAAAGATCCGCGCTTTATTTCCAAAATCATTTGTTATTATGCGGCCGAAACCGGTAATGAAATCAAGGCCAAAGCCATTACCACGCTTACCCTCACCGGGTTTTCATCCGTTCAAACAACCATGCACAGACCGAAATCCTATGTGTTTACCTTTACCGAAAATAAGAAATTACTAAACCGGCTGACTTTGTATTGGGGCGTTTATTCGTTTTACTACGACCGCCATGTGAGTACGGATGAGACCATCAAAGATATCAGCAGGTTGTTGAAAGAAAACAATTTGGTGCACAAAGGTGATTTTGTGGTCAATTTAACCTCGATGCCTGTCAGTGAACACGGTATGGTCAATACCATGCGTATTACGAAAATCAAAGGATAGTGAAAAAAGAAATTGAACGGAAATTTCTGGTTGTTTCGGATGATTGGCGCCACGCGGCGACCAAAAAAAGCCGGATTAAACAAGGATATTTGGTTTTTGGTCCGCCATTAACCGTTCGTGTGCGCCTTCGGGACGACGAAGGATTCCTTACCATAAAAGATAAAAGCAACGACGGTGGCTTGTCAAGAAACGAATGGGAGAAAAAACTCGAAAAAAAAGAAGCGGAAAGATTATTTGAATGGGTAAAAGGACAAATCGTCGAAAAAATCAGATATGAAATTCCTTGGCAAGGTTATTTAATCGAAGTGGATGAATTCCTGTCGCCGAGGAAAGGACTGGTGTTGGCCGAAATCGAGTTGAATCATCCGGACGATGAGGTGAAACTACCGCCTTGGTTGGGCGAAGAAGTTACCGGAAAACCCGAATATTATAATTCATATATGGCAAAAAATGGCTAAGACAAAAAGTGTTTTTTATTGTCAAAATTGTGGCAATCAATTTTCGCAATGGATGGGGCAATGCCCTGTATGTAAACAATGGAATACCATTGTGGAGGAAGTAGTGGACAAGCGCGAAGCCAAACAAAAAAATCCGGCCGGATCAACGGTCCGGGCCCTGGAATTCAGTAAAATAAAAGCGGGAAGCGAATATCGGATTCCTACAGGTAATCGTGAATTGGATTTGGTGTTGGGAGGCGGCATGGTGCCCGGGTCGGTGGTATTAATCGGAGGTGAGCCCGGTATAGGAAAATCGACTTTGATGTTGCAAACTTCCTTGCAAATGCCATTCAAAACTTTGTATGTATCCGGCGAGGAGAGTCCTTCGCAAATTAAAATGCGCGGTATGCGGTTGGGATTCGAACAAACCCGCATCAAAATCCTTCCCGAAACCAATATTCAACGTATTTTGCAGGTGGTCAAACAAGAAAATCCCGAAATTCTCATTGTGGATTCCATTCAAACACTTCATACCGATTATATAGATTCTTCGCCGGGTAGTGTATCGCAAATCCGCGAATCGGCGGCCGAACTCATACGTTTTGCCAAAAAAAGCGGCACGCCCGTCTTTATCATCGGTCATATTACTAAGGAAGGAATCATTGCCGGACCGAAGGTGCTTGAACATATGGTGGATACGGTGCTTCAATTCGAAGGCGACCGTCATCATCAATATCGCATTTTGCGAAGTTTGAAAAACAGATATGGCAATACACATGAAATCGGAATTTTTGAAATGACTTCGGCGGGACTGAAAGCGGTGGAAAACTTCACAGGAATTTTGACGCATAGTCAGCGCGAGCATTATAGCGGCACTACTGCCGCCATTGTAGTGGAAGGAATTCGTAGTTTTCCGGTAGAAACGCAAGCATTAGTTGCGCCGGCGGTGTACGGCACGCCCCAACGTTCGGTAACGGGCTATGATATGAAGCGGATGAATATGATTTTGGCCGTATTGGACAAACGCATGGGATTGCGCTTGGGCGACAAAGACGTATTCCTCAATATTACCGGGGGTATAAAAATTACCGACCCCGGTTTGGACTTGGCCGTAGCGGCGGCGGTTTATTCTTCTTACGGCGATCATCCGGTTCCACATAGCGTGGCATTTGCAGGCGAAATCGGATTAACCGGCGAAATCAGGCCGGTTTCACGTATTGAACAAAGAATTTCCGAAGCCCGTAAAAGCGGTTTCGAAAAAATATATATTTCGGCACATCATAAAATTGATGCCTCGCGGTTCGGGATTGATGTCACCGGTATGAAATTTATCGGTGAATTATCGGAAATTTAGCGTTTTTTCAGCCATTTTATTTTTCCGTCGCGAAGATATCTTCCGTCATATTTTCCGGTTTGGGCAAGCCGAGAATTTTAAGCAACGAGGGTGCAATATTGGCCAAAATGCCTTCCTTCACCGGCAGTTGCCTTTTGTCGCTAATAAAAATAACGGGAACCGGTTTGGTCGTATGAGCCGTGTTGGGCGAGCCGTCCTCATTTACCATTACATCGGCATTACCATGGTCGGCCAAAAGGATAATTTCGTAACCTTTTTTTAGTGCTTCGGGAATCAAACGCGACAGGTTGTCATCCACCGCTTCGGCGGCTTTCACCGCCGCTTCGAATACGCCCGTATGTCCGACCATATCGCCGTTGGCATAATTCAAAACCACCAAATCGGGCGGATTGGCGGATTGTATTTCTTTTAGTAAGGCATCGGTTACTTCATAAGCGCTCATTTCCGGTTTCAAATCGTAGGTGGCTACTTTCGGCGAAGGTATGAGAATTCGTTTTTCGCCGGGAAAAGGTTCTTCCCGCATACCCGAAAAGAAGAATGTAACATGTGGATATTTTTCCGTTTCGGCAATACGGAGTTGTGTTTTTCCGGCCCGCGAGACCAATTCGCCCAAAGTGTCTTTTAAATCTTCCTTGGGGAAGGCCACATGAATATTTTTGAAAGTATCGTCATAATTGGTCATAGTGACGTAATAAAGGGGCAGGGTTTTCATACCTTCTTCGGGCATATCGCGTTGGGTAAGGGCTTCGGTAAGTTGGCGGCCGCGGTCGGTACGGAAGTTAAAGAATATAACCGCATCGCCGGGTTCGATTTTGCCCACCGGATTTCCTTTTTCGTCCACAAGGACAATGGGTTCTATAAATTCATCGGTAATTCCCGCTTCATAACTTTCTTGAATGGCCCGGAGCGGATCGGTGGCGTGTTTTCCTATTCCGTGCACCAGTGCGTCGTATGCTTTTTTAATGCGTGGCCAACGTTTGTCTCTGTCCATGGCATAATAACGTCCGGTGATGCTTGCCAAACGTGCAGGCGAATTTTTTGTTTTCTCAAGGAGTTGTTTAATAAATGTTATGCCCGAATGCGGATCCACATCTCTTCCGTCCGTAAAAGCATGAATGTAAACCGGCACTTGATATTTTTTAGCCATATCGATTAATGCGTTCAAATGTTTGATATGCGAATGCACACCGCCGTCCGAAACCAAGCCGAGCAAATGCAGTTTTTTATGGTTCTTTTTGGCATATTCGAATGCTTTTTTCAATTCCGGATTTTCAAAAAAACTACCGTCGTCGATGGCTTTATTTATTTTTACCAAATCTTGATATACAATTCGTCCGGCTCCCAAGTTCATGTGTCCCACTTCGGAATTACCCATTTGACCTTCGGGCAATCCTACATTTTCGCCGTAGGTTTTGAGCGTGGCATGCGGATATTTGTTCCACAGCATATCATAAAAAGGCGTGTGGGCCGCTTCGATGGCCGAAACTTTTGGGTCGGGATTAATGCCCCAACCGTCGAGAATAATCAACATGGCTTTGTTATCCTTCTTGTGCTCCATGGGTGTTGTGATTTTGTTTGACAAAGTTACATCAATTAATCGGGAGTTTTTTATATAAAAAATCCTTTTGCCGGGATAATGATTAAAATCAATATTTATACTTGATCCGTCCCCGGATTTTTCAGGTTTGGAAAAATATCAGTAGTATGTAAATTTTTTTAAGTATATACTTTAATAATGTCCGTCAACCGGGTGGTATAAGCCGGCGAAAGCCGGGCTTGTTTCATTTTCCAGGTGCGTTGGGGGTCTTGTCCACCCAGTTTAAGGAGATTGTGTCCGTAACGGAGATTCAGCCGGTCTATCACGTTCATCAGCCGGTGATGACGTTCATCGGTGGGTACAAACAGATTGAGTTGCCGCTCACCGGCGGGCACCAATTCGCTTACCAAGATACCGGCTTTCTTGTAATCGTAACCGTTGCGCCATATTTTTCGCAAACCGGTAAGGGCGAGTTTACTCAATTCGATGGACGAATCGGTCGGATAGTCGGTTTTTAAGGTGATGCTCCCCGCATATTGCTTCAGGTCTTGACGGTGGCGGTTGGTGCGGATAAAAACCGTAATAAAATTGCAAGCACTTTTTTGCTTGCGTAATTTGGCGGCGGTAACCGATGTAAAAGTGGCGATACGCTCGCGCATTTCGTCAAAATCCCGGATATGGCCGGCAAATGTACGCGTGGTGGCAATTCGTTGGCGGGGTTGCGGCATTTCCAAATCAAATACGGCATTTCCCTTTAATTCATGCTTGATTCTCACGACTTGAATACCGAAACGTTTGCGCAAGAAACTGTCGGAAAGTTTGATAAAATCCGAGGCCTTTTGCACATTCATTTGAAGGAGTTTGGCCGAAATCCGTCTGCCGATGCCGTGAATATCCCCTACCGGAAGCCAACGGAGGGCTTTATCTATTTTTTCCGGCGTGTCCAGCAGATACACTCCCCGGGTGCGACCGGGAAATTTTTTGGCAATCCGGGCGGCGGCCTTGGCCAAGGTCTTGGTAGGACCGATGCCTATGGTAAGCGGAATGCCGATGGCGCGGAAAATTTCTTTTTTCATTCCGGACATATATTCTTCCAAGGGTATATTTTCGAAGCCGTCGAATTTCAAAAATGCTTCGTCAATACTGTAAATTTCCATGTCGGGCGTGTAGCGGCCGATAATATTCATCATACGTGTACTCAAATCGCCGTAGAGCGCAAAGTTGGCGGAAAATACTTCGACTCCGTGCTTGCGAAAAATTTCTTCGTATTGAAAAGCCGGCGCACCCATGGGAATAAGCGGTTTGGCTTCGTTGCTGCGTGAAATCACACAACCGTCATTGTTGGACAAAACCACTACCGGTTTGCCGTTTAATCCGGGCCGAAAAAGCCGCTCGCACGACACATAAAAATTGTTGGCATCCGCCAAGCCGTAAAGTGTTTTATGAACATGGTTTTTGCTCATATTCAATGCGTAATAAGTAATTTTGAACTGAAAGTTTCTTCCCTGTTATCTTCGATAACCAGATGATATACGCCGCCGGCGAGTTTAGAGACATCCATTTCGCAGTAAGGCGGCGAAAAATTCTTGACGTTCCTTCCCGCCATATCGAACAAAGCCACTTGTCTTAAACTTCGCCCGTTTGGTATTTTTAAGCCGAAATATTGATTTGCCGGATTAGGGTAAATGACATAATGGTCGGGTCTGTCGGGCATGACATAAACCGTTCGGCATATTTTATTGTCTTCCGTATGGGTTTCGGCTCCCGAATGAATAATTTCGACACACAGGCTATGGGTGCCGGCTTCGGTAAAAGTATAAACACCCGATCGTTTTTCTTCTCCACAGGCCGGCCATGCACTTAGGAAATCCCGGATAACGGGCGTGCCGTTTATGGTAAAGTAAATACTGTCATTGGAAGAATCCACGCCCGATAAATTGCGCATGGTGGCATGAAAACGTATTTTTTCGCCTTCTTTGATCTGATCTTTATCGGCATGTAAGCGCTGAGCCACCAAATTAAGTTCCCGGTTGCATCCGCACATGGTTTCTTGCGTTGCTTCGCGAAGAGCGGGCAATTGTCCGTATAAAACATCACCGGGACATTCCGTGCCGCTACCGGAATCGCGGTGGCCGGAAATGGTGTATAAATCCCTTTCCGAAGCGGCATGACGTGAAATTTCACCGGGAATCAATTGTTTTTGACATGATTTGTAAGCGGCGTATTTTTCAAAAGTGGCATGCATGGTGTCCGGCGGAGTGAATTGCGTAAAGGTACCCAGGTAGGCAATACCGCAAGTACCGGAATTGTAGCCGGAAAAATGGGCTCCTTTGACATCTTCGCCCCGTCCTACGTAAAGATATCCGTTTTGGTCGATCAGGTAATTGTAACCGATATCCGCCCATCCGCGGGTATGGACATGAAAATCCCATATTTGCCTTACCCGGGCCGGCCAATCGCTTTCGTTGTTGGGCGTAGCCGTATGATGCACGATAAGAAATCTGACATCCGTAGATACATACGAAGATGGAGGCGGGCAATGGTTGTCCGGGCACCACTGTTCGCGTGGAATGGCAGGCGGATAAGGGCAGTTGCACCATTCGGCGGAATGTTTATTTTGAGTTTTTTTCGGGTTTACCGGCATTGATTTGCCCGGATAATAAATCCGGATTTTATGTGCACGAAGCCGGAAATCTTTGGCGTGTCGTATCAAAAGTTTGACGGTTTGTTTCCGGTTAGGCAAATCGATAAATCCGAACCATTTGCCCGGCTCGGGCTGCAGGTGGTCTTCTTCGACTTTTAGGGTGTCTTTCGCGGTGATGAGGTAAACCTGCGGTTTGGAATTACCTTTATATTTCAAAAATATTTGCAGATTGAGAAACGGATCGTTTTTACCGGGTGCAATATCGATGGGTTGGGAGAATAATCCGCTTTTTGTTTTGTACCATGTGATGTGAAAATCCTTACCTTTTTGGGCCGGCAAAAGATAAATTGCTGAAATAAAGAAGATTAAAAATAAGATGCGTTTCAAGACTTTTTTGTTTAAAGGTATGAAAGTTTCGGAATAATTTCAATAAAACACACCCCGCGTCATACGCAGGGTGATTCTTATTACGACATCTCGAAAAATTTTATTCTCCCAAAAAAGGATAGCGGTAATCCTTGGGTGGATTAAAGTTTTCTTTAATGGCTCGTGGTGATAACCAGCGTATCAGGTTCCACATACTTCCCGCCTTATCGTTGGTTCCCGATGCGCGTGCACCTCCGAAAGGTTGTTGATTGACCACGGCGCCGGTGGGTTTGTCGTTGATATAGAAATTTCCGGCGGCATTTTCGAGCCGTTTGGTGGCATAATCGATGATGTAACGATCTTTGGCAAAAATAGCGCCGGTCAGGCCGTAAGGTGAAGTGCCGTCCACCAGATCCAAACTTTCTTTCCATTCTTTGTCCGGATAGACATATACGGTCAGGATGGGGCCGAATAATTCTTCGACCATGGTTTCGTAATGCGGATCGGTGGTGAGGAAAACCGTCGGTTCGATGAAATATCCTTTGGATTTGTCATAGCCGCCTCCGATGACAATTTCCACTTCTTTATCTTTTTTGGCTTGTTCAATGTAACCGGCCAACTTATTAAAGGATGCTTCGTTGATGACGGCGGTAATGAAATTGGAAAAATCACCCGGATCGCCCATTTTCATACTTTCCACTTGTTTTTTCAGTTCTTTAAATACGGCATCCCATTGGCTTTCGGGAATGTAGGCGCGGGATGCGGCCGAACATTTTTGTCCTTGATATTCGAATGCGCCGCGTGCCAATGCGGTGGCTACTTCCACGGGATTGGCGTCGGGTGCCATCCAAACAAAATCTTTTCCGCCGGTTTCTCCCACTATGCGGGGATAAGTTTTGTATTTATCTATATTGTTTCCTATGGTTTTCCATAAATATTGAAATACGGCCGTGGAACCGGTATAATGCAAACCTGAAAATTCGGGGTGATTGAGTACTACTTCCGTAATTTTCGAAGCACTACCGGTGACCATATTAATCACACCTGCCGGTAATCCCGCTTCCATGAGCACTTCCATAATCATATTGGCCGAATACATTTGCGATACCGAGGGCTTCCATACCACCACATTGCCCGCCATGGCGGGAGCGGTAGGCAAGTTGCCCGCAATACTGGTAAAATTGAACGGAGTGACAGCATAAATAAATCCTTCCAACGGACGGTATTCCATCCGGTTGAATACATCTTTGGCCGATTCGGGTTGTTCTTTGTAAATACGTGCCAAATATTCGGCATTAAAACGCCAAAAATCAGCCAATTCCGCCACGGCGTCAATTTCCGCTTGATGAATGGTTTTGGATTGATTAATCATGGTAGCCGCATTCATTTTGGCGCGATAGGGGCCGGAAATCAAATCGGCGGCTTTAAGGAATATGGAAACGCGTTGTTCCCATGGCAAATCGGCCCATTTTTGACGGGCTTTTAGGGCGGCATCGATGGCTTGTTTGACATGCTCATCGGAGGCCCGGTGAAATACGCCTACGACATGCCCGTGATCATGTGGCGGCCGAATTTCCTTGGTTTTTCCCGTAAAAACTTTTTCACCGTTGATATACAAGGGAACTTCCACATGGCTATTCCACATTTCCTTGTATGTTTTCAGTACTTCTTCGCGTTCGGGAGTTCCCGGTGCATAAGACAGAACGGGTTCGTTTTTTGCTTGAGGTATTTTGACATATGCTTTGTCCATAATAATATTTTTTGTTTCCTTCAAATTTACGAATTATTGCGGATTATCCGGATGATTAAATTGTGGATTTAACCAAAGATTGAGTGGCTAATTATTAGATATTAATTTTTTCTTTTATCTTTTTGTGAATAAAAATTAATAATTTTAGGTTGCTTATATTCCACTTGAAACGACGGTTTAGATCAAGAATTTATTTTATCCTTTGGTTGAATTGTGATAACTTTGTTTTTTGACAAACGGGATCATGAAAAAATTATGGGTTGTGGTATTTTTTTTGGCCGGTTTAACCGCCATGCGTTCACAAATCGATGCTTGGATTTATTTGCACGATAAACCGGATGCCGAATATTATCTTAATCATCCTTCGGAAATGCTTTCAAAAAGGGCATTGGACAGGCGGATGCGATACGGAATAGATTTGGATATTCGAGATGTACCGATTGATTCGGCATATTATAACATGATTTATCATAGTCCCGGTATACATATAAAAGGTCATTCCAAATGGTTAAACGCTATCCATGTGCAGGGCGATTCAACAGATATTGCTTCGTTGCTGACATATACATTTATTGATAGCATTGTATTGGCCGACAAACGGGTTTTGTCAAAAGTTGATACAAATCCGGTGGTTTATTCTTCCCGCAAATTGGCTGCCCGGCGGATTGATTACGGAAATGATACCATGGCTTATGTAATGCATCATGCTTTTGCGGTTCATGAGGCGGGATTGACCGGAAAAAATATTCTCATAGCCGTTATCGATGCGGGCTTTCCCACGGCCGATACCTCCCGGGTATTACGTCATATTTACCGTAGAGACGGTGTCATAGATACCTATAATTTTCCCGACCGGACCAATCATGTTTACACGCGTCATCCGCATGGTACGATGGTATGGTCTTTAATTGGCGGATTGGAGGAAGGAGAATTGATTGGAACTGCATACGAGGCGGATTTTTGTTTATATATTTCCGAAGATGTGAGTATGGAAATGCCCGTGGAGGAGACTTATTGGGTGATGGCCGCCGAACGCGCCGATAGTGTAGGCGTGGATCTCATTAATACTTCATTGGGTTATATTGATTTTGATAATCCGAAGTATAATCATACGTGGGAAGAACTGGACGGAAAAACGGCTTTTGCTTCCCGTGGTGCACAAATAGCCACCGAAAAGGGTATTCACGTAGTCGTTTCGGCCGGGAATGCCGGTAATATTCCTTGGAAAAAGATTTCCGTTCCCGCCGATGCAAAAGATGTTATAGCGGTAGGTGCGGCCGATGCATTTAAGAATCGTGCAAGTTTTAGTAGTACGGGAAATACGAGTGACGGACGCATCAAACCCGATGTCATGTCATGGGGTGTACGGGTAAAAACATTTTATGCCGGACATTATTGGGCCGTAAGCGGAACCAGTGCGGCTGCCCCCATCATAACCGGATTTGTAGCCGATATGGTGCAGCACTATCCGTTTTTGCCGCCGGTGGAAATGAAAAATTATCTGTTACAATCTTCCGATCGCTTCCACAGTCCCGACAGTTTATACGGTTACGGATTCCCGGATTTCACATTAATGATGAAAAACTTGGATTCATTGAAAGACAACCAAGTGGGAGCTTTGCGCGTCTATCCCAATCCTTTTTCCAATGAAATAAAAGTATCGGGCATGATTGCTCCCATGGAATATTCATTGTTTGACATAAACGGTAAAATGATTCATAACGGACAATTGTATCCTGTGACATCATGGACCGGATTAAAGAGAGGAATCTATTTATTGTTGATTTATAATGAACGAAAAAAACGTATTATTAAACTCATAAAGCAACCTGAATAATGAGTAATGCTATTACCGAATTATTTCGCATTAAATATCCGCTTGTGCAAGGCGGAATGGTATGGGTTAGTGGTTGGAAATTGGCTGTGGCCGTCAGTGAAGCGGGCGGTTTGGGATTAATCGGAGCCGGGTCGATGTATCCGGAAGTTTTACGGGAACATATAAGAAAAGCCAAACGTGCGACAGACAAACCTTTCGGGGTAAATATTCCCTTATTGTATCCCGATATCGAAGAAATTATGAAAATTGTTCGCGACGAAGGAGTCCGGATTGTTTTTACTTCCGCCGGTAATCCTCGCATATGGACGGGATATTTGAAAGAAAACGGAATAAAGGTGGCACATGTGGTATCGAGCGTAAAATTTGCTCGCAAAGCGGCAGAAGCCGGTGTGGATGCTATTGTGGCCGAGGGATTTGAAGCGGGAGGCCATAACGGACGCGAAGAAACAACGACCATGGTTTTGATTCCGGCGGTGCGTCGTGAAATTAAAATTCCGTTGATTGCTGCGGGAGGAATTGCTACCGGCAGGCAGATGTTGGCCGCCATGGTATTGGGAGCGGACGGGGTGCAAATGGGAACCCGGTTTGTTGCAAGTGAAGAATCCTCGGCTCATCAGAATTTCAAAAAGGCCGTTATAGCCGTTTCCGAAGGAGATACGGTATTGACTCTTAAGGAAATTGTGCCTACACGCATTATCAAAAATAAATTTTACGAAGAATTGGAAAAAATTTATCGGACTAAACCCGATCCGGAACAAATCAAAAAATTACTGGGGCGGGGTAGGGCCAAAAAAGGAATTTTCGAAGGCGATTTGGACGAAGGTGAACTGGAAATAGGTCAAGTGGCCATGTTGTTGGATGAAATTATGCCTGCCGGGGAGATAGTTCGTGAAATTATGCATGAATTTTGCAATGCATATGGTGAATTAATTGATAATCGCAATGAAAAATTTAATTTCTGTTAGACCGGTTTTATGGTTTTTTGTCTTGTTCGTATTGATTTCATGCCGGCAGGGAATCAAGGAGGAACATTTTAGCGGAAAAGCACTGGGCACAACCTATCATATTGATATTCAGGGAAATGGAGATGAAATTACACAAAAGGAAATTGAGGAACTCATTGCGCAAATCAATCGATCATTATCGACTTATATTCCCGGTTCACTCATATCCCGTATTAACCGGGGTGAAGAATTGAAAGCGGACGAACATTTTCGTTATGTATTTAACGAAGCACGTAAAATTTACCGCGCTACAAACGGGCTTTATGATCCGACGATCGGAATTTTGGTCAATGCTTGGGGATTCGGTCCCGGAAAGAAAATTAAAAATATTGAACACGATAGCACGATTGTGGATAGTTTGAAAAAATATGTGGGATTTGATAAGGTTTACATCGATCAAAATGGGGTGGTAAGAAAGAAATATCCTCAGATTTTTATTGATTTTAATTCTATTGCCAAAGGTTATGTCATTGACAAAATAGGTGAATTGATTTCAAAAAAATCATATGAAAATTATATTGTGGAACTGGGAGGGGAAGTACTAGCAAAAGGCAAGAATATAAAAGAAAATCGTCCGTGGATTGTAGCGGTGGATTATCCTGTTGCGGGAAGCGGACATTATGCCGCCGATATAAAACTTTTTAATAAAGCCATTGCCACCTCCGGCAATTATCGGAAATACAGGATTGACCGTAAAACAGGAAAAAAATATGTGCACACATTGCATCCTAAAACCGGATTTCCTTATCAATCCAACTTGCTTAGTGCATCGGTCTTGGCGCCCAATTGCACGGAAGCGGACGGATGGGCAACGGCTTGTATGGTGTCGGGTTTTCAGCAAGCCCGGAAATATATTACCGAGAATACTCGATTGGAGGGACTTTTGATATATGCCGATAGTTTGGGAAAAATCAAAATATGGCAATCGGACGGAATAGATATACAAAAGGAATAAAAAACCGGGAAATTTGATGTATTATTGCAAGATTTTTTTAAACCCATATCAAAAGGAAATAATATATATTTTCACTATTAATTAAATAGGAATGAGGATTAAAATAAAATTAAAATATTTTACGGGTTTTATAATTTTCTTTATCTTTACACTTCAATTTTTGGGGTGTAAAAGTTATTATGTGAGAAAAACATTCGATTATCCCGTTCCTAATGATACTTCGGATAAATCAATTGAAATTCAGGAAAAAAAGATTTTTTCCATCGATGGCATTCATGTGGACAACCGTTTCGAAGGCGCCCGCATGAACGGCTTTAGACAAATCGACGACACGACTTTTCAAATAGACATTAAACCCGAACGGGTGCCTGTTAATGACAGTCCTTGGTATGCATTCAAAATTTGGTCGGACACACCACGTACGGTGGATTTAATTTTACAATACTATGACGGCCATCATCGGTATATTCCCAAAATAAGCCGGGACCGAAGAAATTGGAGCGCTATTGAAAACATTGAAATAAACGATGATACTATGCAAGCGCGTTTCCGCCTGAATTTGGACACGGCGCCGCTTTGGGTTTCCGCTCAGGAACTTATTACCACCAAAGATATTTACGATTGGGTAAATAATCTTCGCACACGTCCTTATGTACAAGAAATAAATGTAGCCGGCCGGTCCGCTTTGGGCAAGGATTTACCCTTTGTGCGCATCGGAAAAGGTGAGCCGGATAAGAAAAAGGTGATTGTGGTATTCGGTCGCATGCATCCGCCGGAAATCACCGGTTTTATGGCGCTGCAAAGTTTTACGGAAAACTTATTAATAAAAGATACCCTCTCCGAACTGTTTTTCGACCGGTTTGATATTTGGCTCTTTCCCGTCCTCAATCCCGACGGCGTGGATTTGGGACATTGGCGCTATAATGCCAACGGCGTGGACCTTAACCGCGATTGGGCCTACTTCCGCCAACCGGAAGTCAATCAAATCAGTCGATTTATTCTGGACCGGGCCAAAAAGCACCGGAACAAAATCATACTCGGCCTGGATTTTCATTCCATGGACCGGGATACCTATTACGTATTCGACGACTCATTTCGTACGGATCTCAAAGATTTTAAACGCCTCTATACCGCTGCCATCGACCGCTGTGTATATCCCTTCCGGACGGATTACGAACCTACACCTTTAAGCGAACCATATGCTAAGACTTGGTTCTATATCCAATTCAAAGCCGAAAGTATCATTTACGAAGTAGGCGATAATACGCCGCGGGACATCATCCGCAATAAGGCCAAAGCAGCGGCGGTGGAGTTGATGGGGTTGTTACCTCAATTTATAAAGTAAGGAATATGAGAATTCTTATTGAGAAGTATTTTAAAGAAATTAACCTAATATATGTTTGCACAAGATTTGCTCTGAAATACTAGTAATAAAAATATTAATAATAATGTAATTCTTGATAATAAAAGTTATATGAAAAAATCTTTACATATTTGTTTTGTTACGGACGAGTACCCTCCATATCGGCAAGGTGGAATAGGTGTATTTACAAAAACTTTAGCCGAATTCATGGTAAAAAAAGGGCATAGCGTAAGTGTGTTGGGACATTATAATAAAGAAATTTCAGGTTATAAAAATATTAATGGGGTTAATTTATATTTATTGCCTAAAAATAAGAGGCCTAAAATAAGTTTTTATATAAATAAAAGCAGATTAAATAATCAATTAAAGAAAATAAATTCTAATCAAAAAATTGATATAATTGAAGCCCCCAATATTAGTTTAGCATCTATATCTAATTCCTTCGATGCATTAAAGATAATGCGTATTCATTCGGAGATTTCATTAACTAAAGGAGGAAAATTTTTTCGAAAATATTTGATTGATAAAACACTTTCATCAGCCGATGGCATTATTGCCGTAAGTGAATTTTCTAAGAAATTAAATAGTAAAAACCTTAAAATTCCACCTCAATTAATTGAAGTTATATATAATCCTATTAATACCTCTTTATTTTATCCGAGAAAAAAAAATGAAATACAAAATTCAATAATTTTTGTAGGAAAAATTTCTGAAAATAAAGGTGCGAAAGACCTTATATTGGCTATGGAAAAAGTTATTAATGAGGTACCGGATGCAAAGCTTACAATTGTAGGAAGAGATACTTTAAATAACAACAAATCTTATAAAGATTATATATTATCATTAATTTCGGAAAAAACAAAGAATGCCATTAAATTCACAGGGCCTGTAGCACACGAAAAAATCCCGGAGTTAATAGCATCCCATCAAGTATGTGTCTATCCTTCACATAATGAAAACATGCCTATAGCATGGCTGGAAGGAATGGCAATGGGGAAAGCTGTGATTGGTAGCACTATTGAACCTGCTTATGAAATCATAGAAAATGAAAAAAATGGATTATTATCAGAGGTTGGAAATCCGACTTCTCTTGCTAAAAATATTATAAAACTTTTAAACAACAAAAGCTTAAGAGATACTATTGGACGAAATGCTTTAAAGACTATTCGAACCAAATTTGATATAAATATTTTAATAAATCGCAATTTGGATTATTATTATAAATTACTCAATAAAAACTTCTAAATTATTACATAGGATTATGAAAATAATTTATTTTGGAAATAATCTTTCTTCGCATTCCCAATACGCAACCGCTTATGATATATTAAGTCAAAAGTTAGAATTAGAGAAATTTAAAATTTATCGCTCTTCAAACAAACGAAACAAATTCCTCCGAATGGCCGACATGATTAAAGATTTTTTTCTCCATACTCCTTCGAGTGATTTTATTCTTATAGATACTTTTAGTACAACTAATTTTTGGTATGCATTTGTACTATCTCAACTTGCCAGATTTTTCAAAAAAAAATATATTCCTATCCTACATGGCGGAAACCTTCCTAAGCGCTTAGAACGCAATCCGCTCCTCAGCCGGATGATTTTTAAAAACAGCTACGCCAATGTGGCCCCGTCCGGTTACCTGAAACACGAATTCGAAAAACGCGGCTACCGGACGGTATTTATTCCCAATATTCTGGACATCTCGCAATATCCCTATAAAGAACGCAATCCGGTGCGTCCGCGCTTACTCTACGTGCGCGCCTTTGCCAATCATTATAATCCCGGATTGGCGGTGGAAGTATTGAAAAAACTCAAAGAAAAATATCCCGAAGCGGAACTATGCATGGTTGGTCCCGATAAAGACGGCACCATGGCCGAAGTAAAGCAATTGACCGAAAATTACGGGCTCACGGACAGCGTGCGTTTTACCGGCGTGCTTCCTAAGCCCGAATGGCATAAATTATCGGAAGATTACGATATTTTTATCAACACCACCAACGTGGACAACACGCCTGTGAGCGTGATGGAAGCCATGGCTTTGGGCTTGCCTGTCGTTTCCACCAATGTGGGCGGGTTACCGTATTTGATTGAAGACGGCCGGGACGGGATTTTGGTAGAACCTAATAATCCGGAAGCTTTTGCCGCGGCCGTTGAAGAGCTTCTCGAAAATCCCACCAAAGCCGTATCTTTGTCGCGAAATGCCCGCCGCAAAGCCGAAAGCTTCGATTGGCAAGAAGTGCGGCGGAAGTGGTTGGAACTTCTTAAATAAATCTTTATGGGCGGATTGGCGGAAAAAATCTACAAACACGTTCCTTTATGGCTCCAAAATCTTATGATTTCGGCTTACGGAATGTATTGGAAACGCCACCGCTACGGCAAACATTTTTTTAAAGCCTTGCCGGAATTTATTGAACGGGAAAAATTCACTCGCGAACAATGGAAAAAGTGGCAAACCGAACGTTTGCGTAAATTATTGGTGCATGCATTCGACACCGTTCCTTTTTACAAAGAAAAATATACCGCGGCGGGACTGACGCGCGATGATTTAAAAAATTTTACGTTAAGAGATTTACCGCGTCTTCCGTTTTTGGAAAAAGACGAATTGCGCAAATTCGGCACCACCACGCTTTTGTCCTCCAATCGGGAAAAAGGCACTTTTCTGTCCAGTAGCGGAAGTACGGGCACGCCAGTAAAAATTTATTATACACCCAAATTTCATCAAATCTGGAATGCCGCTTATGAAGCCCGCGTGCGCCGGTGGGCAGGCGTGAATTATAAAATGTCCCGTGCCATGATAGGCGGGCGTCGTATTATTCCCGACGCGCATGCCAAGCCGCCGTATTACCGTTATAATTACGTGGAAAAACAAGTTTATTTTTCGGCCTACCACTTGTCGCCCGATACGGTGGACAATTATGTGGAAGGGCTCCGGAAACACCGGCCCGAATACTTGGTGGGCTATGCCATGGCCATTTACATTTGGGCGGGATATATTTTGGATAAAAAGTTGAAAACGCCGCCGCTGAAAGCCGTGTTGACTTCCAGCGAAAAACTTACGCCGCCCATGCGCCGTACCATCGAGCAAGCATTCGGAACGAAAGTTTACGATGCATATAGCGGTGTGGAAGCATGCGGTTTGATTTCCGAAAACCGGTATGGCGAATTGCTTTTCAGTCCCGATACGGGCATTTTGGAAGTTTTGGACGAAAATAGCCGGCAAGTGAGTCCCGGCAAAACGGGAGAAGTGGTTTTAACGGGCTTGTTAAATTTCGATCAACCGCTTATTCGCTACCGCATCGGTGATCGCGTTACTTTGGCGGCCAACCAAACAAGTAAGGCAGGTGTGCAAATGCCCGTCATTGAAGAAATCGAAGGACGAATAGAGGATGTGGTCACGGGTCCGGACGGACGCCAAATGGTGCGTTTCCATGCCTTGACCTACGACTTGCCGGGCATCAAAGCCATGCAATTGGTGCAACATGCCTTGGATGATTTCGAATTGCGTATCCTCAAAGATGATGGTTATCCGCTCGAAAACGAACAAATTATAAAAAAACGCTTGTTCAGCCAGTTAGGCCCCGTTAAAGCGCGGTTCGTCTATCCTGACGAATTGGAACAAACGGCAAACGGAAAAATCAAAGCGGTGATTTCAAAGCTTGCTAATTATGAAACAAAATAAAAAACATATATGGTACATTTCCAAATATGCCGGTAAACCCAATCATCCCGGGCCGGTAAGACAATATCTTTTTACCAAACAATTTGCCCGGAAAGGTTATCCTTCCATTCTTGTTTCATCCAATTCCAACGGATTTGATTTTGAGCCATTTAAAGGCCTTTATAAAGAAGAGAAAATTGAGAATAACTTCTCTCATATTACATTAAACGGTCCCAAAATAAATTTAGGATTTAGCTTAAAAAGAATATGGAGTTGGATTATTTTTGAATTTAATCTTTTACGGTATTTTTTTAAAAATCGCCCCAAAAAAAACGACATCATTATTGTTTCTTCTTTATCAATATTTACTTTCTTAACCGGCGTATTGCTAAAAAAACTTTTTAAAGTTAAATTGATTTTAGAAGTAAGAGATATTTGGCCTTTGACATTACAAGAAGTAAAAAAAATAAGTTCCAAAAATCCTTTTATTTGGTTGTTGGGATTAATAGAAAAAACAGGATACAAAAATGCCGATTATATTGTAGGCTCCATGCCCAATTTAAAAGAACATGTCCAAAATGTGACACCGGGACATGAACAGAAAGTTCGTTACATTCCCATGGGATTTGATCCCGAAATTTTTCATCATCCAAAAGAAAATAAAACACGAAAAAATAAAGATAAATTTATCGCCTGTTACGCCGGATCCATTGGGAATGTTAATCGTGTAGAATTAATATTACAGGCGGCTGAAAGATTACAGGAATATCCTGATATAGAATTTTATATCCTGGGAGACGGTCCACATAAAAAGCGATTTCAAGAAGAATTCAAGCACTTGAATAATGTAAAATTTTTTGATCCTATCCCTAAAAAGGAAGTGGTGGCATTTCTTCAACAATGCGATATACTTTTAAATCCCTTTGCGAAATTAAAATTATACGACTACGGCATTTCCCCCAACAAATGGATTGATTATATGTACGCCGGAAAACCGATTATCGTGCCGTTTGACGGATACAGGCATATGATTGACGAATGCGGTTGCGGTGAGTTTATCAAAGCGGATGATCCGGATGTATTGGCGAAAACTATTTTAAAATACGCCCGTATGCCCGAAGAAAAGCGCCTTGAAATGGGACGCAAAGGCCAAGAGTATCTGTGGAAAAATTTAACCTACGAAAAACTCGCCGAGAAATATATTGCCTTATTCGAAGACGAAAGTTAAACTTTTCCCCGTAAAAAATTCTTTACCTTCCCGACAATAAATTCCTGTTGTTCGCGGTCCAATTCCGTATGCATAGGTAAGGAAATGACTTCCTCTGTCAGGCGGTTGGTAACGGGAAAATTCTCGTCGCGGAAGTTTTCGTCGGCATAGGCTTTTTGGCGGTGAAGCGGGACAGGATAATAAATTCCGAACGGAATACCTTCGGCCTTCAAATAATCCGCCAGGGCGTCGCGCTTGCCGTTTTTGATTTTTAAAGTGTATTGATGAAACACATGTTTGGATCGCGGGTCGCGGTAAGGTGTAATCACTTGTTCGCAACCGGCAAAAAGTTCGTCGTAAACATCCGCGGCTCGGCGGCGGGCTTCGTTGTAAGCATCCAAATGCGGAAGCTTAACGCGTAAAATAGCCGCCTGAATGGTGTCCAAACGGGAATTGACACCCACTTCATCGTAATAATAACGCTTATACATACCGTGGTTTACTATTCCGCGCAAGCGGTGTGCCAGCCGGTCGTCGTCCGTAAAGATGGCGCCGCCGTCGCCGTATGCGCCTAAGTTTTTGGACGGGAAAAACGAAGTGGTGCCGATGGTGCCTATGGTGCCGGTTTTCTTCACCGTGCCGTCCGCAAAGCGGAAGTCCGAACCTATGGCTTGGGCGTTGTCTTCAATCACGGCCAAATTATACTTGCGCGCAATGCGCATAATTTCGTCCATATCGGCCGATTGGCCGAAAAGATGCACCGGAATAATGGCTTTGGTGCGCGGCGTAATGGCTTTTTCCACCGCTTCGGGATCGATGTTGAACGTATCCGGCAATACGTCCACCAATACGGGCTTGCCTTTGAGCAACTTAATTACCTCCACGGTGGCGGCAAAGGTAAAATCGGCTGTAATGACTTCGTCACCGGGCTGCAGATCAAGGGCCATTAAGGAAATTTGTAATGCGTCTGTTCCATTTCCACATGCAACAACATGCTTGACATTTAAATAATTTGCCAATTCTTCTTCAAATTGTTTGACTTGTGGTCCGCGTATAAATTTAGTTGAATGAATAACTTCAAATATTACTTGATCGACTTCCGGTTTTATTTTTTGATACTGCGTTTGCAGATCCACCATTTGAATCTTTTTCATAGACAATTATTTAGAAAATGGATGCTTTGATAATGGTTTATGAACAAATGGATGTTCTTCACCTTGCCATTTTTGTTTGGGTGCGTTACGAATAGCATGGACTAATTCAATAGACGGACGAGCATCATCCAGCCCGAATCCTTTACCTTTTAGGATTTCTTCGTAACTCTTGGTATGTAAATCTTCAAAACCGCCGCTAAACTCGATTTCTTCGCCATCCACGGTGATGGAACGGTAGGTTCGTTGGCCTTTGGCTTTAATTTCGTCGGGCAATACATCGTAATTGATGGACAAAAACCATCGCACGCGGGCTTTTTCCAATTCCATGTAGCCGGCCGCCCGGTCGTGTTCGTGCAAGTGGACGATATTTTTCTTAACGTCTCCGAAAATCCACATGAGCATATCGAAAAAATGGATACCAATGTTTGTGGCAATGCCACCGGATTTATCTAAATCTCCTTTCCATGAAGTATAATACCACTTGCCACGGGAAGTAAGGTAGGTTAGATCGATTTCATGTATTTTTCCGGCCGGTTCCTTATCGATTTTTTCTTTAAGAGCAATAATACTCGGATGAAGGCGCAATTGTAATATTGTATTTACTTTACCACCCGTTTCTTTTTCTATTTCTTGTAAAGCATCTACATTCCAGGGATTTAAAACGATGGGTTTTTCACAAATGGCGTCTGCACCCACTCGTAATGCAAAGCGAATATGGGCATCATGCAAATAATTGGGCGTGCAAATGGTAATATAATCCAATTGAGTGCCTTCACGATGTAATTTATCTATATGACGATCAAAGCGTTCGAATTCGGTGAAAAAATCTGCATTGGGAAAATAGCGATCTATTTTGCCCACATTATCGAACTTATCCAAAGCGGCTATAAGGTCATTTCCGGTTTCTTTAATAGCTTTTAAATGGCGTTCGGCTATATATCCTGCCAAACCGATGAGACCGAATTTTTTACGATTATTATTCATTATTAGACATTTTTTTGACGAGGCCATTTTCCAATTTATATTTTTCACCACTTTCGGGACACACGGCAATGCCGTTTTCGTCGAAATGTAAGCGGTGGCCGTATTCACTCATCCAGCCGATTTGCCGAGCAGGATTCCCTACTACCAAGGCATAAGGTAATACGTCTTTAGTTACAACGGCTCCTGCACCGATAAAGGCAAATTCACCGATTGTATGACCGCAAACTATTGTGGCATTGGCACCAATAGAAGCTCCTTTTTTTACTAATGTTTGTTCGTATTTGCCACGCCGCACAATAGCGCTTCGCGGATTACTTACGTTGGTAAACACCATGGAAGGCCCAAGGAAGACATCATCCTCGCAAATGACGCCGGTATAAATGGATACATTATTTTGCACCTTTACGTTTTTGCCTAACACCACCCCGGGTGATACCACCACGTTTTGGCCGATATTGCACCGCTCGCCGATTTTTGCCCCGGGCATTACATGGGAAAAATGCCAAATTTTAGTGCCTTCTCCGATTTCGGCACCTTCATCGATGACCGCCGTTTCATGGGCGAAGTATTTTTTTTCTTGCATGGAAGTAAAATTTTGACAAAATTACGAAAAATCTTCCCTTTATAACTGGGCAATAATAAAATAAATTGAGAGTTTAAGTTTAGAAAAAATAAAAAAACCGTTTCAATAAGTAATCTTATATTTGCAATCAAAAATTCTATATTATAATTGAAACAAATTAGAAATAAAGTTTGGCGCTCGTCAACCTTACATATCATAGGTTGGATTTTTTCAACAAAAATATTGATATATATATTAAGATTAACGGCAGGTATTATTATAGCCCATAAACTTGGTCCTGTAGGTAAAGGTATTGTTGCCGCGGCATTGTCTATTCCGCAAACTATCGCGGTTTTCGGGCATCTTGGTTTACCCATCTCTAATATTTATTTTATAGGTAAAGGTCGGGATAAATCGGTTTTACTCACCAATAGTATAATTTTTATACTTGTCAGTTCCTTTATTTATATTACTCTTGCTTGGATACTTTTTCCTTTTTACAAAAATACTTATTATGAAAAGGTAGATAATATCATAGCTTTTGCTTCTTTATTATTGATTTTTTTATTTTTGAATCGTCATTTTTTTGTTCATTTTATTAGGGGATTAGAGAAGTATAAACAATTTAATTTTGCATCCTTAATACAACCCGCCATTCGCTTAACTGTTATTTTGTTAGTCCTTCTAATTTTAAAAAAACTTTCAGTAGCATGGGTCATCATAGCCACCATAATTTCTATTCTTTCAGTAGTTTTATATAGTGGCTATATTTTATTAAAAAAAATACATGTAAGTATTCAAAAATTTGACAAAATACAATTCCTTGAGTCTATAAAATACGGATTAAAAGAATACTTGGGACATGTTTTTATGTTTTTAAACTTACAAATTGATATATTAATTCTTGCAGCTTTAATTGATAAATCTCATTTAGGGATTTATTCGGTTGCTATGGGTATTGCTCAATTGGTCATGTTTATACCTTCATCCATAAATGTGGTTATATTACCGAAAATTTCTAAAAGTTCGACAATTAATAATGCAAAAACCATATTATTAAAAAGTATATATCTGAACTTATTTTTTATATTGCCTGCTATATTTTTGTTTTATGCTTTCGGAAATTTTTTGGTGCCCTTTGTATATGGAGAAGAATTTGCTCCGGCATATAAAATAGCCGTTATTTTATTAATAGGGACTTTACTTTTAAGTATTTCCCAATTGATTAATAAATTTTATTCAGGAATAGGCAGACCCGAAATAAAATCAATTATTAGAGGAATTACCATACCAATTAAATTCATAACTTTGTACTTTCTTGTAAAACATTTTAATGTGATAGGAGCTGCATGGTCATTTGTTATTACAAACCTGATTTTAATTTTATTATCAATAATTATTTTATTCAAAATTCAAAAAAATAAATTAACAAAAACATAATCATAGTATGAGAATATTATTATATGGAGGGAATTGGATTTCCAATATAGGAAACGCTTTTCTAGATTACGGTTGTTTAGCTCAACTTAAAATGGCATTCCCTGATGCTGAGATTATTAATGGAAGCAAATTTCCACAATCCACTTTGTTGAAAAAACAGAAGTTTCTTCAATCTTTGGAACTCTCAAAGAATTCTTTTAAAAGTAAAATAAAAAGTTTTAAGAACGCCATACTTGGTTTTATTCCGTCACAATCCTATTATGAAGCAACAATACCTTATTTTTTAACTCAAGATTTTACTAATTATGCTGATTATGTTATTATTCATGGTACGTGTCTCGGAGCTTCCTTTTTAAAAATACATTATAAAGTATTAAAAAAATTAGTAGATGAAGGAATTAAATTAATTGCCATAGGAGGTGGTATGGGAGAAACTACGTATAGTAATCCAAAAGAGATTAATGAGGTAAAAACCATTCTCAAACAATTAAATCCATATCTTTTAATTTCTCGAGATGAAGAAACTTATCAAACTTTTCATATGGATTTTAAACATGCATATAATGGAATAGATTGTGCATGGTTTTTAGATAAATACTTTAAACCACATAAAAATCCAAATGCCGATTATATTGCCTTTTGTTTTGATCAAAAAGAAGAAATTAAATTAAAAAATAGTATCAAAAAAATTATCCATGCACATCATGATATATGGAATTTTTATTCAGATAATGCATATTGGGGAAGTAAAACTCGAAAAAAAATTAAATCTCAATTAATAAAACCTAATACACTTATTTCTGAATTACCCGATGATTATTTAAATTTATATGCGAATGCTAAAGAGACGCATACAGATCGGGTGCATGCATGTGTGGCTTCACTTATTTTTAATACACCGGCTCGTTTATACTCGAATTCCCCAAGAAAGCAATTATTTGATAGGATAGGATTGGAAAATGTAAATAAAGAATTAGTTGAATTAGATCGAAACAAACTGGATAATTTAATCAGTAAACAAATCGAATTTCTAAGACAAATACTTTAATAAACAAAAAGTATTAAATGAAATTATTTTTAGACTGGCTTTTTTGGGTAAATAGAACAGAAAAAATAAAAATATTAATATTTTCGCAAGAATTTATTGAAGTGATTTGTACGGAAAATTGCGAAATTGAAAATTATTCGAATACAACCCTTAATAAATATAATCATTTTGATGTAATTTATATACCTTTTTTTAAGAAGGATATGTCAAAGGAAGAAATTTTACCTAAATTTATTTTTTCGTTATTAAAAAAAAACGGCTTAATTGTTCTTCCCGTAAATAGATATAAAAGTAGTGTTTTAAATAAAATCTATCGTAGAATTTTTTATAATAAAAACTATAATAATGAATTTTCAGGTTTACCACGACAAAAATTACCTTTTTTGCTTACTACATACAATTTGAAAATTCAAAAAGAATTATTTGTTTTTCCTTCCATTATAAAACCTTGGACTATTTCGGATAATCCTAACTTCATTCGAAATTTTAAGAATACAAAAAAAAGAACACTGAAAAATCGATTAATATATAATTTGCTTACATCGAATTTGGGTGTACAATTAGTAAAAAAATATTGGAATGATAAAATTTTATTTTTAAATGGATAATGCCATAGATTTTATTATAAATTCCATTCGTTTGAACGACAACAAAGTTAAGTATGTTGTCCAACATTCATATAACCCTAATATAAATAATACGATTCATTTTTATGTTTATTCCAATAAGAATAAACTTTCTTATATTGTTTCTACCTATAGAAAAAGCTCTAAGCAATTAATGAAAAGACAAAATGAAATAATGCAAAACATTTTAAACAGAATTAATTCAAACGAAATTAAAAATGCCATTGTCTTTTCATTTCAAGTAATTAATTGGAATGATTATGTCTTTAGAATACAAGAATATATTAATCACTCTAAAAACACAAAAAAATTACATAAAGAAATAAATCAATATATAAAAAGTTCTTTTGATTGGCTCTATAAATTTCAAAAAGAAACAGTAGGAAAAATATGGCCTGCAGAAAATATTAAAACTGAAATAGTCACTTCTCTCAAATCTTTACAAAAAAAATATTCAAATCAAAAAAATCTCAATAAGATTGTTAATGACCTTTTAAAAAATATTGCTGTAATTCATTCTCCCTTACCTGTTTCAGCTAGTCATGGAGATTTTTTCATTGGAAATTATTTCTTTGATACTAATAATCATGTTAAAATCATTGATTGGGAATATGCAAATTCAAAAGAATTGGTTTCATTTGATTTTACATCCAATATTATGGGATATGCCATTTATTTTGATTTCAATATTGTTCGGTCATTTTATTCGCCGAAAACGCACATCGAAAATTTAATTCAACAAGAAATTAAAAAATTTCTCAACATTTATAAATTAAATTTCAATGAATTAATGTATTATCTTATTTACACAAAAATTATATTATTAACACGGGAAGGGAGAAAGCTAACCAATGATAAAATAAATCAATTAAATTTGTTTTATGAAAAAAATTTCCATAAAAGTATTTCCTAAAATAGTAAGAGGCGAAAATAGATGAAAGCAATAGTTTTTTCCCATAAAGAATGTTGGCGCATGGAAAATTCTCCGACAGGATGGGCAACAGATGGAGGATTCCCATTTCAAATAGATAATGTTGCAGCAAACGTAGATGAATTAATATTAGTAGTTCCTGAAATAAAAAAAGAAAATAAATCAGGTTCCATTTTTATTACAAGCCCTAAAATTAAATTTTATCCCATTTCAAAACCTCCCGGGAGAGGTATTTGGCGTAAAATCTTTTTTCCTTTTTGGTTTTTATATTATTTACCTCTGTTTATAAAACTGACATTAAAAACCGATTTTATTCATCCTATTATTCCAGGGGATGTAGGAACAGTAGGAATTTTTATGTCTCATCTCACCGGGAAACCGATGTTATTACGTTATTCGGGGAATTGGTATAAAACTAAAACACTTGCGGAAAAAATGTGGAAAAAATATATGGAAAAATATGCTTCTCCGAAACGAATCATATTAGCAACCGGAGGAGGGAAAAAACCGCCATCTACTAATAAGAATATATATTGGATTTTTTCCACTTCTATTTCTGAAACCGAAATTCTTTCGAAACCTAGAAAAAACTATGGTCTTCTTCAAAAAAAAACCAATTTAATTCATATAGGAAGACAAACCGAATCTAAGGGTACAGATCTTATTATTCGTAGTATTAAAGAACTCTCTAAAAAATATAAAATTTCCTTACAAGTTATAGGAGATGGGGATTTTTTGCCTTATCTCAAGAATCTGGCTAAAAAATTACAAATTGAAAATCATATTCTATTCACCGGAAAATTAACTCATGAGGAAATAATAAAGGAGTTGAGAAAAACTGATATACTTGTTTTCCCTTCCAAAACCGAAGGATTTCCTAAAGTTGTTATGGAAGCAATGAGCCAAGGGAATGTGGTAATAAGCACCGGTGTTTCCGTGCTGAAAGATTTAATTCCGGAATCTCATGCGGGATTCATTTTAGAAGAAAGATCACCGGAAGAAATTACTAAACATGTGGAATATTTAATAAATCATCCAAACAAATTTGTTGAAATGGCTGCTCATGCTATTGAATTTTCAAAAAACTATACATTGGAACAATGGCGAAAAGAAATAAATAAATACATCAAAATGCTTCACTTCAAATGAAAAAAATATTATTTATAGCAGGTACATTGGGACAAGGAGGAGCTGAACGTCAATTGTATTACCTCCTTAATTTATTAAATAAAGAATATCGTATCAAATTATTAAGTTTTACTCAAGGAGAATTTTACGAAGATAAATTAAAAAAAATAGGTATTGATGTTGAATATATTAAACAAAGAAAAAATAAAATTTTAAAAATAAGAGACGTTATAAAAAAAGCACGTGAATTTAGCCCTGATTATATTTATAGCTTTCATTTTTACACCAATTTTTATGGTGCTATTGCAGGAAGATTTACCAACAGTATTTCTATTGGTTCCATTCGCAATGATGCATATGTAGAAAAAAAGAATAATGGAATCTTTTCATGGTTACATTATTCTCTTCCTGATAAAATTGTAGCAAATTCCCATCATGGAGCCACAAATGCAAAAAAGATTTTTTTTAAAAGAAATATAATTGTTCTACCTAATATAATTGATTTTGAAAAATTTAATTGTAATTCAAAAGAAAATAACAAAACATTGTGTTTTGTCGGAAGAATGTTTCCCGTAAAGCGTCCTGAGTTATTTATTAATCTTATAAAAAATTTAAATAAATACAATTACAAAGGCATAATGATAGGTCAAGGGCCTTTACTAAATAAAACCAAAAAAGAAGCAGAAAATCAACCTATCCAATTCATTGCATCAACAAACAATATCCCGGCTATTTTATCAAAATGTTCTGCATTAATTATAACTTCAACGAATGAAGGAACTCCGAACGTAGCATTAGAAGCTATTGCATGTCGAAGGCCAGTGTTATCTTTACGATTTAGTGGCGTGGATTTTTTTGAGAAAGAAAATCTTATATTTACTTTTAATTCCATTGACGAAATGAAAAAATTTATTGTAAATGAATTACCGAATATTTCTAAACAAATTTTAGAAAAACGAAGAAATAAATTAAAAAAATATTTTTCAAAGGAAGCTGCTTCAAAAATTATAAAAGAACAAATTTTAATTTAACTTCATATGAAAATCCTCATCACCGGAACAGCCGGATTTATCGGATACCATTTGGCTAAGCAATTAATGGAACGTGGCGACGAAGTAGTAGGGTTGGACAATATAAACGATTATTATGACGTGCGTCTTAAATTGGCCCGGCTGGAAGATTCCGGTATTCCACAAAAAGAAATTGAATATAATAAATTAATTACCAGTCATTCTTATCCAAATTATCGGTTTATTAAGTTGGATATCGCCGATAAGGAAAAAATATTTAACCTCTTTAAACGGGAAAAATTCGATAAAGTATGTCATTTGGCTGCCCAAGCAGGTGTGAGATATTCGATTACTAATCCGGAAAAATACATTCATTCGAATATTACCGGTCAATTTCATTTATTGGAAGCAGTCAGGCATTATGGCCCGATGCCTTTTATTTACGCCAGCAGTAGTAGTGTATATGGAATAAATAAAAAACAACCCTTTTCCATTTATGATAAAGTAGATTTTCCCGTAAGTTTATATGCGGCCACCAAAAAAGCCGATGAATTGTTTAGTCATACCTATTCCTATTTATTTAATATACCGACAATTGGCTTACGTTTTTTTACCGTTTACGGCCCTTGGGGGCGGCCGGATATGGCTATTTTTAAATTCGTGAAAAATATTATGGAGGATAAACCCATCGATGTATATAATTATGGAAAAATGGAAAGGGATTTTACTTATATCGATGATATTATCGAAGGTGTTATAAAAACCATTGACGCTGTGGAAAAAGTAGCCGTACCGGGAAACAATCCTGATACGCCTGCTCCCTATAAAATTTATAATATCGGAAGAGGAAAACCCGTTCCCCTAATGGATTTTATTCATACTATTGAAAATTTGACCGGAAAAAAAGCAATTATGAATTATTTGCCTATGCAACCGGGCGACGTACCCTCTACCTATGCCGATACTTCCCAACTAACAAAAGACTTCTCCTACCAACCATCCACCGATTTATACGAAGGAGTGAGTAAATTTATTGATTGGTATCGGAAATTTTACGAAAAATAAAACCGAAATTTCAATCGGTATTATTCTCATTCTTTCCGCTTGTTTTTTCATTTTTTCGGGCTAAAATTTATTTTTGGCATGATTTTCTCATTTATATATCGGTAAAAATTATTAAATTGACAACAAATTAATCTTAAAAACTATCGATATGAAAAAAATCATTTTATTATTCGCTGTAATATTTGCGGTAAATCTGGGTCTTGCCCAGGATGAAATTGTCGGAAAATGGAAAACCATTGACGATGCGACGGGTAAAGCCAAATCCATCGTGGAAATTTATAAAAAAGGTGATAAATACTACGGAAAAATCGTGCAATTATTAACCGAAGAAAATAAAGACGGCGTTTGTAGAACCTGCGAAGGAAAATATAAAGACAAAAATATTATCGGGTTGAATATTTTAAAAGACTTAGAATACGATGCGGATGATAAGGAATGGGAAGATGGCACCATTATGGATCCCAAGAATGCAAAAGAATATAGTGTGTACCTGCAATTGGTAGAACCCGATAAACTAAAAGTACGCGGTTATATCGGCTTTTCCTTGATTGGCCGCACACAATATTGGTACCGGGTTAAATAATAATTTCCAACCCGTCATAAGCCAAATAAACGTTTTCCGGAAGTATCCGGGAAACGTTTTTATATAAGCCCATCCAATGGCTGATATGGGTTAGATAAGTACGGCGCGGTTTGACTTTACGGACAAATTCCAATGCTTCTTCCAAATTGAAATGCAAGGCATGTGGCCTAACATGCAAGGCGCTAATAATCAACATAGTATCATTATTTATATGCAGGGAGGTTTCTTCGGGAATTTCTTTCACATCGGTCATGTAAACCAGATTTCCGATTTTAAAGCCCGTCACCGGCATGGGGCCGTGATATGCACGCAGGGCCAAGATTCGATTATTCTTCGTATTGAAAATTTCGCCCGCATGAATTTCATTAAAAATCGCTTCCGGGGCGCCGTGATATTGCGGTTTTTGTTCGAGGGGAAATAAATAATCGTAATATTTATGAATTTTTTCTATGCTGAATTTTTCGGCATAAAATTGCAAAGGTGTTCGGTTCATGGCATAATAAATCGCGCGTGTTTCATCCATACCGCCGATATGATCATGATGGGGGTGGGTAATAAGGAAACTATCGATATGTGTAATGTGGTGCGTGAGGCATTGTTGGCGAAAATCGGGTCCCGGGTCGATTAAAATATGTTCGTTTGCATTTTCGATGTAAAGGGAGCTGCGTAAACGCCTATCGCGCAAATCTGCCGATCGGCAAACTTCACATTTACACCCTAAAACGGGAGTTCCCAATGATGCACCGGTACCGAGAAAAAGAATTTTCATCAGATAATAAGCATCGCGTCGCCGTAGGAATAAAAGCGATATTTTTCTTCCACGGCTATTTTATATGCTTTCATAATCAAATCATAACCGCCGAATGCCGCTACCAACATAAGTAAAGTGGATTTCGGAAGATGAAAATTGGTGATAAGTGCGTTGGGAATTTTAAAATTATAGGGCGGGTAGATAAATTTATGGGTCCATGTGGCGGAGGGGACCACCCGGTTGCTTGCCGAAACGGAGGATTCCAATGCCCGGACCACGGTGGTGCCTACCGCAGCCACTTTTTTCCCTTTATCCAATGCTTGGTTAATAATATCTGCCGCTTCTTCAGTGATTTCGAAGTATTCTGAATCCATTTTATGCTTGGCCAAATCTTCCACTTCAACCGGACTAAAGGTGCCAATACCCACATGAAGCGTAATTTCGGGCAGCAAGACGTCCTTGAATTCCAATCGTTTTAATAATCTTTTTGAAAAATGTAGACCTGCCGTAGGAGCGGCCACGGCGCCTTCTTTTTTTGCATAAACGGTTTGATAGCGTTCCTTGTCAAAATCTTCTTCTTCGCGTTTGATGTATTTAGGAAGTGGGGTTTTTCCCAATTCATTTAAATGCTTTCTATATTCTTCGTAAGGTTCATCCGATAAAAATCGAATGGTACGGCCGCGGGAAGTGGTATTATCGATAACTTCCGCTACCATTTCACCGTCTTCTCCGAAGAATAATTTGTTTCCGATACGGATTTTTCGAGCCGGTTCCACCAATACATCCCATAAACGGGTTTGCGGATCCAATTCGCGCAATAAGAAAATTTCAATCTTGGCTCCGGTCTTTTCCTTGGTCCCGATTAGCCGGGCGGGAAAAACCTTGGTGTTGTTTAAAACCAATACATCTCCTTCGTCGAAATAATCGACAATATCTTTGAAAAGCCGGTGTTCGATTTCACCCGTATCCCGATGAACAACCATCAGGCGGGATTCATCTCGTAAGTCGGCGGGGTATTCTGCGATAAGTTCTTTGGGGAGATGGTAATCGAATTCTGATAATTTCATAAAAATATTTTATGCTTACGATTTGCAAAGATATGAAAATAATAACCCCGATGTCAAGTCATTGAAAAACTTGAATTTATGATTCAATACATTTCCGTTTGATTTTCGAATTGTCGGGGTGAAAGTATTTGGATTTCGGTTAATTCTTTTTCGGAAATGCTTGTGATAAAGAAAAATAATTCTTCGGAATTTAGTAAAGACAATTTGTTTTGAAGCATCAAAATTTGTCCCGTAGAAGTAATTTCCTGATTTCTTCCCGTTTTATTTTTCCGCTCGCGGTTCGGGGAAATTCGGGGAGGAAAATAATCCGTTTGGGTTTTTCATAGAATTTCAATCCCGCTTTATCAAATATTTCGGAAGGCAATTCATAAGGAGTTCCTTCAATGACCAATATGGTTTTATCGCCCCATTTCTTATCGGGGACGGCTGTGATAATAAATTGGGTTGACAGGTAGGGAGATAATTTTTTTTCCACTTGTTCCGGAAAAAATTTGATTCCACCACTATTGATGACATGATCGTATCTTCCAATCCATTTAAACGATTGATTGTCAAGCAACTCCACTATGTCGTTAGTAGTGACTTTAAGATCGGTTCGCGAGTCTTTTACTATCAGACATTGTCTTTCATCGACCGAAAAACTTACGCCGTCCAATGCATGAAATACTTTATCGGAAGGATGAGATTTTTTTATTATGGCGGCTGCTTGCGCTGTGAGCGGCATCAAGGCCACATGGGTGAGGGTTTCGGTCATGCCGTAAGTTTGAAAAATGGCATTTTTCCGATGCGAAAGGTCATGGAATAATTCATCGGCTATCGGTGCACCGCCTATTATAAGTTTGGTAAAATTGTCGGTAATGCCGGGATTTTTCTGGATTTGCAGGGGGACCATGGCGCCGAAATCATAAGAAAGATTCGCGGGAATTTTTTCGGACGGGTCCAGCAGATGCAAGTCCCAATGTCCGGTTAAAGCACGAATCCACATCATTTTTCCGGCCACAAACGAAGAAGGCAGATTAAGAAGAGTTTTGGTTCCTTCGTATAATTTAAATATGTCGATGGTCCGGCGGGCGCTTTTAATCAGTTTCTCCTTTGGAAAAGTAATGGTTTTCGGTTTGCCGGTGGAGCCGGAAGTGGTGATATCGACGGTATCGGTCGGGGAAAACCAGGCGGATAAGAAATTCGCATGCGACGGAAAACAATTTCCGATATAAACAAGCAAATCCTCGGACGATTCGAAAGTTTGGCCGTTTATTTGAATGCGGATGTTCATATTTGTGAATTATTGGTTGGAGGCCATTCAATTTTCTTTCGCGGATCGAAATGTAAACCATCCCGAATTAAATACAAAGGAGAGGGTATGTTGTTGACGAAAAGTCCTCCCGTTCCCAATCCTTGTGGGATACGGACATTTTTCGTATAGGTATATTGAGCGATGGCATTCAGTCCGATATTGGACTCCAAGGCGGAGGTAATCCACCATCCGGTTCGGTTCGTTTCCGCCCATTTTATCCATTTGTCCGTTCCGGAAAATCCGCCCACAAGTGAGGGTTTAAGGATGATAAATTGCGGTTTGATATGTTGCAATAATTCTTCTTTTTGATGAGAATCGTAAATGCCGATTAATTCTTCATCCAATGCAATGGGAATGGGGGATTGTTCGCATAATAAAGCCATTTCGTCCCGTTGTCCCGGTTTTATGGGTTGTTCGATGGAATGAATATGAAAGTCGCTCAGCCGTTTAATTTTCTCCGGCGCATCTTCAGGTGAAAAGGCGCCGTTGGCGTCCAAGCGAATTTCAATCGTATCGGCGGAGAATTGTTGCCTGATGAATTTAATTAATTCGATTTCCTCGTCAAAATCAATGGCACCTATTTTTAATTTAATGACACGGAATCCTTTTTCTATTTTTTCTTTGATTTGCTCGAACATAAAATCTTTGCTACCCATCCAAATCAATCCGTTGATGGGAATACTGGCCTTTCCTTTTGTAAATGCGGAAGGGAACAAGATTTCCGGTTGTGTAGAATTTAAAGATTTAAAAGCACTTTCCAATCCGAAAACAATGGAAGGCCATTCTTTGAGATTAGTCAGGTCAACCGGCTTTCCCGAATTTATTTCACGGATAACATTGCTTAATTTTTTTTCATATCCGGGCCGGTCGTCGGCACTTAGTCCGCGAAATAGTGCACTTTCGCCGATGGCGGTGTTATCGCCATCACGCAAAACAATAAAAAAGGTATCTTTATAATGCAAGGTGCCGCGGGATGTCCCGGCGGGACGTTTGAAAATCAACCGATATGGAATGAACTCGGCTTTCATTATATTTATCTGTCCTGCGGACCTTTTTTCAATTCCAATTTTTCTTCCATATAATCGGCCAAATCCAAGATGGTATCGGCCATTTTGTCATCACCGGTCGCTTTGCGATAAGTTTCCGCTAAAGAACGGATGGTTTGCCAAACAAAAAATTGCATTTCGAATACTTTCATTTCTTTGGTCCATAAATCCAGTCGCAGGGTTTCTTTGGTTTCATCATTCCAAACCGATAACAGAAAGGCCTCTGCCGGTTCGTTTTCGATACCCGCATCCGTCGCGGTCCAGGTGATTTTTTCGGGTATGCGATTCTCGTCCAAACCGATTTCCAGAATAATTTTACTGTGGTGTTTTATTGCCATAATAATTAGGGTTTATATTTTGATCGATTAAAAATTGTTTGCGCATCAAGTTGTATAAGTTGCTTTAAATCAACGTTTTTATTGCGTTTTGCATAAGTTTTCACTATTTGATATCCGATATATCTGCCTATCATACCCGCCGATTCTCTATCGGCTTCGGAATAAAATTTCGAAAAGGGAGCTGGGTCCAGAAAGCGTTTGTCCAAATTTTTGTCCGTATCAAATAATAAATTTTGATCTAAAAAATAAAGCCAGACATATTTTTCATTATCAACCGCCCATTTCCATTTTTTTGCGGAATAGCCAAGCAGGAGAGAATCGTGTGTTTGTGGCAAAAAGGCCTTTTGCAGATAGAGCAGTTTCCCGTGATAAATCAATTTATGGAGAAAATCTTTGGTGGAAGGGTAAGGAACGATTTGTTCTGCAAAACGGGCTGCAAAATCAACGGGTATATATTCTTTGCGCATAGTTTGCCTGATGTAAATTGGAATGCCGTCATAGACCGGATTGTCTTTTCCTAAATAATTGTCAAGAAAAAGAAATGCCAAAGAATCGCTTAAATAAACCTTTTTCAAAT
This sequence comes from Flavobacteriales bacterium, assembly GCA_027067965.1. Classification (GTDB taxonomy): domain Bacteria; phylum Bacteroidota; class Bacteroidia; order Flavobacteriales; family Flavobacteriaceae; genus JAADED01. The sequence continues at coordinate 178,058 of JAMOUV010000032.1, read as the reverse complement.
AATCCCAATCCGAGTAGATGGTTATTATGACGGGTTCATTTCTTTTAGGAAAATAATACTTGACATGCTTAAAAAGATTAATTAACTCATTTTCAACGCCTAATGAGTCCGGAAAAATGCGATTGACTTCGTTTTTCAAATCAATAAACAAACTGTCGGTCATTTTTTTTCGCCACAATGAATCCGGAATTGACGAAGGAAATAAATAAGGAAATTGTTTTTTGATTCGGGGCAAATTTTCGGGATTATTTCCGTAAAAAATAGTATCGAAACGAATGATTTTTGCTTCGGCATCGATTTTCGATACATCGATATCCAACGGATTTTTCTCCTTGCATGAAAAAAGAATTAAACTGAAAAATAATATTTTCCATATATGCTTCATTCGCCCTCAATTTTTCGATTTACAAAGATACGAACTTAATGCCCATGCTGACAAACGGTTTGTATGAATAAAAAAATAAGTGTAAATTTGCGTGTATAAGTATAACTTATGGATTTTGTTTCTAAGGACTTGGATTTTATCCTGAAAGAGATTCGAAAACTTAAAAGCAAAATCCGTAGTTTACAAAAGGAAAACGAAAACCTGAAAAAAGAAAACGATCTTTTGAAATCGGAAGCGGAATCACTTAGAAGGCAATTGGATGACCGGTTGCATGAAAAAGCCGGAGATTTATTTGCCAATGAATTTGTAGGCCGGTTCCGCACGAACGATGCGGCAAAACAACAGATAAACCGATTAATATCATTAATTGATAAGATATTGACAAATCTGAAATATGGACAATAGGCATGTAAAAATCAACATCAACTTGGCAGGAAGAATTATTCCTCTAATCATTCTGCCTGAATATGAAGCCATTGTCCGTGAAGAAGTTAAAAAGGTGAACCGGAGATTTTCGGATTTTAAAAATACCTATGAATTCGAAAACGAACTGGACGCCATTATTAAATATTTCATTTACGAAATTGCAGAGAAAGCCGTATTAAATAAGGAAAAGAAGGATTTGGAAGAAAAATGCCGCAAGGGAATTGACAAAATAAAGAAAGAATTGGAATCAGAATAAATTTTTACTTTGATAACCAAGAACAATCCGGCCTGCATTTATCCATAAGAAGGAACCTCAACACCATTTCATTAGAAAGGGTGAGTCCGTGGGGGGAAAACAGGCCGCATTCCGTCCTTCGAAGACGGAAGAAAACGCAAGTTTTCCGGCGGACGTTTGAACCTCAGGTTAGCCCTAAACCTACCGATCAGGGGGTTTCCTTTCTCGGTAAATGCGGGCTTTTTATTTAAAAAATTAAAATTATGGAATTATTATACATACTTATCGGAATCGTTATCGGACTCATTGCCGGATTTGCCATTAAGAAAGTTTTGGAAAAGAAAGATGCCGAAAGCATACTGAACAGAGCCAAAAACGAAGCCGGAAAAATTATAGAAGAAGCCAAGGAAAAAGCCGGACAAATACTTAAAAATGCCCGCAACGAAGGAGAAGCCATCAAAAAAGAAAAAATACTTCAGGCAAAAGAAAAATTTCTCGAACTCAAAGCCGAGCACGAAAAAGTTATCCTGGAGCGTGACAGAAAAATAACCGAAGCGGAAAAAAGAGTAAAAACCAAGGAAGCGGAAGTATCCATGGCCTTGTCCCGCCAGCAAAAACTTAACGAAGAACTTCAACAAAAATTGAAGGAATACGACGAAAAAGTGGAATTTTTCAACAAGAAAAATGCCGAACTCCAAAAAATTCATACCGAACATCTCCGTAAATTGGAAGAAGTGGCGGGTTATTCGGCCGAAGAAGCCAAAAACGAATTGATCGAGGCCTTAAAAGATGACGCAAAGGCCGAAGCCATGGTGTATATTCAAGAAACATTAGAAGAAGCGAAATTGACCGCCCAGGTTGAAGCGAAAAAAATCATTATCAATACCATCCAACGTGTAGGTACCGAAGAAGCGATTGAAAACAGTGTAACCACATTTCACCTCGAAAATGACGAAATGAAAGGCCGCATCATAGGACGTGAAGGCCGGAACATCAGGGCTTTTGAAGCCGCAACCGGCGTGGAAATTATCGTGGACGATACGCCCGAAACCATCGTATTGTCCAGTTTTAATCCCGTGCGAAGGGAAATTGCCCGTCTGGCTTTGCATAAACTTGTTACCGACGGACGCATCCATCCGGCACGTATTGAAGAAGTCGTGGAAAAAACACGTCAACAAATCGAAGAAGAAATCTATGAAATCGGTAAGCGAACCGTCATCGATTTGGGCATTCACGGCTTGCATCCCGAACTTATCAAAACCATCGGCCGGATGAAATATCGTTCTTCTTACGGGCAAAATTTACTTCAGCATTCCAAAGAAGTAGCCAAACTGAGCGCCATCATGGCCTCCGAATTGGGGCTTGATCCCAAAATAGCCAAACGTGCGGGCTTATTGCATGATATCGGTAAAGTTCCCGAAGAAGAAACCGATTTGCCTCACGCTTTATTGGGTATGAAATGGGCCGAAAAATACGGCGAAATTCCCGAAGTGGTCAATGCCATCGGCGCCCATCACGATGAAATTGAAATGACATCGCTCTATGCCCCCATTATTCAAGTTTGCGACGCTATTTCGGGAGCGCGTCCCGGTGCAAGGCGTCAAGTGCTCGAATCGTATATTAAGCGTTTGAAAGAATTGGAAGAATTGGCCTTCTCGTTTGAAGGCGTCAAAAAAGCATATGCCATTCAGGCGGGCCGCGAACTGCGAATAATTGTGGAAAGTGATAAGGTGGATGACGAAAGGGCCAAGCAACTTTCTTATGAAATCGCTCAAAAAATTCAGAACGACATGACCTATCCCGGTCAAGTGAAAGTGACGGTTATCCGCGAAACGCGAATGGTGAATGTAGCCAAGTAGTTTTTGTTTAAACCGAAACACCTCGCTTTTTTAATTATTTGGACGAATACTTGACATAAGTGCTCGAACCTGTTAAATCATTTCATAAAAATTGTTTTGATTATCTAAAAATTTATTATCTTAGCATATTAAATTAATATGCATGTTAAAGAAAACCTCCCATAGTTTTATCCTTGCAGTCTTTCTTATTTCATTTCATTACATTCAAGCCCAAAATTTTTCGTTTAGCGTTCTGTCCGATTTTGATGGCGACGGAATAGCGGATATTTTGGATATAGATGATGACAACGACGGTATTCCCGATACCTTGGAGAGTGGTGGTATCGATCCGCTTATGGATTCGGACGGCGACGGGGTACCGTATTATTTGGATAATAATGATTCAAACGCCGGTATAGGCGATACGGACGGACTGATTGAACCCGGCTTTGATACGGATAATGATGGTATTCCTAATTTTCTGGATAAAGACAGTGACGGGGACGGAATTTGGGATGTGGCAGAATCGGGTGCAACGCTTACACCCGATTTTGATTTGGATGGCGATTTGGATACCCAGGTAGGTTCCAACGGTTTAATAGATTATTTGGAATCGCCTACCGATAGTGGAAATTTAAACTATACCTTGCGAGACACGGATGCCGACGGAGTATATGACTTTTTGGATGCGGACGATGATGGTGATCATGTGCCTACCGTATATGAAAATCCCGACCCCAATGGAAACGGCTATCCGGAGGATGCTCAAAATACCGATGGCGGCACACTTCCCGATTTTCGTGATAGTGACGACGACGGCGATGGTATTTTTACCGTCAATGAAGACGTGGCCTTGCCGCATACTTATCCGCAAGACGGAAATCCGATGAATGATGATACCGATGGCGACGGCATCCCCAATTATTTGGATACGGATGACGACAACGACGGAATCTTAACCAAGAACGAACATCCCGATGATAATAATGACGGTGATCCGGCCGATGCAAGTGATTCGGACGGCGACGGCATTCCGGATTATTTGGACAATAATTCCTTGGTCGATCATGATAACGACGGTATTGCGGATAATATAGATTTGGATGATGATAATGACGGAATTCCCGATAAAAAGGAAAATCCCTACGGTATAGATCCGCTTTATGACGGAGATAATGACGGGGTGCCGATTTATTTGGATGATAACGACAGTAACTTGACTATCGGGGACGCTAACGGAAACATTGAAGCGGGATATGATTATGATTTGGACGGAATCCCCAATCATTGGGACTTGGAGTCGGATTCTGACGGTGTTTATGATATGTTTGAGGCGGGACATAACGGAACCGATGCCGATGTCAATGGCATGGTGGATGGTCCCGTAGGAAATAACGGTTTGCCCGATGTGGTGGAAACCGCTGTGGATTCGGGGAATTTGAATTATACGATTTTAGATACCGATGCGGACGGAGATTATAACTTCCTTGATATAGACGACGACGGCGACCATGTATTAACCGTAAATGAAAATCCCGACCCGAATTCCAATTATCAACCGGAAGACGCACAAGATACCGATAGTGACGATATTCCTGATTATATTGATAAAGATGATGACGGCGACGGAATTTATACCATTCATGAAGATGTGGCCTTGCCTCATACCTATCCGCAAGACGGCGATCCGATGAATGATGATACGGACGGCGACGGCATACCCAATTATCTTGATAATGATGATGATAACGACCATGTATTAACTTTACTTGAAGCACCGGATAATAACCATGACGGTGACCCTGCCGATGCAAGAAACACGGACTTCGATGCTTATCCCGATTACTTGGATGTGGATGATGATAATGACGGTTTATTGACCGTATTCGAAGATGTGGCTTTGCCTCATACTTACCCGCAGGACGGAAATCCGGCCAATGATGATACCGATGGCGACGGTCTTCCTAATTACCGGGATAATGACGACGATAACGACGGTATATTAACCGCCAATGAACAAGCGGACCCGAATCATAATGGTGAGCCGGAAGATGCAGTGGATACGGATGCCGACGGTATTCCGGATTATTTGGATGCGACGGATGACCGCGTGGATTCGGATAATGACGGCATTTATGATAAAGACGATATCGACGACGATAACGACGGTATTTTGGATGTGGATGAAACGCCTTCGGGTACGGACCCGCTCACTGACGGCGATTCGGACGGCGTACCGCTTTATTTGGATGACGACGACACGAACGCTTCGACCGGCGATGACAACGGTCAGATAGAGCCGGGTTACGACACGGATGGCGACGGCACCCCCGACTTTTTGGATTTGGACAGTGACGGCGACGGCTTGTACGATTTGGCCGAGGCCGGCCACGGTGCGGCGGATGCCGACCACGACGGCCGTGTGGACGGCAATGTGGGAGCGAACGGCTTTTTGGACAGTTTGGAAAATCCGGTGGACAGCGGAACGATTAACTATACCTTGTTGGATTGGGACGGCGACGGCACGAACGATTTCCAAGATACGGACGATGACAACGACCATGTACCTACGGCAAGCGAACAACCGGATAACAACGGTAACGGCCATCCCGATGATGCCCGCGATACGGATAACGACACTTCGCCGGACTATCACGATATAGACGATGACGGCGACGGCATATATACGGTATTTGAAGACGTGGCCTTGCCACATACTTATCCGCAAGACGGCAACCCGTTGAACGACGACACGGACGGCGACGGCATACCGAACTATTTGGATGACGACGACGATAATGACGGTATATTAACCGCCAATGAACAGCCCGATCCCAACGGTAACGGCGAACCGGAAGATGCGGTGGATACGGATGCTGACGGTATTCCGGATTATTTGGATCCTACGGACGACCGCGTGGATTCTGATAACGACGGCGTGCCCGACGAAGACGATATCGACGACGATAACGACGGCATTTTGGACGTGGATGAAACGCCTTCGGGTACGGACCCGCTCACGGACGCTGATTCGGACGGCGTACCGCTTTATTTGGATGACGACGACACGAACGCTTCGACCGGCGATGACAACGGTCAGATAGAGCCGGGTTATGACACGGACGGCGACGGCATTCCCGACTTTTTGGATTTGGACAGTGACGGCGACGGCTTGTACGATTTGGCCGAGGCCGGCCACGGTGCGGCGGATGCCGACCACGACGGCCGTGTGGACGGCAATGTGGGAGCGAACGGCTTTTTGGACAGTTTGGAAAATCCGGTGGACAGCGGAACGATTAACTATACCTTGTTGGATTGGGACGGCGACGGCACGAACGATTTCCAAGATACGGACGATGACGACGACCATGTGCCTACGGCAAGCGAACAACCGGATAACAACGGCAACGGCCATCCCGATGATGCCCGCGATACGGACAACGACACTTCGCCGGACTATCACGATATAGATGATGACGGCGACGGCATATATACGGTATTTGAAGACGTGGCCTTGCCGCACACCTATCCGCAAGACGGCAACCCGTTAAACGACGACACGGACGGTGACGGCATACCGAACTATTTGGATGACGACGACGATAACGACGGCATCAATACCGCCAATGAACAGCCCGACCCCAACGGCAACGGCGAGCCGGAAGATGCGGTGGATACGGATGCTGACGGTATTCCGGATTATTTGGATCCTACGGACGACCGCGTGGATTCTGATAACGACGGCGTGCCCGACGAAGACGATATCGACGACGATAACGACGGTATTTTGGATGTGGATGAAACGCCTTCGGGTACGGACCCGCTCACGGACGGCGATTCGGACGGCGTGCCGCTTTATTTGGATGACGACGACACGAACGCTTCGACCGGCGACGACAACGGTCAGATAGAGCCGGGTTACGACACGGACGGCGACGGCGTTCCCGACTTTTTGGATTTGGACAGTGACGGCGACGGCTTGTACGATTTGGCCGAGGCCGGCCACGGTGCGGCGGATGCCGACCACGACGGCCGTGTGGACGGCAATGTGGGAGCGAACGGCTTTTTGGACAGTTTGGAAAATCCGGTGGACAGCGGAACGATTAACTATACCTTGTTGGATTGGGACGGCGACGGCACGAACGATTTCCAAGATACGGACGATGACGACGACCATGTGCCTACGGCAAGCGAACAACCGGATAACAACGGCAACGGCCATCCCGATGATGCCCGCGATACGGACAACGACACTTCGCCGGACTATCACGATATAGATGATGACGGCGACGGCATATATACGGTATTTGAAGACGTGGCCTTGCCGCACACCTATCCGCAAGACGGCAACCCGTTGAACGACGACACGGACGGCGACGGCATACCGAACTATTTGGATGACGACGACGATAATGACGGTATATTAACCGCCAATGAACAGCCCGACCCCAACGGCAACGGCGAACCGGAAGATGCGGTGGATACGGACGGCGACGGTATTCCCGATTACTTGGATGCTTATAATGATACTTTGCATGATGAAGATAATGACGGCGTACCCGATATATATGATATCGACGACGATAACGACGGTATTTTGGATGTGGATGAGACTCAATCGGGAATGGATCCTTTGACGGACGGCGATTCGGACGGCGTACCGCTTTATTTGGATGACGACGACATGAATGCCTCGACCGGCGATGACAACGGTCAGATAGAGCCGGGTTACGACACGGACGGCGACGGTATTCCCGACTTCTTCGATTTGGATAGCGACGGCGACGGCTTGTATGATTTGGGTGAGGCCGGCCACGGTGCGGCGGATGCCAATTATGACGGCCGGGTGGATGGCGCGGTAGGTGTAAACGGATTGCTAAATAGTTTGGAAAACCCGGTGGACAGCGGTACGATTACTTATACCTTGCAGGATTGGGATGGCGACGGCACGAACGATTTCCAAGACACGGACGATGACGACGACCATGTGCCTACGGCAAGCGAACAACCGGATAACAATGCCAACGGTTATCCCGACGATGCCCGTGATACGGATAACGACACTTCGCCGGATTATCACGATATAGACGATGACGGCGACGGTATTTATACGATTTATGAAGATGTGGCCTTGCCCCATGTATATCCGCAAGACGGCAATCCCATGAACGACGACACGGACGGCGATACCATTCCGAATTATTTGGATAATAATGATGATAACGATTCGCTTTTAACAGCGGACGAACATCCCGATGACAACGGAAATGGCGAACCCGAAGATGCAATGGATTCTGATGGCGACGGCATTCCCGATTATTTGGATACCGATCCTAATGATGTGGATGGCATAATAGTTTATAACGGAGTTTCTCCCAATGGAAACGGAGCAAACGAATTTTTGTATCTTGAAAATGTCAATTATTTTCATGACGTAACCGTTACGATATTCAATCGTTGGCAAAACAAAGTATGGGAAGGAAAAGGATATGATAATTCATCCGTTAAATTCGAAGGCATCAGTTCGAACGGACTTAAATTGTCTTCGGGTACGTATTATTACATTTTAACTTATTACGACAAACAAAATAACAAACACGTACAAACCGGTTATATATATTTGGTATGGTAAAAAAAATCATTTACATAGTAGTTTTCCTCTTTACCGGCATGCAAATTCATTCTCAAATGCAACCGGTGCAATCGTTATATCCGTATAATTTGATGTACTTAAACCCCGCCAATACGGGTATTACGGGAAAAGGTTCTTTATTTTTGTGGCATAGATCGCAATGGTTTCAGTTTGAAGGAGCCCCCAATACTCAAATGTTGTCTTTTGCATATCCGACAAGACACATGGCTTTCGGAACCAATGTATATTATGACACGGACGGTCCTTTGACCCGGATTAAAGGAACTTTTAATTTTTCTTATTTGGTTGATTTGGGACTCGAAACTTCCATGTCATTAGGGTTGAATATCGGTGCCAATCATTTTATGTATGATGCATCTAAAATTACCACAAGAGATCCAGAAGCGTTTATGAATAATAATCAGAATGCCACCAGTGTGGCGGCGGGAGTAGGGGTAACTTTCTTTACTTACAAATGGTATGTGGGAATTTCATCGCCGAATATCGCACCTATCAAGGTTATTTCTTCGGATTTCAATCATTCCATGTATTTTTTACCCCATGTGAATTTAATAGGAGGAATGAATTTCGAAGTTTTTTATAATGTAATGATGTTACCTTCCTTCGTATTGCGATATGCACCCGATCAGCCCCTTAATTTCGATACTTCGATTTTATTTACCTTTAGCGATACCTTTACGGTAGGGTTTTCCTATCGGTTTAAAGCGGCATATGTTTTGCTGTTATCAACCAAGATAACGGATAAGTTTATGATAGGATATTCGTTTGATTTGGATGCCAACAAAATCCGGATGTTTAACGTCGGTTCGCATGAGTTGTTTTTACGGTATGAATTCCCGACGCGTAGCGGAAAAGTAAGATTCCAATCCCCAAGACTTTTCTAATATGAGAAAAATAAAAAAAATATTCACATTTTGGTTTATTTTCAATTTGGCATTGGGATTATTTGCTCAAAAGGGTTTGGAGAAGGCAAATGAACTCTATGAAGGATACGAGTATTTGAAAGCCAGAAATATTTATCTGAAATTGTATGACAGAGGTTTGCGTAGTGTGGAATTGTATAAACGTTTGGGAGATTCTTATTTTAAAACGGCCGAATATGCCGAAGCGGTAAAATGGTATAAGAAACTTTTTCATGAAGGTTATGATTTCGAACCCGAATATTATTTTCGTTACGGACAATCGCTCAAGGCCTCGGGGCAGGTGGAGGAAGGCGATAAATATATCAAACAATACTATGAACTCATCAATGATAACATTCGTTTGAAACAATTGCAAAAGAAAGCCAATATCCTTTATGATGAAGATATCCAATTGGAATACAGCAGTTATGAAATTGACACTTTGGATAAAATCAATTCTAAATACAACGATTATTCGCCCGTGGTCTATGAAGACAAATATTTGATATTTACTTCAAACGGTCATAAACCAAAAGGATACAAAAAATATCTTTGGAACGGCTTGCCGTTTACGGATTTGTTTTACAGCCGGATCAAAGCGCCCACCGAATTGAGTTATCCCAAACCTTTGCGCGGCGAAATAAATTCCAATTATTTTGAAGCATCCGCCACGTTTACCAATGACGGAAAGACCATGTATTATTCCCGGACGGATTATTTTAACGACAAACTGAACGTGGATGAAAAAATGGTGAACAAACTCAAAATTTTCCGTGCGGAATATATCAACGGCGAATGGCGGACCATTGAAAAATTGCCGTTTTGTAGTGATAATTTCACGTATTCGCATCCCAGTTTGAGTGTGGACGGAAAACGCTTGTATTTTGCATCGAATATGCCGGGAACTTACGGCGAATCGGATTTATGGTACGTGGAGATTTATGAAGACAATTCTTACAGTTATCCGCAAAATCTGGGCCCGAAAATAAATACTTCCGAGCGCGAGTCATTTCCGTTTATCAGCAAGGATAACAAACTTTTCTTTGCTTCCGACGGTCAAATCGGCTATGGCGGATTGGATATATTTGTGGTGGAAATCAAGGAAGACGGAAGTTTTGGCGATGTATTGAATTTGGGTCCGCCTATCAATAAAAATACGGATGATTTTTCGATTTATTTCGACCCGGAAAAAAACATCGGGTATTTTGCTTCCAATCGCCCCGGCGGGAAAGGATTGGATGATATTTATGCCTTTACCAAAACGGATTATTTGAAAAAAGGAAGCGAAAAAGAACTCATTGCCCGTCAATCCGATTCGATTAAAGTGGGTATTCCCAAGGAAAAATATATCAAAGAAGGTGAGGACTTGGGCAAGTTAATTCAGTTAAACCCGATTTATTTCGAGTATAAGAGTGCCGAAATTACGGTAAGAGCGGCGGTTGAATTGGAAAAGGTAATAACCGTGCTAAAAAAATATCCGCGTATCAAATTACATATCGTAGCCCATACCGACTGTATAGGAAGCGACGCATATAATATGGGATTATCCATGGCCCGTGCCAAATCCACTTACGATTACATTGTAGAAGGCGGCATAGATCCGTCCCGCATTACTTATGAAGGTAGGGGAGAGCGTGAACCGGTGGAAAAATGTAAGGTATGTGAAAAATGTCCCGATGTAATACGCTCCAAGAACCGTCGGTCGGAATTTATTATTATCGATCCGGGCAAATAATGCGGGTCTTTTTTTCAAATTGTGAGGGTTTATCGGGAAGAATTAGTTTAAATATTGAACAACCCATACCAAAAGGAGCGTAAAGATAGGTACCGATTCGGCCCAAAAGGCGGTGAAAAAATAATTATCGCGATATTTTTCCGACCGGAAAGTCATCCATAACAACACACTTGCGGCCAATATAAATGCCCATACGAGTTTAGTTTCGATTTCGAATTGTAATAAAAATACATTCAAACCCGAAAAAACACCCCAAATCAGTAATGCAATATATTTGATTTTTTCTTTGAAAATTTGGGGGAGTGTTTTCAAGGAAGTTTGATCCAATGCCAAATCCCGGATGTCGAAAGGAAGCGTCCATAACAATACGAAAAAGAAGGCATGCCAAGTAAGTATGGCAAGCAGTGTAAAGGATGAAATTTTTGTCGAAAAAGGGACCCAAACTACCATGGCCGCCCATACAAAAGAAATCAAAAAGATTTTGACCAATCCGATTTTTCTTAATGAATAAATCTTTTTGCCATTTGCACGAAGGTTATATAAAATAGCCGGTATGCCCACAATTATAAGTCGTGTCATAAGGGGCCGGCCAAATTGTGAAAATAAATAAAAGCCCGTCAAGGTAGATAATATCCATACGGTCAGGGATAAACGGTAATGGTCGTGATACCACTTTGCAAGGGGAAAACGAAGTGTATTCCGGTGAATAAGCCGCAAAAATGTATAGTATGACACCGTAGCGGAAAATAAAAAAACGGCATAATGACTATCGGGAATTTGCCCTGTAAGCAGGGAATATAGCATGTAAAGAGATACGGCCGAAAGCCCCACATGAATATGGTTGTAAATATAAAATTCAAATAGTTTTTTCATGATGAAAAAATCAAATAAAATTATCACTAATTTTAAACATGGAAAAATGGTACCCCAATTTATATCGGGCGATTATTCATGCAATAGAAGAGGTCGTCCGTCGAGGGAAGGCCACGGATGCCGTATTGGCCGTGATGTTTAAAAATAATCCCAAATGGGGCAAACGCGACCGTCAATTTATCAAAAACAAAACTTTTGACATTATTCGCCGTTTGAATTTATGGCAAAGAATAGCCATGGAAATTTTCGGACATGACGAAATTGAAGATATAGTCCATGCATATATCTTATCTCAAACCGAACAATTGCCGGCATATTTGTCCCGGTTACAACCGGAAATTGCTGCTGCACGCCGGCTTTATACCGAACTTTTGAAAAATCCTCCATATAAATTCGGAATGCCTGAATGGATATATGAGGCGGGGCATGAAAGTTGGAACGAGAAATGGGAAGAAATAGCCGAACGATTGAATAAGGAGAATTTGCCCGTCATCCGGGTGAATACTTTGAAAATTACCAAAGATGAATTTGCCGGTCGTTTAGCCCGTAAAAATTACCGCTTTGAGCCGGTTGAAAATTTTCCGGAAGCCATTATATTGAAAAAACCGTATCGATTGACCGCTACTCGTTGGTACCGGGACGGTTTATTCGAATGGCAGGATTTGTCCAGTCAAGCGGTGGGTTATTTTTCGAACGTGCATCCCGGAATGACTGTGGTGGATGCATGTGCGGGAGCAGGCGGCAAGACCTTACATTTGGCGGCGCTTATGAAAAACAAGGGCCGTTTGTATGCTTTTGATATTTCCCGGTCCAAATTAAAAGAATTGATTCGGCGTGCCCGCCGGGCCGGCGTGATGAATTTAAAAGAAGTTTCGCTTGTGTCGGCCGAAAAAATAGCCGCTTTGCATAAAACCGCCGATGTGGTTTTGGTGGATGCACCATGTAGCGGTTCGGGTACTTATCGACGAAAGCCGCATTTGAAATGGAAATTTTCACCGGACGATTTTCAAAAAATTCTCCGTGTTCAGCGCCATGTGTTGGATGAATATGCCCGGATGGTCAAGCCGGGCGGTGCCTTAATTTATGTGACATGTTCGGTTTTGAATGACGAAAATCGAAAACAAATAGACGATTTTCTTTTAAGAAATAAACACTTTACCTTTGTAGAAGAAAAAACCATTCTTCCCGGCACGGGATTTGACGGATTTTATATGGCAAAATTGAAACGTTCATGAAGAAATTACTTTTTTTTAATCTATTTATTTTCATTTCCATTTCGGTATTTTCTCAGGTTCAATCATACTATAATGATGTGGATTTAACCAAAAGAGGAATGGATTTGAAGGACGAATTGGCGGTGAAAATTACTTCGACCCACACGACGCATATTTCTTACAGTGAATTATGGGACGTATTGAAGCAAACCGATGAGGCCTCGAGCGATACATCGAAAGTTTTTCTTATTTACGGATGGGAAAACGGCCAAGACAGCGATTGCCACAATGATATCATGCGCGATAAATCGGACAATGGCGGTTCGGCCGCCAATTGCGAGTGGAACAGGGAACATGTCTATCCGCGTTCATTGGGAAATCCCAATTTGGGCAGTTCCGGCGCCGGTTCCGACCCCCATCATGTACGTCCTAGCGATGTAAGCATGAATGGCAGGCGCGGTAATAAGAAATTTGCCGAAGGAAGCGGTCACGCCGGCGTGGTGAATTCCGATTTTTGGTATCCCGGTGATGAATGGAAGGGCGATGTGGCGAGAATTATCATGTATCTTTATTTGCGATACGGTTCTCAGACCTTGCCTTCCAATGTGGGCACGGGACCGAGCATCGACAGCGATTCGAATATGTTGGAACTCTTTTTGAAATGGAATGCCGAGGATCCGCCTTCGGAAGTGGAAGATCAAAGAAATGCCATACTTGAAAATCTGCAGGGGAACCGCAATCCCTTTATAGATAACCCTTATTTGGCTACATTAATTTGGGGAGGAACCGAAGCCCAAGACAGATGGAATATGTCGATAGCCAATGAACGCGTATATTTTGATGTGGATGTATATCCCAATCCCGCCGACCGGACCATAAATATAATTTCGCATCAAGGAAAACTGAAAATCAAAATCACCGATACCACCGGAAAGATTATTTATCAAAAAAATAACACCGAATCGGTATCGTGGCATATCGAACATCTTTCCGGAAATGTATATTTCATTTATTTGCAATCCGACCGGGGCGCGAGGAGTGTGAAAAAACTCATTGTCCAATAAATGAGGTTTTGAAATCAAAGCGTATTTTAATCGGGGTATTAAATTGGGGGTTGGGTCATGCCACCCGCAGTATCCCTTTGATTCATGCGCTAATTAATCAAAAATACGAACCCGTTATTGCTTCGGACGGAGCGGCGGGACAATTATTACGCCGAACTTTTCCCGATTTGGAATATATCGAATTGCCCGCCTACCGGGTGCATTATCCTTCATCGGGATTTTTACTTCCTTTTTCGTTGGCATTTCAAGGGCTCGGGGCTTTCCGTGTTTTTCATGAAGAACGCCGTTTGACCGGACAATTAATAAAGAAATATCACATCGACGGAATTATATCCGATAACCGCCCGGGAATTTTCTTTCCCGGCGTGCCCTCGGTTTATTTGACCCATCAACTCCGGGTTCTTTCCGGGATTTTTACGCCGTTTACCACCCGTTTGCACCGGCATTTGTTTAAAAATTTTAATGAAATTTGGGTGCCCGATTTCGAGAATCCACCTTATTTTTCGGGTATTTTGGGGCATGTTGAAAAAAAAATGAATAAGGTAAAATATATCGGTATTCTTTCACGTTTTGAGTATAGGAATGAGGTGCCGGACGAAGATATTGATTGGCTCATTATTTTGTCGGGACCAGAAAAACAACGAACCGTGTTGGAACGCAGGATTGTGGAAAATTATAAGTTTTTTCAAGGAAAAACCGTGTTGGTACGCGGTATTTTAACCTCCATGCCAATTGAAAGTCCCCCGGATTGGAAAATAATTTCGTTTGCCGATACTTTAACACTTTCGCGCTTGATTATCAGCGCAAAAAAACTTATTTTACGTGGTGGTTATTCATCGATTATGGATTTGGTTGCGCTACGAAAAAAAGCCGTATTGATTCCTACACCGGGGCAAAAGGAACAAGAATATTTAGCCCGCTATCTCGACCGGAAGAGATATTTCCCTTGTATCCGTCAAAGAAAAATTCATGAAATATCCCGAATAAATTGGGATGAATATGCCCTTCCTTCGATGAATACGAAAATGTTGTTGAATTTTAAAATTTTCGCATAATGAAACTTACAATAAATGATGTGCATTTTTATAATGTTTTGGAAATGAACCTCCAACATGCCGTTTCGCGTAAATTAAAAATTTTGAATTTTCGACCGGTATATGGCGGCGATATAAATACCAGTTTTAAATTGGAAACTTCAACGGGCGATTTTTTTATCAAGTTAAACGATGCCAATCTTTATCCGCACATGTTCGAAAAAGAAGCCCGAGGACTGAATACCTTAAGAGAAGCCGGCGCCCTTTATGTGCCCGAAGTAATTTTGACGGGGCAAGTGGAAGATACGGCCTATTTGGTTTTGGAATATGTAGAAAATAACGGCAGGAAGGATGCTTCGTTTTGGCGTAATTTCGGTTACGGACTGGCAGAATTGCACCGGCATACCCATACTTATTTCGGTTTTGACGAAGACAATTATATCGGTTCGTTGATTCAAATTAATAAACCCGATACTTCCTGGGTGAATTTTTTTATAAAAAACCGGCTGAAATATCAAATCCAAATTAGCATCAACAAAGGATATTTTTCGCAAGACACATTGGATAAATTCGAAGAATTGTATGAACTGCTGCCGCACCTGATTCCCGACGAATTGCCTAATTTGCTTCATGGCGACTTATGGGCCGGAAATTTTTTGGCCAATAAAAATCACGGCGCCGTATTAATTGATCCGGCGGTGTATTACGGCAGCCGGGAAATGGATTTGGCCATGACGCAACTTTTCGGTGGATTCGAAGATGAATTTTATGCCGCCTATCATGAGGCCTATCCTTTGCAAAACGGATGGCAAAAGAGGATTAAAATCTATCAATTGTACCCGCTCTTGGTCCATGTTAATCTTTTCGGCGGAAGTTATACCGGCTCGGTTAAGCGTACTTTAAATGCCATTTTAAACAACCGTCGTTGAAAACCCGCTTAACGGCTATTCGGTTATTTTCATTACTTTTATCGGGCTTATAATTTGGAAAGCAGTGCGTATGCAGGATAAAATCTTACAGAAATTCAATGCCTATTGGTTCGGTAATTCCGGCGACGGTCACCATCAAATTCAATTTTCAAGAAGCGAAATTTTTTATTTACTCGAACATTTTTCTTCCGCAGGTTCGGACGGAAATTATTTATTGGCCTTGGAAACCGGGCTCCGGATGTTTCCGGAAGATATCGATTTTTTATCCGGATATGTTGAATATTTGATGCGTACCGGACGTTGGGATGCGGCCGAGAAAGAATTAAACCGCTTGCTTACCGAACAATATCACGATCCGCGTATCCGGTTTTTATATGCCGGATTGCTTATTCACCGAAAAGAATATGAAAGAGCCGTAAAAACCTTGGAACAACTTCCCGAAGATTTTAAATCCCGTGAAAAAGTTTGGCGACAATTGAGTAAGGCCTACGAACAAACCAATGAACCGGAAAAGGCGGCGGATTATTATTTGCAATATTTGAAGAAAAAGGCGGAAAAATTAAAAAAAATCCCGCCGGCCAAAAAGCGAATGAAACTAACGGATGATTTGGATAAATATATGCATTTGGCAAAAAACATTTATTCCAAGGAAGAAATCATCGAATCGATGGAGCAACTTATCGAAATCGATAGAAAAAATACGGATTTATGGTTGAATTTGGGCGATTTGTATGCCGCAATCAAGCTGTTGGACAGGGCGATGCAATGTTACGAACAAGCGGGATTATTGGATGAAAATTACTTGAGTGTGCATTACAAAAAAGCCGAACTATTCGAAAAAAAAGGCCGGAAGACAGACCTGTTGCAAGCGGTCAAACATTATATGAAAACCTTACATCTTTCGCCCTCGGCATTTGCCAATTATAGAATCGGTAAAATTTTTCACTCGTTAGAATATCCGGACATTGCGGAATTGTACTTCGAAAATGCCATTTATGAAGATCCGGCCTACATACCGGCATGGTTGGATTTGATCGATTCGATGGAAAAACGGAACCGGACGGAAGAGGCATTGGCCAAGTGTAAGGAAGCATTGACTCATATACACAGTAAAAATTTATTTGAAAAGGCCGGTGATTTGTACCGGAAATTACATCGGCCGGAAAAAGCGGCCGAATGCTACCGGAAATCATATGATTTGGGTAACCACCAATTGGATTTCTTGCTGAAATATTCCGATATTTTGGCACAAAATTCAACCGGGCTTTACCGTGAAATTCTCATTGAAGCCCGGTATCTCTATCCGGATAGTCCGGAAATTAAGCAAAGAATGATAAGTCGAAAAAATGAAAAAGAAGATTGAGTTTTTATTACCGGTTTATGTAAGAGGTATGTTGATGGGAATTGCCGATTTGATTCCCGGCGTTTCCGGTGGTACCATGGCCCTTATTACCGGTATTTACGAACGGCTTTTGGGCGCATTGAGTCATTTGGATAAGCGGGCGATCCGGTTATTGCTAAAAATGGATTTTAAAAATTTTTGGCAACACATCGATGGAAATTTTCTGCTGAGTTTGTTTGCCGGTATTTTAACTTCGGTGTTCGCTTTTTCCAAACTCATTCATTATCTTTTGGAAACCTATCCCGTTTTGGTATGGTCTTTTTTCTTCGGTTTGATTGCCGCCAGTTCGATTTTTATCATCAGACAAACCGATTATAAAAAACCCCTTACCCTATTAGCAGTCGTAGCAGGTGCAATCATCGCTTATTGGATTACCAATATTCTCCCCGAGGAAGCCCCCGACACGATGTTTTATTATTTTCTATCGGGCATGGCCGCGAGTATAGCCATGATTTTGCCGGGTATTTCGGGAAGTTACATACTGGTCATTATGGGAAGTTATTTAATGGTTTTGGAATCGGTGCATGAGCTGAAAATTTTGAATTTAATAGTGTTTACGGCTGGCGTGGCAGTCGGTTTGATTGGATTTTCCAAATTTTTAAAATGGTTTTTTAATAAATATCGCAATTTTACCTTGGCAGTGATGGGTGGATTTTTAATCGGTTCCTTGCATCAGGTATGGCCGTGGAAAAAGGTATTGTTGACCAAAATAATTAACGGAAAGGAAATTGTAATCAAAAGCAAAGCGGTAATGCCGTGGGAATTCGAGGGAAATAATTATCTTCTGGTGTCCTTGATTTTGATAGCAATGGGTTTTGTGGTGATTTACTTTTTTGAAAAAATTCAGACCAAATATGCGTAAGCGCTTCGGTTTAATCGGAAAAAATATTGCTTATTCCCGGTCTCCGGAATTATTCGAAAAATTCTTTAAAGAGTTGAATGTCAACGCTCAATATGAGATTTTCGATATTCCTGATCATACTTATATAAAGCGAATTTTAGAATTGCCCGGCTTGCACGGGGTAAATGTGACCATACCTTACAAGGAAGCCGTTTCGGCCTATTTGGATGAGATTTCACCCGAAGCGAAGCAAATAGGAGCGGTCAATACCGTGAAGGTGAAGGACGGAAAAAAATACGGCTATAATACCGATGTTTTCGGATTTGAAAAATCTTTGCTCGAAAATCTAAAGCCCTTTCATACGAAAGCCCTCATATTGGGCAATGGGGCCACCGCCAAAACGGTTCGTTATGTGCTCGGGAAGTTAAATATGGATGCATTAACCGTCAGTCGTAATAAAACAACCGGAACGATTACTTACGATGAAGTGACCCCGGAAGTATTAAAAGAATATTTGTTAATCGTAAATACCACGCCCTTAGGAAATCTTAATTATCCCGGCCAAAAACCGGATTTGGCTTATAAAGCCCTGACACCCGAACATCTGCTGTTCGATTTGAATTACAATCCGCCGCTCACCCCTTTCTTACAAGCGGGCCTCAAGGCCGGAGCGGATATTAAGAACGGCTGGAGCATGTTGGAATTACAGGCGCGAAAGGCATTGGAGATATGGTTGGGGTAAAAAATTAAAGATGAAGAGAAAAATTAAATTTTAAAATGTATAATTATTCCCCATATGAGGTTTGGAGTTAGGACAATGAAGTGAGAAGATTATGTTTATGGTATTGAAAATTGAATTATTTTTGTTTCTATAATCCTGAAAAGAAATCTATGAAACTCAAACGCTATGCCGCTATTGATATCGGGACCAATGCCGTGAGATTGTTAATTGCAAATGTGCTGGAAAACGGAAACGGACTTAAGGTAAAGAAAAATACTTTGGTAAGAGTTCCGCTTCGTTTGGGAGAAGACGTGTTTGATAAAGGATATATTTCCGACAAAAAAATCGAGAAATTAATTAAAACCATGAAGGCCTTTCGCTTGTTGATGGATGTTTTTGAAGTGGAAGATTATTTGGCGGTGGCCACATCGGCCATGCGTGAGGCAAAGAACGGACAAGAAGTGATCAAGCGCGTAAAGGAAGAAGCGGGCATTGAAATAGAAATCATCGACGGCGCGCGGGAAGCGGAATTTATTGCCCAAACGGATTTAGGCGATTTGATAGACGATAGAAAAAATTACCTGTTTGTGGATGTAGGAGGAGGAAGCACGGAATTTACCGTGATAGAAAAGGGCAAAAAATCCGCTTCCCGGTCCTTCAAACTCGGCACGGTCCGGAGTTTGAAGGACACCATTCCCGAAGGGGAATGGGAGCGCGCCGAAAAATGGATAAAAAAACATACCGGTCATTTGGACCGGGTGGATCTTATCGGTTCGGGCGGTAATATCAATAAACTTTTTAAAATGTCCGGAAAAGCACCGGGAACGCCTCTTAGTTATGTTCATCTCAAGGCGCTTTACAAGCTGCTAAAATCCATGAATTACAAGCAGCGAATTAAGGAATTGGGGCTCAATCCCGACCGGGCCGATGTCATCGTGCCCGCTGCCAAAATCTATACGCGGGCAATGAAATGGAGTGGCGGTAAAAAAATCTATGTGCCCAGCATCGGATTGGCCGACGGTATTGTCAAATACTTGGCGGAGAAAAATCGTAAGTAATTCGAATGAATATCGGGAACCGGCTCTCTAAGAATTTTAGGAATTAAATAAATTTTCCATACCGGACCCGTTTTCAAAAACGAACCGCCCCGGAAAATTTCCGGGGCGGTTCGTGTAAGGATTATAATTTTTTTAAGGAAATTGAATCTATTATATCTTTTTCAATTTGGCGATGGTTTCTTCGTAATATTTGATAATCTCATCCTTATGATTTCCTTTGTTTTCCGATTGATTCTTTTTATAGGAAGTAAGCATCATGATGGCAAACCGGTTTAAGCCGTATTGTTTGTATTTTTTTCCGAACCGGTAAATTTCGTCGGCCAAAATTTTATTGGCTTCCAAATTATTTGAAGTGGAAATCCACTTTGTGGCCTCTTCAATGGTCTTTCTATTTTCGGGGGAGAAAAATTCTCCCAAGTCAACGAATAAATTTTTAGCCACAAAATTCATTTTTTCCGTTTTCTTATCTTCGACATACAATTTGATAAGAGAACTACGCAGTTCTTTTTCCAATTCGGGTGTGAGAATTTTATAAACGGATGCTTTATCGGTTAATAGCAATGCGTCGAAGGCAGCCGATTTAATGGCGCGGGAAGGTGAATGAATGGATTTTTTGAATAATGACACATATTTTTTCTTTTTCAACATGCCCAATTTTCTTATGGCTGCCGCTTTTACCAAATTATTCGGATCGGTTCGTGCGATTCGGTACAATTTTTTTTCTAATTTTTTATTGAAAAACGGTGATTCGATATCCAAGGCATTAATAGCGCGGATTCTGATGATGTAGAATGGATCTTCCGTAGCCAGTTCAATTATACGGAATGCTTTGATGTCCTTTTTATTTTTAATGGCTTTATCCAGTCCCATTTTTCGATCGATATAATTTCGGGCATGGGTAAACTGAAAATAATAGGTTTCGTCGGGACGCGGGTCTTTGATATTGGCCAATAGTACATGATCGGCATTGACGTTGATAAAATCCGGTTTGCGGTTATAATTAAAATGAAAAACTTCCGTGCTGTCATCCACAAAAACTTCGTGAGAAGTTCTTTTTTCGCCTTCATACACATCGATTTTCAGGGGGAATTTCCATGTTTTTTTGGTTTTTTGAGTGAGTCTAACACGGGCTTCTTTCAACGAGTCCGAAAACTCGTATTCGATGTCAAAAGAAGGATGTCCGCTTCCGTAAAACCATTGATTAAAAAATTCTGTCAAATCTTTTCCGCTCACTTTTTCCATGGCCAATCGCAATTGTGCCGCTTCGCCGGTGCCGTATTTGTTTTGAGTAAGATACAATTTCAATGCGCTGAAAAATGCATTGTCGCCTACAAGATTTCTTAACATGTGTAAAATGAGGGAACCTTTTTGATAGGACACGGCATCAAATACATCATCGGGGTCGGAATAATGATACCGGACGAGTTTCTTTTTATCATTTCCGGGAATCATCATGTAAACCCGTCTGTTTTTGTCGAGAATATAATCGGCTTTATCCTTGCCTTCGTCATGTTCTTCCCAAAGCGCTTCGCCGTAAGAAGCAAAGGATTCGTTCATGGCGATTTGCGCCCAACTTTCCGCCGTTACCAAATCGCCGAACCATTGATGAAACAATTCGTGTGCAATAACGCCTTCCCAAGTATTTTCATCTACCAAGGAGGATTTGTCTTGATAAGCCATGTCGCTGTGCAAAACCGCCGTGGTGTTTTCCATGGCGCCGCTGACAAATTCCCTGCCCACCACTTGATGATACTTATTCCAGGGATATTCGTAATCGAGCAAATTGCTGTAATATCTGATCATTTCGGGAGTTTTTCCGAAAATATCTTTGGCTACGTCTTCGTAGGGTTTCTCCACATAATACCATACCGGTAAGTTTCCGAGTGAATCTTTTACAATCACAAAAGGTCCCGTAAACATGAAAAACAAATAAGGCGCATGCGGTTGATTCATTTCCCATACATCCGTGCGGGTGCTGTCGGTGTGCTCAATCGATTGGATGAGTTTTCCGTTGGATAAGGTCACCCATTCGGCCGGTACGGTCATTTCGATTTTTTCGGTAGATTTTTGGTTGGGACTATCGATGGTCGGAAACCAAGCACTGGCGGCTTCGGGTTCGCCTTGTGTCCAAATTTGCGGCGGATAAGCATCATTTTCGCCTCGTGTATTGATAAAATACAATCCTTTGTTGGATTTAATGGCATTTCCGCCCGGCGTTTTAACCGAATCGGGTTGGGCTACATATTTGATGCTCACCTCGTAAGAATTAAATCGCGTATAGGTTCGAGGTAGTTTGATTTTTAATTTCAATTTGTCGTAAGTATAATCCACCTTTTGACCGTCCACTTTTACTTCGTTGATTTTCATGTATTTGGCGTCCAAAGTGAGGGAGTCGGTAGGGTAGAAGTGCGGTTTGAGTTTGATGCGGGCCTCACCGTCCATGGTATGTTGGGCCAAATTGAATTGCACTTTCAATTCGGTATGAATCAAATCGTTTATTTTTTCTCTTTCGCCTTTAAAAATTTCGGGCTTTTTTTCTTTTTTCGGTGCAAACCCGAAAATTCCTTGCGAATAGGAAGCGGGCGAAATGAATAGCAATAGCAATAAGATGAGTATATTTTTCATTGATTATAATTTATAATTAGCCGTTATTATGGGAAAATTTTTTATGTTTTTCGAAATATTCATCCAATTCACGAAGATATTTTTTCTTTTTCTCCGGAGAAGCGAAAGAATAAATAAATGAATTTTTTGCCAGTTGATATAAATCGTCGGTGCTTAAATTTAGTGCTTCTTGAATCCGGATATAATTGTCATTAAGATGGCCGCCGAAGAAAGCGGGGTCGTCCGAATTGACGGTAACTTTCAATCCGGAATCCATCATTTTTTTCAACGGATGATTTTTTAAGTCATCCACCACTTTCAGGGCCGTATTCGATAGCGGACACACCGTCAGTGCCAGGTCGCGTTCGATAATTTCCGCTACGAGCTCGGGGTCTTGCATGGCATTATTTCCATGATCGATTCGTTTAACACCCAATAATTCGATGGCTTCCCGCACATAAGAGGCATCGCCCTCTTCGCCGGCATGGGCCAAGGGAATGAATCCTTCTTCGACCGATTTTTTAAATACACGTTCAAACTTCGAAGGTGGATTTCCTTTTTCGGATGAATCTAGACCCACGCAACAAATTTTATCTTTGTAAGGAAGGGCTTCTTCCAGTGTTTTAAAGGCATCTTCTTCGGACAAATGTCTTAAATAACTCATTATTAACAAGGATGATACCTCCAAGTTTTTTTCTGCATCGGTCATCGCGCGGGTGATGCCGTCAATAACCGTTTTAAACGGAATACCTCGCGAAGTATGGGTTTGCGGATCGAACATAATTTCGACATGCCTGATATTTTGTGCGGCACATTTCTTCAGGTAATGATAGGTGAGATCATAGAAATCTTGTTCGGTTTGTAATACATTGGCTCCTTGGTAGTAGATGTCCAAAAAATCCTGGAGATTGGAAAAACGATAGGCCCGTTTAATTTCTTCCACCGAATTATAAGCCAATGCGATCCGGTTCCTTCTGGCAATTTCCATCATTAATTCCGGCTCGAATGTTCCTTCGATATGCAGATGTAATTCGGCTTTGGGCATATTTTCAATAAATGCGTTCATATATCTTTTTTAATTAAATATGCTGTGGCGGTAGTTTATAAATGGATGACTTCGCCGTAGGCATCGGCTACGGCTTCCATGACGGCTTCACTCATGGTCGGGTGCGGATGCACGCTTTTCAATAGCGTATGACCGGTGGCTTCGGCTTTGCGTGCCGCAACTATTTCGGCAATCATTTCCGTAACGTTGGCACCTACCATGTGAGCGCCGAGAATTTCGTCGTATTTTTTATCGATAATGATTTTGACAAATCCGTCGGGTTTTCCGGCCGCTTTGGCTTTACCACTGGCGGTGAAAGGAAATTTTCCTACCCGTATGTCGTATCCTTTATCCATTGCTTGTTGTTCGGTCAAGCCCACCGAGGCGACTTCCGGCGAAGTGTAGATGTTGGAAGGTATATTCATATAATCCACCGGTTCGGGATTCAATCCCTTAATGGCTTCCACACAAGTGATGCCTTCGGCCGAAGCCACATGGGCCAAAGCCGGCGTGTCTATCACATCACCTATGGCGTGATATCCTTCTATGTTGGTGCGATAATATTCGTCCACCTTAATTTTACCTTTTTCCGTTTCAATTCCCACTTCTTCCAATCCGATATTTTCTATATTGGCCTGAATGCCTACCGCACTCAAAACCTTTTCGGCGGTGACTTCTCCTTCGCCTTTTTTGTTCTTGTAAAACACTTTGACGCCTTCGTCCGTGATCTCGGTAGCGGTTACTTCCGTTCCGGTCATCACTTTGATTTTTGATTTCTTGAAGGCCCGCTGCATTTGTTTGGACACTTCTTCGTCTTCGAGCGGGAGCAGTCGCGGAAGATATTCGATAATAGTTACTTGGGTGCCCATCGTGTGGTAGAAATAAGCCATTTCCATGCCAATGGCTCCCGAACCGACAATTACCATGCTTTGGGGAAGTTTGTCGGGAGTCAATGCTTGCCGGTATCCGATGATATGCGTGCCGTCGATGGGCATAAACGGAAGTTGCCTTGCGCGGGCGCCTGTGGCAATGATGATATGATCGGCTTCATAAGTCGTTGAATTTCCGTCGCTACCGGTGACGGAAACTTTTTTTCCGGGCAATATTTTGCCGAAACCTTCCAGAACTTCAATGTTGTTTTTACGCATTAAAAAAGCCACTCCTTTGCTCATACTTTCGGCTACTTCGCGACTTCTTGCGATGATTCCCGGAAAATCGATGTCCGCCTTTTCTACTTTCAATCCGTAAGAACCGGCCTTTTTGATATAGTCATACACTTCCGCACTTTTCATCAGTGCTTTGGTGGGAATACATCCCCAATTCAGACAGACACCACCGAGTTTTTCTTTTTCTACCAAGGCGGTTTTAAAACCGAGTTGTGCGGCGCGTATGGCCGTAACATATCCGCCGGGGCCGCTTCCTATAATGATCACATCGTATTTCATTGCAAAAAAGTTTGTTCAAAGATACAAGAAAAAATGGTGTTTTGTTAAAATTAATGAGGTCAATTTCATTCATAAATTATTAGGATAACAAAATAATTGTTTTGTGAAATGAAACGGAAATTAAAAAAGGAAATTGCATCTCCCCTAAAATCTTCGTAATTTCACCGAATTAAAATCCGGCGGAAAATGAAACGATTTTTTATTATCCTGTTTATCTTTACTTTCGGTATAAGTTTTTCTCAACAGCCCGATCCGTTTTATAAAGACTCCTTGGCCGAAGCATTGGTTCAAAAAATGTATAAAGCCATGAGTTTGGACGAAAAAATCGGGCAGTTATTCATGATGCGCATTCCTTCGGAATTCAATGAGGAAAACCTGAAAATTGTCGATCATTATATCAACGACCTGCATATGGGCGGAATGGGATATTTGAAAGGACATCCGACCGATCATTTAAAAATGAATAATTATATCCAATCCAACAGCAGGATTCCGGTTATATTGGCCATCGATGCCGAATGGGGGCTCGCCATGCGCTTGGATTCGGTGCTTCCTTTTCCATGGTTTATGACTTTGGGGGCCGTTAAAGATGATTCTTTAATTTATAGAATTGGCCGCAGAATCGGTAAACAAATGCAAAGTTTGGGATATGGCATGAATTATTCGCCCGATGTGGATATCAATACCAATCCGGCCAATCCCATTATCGGGAACCGCTCTTTCGGTGAAGATAAAAAGAATGTGGCCCGCAAGGCATATATGATGATGAAAGGGATGCAAGAAAATCGAATTCTCACCACGGCCAAACATTTTCCCGGCCACGGCGATACTTCGCAAGATTCTCACAAAACCTTACCGACGGTTAATTTTTCGGCCGAACGAATTGATTCGGTGGAATTGTTTCCTTATAAATATCTGATTCCAAGGGGATTAACGGGTGTTATGGTGGCGCATCTTCGAGTGCCCGCTTTGGATTATCGCGGCGTGCCGTCCACTTTGTCCTACCCGATCGTACACGAAATTTTAAAAACCAAATTGGGCTTCGGCGGATTAATTATAACCGACGCCATGGTGATGAAAGGCGTGGCGGATTTTACCACACCCGAACAGGCGGATTTGACGGCCTTTTTGGCAGGTAACGATATGATTTTATTTTCAAAAGACCCCGACAAAAGTATTCGATTTTTCAAAAAAGCATACCGAAAGGGAATAATCAGCGAAGAAAGATTAAAAGAATCCGTAAGTAAAATTTTACGCGCCAAAATGTGGGGAGATATATTCGGATATAAACCCCGCCCGGAAACTAATGCACAAGCCGTAAGCACCCATGAAGATACCGTTTTGACTTATACGGCTTATGAAAAGGCAATTACGTTGATTAAAAACAAAAATAATTTCTTGCCATTGACGGATTTAAACGTTCGTACGGCCTACGTGCCCTTGGGCGAATTTAAAAATAAAGACAGCATTTTTAGTGCTTATTTGAATAAATACGACCGCGTAAAGCGAATAGATATAGAAACGGAAGATGACCTGAAAAAGTTGTCAGGTTATGATGAAGTGATTATTGCCGTGCTGAAAAACACATCCAATCCTTGGAAACCGTACCGGTTGAGCAAGAAAACCAAAAAATTAATCGAAAAAATTTCGGCGCTCAAACCTACCGCCACCGTCGTTTTTACATCGCCTTATGCCCTGAATGTATGGCCGGATGAATTGCCTTCCGATGCCGTGGCCGTGGCTTATCAAAATAATGAATTTACTCAAAAAATTGTGCCGCAGTTACTTTACGGTGCGCTTCCGTTCGAAGGCAAGTTACCGGTGAGTATTAATAAAAAATATCCTGTGAATACCTCCGTCACCACCCGTAAAGCGGGACGCTTGGCATACGGTTTTCCCGAACAAGTGGGGATGGATTCCAAAAAGTTAGCCCGTGTGGATTCCTTGATGCAATTTATGTTGGATACAATGGCCGCCCCGGGGGGCGTGGTATTGGCCGCACGAAACGGTCGCATTGTATTTACCAAAAAATACGGATACAAAACCTACGATACCCGCGAACCGCTTCATACGGACGATGTATTTGATTTGGCATCGGTAACCAAAGTCATTTCCGCCACCACATCCATGATGCGTTTGTATGATGAAAAATATTTCGATTTGGATGCCACTTTGGGAGAAATGCTGACTTATTTGAAAGGAAGCAATAAGGATACTTTGCGATTACGGGAAGTCCTTTCGCATTATGCACAATTAAAATCTTGGATTCCGTTTTATCTTTCGACAATTGATCCGAAAACCAAAAAACCCGATAAGAAATATTACCGTTTTAAGCAGGAACCGGGATTTGAAATTACGGTAGCCAAAGATTTATATTTAATCAACTCTTATCCCGATACCATTTGGCTTAAAATCAAAGAATCTCCATTGCGCGAAAAAAAGGAATATAAATACAGCGGTCTATTCTTTTATTTATGGAAAAAATACATGCTTGATAATTTGCATACCGATTTGGACCGTTTTATGGATTCGGTATTTTACAAGCCGGTGGGCGCCCGTTCATTGACTTATAATGCGTGGAAACATTTTCCGAAAAACAAAATAGTTCCTTCGGAAATAGATGAATATTGGCGTCATCAGGAATTGCGCGGCTACGTGCATGATATGGGAGCGGCCATGTTGGACGGCGTAAACGGAAATGCCGGTTTGTTCGGCAATGTGGAAGATTTGGCCAAGATGATGCAAATGTTTTTACAAAAAGGATATTACGGCGGCCGGCGTTATATTTCCGATACCACGGTGGAAGTTTTTACCAAACGTCATTTTGTGCAAGACAGCGTTCGTCGCGGATTAGGTTGGGATAAACCTCAATTTAAGGGCCATATCGGACCCACTTTTGAAGAAATTTCTCCTACAAGTTTCGGTCATCAGGGATTTACGGGAACCATGGTTTGGGCCGATCCGGAAGAACAATTGATTTATATCTTTTTGTCCAACCGGACTTATCCGACTATGGAAAACCGCTTGCTCTACGAATTGGATATCCGGAGTGAAGTTCAACGCTTGATTTATTTGTCTATTATAAATCCCAAATATGATTACCGCGATCAATATAAGTTGAAAGGGATTCCGTATCCATGGGAAGAACAGAAAGGTAAACATTAAACTTGTATGAATAATTAATTTACTAAACACATCTCATGAAAATTTTTCTTTCCGAAGCGCCAGCCGATTATTCCACCTACACCTTTCCTTATGCGTTATATGCTTCTATGAAAGCCGGAGACGATTTAAACGAAGTGTATTCGCGTGGTTTTTTACCCTATAGCGTGCCGGAATATATTCCCTCAGATAAGATTTTGTTTTATTTGGCCCGTAGCATTCGCATCGACTT
This sequence comes from Flavobacteriales bacterium, assembly GCA_027067965.1. Taxonomy (GTDB): domain Bacteria; phylum Bacteroidota; class Bacteroidia; order Flavobacteriales; family Flavobacteriaceae; genus JAADED01. The sequence continues at coordinate 149,260 of JAMOUV010000032.1, read as the reverse complement.
GAATGCTTTTACATTATCGGCGGAAAATCGACGGGTCAGACGAAAAATGCAAGAATTGAATCCGGTGGTGAAAATAAAAGAAAAGGATGAAGTGCCCCTCGAGCGCATGTGGAAGTTAGTCAAGAATTATTCGAAGGAACGAATAGGCGATGCCATGCCCGGTAGCCGGCTGGAATACATTTATCATTTTCCTTTTCTTAATAAAATCGGCGTATTTTCCATTGAAGATAAAGATATCGGTTATGTGTGGTTGATAGAAAACGATAACTTACGTCATTATTGGTTTGCCTTTTTTGAGACAAACTATTTTTCTTACGGAATCGGTAAGTGGATGATGGAACAAATGATTAGTCATGCCGTGGACGAAAATAAAAAGTATGTGTATTTGGGCACATGCTACGGGGAAAAGGCATTGTATAAAGTGCGCGATTTTAAGGGCGTTGAATTTTTTGACGGCAATCAATGGAATAAAGATCTGGCTTATTTGAAAGAAAAATGTAAAACCGATCGCCTGCGACAAAAGGATGATTTAAAATCTTTTCCCGACAGATTTTCTGTATTTTAAACCGGGAATTTGAAGGAAAATAGCCCGGTGATTTTCTAAAAAACTGACACATTTCGTCATTTTTCAATCGAACTTTAATAAATTTGTAAAAAATCGAAAATATGAATCTACACGAGTATCAAGGAAAAGAAATATTGAGCCGTTCCGGTGTGCGTGTGCAACGGGGCTATGTGGCGTCCACGCCGGAAGAAGCCGTGGAAGCGGCCAAAAAATTAGCCGAAGAGACCGGCACGAAATATTTTGTTATAAAGGCGCAAGTTCATGCCGGAGGCCGGGGGAAAGCCGGTGGAGTAAAATTGGCTAAAAATTTGGATGAAGTGTATGAAAAAGCCAAGGAAATTCTCGGCATGCGGTTGGTGACGCCGCAAACGGGCAAAAAAGGAAAAATCGTACATCAAGTATTGGTGGCCGAAGATGTATATTATCCCGGTGAGAGTGAACCGGAAGAATATTATATGAGTGTGATGCTTAACCGCGAAAAAGGTCAGAATATGATTATGTACTCGCCCGAAGGCGGAATGAATATCGAAGAAGTGGCCGAAAAATCGCCGGAAAAAATCTTTGTTGAATACGTGGATCCCGCACACGGCTTGCAAGATTTTCAAGCACGCAGGGTGGCTTTTAATCTGGGATTGAGCGGAAAAGCATTCAAAGAAATGGTAAAATTTGTCAAGTCTTTATACGATGCGTATATAAAGAACGATGCCAACCTGTTTGAAATAAATCCCGTGCTCAAAACATCGGATGACAAAATATTGGCCGTAGATAGCAAGGTGGTGATTGACGATAATGCCTTATTCCGTCATCCCGATATTGCGGCCATGCGTGATGTACGTGAAGAAAATCCCGCCGAAGTGGAAGCCAAAGAAGCCGGTTTGAGTTACGTGGCTTTGGACGGTAATGTGGGTTGTATGGTGAATGGAGCCGGATTGGCCATGTCCACCATGGACCTTATTAAACAATCCGGTGGCGATCCGGCCAATTTCTTGGATGTGGGCGGTACGGCGGATGCCGAACGCGTGGAAAAAGGATTCAGAATTATTTTAAAAGACCCCAAAGTAAAAGCCATTTTGGTTAATATCTTCGGCGGAATAGTCCGGGCCGACCGTGTGGCACAAGGAATTGTGGATGCTTATAAGAATATGAAAGGAGAAATTAAAGTGCCGATTATTGTCCGGCTTCAGGGAACCAATGCCGATAAAGCCAAAGAATTGATTGAAAAAAGCGGAATTCCCGTTCATTTTGTAACCGAATTTCAAGAAGCTGCCGATAAAGTTAAGGAAGTATTGTCATAAATTCGGATTAGAGGATAAAACGAAAAAGCCGCCCGGATTTCCGGGCGGCTTTTTTGATAAGAGAATTAGAGCTATGAAAAAAATCGTGGTTAATGGTTTAATAACCAAGTACAGCCCTGTTGTCCTCTACATCGGCCTGTTTCTTTAATGCTTCCATTATTTTGTTGATAAGCCCTGCTTCTTCTTTTTGTTCCAAACGAACGATGTAATTGTAATAATTTTCAATATCGGCGGCACGTTTTACTTCAAGCGGTTTGACCACATATGCCCCGTAATTGCCTTCAATGGGTTTGGAAATTTTTCCTTGCGGGGTGATGAATGCTACCGCCACTACTTTGGGTTCTTTACCCAACGAAGGAATCAATGGCGATGACAAACTCAAATTTTCGGCCTTGCCTTTTTGTCCGCCACAATTTTTGGCGATTTCGTCCAAGGTTTGACCTTTCATTTTTTCTTTTAAAATTTCATACTTTTTCTTTTTAAGCAGAATGGGTTTCACCAGCACCATGGCTTCCGATACGGGCATCAGCCCTTCGGGTGTTTCGCCGGTTACTTGCACAATCACTTCGCCGTCGTTAACTTCAAATCGCTTGATATCACCGATTTTGGTTTTCTTATTATATAACCAACTCACAATGGCGGGTTGATCGCCCAAGCCGGGCAAATTGGTTTCAAACCTACGTATTTTCTTAATGGGCATGGGTTTGACGAATTTGTCTTCTTCCACTTTATCCAAATCACCGGCTTTTTTGGCGGCGGTATAATATTGAATGGCCACGGTGTAAATGCTGTCGATGGTGGCTTCGCTCGGTTCCACTTCTCTAATGAGTTCGGCTAATTTGACGGCGCTTTCTTTTTCATCGCTCAAATCGTCGATTTTAATAATATGATAGCCGAAAGGTGTTTTGACCAATCCGATGTCGCCTTTCTTTCCGGAAAATACAAAATCATTAAATTCATCTACCATGGTACCGAAAGAAAATTCTCCCAAATCACCGCCTTTGCGAGCCGATCCGGGATCATTTGAAAATTTCTCGGCTAATTCGGCGAATTTGCCGGGATTGCGTTTTACTATATTTAAAATGCTGTCGGCTTTTTGTTTGGCTTGTTCTTCCGTAAGTTCGGAAGTGGAACGCAATGCACCCTTGTAGGATATCAATATATGAGAGGCCTTGGCTTTCTTAGGTACGGCCGTCTTTTTATCAACCACCTTGTACACAATAAATCTTCCCGGCGATCTCACGGGACCGTAAACGCTGTCTTTGGGTAATTTTAAAATGGTGTCTTTAATATTTAAAGGCAAAGCATCGGCCAAAATCCATCGTACCGGTGTAACTTTGTCCGAGTGTTTTTTGATAAATTCTTCCACTTGATCGGGACCGATGGAAGCAAAACCTTTTTCGATGACTTTGGCATTTTTTTCTTCGTCGAATACTTCCCGGTCTTTCAAGAGTTCTTCAAGCTGACGTTTGGTTGCCGCATAATCGCTTTCCGAAGGTTTATATTCGAATTTTACATAAGCGATATCTTTCGACTCTTTCACCTTGTACATGTCGGGATGCTTCGAGATATATTCCTTCACGTCGTTTTCGGTTATGGTAATGCTGGTGTCCGGAATAATAGAGTAGGGCGCCACCACGAAATCGAAAGTTACTTTGTCGTTTTCTTTGTGGTATTCCCAGGCCCCTTCTTTGATGGTCGGATTAATGGCTCCCTTAATCAGGGAAGCGTATATGCGTTGGGCTTCGGCTTTTTTCAAATTATCCTGATAATTTTTCCATGCCTTGTAGTCGGGATTATTAATGTCTTTGGCGGCATTAATTTCATCGAGATAATTCATGAAAGCATTTTCGTCGAAAATGCCCTGTTGGTTGGTGAACATCCGGCGGATTCCGGGGTCGTTTTTCATCCGGTCGTAAATTCGATCGACGGGAACGGTAATGCCGGATTTATGATATTGGTTTTCCATTAATTTTTCATTGACGAAACTTTCCCAAACCTGTTTTCTCACTTGCGCGGGACTTACATTGGGTCCGTATTGGTCCTGAAGGGCTTTGACGCGTTCGTTAAATTCGGTGGTCAATATTTTTTCTCCGTTCACCTTACCAACGTATTCGGTCGAAGGACGAAATAAGGTGGAACTGTTTTTTAATAAATCCATAATAATGAATGCAAACATCGCCAAACCGATAACTAAAATCAGTGCGCCTGAACTTCTTTGAATTTTACCTAAAATTGCCATTTTTCTATTCTTTTCAAATCCCTGCGAAATTACGATAATTCGGTAAAATATAAAAATCCGGTTGAAGCATTCGACAATTTTTGTTCAAACTGCTTTCCCAAGCGTTTTTTTAATTGAAATAATAAGCCGTTTGCCGATGAAAAAATTGATTTTCAGCACGCAAAGTATGGATAAAAAAGAATTTGACAAGTCTAAAAAAGCGGTTGTTTTCTTTTTTCATCTCCCTATCCGACATCGAATGCCGTTTTTTATGATTAATTCCGGTATTTGCTTTAATGAATTTGATTAAATTTGACTAAAACCAAAAATTATGATACGAGATTTTGACAAAATAAAAAAAGTGGCTGTAGTGGGAGCCGGCACGATGGGAAACGGTATTGCCCATGTGTTTGCCCAAAACGGTTATGAAGTTCATTTGATTGATGTATCCAAATCGGCCTTGGACAGGGCATTGGCTATGATTGAAAAGAATTTGATGCGGCTTTTGTCCAAAGAAAAAATAGACGAAGAAACCAAAAAACACACCTTGGAAAACATTCATCCTTTCGATTCGCTTCGCGAAGGCGTAAAAGGCGTGGATTTTGTGGTGGAAGCGGCCACTGAAAATCCCGATATTAAATTTCAGATTTTCCGAAATTTGGACGATTGGACGGACAAAGATGTGGTCTTGGCCACCAATACTTCTTCTATTTCCATTACACGCATTGCCGCACAAACCGAGCGGCCGCAGCAAGTTATCGGCATGCATTTTATGAATCCGGTACCCGTGATGAAATTGGTTGAAGTAATCAGCGGATATTCCACTTCGGACGAAACCCGTGAATTGGTATTTCTGTTGAGCAAAAAATTAGGCAAGGTTCCCGTGGAAGTGAATGATTATCCCGGATTTATTGCCAACCGAATCTTGATGCCGATGATCAATGAAGCCATCGAGGCCGTTTATACCGGCGTGGCGGGTGTGAAGGAAATAGATACGGTACTGAAACTCGGGGCCAATCATCCCATGGGCCCGCTCCAATTGGCCGATTTTATCGGTTTGGACGTGGTATTGGCCATTCTTAAGGTGATGTACGACGGCTTCAAAAATCCGAAATATGCGCCCAATCCGTTGTTAGTCAATATGGTGGCGGCCGGCAAATTGGGCGTCAAATCGGGCGAAGGTTTTTATGATTATTCCGCTTCGCGGAAAGCCGAAAAGGTATCGGCGATGTTCGAGAAGAAAGTATAAGAAACAATCTTCGGCCGGTCTCAGACCTATTCTGCCGGGCCGGTCGAAGAATTTGTAACATTATATTATTTTATGTCTTCAATCAAGGAAAGAAGCGAGGAAAAGTTGTAACTTATAAAAAATCCGAATCCATGGAACCCGAATTTACCTATCCTTTTTCCGAAACCGTCAATCATCTGAAATCTTCCGATATACGCGATTTGATGAAGTATGCCATTCATCCCGACTATATTTCTTTTGCCGGCGGCATGCCCAATAATCATCTTTTTCCGGTGGATGAAGTGGAAGAAATTTATCATAATTTGCCGCGAGATATCAAGGAATTGGCCTTCCAATACGGTCCTACAACCGGATATCCGCCCTTGCGCGAAGCGGTAAAAAAATACATGGAATCCAAAGGGATTTCATTTGAAAATCATGATGTATTAATTACAACCGGCTCACTGCAAGGTATTTACATTATTTCGGAATTGTTTTTGGACCCTTCCGATACGGTATTGGCCGAATTGCCGTCTTTTATCGGTGCCTTAACTTTGTTTAAAAGTTTTCAGGCCCATGTAGAGGGCGTCCCCATGGATCGCGACGGCTTGATACCCGAAAAACTCCGGCATGCGTATAAAAAACAAAATAATGTGAAATTTTTATACGCCATTCCGAATTTTCATAACCCCGCCGGGTTGATTTACAGCAAGGAACGCAGAGAATTTATTTTATCTTTTATCAAGGAAAATAATTTGGTTTTGCTGGAAGATGATGCATACAACGAACTATATTTCGATGAAGAAGACCGGGCCTTAACCCGTCCCTTGTTGGCGATGGCGGACGAGCAAACGGCCAAACAAATTATTTATGCCGGTACATTCTCGAAAATTTTCGGTCCGGGATTTCGTTTGGGTTGGTTGATTTTGCCTAAAGGAATTTTTAATAAGGCCGAGATTATTAAACAAAGTCTTGACGCCTGCAGTCCCAATTTTTCGCAAGTTATCGCCGATACGTTTTTGCGCGAAGGGTATATGGAAAAATATCTCGAACGCATCCGTCCGCAATACAAATTGCGACGGGATTTGGTATTGCAAGCCGTTCGAAAATACTTTCCCGAAGAGGTGAAATATGTCGAACCGAAAGGTGGGTTTTATTTATGGATTGAATTGCCCGGGCAGGTAGAAGCCAAAAAAGTATTGGATTACGCACTGGATAACGGTGTGGTTTTCGTGCTGGGAAAAAGTTTTTCGCCCGACGACAGTTTGGTCAATACTTTCCGAATCGCATATTCAAATGTGGAAACGGATGAAATCGATAAAGCCATACGTATTATCGGGGAAGGTATCTACAAGGCCATGTCGGAAGTCGGGGTCTGAGTGAAATAGAGCCGGTTTTGTCCGGATGAGCCGTTTACATATTGCGTTTGATAAACCGGTAAAGCGGATTGTCCGAATCTTTATTATCCGTAAAATTTTGCTCGTATCGAAGTGCAATTTCTTTCCCTAATTCCACCCCGGGTTGGTCAAAAGCGTTAATATTCCATAAGATGCTTTCCACGTAGGTTTTATGTTCGAATAGGGCGATTAGAAATCCCAGATTTTCCGCAGACAATTCATTAAAAATAAAACTGACGGAAGGACGGTTTCCTTCAAAATTTTTATGCGGATCGGAAGATTTTTTACCATCGGCCAGTCCTTCCGCTTGTGCCAAAAGGTTGGCCAATAGAAATGTCCTGTTTCGGCTGAAACCGGTTTCGCTTTTGGCATAGCCGGTAAAATAGACCGGAGCGATTTTGGTGCCCTGATGAAGCAATTGAAAGAACGAATGTTGGGCATTGGTTCCCGTAGCGCCCCATACGACAGGTCCGGTTTGATAATCAACGGTTTTTCCGTTGCGTTGAACGGACTTTCCGTTGCTTTCCATGGAGAGTTGTTGAAGGTAAAACGGCCAATAAAACAATTTTTCACTGTAAGGAATATGCGCTTCACTTTCATAACCGGCCAAATTATTATAAATCAGGGTAAGCAAAGCCATAATCACCGGGATATTCTGTAAAACATCTTCATCGCGAAAATGCCGGTCGGCAAGATAAGCACCGTGCAATAATTTTTCGAATAAATCGTAGCCCAAAATAAGCGGAATACTGATTCCCGCCGATGACCAAAGGGAAAAACGTCCGCCGGTCCATGCTTGCATTTCAAAAATACGAGCCGGGTCAATGCCGAAATTTACGGCCTTATCTTTTGCAGAAGTAACGGCAATAAAATGTTTGGCAATGGCGTCTTTACCGAATTTGTTTTTGATATAATTTTGAATTTCACCGGCATTATAAAGCGTTTCTTTGGTAGAAAAAGATTTGGATACGACAATAAATAAAGTGGTTTCCGGATCGATTTGTTCCAGTACATCTGCCAAATGTTCATCATCCACATTGGAAAGGAAAGCGTAGGGCGCAGTGTTTCGGTTTCGAAGCGCGTGTACAATGGTTTGGGGTCCCAGGTGCGACCCGCCGATTCCTATATTGACGACGGTATCCAAGGGTTTTCCCGTTGCCCCTGAAAGTAAGCCGTGGCGAAATTTTTCCACAAAATCCTTTATTTTATTTCGCATCCGGATGACGGAATTTTTTATTTCTTCCGAAGGAAATTCGTCCGAGGAGTCGGGTAGCCGTAAAGCCGTATGCAGGGCGGGCCTGTCCTCGGTCGTATTGACATGAAGCCCACGGAATAGGGCCTCTTTCTGCTCGTCAAAGCGGAGTTCGTTCAGCATTTGCACAAAAAGACGGGCGCCCGGTTCGAAATGGGTTTTCGAATAATCGAAAATAAACCGCGGGGTTTCTATATAATTTTTGTCTTTATTCCGTAGGGATTGTAAATGGGGAAGGGGACCGGAATAAATTTGTTCCAATGCTTTATAAACGCTTGTTTGCTTAAAATTCAAGTAATTTTTCATGGTTTATGGTAAACTGTCCAATTGTTTTTTAAGCGGTTCGATGTAACGGAAATAATTTTCCAACAAAGTGGAATCCAAAGATTTGGCTTCGGGAAGTTTTTGTTTGAACGGATCCACTTGTTTGCCGTTTTTCCAAAAGCGGTAACATACATGAGGGCCGGTCGTAAAGCCCGTCATTCCCACATAACCGATCACCTGACCTTGTCTGACGCGGACACCGGGCCGGATGCCTTTGGCAAAATTTCTCATATGCAGATATTGGGTCGAATAAGTGGCATTATGACGAATTTTGACATAATTTCCGTTGCCACGCGTATAACCGACTTTTTCCACCACGCCGTCGGCGGTCGAATAAATGGGAGTGCCTACCGGAGCGGCGAAATCGGTACCGAAATGGGGTTTGATGCGGCCGTAAAGCCGGACATATCTCCGAAGGGAGTATCTCGAAGTGATTCGGCCGAATTTGATGGGTGATTTGAGGAACTGTTTGCGAAGGGTTTTTCCTTTTTCGTCAAAATAATCATACCGGCCGTTTAGGGTATCGAATTCGTAGCGGAAAGCATATATCGTGTCGCCGTAATGATAAAAAACAGCCGCTTTGATGTCGCCTACTCCCAAATAGGTGGTATCCACATAGCGGTCGAAATAGATGGCTTTGAATTTATCGCGGGGTTGTAAATGAAAAAAATCAACGGTCCATGCATAAATGTCCGATAATTTTAGCGCCAAAACCGGACTGATATTCCGGATTTGTAAATCGTAAAACAATGAATTTTCGATGGGTACACTGATTTCTTTCTTCTTTTCTATGACCGGTTTGGAAATTTTTTCTAAAATTTCGTCCCGCTTATCGTGCAGATAAATAACCGTATAATCCGCGGCGGTTTCTTGATAAACAAATGCTTCCGGTTTGCCGGTCGTGTCTTGGGAATTTTTCGGATAGACCATATAATAAATTTTCCCGGCACGAATTTTTTTCGGGTCGAAAAGGGAGTCTATTTCTTGCGTGATGCGATAAATTTCCTGAGAAGAGATATGGTGACTATTTAAAATTTTAGCCAGTGTTTCGTTTTTTTGTACGGTATCCTTTTCGATGTGATATATATTAAGGGGAAAATGGAGAAACTTTTCGATTTTTACTTCGGCTTTTTCTTGCGGTTTGATTCGGTCTTGGGTCCCGGTTTTCTTTTCCTTATGACGGCAAGCGGTTAATAATAAGCCGGTTATCAATAATATGAGAGAAAATTTATTCATTTTAAACACGTGCAACCCTTTTCTTGTTTCATTTTGTAAAAATAAAAAAAGCAGCCGAATAATCCGACTGCTTCCTGTAGACCCACCAGGATTCGAACCTGGACAGACAGAACCAAAATCTGTAGTGCTGCCGTTACACCATGGGTCTGTAAAAAGCGATGCAAATATAAAATAAAATTTTATGTTCTGCAAGATGATATTTGATTTTTTTAGTTATTTTTTTAGTTGTTATGACGGCACGAAAGAACTAATAGTTCCCATAAGAAAAAACGCTGATTTTTCCATTTATCCATACAAGGGCATTATAAATCCGAAAAACAAGCAAATTTATGGGAAATGAATACATATTTATCTATATTTTTCTTTGTGTTTATCGAAAAAATCAATATGGACAGTAAATATATGGAGTTTAGTTATGATTTTAATCAAATATGATCAATATCATATTATTAAAAATTAAAGTAAGTTATTTTAAAATCAAAACAAAAGAAGGCATAAAATTTGATACACATTAATAAAACAATAAACCATCTATTTTGAAAAAAATTTTTTTATTTACAACTGCATTTTTTTTGCTAATTAATCTCTCTTCTTGCAAAAAACTATTCGGGTTAGACCCGGAATCGCTTCTTACCAAAGAATCCTGGAAAGGAAATAAATACGAACATTATATGGATGGTAGTTTAACACGTGAAGTGCCTTTGAATTGGGTTTTGGAGATGGATAAGTCACATCGATATACCTTTTATCATGATCCGGAAGATGAACATGGAGAATGGGAATATGATAAAAAGCATAAAACCATAATATTTACTCCGGATGGTTCTCATTTATGGAAATATGATGTAATTAAACTTGATAAAAATAGTTTTATTTATGAACGAAAGACCATGTCTTCGGGACATGAATTTGTGACGAGGTATTATTTTATTCATTAAAAGAAAAAATAATTCAATTCACATTAAGATTCATAAAGTCATGAAAAAAACTTTCTTAATCGCCACATTATTTTTGGTATTAATGGGCACTACTTCATGTAAAAAACTACTCGGGCGAGACCCGGAATCCTTACTTATCAGAAAACCATGGATTGGAGAAAAAGCCGAAAGGTATAAAAATGGAAATTTGGTTAATAGTAAATCCATAGAGGATTGGGTATTGGATATCAAAAAAAACCATCGTTATACGGTTTATCATAATAATATCATTGATGAAGAAGGTCAATGGTCATATAATAAAAAACGAAATCAAATCACTTTTGACCCGGACCACAACGTGCCAATTACTTATGATATATTAAAATTAAATAGGAAAAATCTAATCATGGAAGTAACCACCATTTTTTCAGGAGATGAATATAAGTTTAAATGGTATTTGACACATTAAAAAATAGCATATTAATATTTAAAATCAAAAAGAGATGAAAAAAACATTTTTATTCGCTACAATTTTTCTAATATTAGTAAGTACCACATCTTGTAAAAAGTTGCTCGGACTTGATCCCGAATCACTTTTATCAAAAAAACCATGGAAAGGAGATAAATTTGAAACTTATATAGATGGGAGTTTAAATAACAGTACCAATATAGATGATGCGGTACTGGAGTTTAATAAAAAAACGCATCGTTATGTGCTTTACAGAAATAATTCGGCATCGGACGAAGGAACTTGGACTTACGATGAAGATACGAAAAGGATGATCTTAGATTCCGATACCGAAATGCCGGTAAGTTTATATGTAACCGAATTGAAGAAAAAAAACTTGAATTTCGAATTAACCCAATATTCCGGGGGGAATGAAATTGTAATTAAGTTTTATTTTTATAGAAATTAGAATATAACCTCTTTTTCATTCAATTTTTGGAATTTTTTTGATTGTAAATTTTATGGTTGATAAAATTTGAAAGTTATGAAAAAAACACTTTTACTTGCCACAATATTCCTGATGTTAGTAAGTACCACATCTTGTAAAAAGTTGCTCGGACTCGATTCCGAATCACTTTTATCAAAAAAACCATGGAAAGGAGATAAAATGGAAGTTATTACGAATGGAACTTTGCATTCTACTCGAAATATAAATGATTGGGTTTTTGAAGTCAATAAAAAGACTCATCGGTATAAGCTTTATATAAATAATTCTGTTTTTGAGGAAGGAAATTGGACCTATGATGACAAAATGGAAAAATTGGTTTTGGAACCGGATAATGATCCGCCTTTAACTTTTTTTGTGTCGGAATTAAACAAAAAAACGTTGAATATGGAAATAAAGACAAATGCAGAAGATGGAAGTAGTTTGATAATTAAGCATTATTTTTATAGAGATTAGAATATAACCTCTTTTCATTTAATTTATGGAATTCCTTTGATTGTAATTTTCATGCTTCACAAAATTTAATGACTATTTTGAAAATTATGAAAAAAAAACTTTTTTATTTGCCGCCGTTATTTTAGTATTGCTCGGTACCGTTTCGTGCAAGAAAATCCTCGGGCTCGATCCGGAATCATTGCTTACTAAGGAACTATGGAAAGGAGAAAAACTCTAATTATTTAAAGATGGAAGTCTCAGTCAGATTTTACCTCTGAATACGGAATTAAAAATGGATAAATCTCACCGGTATGTGCTTTACTCAATTAACCAAAATGAAGAGGGCCAATGGTCTTATGATAAGAAAAATAAAACAATTACATTCCAGCCGGATAATGATACTCCGGTGACATATCATGTGGTTGAATTGGATAAGAAAAATTTTTCCTACGAACGTCTAGTTATTAACGCGGGACATGAATATATTTTTAGATTCAGTTATTCGCGATGACAGAAGAAATGTAAATTAAGTTCCGGGATCCGGCTCCAATACAGCCGCTTTCCGTTTACTTCCGTCAATAATGATTTTTAACGGGCGTTCGAATCGCACGTGCTTAAAAAATTCCGTTTCTTCTATTAATTCGGCTTTTTCCAATTTGTCATATTTGATAAAACCCTTGCCCCGGTCGGGAAATACGGAAAAATAGGCAATGTGCAATGTGGTAATATTATGAAAGAAATGCGAGCCGTAAGAGGCGTCCAATGGAAATCCTTCCAGACTGGTTTCCACAATGACTTTGGCATAAGAAATTTGAGGCCATCGTACCGGAATGCCGATGAACCGGTCGCGTGTGCCCCAACGTCCCGGTCCGATTAATAAATATTTACGCGATTCCCGACCCATTTTTTCATTTAATTTTCCTATTTCTTCGGCAATTTCAAGTGTGCGGGTTTTGTCAAATGCATCGTTTTTTACATAAATGACATCCGTAATATCGTTTATGATACCGTTGCCCATACTTTTTTCGGCGTAAATAATCATTCGTTCCGGGTCGGCTTTGTCTATGGAAACCGAAAAATTTTCCAATGGTATAATCAAGGGTTTGACTTGAAGAATGTAAAAAACGGGTTCGCCGTGATCTTGCGGGGTCAAATCCACGGCAAATTCGATTTCGACCGGCGTATCGAAGGAATCGCGTAAACTCTTCAATATCAATTGAATGGTTTTTGCCAAAGGAATATATTCGTTTTGTAAAATATCGGCGAAATTCACTACCAACGTCCCGTTTTCATAGGCCCCTGCATACATCATGTCATTATTATAATCATAAGTGGAAACCAAATGCATTAAAGTACCATGGGCTAAGGCATCATAAATATCAACCTTTTTGATAGTCACGTCGGGTCCTTGTAATAAATCGGGATTGGGTTGGGTCATATCCAATGCATAAAAATATGTTTGGCTGTATTTCATCTGGTCTTTTTGGGAAAGCATTTGGATTTTTGGATGTTTGGGCGAAAATCTGTATGCCACATTGCCTTCCACCACATAACTTCCCAAGCCAATGGCAATCACTGCAAAACCGTCATCGGGTCGCATGTCCGAAAAAGGATAAAAATTGTATGACTGAGCCACACCGCTAATGTGCGGATAATACAATCCGTTGTATTCATGTCCTACCAATTCTTCGATGACGATGGCCATTTTTTCTTCGCCGAGTTTTTTGTTTAACGATTTCGAATAATTAAGCGCATCCTCAAAGAATACCGATGCATAGACCAATTTGACGGCATCGGTAAGTTGCTTGAAACGCAATTTCTGATCGGGCGAATTGTTCGGCAATAGATAAGTATCGAATATGCCGGCAAAGGGTTGGTCCAAACTGTCTTCAAACAAGCCGGACGAACGAATGGCCAAGGGTTTTTTGAAACATTTTAATAGAAGCCACAGGTTTTCTTTGACTTCGTGCGACAATTTTCCTTCCAGGAATCGCTTTTTTATTTCCAAATCCGACAACCCTAATTCTTTGATGTCGGTCAGGTTATTATTTTGAATAAAATTTTCAAACTCTTTGGTGCCGATAATCGCCGTACGCGGAATTTTGATACGAATCCCGTCCACTGCATTGCTCAAATCGGTTTTATGCAACAAGGAGTTAATGAAGGCCAAGCCGCGTCCTTTACCGCCGAAAGCACCTTCCGAAAGCAAAAGTATATTGGCTTCGTTGTGACAATGTTTTTCATCAATCGGGATGACCTTTCCGGCGGGTTTTTCGTCGCGGTAGATTTTGAGCATTTCCAGTACGTAATTTCTGATTTCGTCCGGATTATTAAAATCGGTGGCTTGCTTTTGTTTGAGTAGCGATGCCACTTGAATTTCCGACCGCGACATCAACCAACGCGAAAAGTGATGCCGCGATGCATGATACATAATGGAATCGTCGGGCACCTTTTGAATCAATTCCTCGAATTCACTGATATTGGTAGCGCGGGCAATTTCATTGCCTTGTCCGTCCCGGAAAACAAAATCGCCGAATCCGAGTTTATAAATAATTTTCCGTTGGAGTTTTTTAAATAAATTCGAATCGTTTTTATCGAGAAAAGTAATATCTTTTTGTTCGGCTTCGAAGAGTTTCTTTTTATCCGACGAGAGCATAATCACGGGCAAGTCGGATTTGTATTTTCTAAATTCTTCGATGAGTTCAAAACCCGCGTTATCTTGAATTTTGCCTGCTTTGGGAAATTGAACGTCCGAGATGACGATGTAGATGTTATTTTTATATTTTTCAAATATTTCTTCGGCTTCTTCATAAGTTGTGGCCAATAAGATTTTGGGTCTCGCCCGGAGTTTAAGTACTTTGTAGAGTTTGTCGGTTTTTATTTCATTGATAATTTTATTGGTTTGCTCGAAAATAACCTTGTATAAATTAGTCAAATAGGCGGAATAATAAATAGGCGAATCTTCCACGATCAGGATGATACGCACATTGGCCAATTTCACATCGTTTTCTACGTTTTTGAGGTCTTCGAGATATTTTATCATCGCAAAAAAGATACGCGGATCGCCGTCCCACACAAACAGCCGGTCAAAACCGATTTCTTGCTGCCGCAATTGAAAATGCTTGATTTGAGAGTGGTTGGTGAGCAAAATAAAGACGGGTTTATCGGGAAATTTTTCTTTAATGGCTTTGATGATGCGTATGGAGCGGTTGATATTAAAACCCACCATTACCACCACCATGTCGATATTTTTGTTTTCGAGCTGTTGGATGGTTTCTTTTTTAGTGGACACCCCGGTGATTCGCGGCACGGAAGTAAGATTAAGATTTCCGTAATCGTATAACATAATTTCGGAAAAACGCCCTTCCTTTTCGATGGTATAGGCATCATATAAACTGGATACAAGGAGTATTTCCTTGACTTTAAATGGATTTAAATCATGATAAACATCGCGGGTTCGGCTATCGCGATGGAGGTAGTTATGGAGGGTTTGCCGGGTATAGACCATGATTCGGTTGATTTAATTATATATATGAATAATATGTCCGTTTTGCTGCACATGATAAGGTTTGAGCCCGTATTGACCTTCGCCGGACATTAAATGACCGTCCGACAAACTGTAACGATTATTTTCGCAAGGACAAATCACAGAGGTGCCGTTCGCTTGCATGGTGGAACAATCATTGGGATAATGATTCGGATCGGATGCTTCGAAAGCATTAAAGCCGTCGCCGGAATTAAAAATAAACACACCCTTAATACCACCTTGTGCCACATAAAGCGCACTGCCGGGATATTGCAAAGAAGCGTATTGAGGCAAGTCGAGGTTAATCATGATATCGAATGAGACATCTTGCAGATAAGGATTCTTATATGCGCGTTCTTTGCATCCGAATATAAATAGCAATAGAAATAAACCTATTATTCTTTTTGTTTTCATGATGCTTTAACTTTGAGCATTTCTACGGCCCGAACCGCTTGTTCGAGATAAGGATCCGCTTCCAGTTTTTCAATCATTCGTTTGCGTTTCGAAAAGAAAATCGTGTCACCGGCATGTTCCAAAGAATCTTGCGGAATGAGCCGGAATTGAAGCCGGTTCTTATAGCGGGTTAAGCTATCCAATTCCGCTGCTTTTTTCTCATTTTCTTTCATCAGGTTAAAGAATTCGCTTGCTCGGAGTGGATATACCTTACGTTCACTATTTTGTTGAAAATAACGGGCCAATGTATCAAGGTAGTTGAAAATCCGCATGGTGTCGGTTTGGGTTATGATGGTTCTGATGACCTGATTATAATTTTCATATTTATCCCATGGTTTATAAGAGGCCGGCTCGATGGTGTCATAGGGAAGGGCATTTTCCAAATCTTTTTCACCGAATTTCAGATATTTGAAACGGTCGGGAAGGTTGATATCGGGAATGACGCCTCTTTGTTGAGTGGATCCGCCAGAAACACGATAAAATTTTTGCGTAGTCCATTTAAGAGACCCCAGTTTGCCCCAAGGATTCGGGCCGGTTATTTCATTTAAATCGATGAATTTCTGTACCGTGCCTTTGCCGTAGGTTTGATTGCCGCCAATAATAACGGCCCGTTTGTAGTCTTGCAAAGCGGCCGCAAGTATTTCGGATGCCGAAGCCGATAATTCATTCACGAGGACCACTACCGGTTTGTCATATTGAAAAGATGTATCATTATCGCGATGTATTCGGATGCGTCCATTGCGGTTGCGTACTTGCACGATGCTACCTTTTTTAATAAAATAACCCGCAATATCTATTACGTCGGCCAACGAACCGCCGCCGTTATTACGCAAATCTATAATTACGCCATGTGTGTTATTTTTTTCCAATTTCTCCAATTCCTTTTTAATATCGGTGGCGGAATTTCTATCGTCCGTATTATTGAAATTATGATAGAACTTCGGTAAATAAATGTAACCGGTCTTATTCTTATCATGATCGATGATAAGGGATTTGGCAAAAGTTTCTTCCAAAATCACTTTGTCGCGCACAATCGGAATTTCTATAATTTTTCCGTTTAATTTCTTGACCGTCAAGTAAACCGTCGTGCCTTTTTTGCCCCGAATTTTCTGTACGATTTTATCCAAACGCATGCCAACTACGTCCAATGCTTCGTCTTCATCTTCCTGACGTACTTTAAGAATAATGTCGCCTACTTCGAGTTTGCCGTCTTTCCATGCAGGGCCGCCCGGAATCAATTCGACTATTTTGGTATATGCGCCTTCCTTTTGTAAGCGTGCACCAATGCCCTCGAACGAACCGCTCATATCCATATCAAATCTTTCTTTATCCATGGGCTTGAAGTAGGTGGTATGCGGATCGTACATTTCGGCAATAGTAGAAAAATACAAAGCCAAATAATCGTTGCGATTCAAGTCGAATAAATTTTCAAAAAAACTTTTAAAATTTTTATTGGTTATATCGATACCGTGTTTTTTTAAATCGTCTTTGGATTTATCTTTATTTTCTTCGCTTTTCTTTTCTTGATGGATATCGGTAAGAATGGAATATTTGATATGTTGTTTCCATCGTCTGTATTTTTCCGAATAATCTTTTGGAAAATCAATCATGTCGGTATCAAAAACAATACTGTCCCTTTCATTTAGATCGATGGGATGAGCGATGATGTCCTTAAAGATTTTTTCGCTTTCCTTTTGCCGCATCATCAAGAGCTTGAAGATATCATTAAAAAAATCAAATCGCATTTCTCTGATTTGATTGTCCAAATCATGTTTATATTTAGAAAGCGAATCAATATCTTTTTTCAAGAAATAGCGTTTGGAAGGATCAACTCGTTTGATGTATTCCGAAAAAAGTTTTGCGGAAAATTCATCATTAATTTCTTTCGGCTGATAATGATAATTGTCCAAGATATATAATATGGAACTCAAAATAGTTTGTTCTCTTTTTAAATCCTGTTGTTTCTTTTTTTCATATTTAATAAACGAAAAAAGCATTGCCGCTAGTATAAATACGGTTAAAATGGCTTTATAATTCCTTTTCATAAATGCTATAATTTTATTTTTTTTCACTGATACTAAAATCATGCCTAAAGTTACGTATTTTGCCGATAGCAAAACAATGATTATTTCGTGAGTTTAAAAAACATGGTATTAATACTCATAAAGCAAAAAAATCACAAACAAACAATTGTTAGAAAATGAATAAAAGAAAAGGATTATATTCCCTTCAAAATATTTTATAGATTTAACACTTTGTGTTAATAAAAAAATTTTTGTTTCTTAAAATTAATCATTTATATTTGTAATTAAAATAGAAAAAGTTATGAGAAAGATTACCTACCTGTTTATTTTTATGTTATTCACAGGACTTGGTTTACTGCAAGCACAAGTTGTTGTGTATAACGATACGGTCTGTGATACGGAATCCTATGGGGTTCTTCGTGCAAACATTTCGGCATTGTTAAGCAACGGCTATGTGACGGATAGTATTCCATTTAATTATGATTCCGATTTTACAAACGCTAATGATGTGCTTCTGGAAAATATACCTTTGGATATTGATGATGTTTATTCCGATCCTATCGATATAGGATTTACCTTTTATTTTTTTGGCGAACCTTATGATAAATTGGTTATAGGAACAAATGGAGATATTATTTTTCAGCCGCACTTAACGGGAACATTTGATTCTTATTTTTTATTTGATTATCAACTTATTCCGAACATCGAACTTCCTTATTATGATTGGTGGGGTGTATCCTATGCATCAATAATGGGTGCTTTTCATGATATGGATGCAGAAGAACGAAACGATATGTCGGAGATTAAGTATGAAGTGAGGGGTCAGGCCCCCAATCGCCAATTTATTATTACTTATCATGAAATCCCGCAATTTTGGTGTTGGGAACAATCCACTTCACAACAAATCGTTTTAAACGAAAACGGTTACAGCATTGAAGTACATATGAAGCATAAGCCGGTTTGTGATGATTGGAACGACGGATTGGCCGTATTAGGTATTCAAAATGATGATGCCACATGTGGTGCTTATCCCGGAGATGAAAGCACGGAGCATTCAATGGTGAATAGAAATACCAGTGTTTGGGCCATAGATAGTTTGGATAATCCCGAAGCATGGATTTTCCGGCCGGATGATTCTCCCGAACATTATACGATTACATGGTACGATGCGGACCGCAATCCGGTTCCGAATTCCAATACAAGTGAACTCAGGGTGCCGATGGATAGTTACAACGGTCCTTATACCTGCCAAGTCACTTATTACGACTGTGCCGGTAATGAAACGATAGCTTATGACGAAGGAGAAATTAAGGTTGTTCCTTCGCCCGTAGTTGATTTGGGTAATGATTTTTATCGTTGTAAAGACGACGAAATTGTATTGGACGCTACACCCAAAAATATGTCCGATTTTCAAAACGCAAATGATTTGAGTTATCAGTGGTATAGAAACGGTCATCTTATAAGCGGCGCCAACGGTCCGCATTATCAAGTGACAGCCGAAGGTACTTATGCGGTTGAAGTAACCCATGGAAATTGTACTACCAGGGATGAAATTGTAATCACGGATTATATCAATAGTGCATGTATCATCCCCGAAGCCATTACACCGAATAATGACAGCAAAAATGACGCCTTCATTTTGGATTTCCTCAATGCAAGAGAAGGTATTGATAAAGTTCAAATATTTAACCGTTGGGGAGCCGTGGTATTTGAAAAAGAAAACGGATATGTGGATGAATGGCACGGACAGAACAAGAACGGAGATCCTTTGCCTGCAGCTACCTATTATTATGTAATAAAATTAAAAGACGGTTCCGTAAAAACCGGTTGGGTATATCTTATTAAATAACATTAAAAGTAAAAAGTATGAGAAAATATATGAAAAACCTCGTTTTATTTGCGGCGCTGATTTTCGGTATGCAAGTGTTTGGCCAACAAGCACCGCATTATACACAATACATGTATAACATGAACGTTGTGAACCCTGCCTATGCCGGAATTAAAAACGGACTTGCAGGAGGATTTCTGTACAGAACCCAATGGGTGGGACAATCGGGGCACCCCGAAACCTTTGTCTTTAATATCCATTCACCTTTGGGAGAAAAAATGGGATTGGGCTTGTCGGCCATGCATGATAAATACGGTCCGGTAGGTCAAACGGATATCAAATTGGATTATTCCTATACCATTGAATTGGCTCCCGAATTAAATCTCGCCTTTGGATTGAATGTAGGTTTGGCCCGTGATCATATGGACTTTAAATCATTATCGGTAGTTCACCCGGGCGATCCTTTGTTATCCGTAAATCCTACGGTAATGAAATTGCTTTACGGAGTGGGAGCATTTTTATATTCCGAGAAATTTTATGTAGGACTTTCAGCTCCGAATCTCAATACCGGACCCTATGAACAATCCGGTTCTTCATGGACGCAAGGACGTACCATACATTATTTCGGAACGGCAGGATATGTATTTGATATGGGTGAGAATTTCAAATTAAAACCCCATGTAATGGTTTATAAAGCAAACGGTTCGCCTATTTCCAGCATTTTTAGCGCGAACTTGTTTATGTATGATAAATTGGAACTCGGTCTGTTTTACAGATTGAAAGATTCGTTTGGCGGTTTGATTAATTATATGCTAACCGACAATATTAGAATCGGATATGCCTATGACAGGACCACTTCCATGATGAAATTTTATAGTCCCAGTACCCATGAGTTATTTATTAACTTCGTGGTTCCTTACGCTAAGCAACGTGCTTTAATGTCACCAATTTATTTTTAATAAAATTTAAAAAAGATTATTATGAGAAGAGTTTTTACAATAGTTCTGGCAGTCTTTATCGGTTTAATGGCTGTGCAAGCTCAACAAAAAAAGAGTTCTACCGTACAAAAAGCGGATAAATATTTTGAAAATCTGGAATACCTAAAGGCCATCGAATATTATAAGAAAGCCGAAAAAGCCGGAAAAGCGGATGCCTATGTATATCGTAAATTAGCAGATGCATATTACAATGTATTTGATCCGAGGAATGCCGTTCGTTATTATAAAAAAATCCTTAAAACGACCGACGATCCGGAAGTTTATTTCCGTTATGCACAAATGCTAAAATCCCTCGGTAAATATAGACAAAGTGAACCTTGGATGAAAAAATTCGCTGAAATGCGGCCTTCCGATCACCGGGCCATCGCCTATAAACAGAACCCCGGATATTTAGTTAAAATTTTAGACAGGAAACGCAAGAAATTTATTGTGCACGAAGACGCGAATTTGAACTCGGAATTTGCCGATTACGGCGCGCAGGTAAAAGGAAACAAAATCTATTTTGTAACCCACCGGGTTTTGAACAAAAAACACATGTGGGACGGACAACCTTACGGCGAAATTTTCGAAGCCGATTATGTGGGCGGATTGGCCAGTAACTTGCACCAAGTTCGAGGCGCAGTGAATACCAAATATCACGAAGGTGCTTTTAGTTTTTCGCCGGATGGAAAAATCATATATTTTACCCGTAATAATTTTAAGGAAAAAAATCTGAAAGTCGATTCCGCCGGAATTACACACCTTAAAATATATATGGCTAAATGGGACGGAACAAGATGGGTGAATGATAAGGAATTGCCTTTTAATAGCGATTATTTCGACACCGCTCATCCGGCTGTAACGGAAGATGGTAAGCGTATGTATTTCGCCTCAAACCGACCCGGTACTTTCGGCGAATCCGATATTTTCTATGTGGACATAAATGATGACGGCACTTTCGGTGAACCTGTTCACCTGGGTCCTGAAATCAATACCGAAGGACGTGAAGATTATCCTTATTTTGTAGATAATACACTTTATTTCGCTTCCGACGGCCATTTGGGATTGGGCGGACGTGATATCTTTGCTTCCAAATTGGTGGATGGTAAATTCTCACGCGCTCGCAACTTGGGCGTTCCGGTAAACAGTGCCTCCGATGATATTACGTTTGTATTTTATCCGAAAGAGAAAAAAGGATTTATGGCCAGTAACCGTGGCGCAAAAAAATACGGCGATTACGATATTTTTAATGTACAAGCTATCAAGCCCGTATTCGATGTATTGGTTGAAGCAAAAGTTATCGATGCCAAAACCAAACGTCCGATTCCCAATGCGACGGTTGTCTTGACCGACGATTCCGGCAATCCGATGGCTACTAAAGTGGCAAATGCCGATGGAATCGTAGATTTCTTAATCGAAGGCGGTAAAGATGTTGTTTTGGAAGCGCGTGCCGAAGAACATGAAAATGCCAAGGTAACTATTCCCGCTACTTATGACGAAGCCGTGGATGTAACCATCGAACTTAATCCTATAGAAGAAATAATCACGGCGGAAAAATTAAATATCAAGCCCATTTATTTCGATTTCGACAAATGGAATATACGGCGAGATGCAGCATTCGAATTGGATAACGTGGTGGAAGCCATGAAGAAATATCCGCAAATGAAGATTCATGTAGTTTCTCATACCGATTGCCGTGGTTCTATTCCGTATAACCAACGTTTATCGGAAAAACGTGCCAAAGCAACCGTACAATATATTATTTCAAAAGGTATTGACGCCAGTCGTTTAACCTGGGAAGGAAAAGGAGAAACCGAACCCAAAATCGAATGTAATCCTTGCAACAGTTGTACGGAAGAACAACATCAAATCAATCGACGTTCCGATTTCTTTATAATAACCGATAAAAAACAAGAATCGGAAACCGAATAAGATTTAATCACGGGAATATTTGTATAAAGGCAGGTAAATACGTAATTTTACCTGCCTTTCTTTTTAAACCCTTTTGAGAATGAAAACCATAGATGATTTTAATTTTAAAAACCAAAAAGTATTGGTCAGGGTTGATTTCAATGTCCCCTTGGACGACCGGTTTCATGTGACCGACGATACCCGTATCCGCCGTGCCTTGCCTACGATTAATAAAATTCTAAATGACGGTGGAAGTGTGATCCTTATGTCACATCTGGGCAGACCGAAAGAGAGAGAAGATAAATATAGTTTGCGTCATATCATACCGGTATTGGAAAAATTATTGAATAGAAAAATTATTTTCGGAAGTGATATTATAGGCGAAGATAGCCGCACAAAAGCACGGAACCTCAAGCCGGGGGATGTTATGTTATTGGAAAACTTACGTTTTCATCCCGGCGAAAAAAAAGGTGACGTGGAATTTGCCCGGCAATTGGCCCAATTGGGAGATTTTTATGTGAACGACGCCTTCGGTACGGCCCACCGCGCCCATGCCAGTACGGCGGTCATCGCCCGCTTTTTTCCCGGCAAAAAGGCGGCAGGGTATTTATTGGCCGATGAAGTAAAAAATATCGAAAAAGTGCTCAGAGAAAATGAAAAGCCGTTTACAGCCATTATAGGCGGTGCCAAAGTGTCCTCTAAATTAGGGGTATTAAAAAATTTACTCAATTTGGTCGATAATCTCATTATTGTGGGTGGAATGACTTTTACGTTTTTAAAAGCATTGGGCTATGAAACCGGCAATTCGTTAGTGGAACCGGACTTGATTGACGAAGCGAACCGAATTATCAAGCAGGCGCGCGAAAAAGGCGTGAATTTAGTATTGCCCGAGGATTTTGTCATTGCCGACCGCTTTGCTCCGGATGCCCGGACCCGCTTACTTAAAGGTAGAAATATTCCCGAAAATTGGATGGGATTGGACATCGGTCCGGATACTCTTCAAAAAATTAAAGACTTGATTTTACAATCCAAAACCATAGTATGGAATGGGCCGGCCGGTGTATTCGAATGGGATACCTTTGCCCGCGGAACCGAAGAAATTGCCCGCTATTTGGCTCAAGCAACCCGAGAAGGCGCCTATACTTTGGTGGGTGGCGGCGATAGCGTGGCTGCTTTGAAAAAAGCCGGATTGGAAGATGCAGTGAGTTATGTATCTACCGGCGGCGGAGCAATGTTAGAAATGTTGGAAGGAAAAGAATTGCCCGGTATAAAGGCATTGAAAGAATAATTCATGATGAACAGGCGTTTAATTGATATGAAAAAATTATTGAGTTTTTGTTTCTTTTTGATTGTGACCGCATTTTTCGGACAAGAAAAAATTATTTTGGCCGACACACTGAGTTTGGATGAACTTGCGGCAGGCATTCAAGATATTGACTCTTTGAAAAGAATTGACAGCATTTGGTACGAAAGTTTTCTACTGTCACCGCTTATTTCGGGCATGGAATCCGATAGCATCACGGTTCACGATTTTAATACGGAAGTTTTTAAAGCACAACTGGAAAAACTCAATGCCACATCGCCCATTGAAATTATTTATCATCCGGTTTTGGAAAAGACGGTTAAGCATATGTTGGCCAATAAAAAACACCTCCAACGTTTGTTCGGTTTGGGTGAACATTACTACTATCCCATGTTTGAACAAGAATTGGACAAGAATAATATTCCTTTGGAATTAAAACACCTACCCGTCATCGAGTCGGCACTGAATCCATTGGCGGTATCGCCTGCAGGGGCCGCGGGTTTATGGCAATTTATGTATTACACCGGAAAAACCTATCATCTGGAAATTACATCTTATTTGGACGAACGTTTTTCGCCCGAATTATCCACCTGGGCCGCTTCACTCCACTTTAAAGATTTATATGAATTATTCAAAGATTGGAATTTGGTTTTGGCGGCATATAATTCCGGCGCAGGAAATGTATCTCGTGCTATCAGAAGGTCGGGCGGATATAAGAATTATTGGAATTTACGATTTTATTTGCCCCGCGAAACGGCCGGCTACGTGCCCCAATTCCTTGCCGTTTGGTTTTTGTATGAATTTAGAGATTATTACGGCATAAAACCTGTCAAACCCGCCTATGAATATATATTGACCGATACGATTCAAATTAAAAAGCACGTTTCTTTCGAACAAATTTCCAAAGTTTTTCCCGTCACCGAAGAAGAATTGGAATTTCTTAATCCCGCTTATAAATTGGATATTATACCATACGTCGAAGGTAAACAATATTTATTACGTCTTCCTTACCGGGTGGCCCAGATATTCAGTTTGTATGAAAAGGATTTTTATGCCGCCGTGGAAAAGGATTGGAATAACAGAGAAAAACCGCTGCCCAAATTTTATACACTTCCCGATTATGTCATTTACCGGGTAAAACCCGGAGATTATTTGGGAAAAATCGCCCGGAAATACGGCACATCCGTTTCAAAAATTAAACGATGGAACCGTTTGCGAAGTAGCCGAATAAGAGCCGGGCAAAAATTAAAAATATACACTGTCAGGCGCATGGCATTGACACCTGACAAAAAGTCAAAGAAAAAACAAATAATTTATTATCGCGTAAAACAGGGCGACACATTGTGGGATATTTCCCGAAAATATAGGGTTTCGGTACGGGATTTGATGCAATGGAACGGGATGAAGTCTGGAAAAAAACTCTCTCCCGGCACCAAACTCAAAATTTACAAGTCATGATACGATCGTCCTTTATTTTACTCTTTACCGTCATTATATCTCAATTGTTTTTTATTTCTTGTGAGAAAGGTAAAAAGGTAAAATTCGACTCTACCGGAAAAATAAATCAATTGCTTTTAGTAATGGAAGATTCGGATTGGAAAGGTTCTTTGGGTGATACCATTAGAAAATACTTTGCCAGCGATGTAATGGTGCTTCCTCAACGCGAACCTTTATTTACCATTAATCAAATTCCTCCCGAAGTCTATGATGAAACTTTTTTTATCATACGTAATATTCTCATGGTAGAAAAAGGCAAAGAAAAAGGAATAAAAGTGCTTCGAGATCCTTACGCCAAACCGCAAGTTATTGTAAAAATTACAGGAAAAGACGAAAAAGAAATTTCCGATTTATTAAAACAGAAAGCCGATACGATTATCAAATTATTTAAAGAAAACGATATCGGTGTTATGCAGAGCCGATTCAGGGAAAAAGATTTGGTGGATGATAGCCGGATAAGAAAAAATCTCGGAATTTCCATAGAAATTCCCAATACATTCAAAGAAATAATTTCGAACGGAGATTTTTTTTGGTACCGGGAAGATTTGCCTTTTGGAAGTAAAAATATTTTATTATATACCATCCCGTACGAACCATTGGAAAAAGCGGCCGCTCGCTTGCCTGCTATTCGTGACAGTATCGGAAAAAAATATATTCCCGGCCCCTTGCCCAATACATGGATGATTACCGAAAAATCTTTTTTCCCCGTTCAGCAAAAGATAAATCTCAACGGAATGGAAGCCATTGAAAGCAGGGGGCTGTGGGAAATAGAAAATGATTATATGGGAGGCCCGTATATTAATTATCTGATCTCACTGCCCGATAAAAGCAAAATTGTAGTTGCGGAAGGATTTATCTATTTACCTTCGGACGAAAAAAGGAATCTTCTAAGTGAATTGGAAGCAATATTAAAAACAATTAAACCGGTCCGATAATTATTCTTCTTTGGAATCTTCGGTTTCCGAACTGTCTTTTGCGGCATTTTTAAATTCCTTAATACCGGTTCCTAAACCGCGCATTAATTCGGGAATTTTTCTACCGCCGAACATTAACAATAATAAAATAACAATAAGAATAATTTCGGTAGTTCCTATCATGCCTAAAGGAGTGATATAGCCCATCATATTTGTAATCTTTTATGCGAAGTTACGAAAATTTCTCACACCGAGATTATAATGAAATCATTAGATTTGTAAAAAAATACAATGGTTAAATTAAGTGTCAATATAAATAAGATTGCCACCCTTAGAAATGCAAGAGGAGGTAACTTCCCCGATCCCTTATTGTTTGCCGAAAAAATTCAAGACATGGGTGCCGACGGCATTACGGTACATCCCCGTCCCGACGAAAGGCATATTCGTTATGACGATGTAAGAAAACTTCGTCCTTTGGTTTGGACGGAATTAAATGTGGAAGGGAACCCCATTCCGAAATTTTTGGAATTGGTAAAAGAGGTCAAACCCGATCAAGTAACCTTGGTCCCCGACGATCCCAATCAAATTACTTCCGACCATGGTTGGGATACCGTAAAATATCGTGATTATCTGCATGACATCATTTCGGATTTGAAAGCATTGGGCATAAGAACATCCATTTTTGTGGACCCCGTTATTGAGATGGTTGAAGGAGCGGTTCATACCGGTACCGATCGTGTTGAATTATATACCGAATCCTATGCCAGAGAATTTGCGCGAGGAAATCCGACTGCAGTCGAACCCTATCGTCGGGCTGCCATCCGTGCCCATGAGTTGGGCTTGGGCATCAATGCAGGCCATGATTTGAATTTGGATAATATCGGTTATTTCGTTCAAAATGTGCCGCATTTAATGGAAGTATCCATCGGTCATGCGCTCATAGTGGAAGCATTATGGTTCGGTATGGAAAATGTGATTGCCAAATACCAACATATTTTGAAACATGGACAGTAAGGAGGAAATCCTGTATTCAAAAATTATTGGAAGCGGTCAACCGTTATTGATTTTACATGGATTTTTAGGAAGTTCGGATAATTGGTTGAGGTTGGCCAAGCGTTGGAGTCAGGCCGGTTTTGAAGTCCATCTTTTGGATTTGCGTAATCATGGAAAATCATTTTGGAGCGATGAATTTACTTTGGAATCCTTGCGGGATGATTTGAATCGCTATATCGAATATCATCAATTGAATGCACCTCATTTATTAGGCCATTCGCTGGGCGGAAAAATTATTATGTGCGATGCCATTGAAAATCCTGAAAACAGGGGGAAGTATATCGTAGTGGATATTGCACCGAAATATTACCGCCCGCATCATCAGTTTATTTTTGACGCCATCAAACGCATTGATATCCAACGATTGAACTCTCGTCGCGAAGCCGAATCCATGTTACAAAACGCCTTGCCGGATCCTCTTATTGCCGGTTTCCTGTTAAAAAGTCTCAAACGAACAGCCGATGGTTTTCGATGGTCTCACAATTGGGATGTCTTGGAAGAAAATATGGAAGAAGTAGGCAGGGCGCTACCTCCTTTTTCTCAATCGGACAAACCTATTTTGTTTATAAAAGGCGGTCAATCACCCTATATTTTGCAAGAAGATATACCATTGATCAGGGCTCATTTTCCACTTGCCGAAATTATTTCCATACCGCATGCGGGACATTTGGTTCATTTGGACGCGGCGGATGATTTATTTAAAGTAGTATTTCATTTTATCAAGGGCAAAAAATAAATTTATTAATTTTCATTTAATATCATTATCTTTACTAAAATTTTAATATTTATGAAAAGGTTATCAGTTTTACTTACGGTATTATTATTCAGTTACACCGTTTATGCAGGTGGCTACCGTGTAGCATTGCAAGGTGCTCGCATGTTGGGTATGGCCCATGCAGGCACGGCGATGTTCAATAATTCCGAAGCGATGTTTTTCAATCCTTCGGGAGTAGCATTTCTCGACGGTCAATTTAATTTCACCTTCGGGATAAGTTTGGTTAAATCAAATGTGAAATATCAAAACGAACAGTACCTATGGCAAGCACAAACCGAAAATCCTTTGGGCACGCCTTTTTATTTGTATTTGTCCTATAAGGAAAACGAACATTTTTATTTCGGAATGGCTGTTTATACGCCATACGGTAGTACTGTCAAATGGCAAGACGGATGGGTGGGTTCACATTTGGTTAATAAAATTTCATTAAAAGCCATTTATTTTCAACCCACCATGGTTTACAAGATGAATGACTATTTTTCGATTTCCGCTGCATTTATTGCGGCAACCGGAAGTGTTCAATTTAATAAGGATGTCAACCGGTTTTTGACTGATGATGCAGGAAACAGGACGGATATTACTTTAAATGCCGAAGGTATTTCGGGAAGCGGATATGCATTAGGTTTCACTATTCGCGCTGCCGACCGAATAAGTTTCGGAGTGAATTATCGTTCGAAAATTGTTTTTAAAGCGCGTTACGGTACGGCGGAACTCAATGATGCACCCGTATTTTTTCCAAGAAAAGATGCATTTGAAGCAGAATTGCCCATGCCGGCTGAATTAAGCGTGGGATTGGCATTAAAACCTTTCAAAAACCTGAGTTTGGCATTTGACGTAAATCGCACCTATTGGTCGGCTTATAAAAGTTTGAATATTGATTTTAAAAGCAAATTGCCGGATAATAAAATGCCTAAGAATTGGAGGGATGTGAATACTTTCCGTATTGGAGCGGAATTTGCATTCAATGATAATTTGGCCGTAAGAGCTGGTTATTATTACGATCAATCTCCCATACCGGCCGGTTATTTTTCGCCTGATACACCGAGTTTGGATTCGGATAATTATACTTTCGGATTTACTTATTCACATAAAAAATTCGCATTCGATTTCGCCTTTTTATATGTGGATGGTAAAGAAAGGACCGATTCCTACAATTTTTATAAAGAAGGTTTGGGTGCACCGAGATTCGAAGGAACTTATGTGACCAATGCCTTTGTGCCTTCGTTTGGTTTTAATCTTAAATTATAAATTTTAAAAAATTACTTATTATGAAAAAATATATCGGAATCATTATTCTACTTGCGGGTTTATTATTTATTTCATGTGAACCCGAATTTAGCAATCCCGTTGACCCGGACAATCCGAATGTCAGCGCGGGGAATGCCGATTTTAGTAGTTATGTAGCCATTGGAAATTCTTTAACCGCCGGCTATAGTAACGGTACTTTGTATCTTTCGGGACAGAAGAATTCTTTCCCCAAACTCTTAGCCGATCGAATGGCCGAAGCCAATGGAGGTGAATTTACCATACCTTATTTGGAAGAAGATGTCGATAATATCGGTGGGTTAAAAGCCGGTGGCAATGTGATTGTTCCGCCCCGATTGGTAATTGATGCCGGAGAAGGACAAGTGGAACGAATTTCTCGTGAACCTACCCAGGAATTGTCTCCCAAGCCCGGCCCCTACAATAATATGGGTATTCCCGGTGCCAAGATTTATCATTATGTTTATCACGGATATGGAAATATGGCGAATCTGGCTGCAGGTGCCGCCAATCCTTATTACGTCAGAATTGCGTCAAGCCCCAATGCCAGTGTATTTGAAGATGTGATGGCCAAACATCCGACTTTCTTTACCCTATGGTTAGGGAATAATGATGTATTGGCCTATGCTACTTCGGGTGGCTTGGGTGTAGATCAAACCGGTAATCAGGATGTAACATCTTACGGTTCGCATGACATTACCGATCCGGGGGTTTTCGGCTTCCTATACAATCAAATGTTGCAAGCACTTACATCAACCGGTGCCAAGGGCGTATTGGCTACTATTCCCGATGTGGCTTCCATTCCTTATTTTACAACCGTACCCTATAATCCGGTTCCGCTGAATAGTGCGACCGCCCAGGCATTAAATCAGGCCTATGCCCAATACAACGGCGGACTTCAAATGGCAAAGGCCGCCGGATTAATTACCGAAGACGAAATGAATAAAAGAATCATTCATTTTCATGCCGGACGTAATGCAGTGGTTATTACCGACGAGTATTTGACCGATTTGTCCGCCTTGGGATTGCCTTCCTTACGACAAACCACGCGCGGTGATTTAATGGTGCTCCCTTCCGCAGGCGTAATCGGGAAACCTAATCCTCAAAATCCGGCTCTTATTTTAGGTATTACTTCTCCACTTTCGGATCGTTGGGTATTAACCGCCAATGAAATTAACGAATTGCGAACCGCAACCGCACAATATAACGGTATTATCAGAGCCCTTGCTCAAAATTATGATTTAGCCGTAGTGGATATGGCAGGTGCTATGGAAGAACTTATTTCCGGAATAAGACTGGAAGATGGCAGTGTTTATACCGCCGATTATTTTAGCGGCATCTCCACTTTGCCCAGTTTATTCTTTTCATTGGACGGCGTGCATCCAAATAGGAAAGGTTATGTGATTTTGACGAATAAAATCATTGATGCCATTAACCGAAAATACGGTTCTACTTTAAGAAAATACGACCCGGGTTATTTTGATCCGGATATTTGGATTCTTCCTGAAAATTAATTGTGGAATTGATAAAATCACGAGAAAACCGTCCGGGTTATGAAAACCGGACGGTTTTTCTATTAAAAAATATCATAAAACAGCCGCATTTGCCTAAATCTGTAATAATTATTATTAATATACGGCGAAATTGATTATCTTACCGGATAACCGTAAATATTTATTAATTATGAAAAAGGTATTATTATTGACCGCGGTATTGATTCTATTACTGGGGACGACTTCCTGTAAAAAATTATTAGGTCTTGATGCAGAATCACTTTTAACCAAAAATCCTTGGAAAGGACAAAAAATTAGCGAACATATTGATGGAAATTTCCATACCACCGTTTCCATCGATTATTTAACTTTGGATTTGGAAAAGGATACCCATCATTATATTTTTTCAAGTCATGGTACAGTGGAAAGGGAAGGAAGATGGTCTTATGATGAAGACACCGAAATATTAACTTTGGATTCGGATGATGGCACAATGCATGAAGTGTTTCATATTCTTGAACTCGACAAGCATCACTTGAAATTCGAATTTGATTTTTCGGCCCCTAACGGACATCTTTATCATTACGAAGTATATTATACACACGAATAGATTCGGTCGATATAATCGAAAATATTTTTTTCAATATCTCGGGCTAAATAACGGAAATGTGAACCTTGATTTTTTTTTTCAGGGTTTCCAAAGATAATTTTCGAAGTTTTTAATTTTTCCGTTTTCCACGGGTATGCCTTCGCTTTGAAGCAGATTTTCCATCAGATTAGGGGTTTCGAAATGCATTTTTCCGGTCAATTCGCCGTGGCGATTTACCACACGGTGGGCGGGGAGGCGAGGATTGAATTTTTGCCGGTTTAATATCCAACCCACCATTCTGGCGCCGGAAGGCATGCCTGCTTTGCGTGCAATGAGTCCGTACGTAGTTACTTTTCCCTGGGGAATTTGTGAGACGATGTCCAAAACTCTCCGGTCGAATGAATTTTTATAATTTTTCATGCAAATAGTCGTCCCATTCTTTGGGTTTGGGCTTTCGTAATTTTCCTACACTTTTGGCTACTAACGTGGATACCGTGGCATCACCGGTTACATTAATAACGGTACGCAACATATCGAGCGGGCGGTCAATCGCGAAGATAAGCGCCAATCCCATGGCTAGTTTTTCCGGCGGAAAACCTAACGAATCCAACACAATCACAAGCATAACCATTCCCGCTCCGGGTACGGCCGCCGCACCGATAGATGCCAGAAGTGCAGTTAAAATGATGGTGATTTGATTGGTGAAAGTGAGGCCCTCGGGCCAAAATATTTCTAAAATAAAAACCGCTGCCACGGCTTGATATAAACTGGTTCCGTCCATATTCACCGTGGCTCCTACGGGCAGAACGAATCCGGCAACTTCTTTATCCACGCCCACATGTTCTTCCACTCGTTCCATGGTCACGGGCAGGGTAGCCGCACTAGAACTGGTAGAAAATGCCAATAATTGGGCGGGACTGATTTGTTTAAGAAACCAAAACGGATTTTTTTTGGCGAAAATCCGAAGCAAAAACATATAAAAGACAATCATAATCATCAGTCCGGCTACGACTGTGGCCGCATACCAAAGCAATCCTTTCATCAAGCCCCAATCTCCGCCCGTACTTACGATAATATTTAATATCAATGCAAAAACTGCGTAAGGCGCGGTGAGCATGATTAAATCGACCATCTTGAGAATAATTTCATTAAAGCCGTCAAAAAATTCTTTGACTACCCGAACTTTATGAGCGGGAATCAATATCAAGGTCAGTCCCAGTAACACCGAGAAAAAGATAACCTGCAACATGAGTTTATTTTCAGTCATGGCTTTGAATACATTATCGGGTACCATATCCACAATGAATTGCAGGGCGGGTTTTTCTTTTTGGGCTTGTGCCGTTTTAATTTTAGAGGAAATGGCTTGATTATCTTTTAAACTTTGTTCCAATTTTATGACTGTTTCATGTGAAATTTTCGTGCCCGGTCGGATGGTATTGACCAAAACCAAACCTATGATTATGGCTGTTACGGTGGTTAGGATATACCATCCCAAAGTGCGCAGACCGATGGTTTTGAACTTCAAAATATCTTTCATATCGGAAATTCCCTTGACCAAAGAGGCCAAAATCAAAGGAATGGCTATCATCTTGAGCATCCGGATAAAGATATCTCCCCAAGGTTTTATCCAATTATAGGTAAAATCTTTACCCCATGAAGTGTAGGTTAATAAAATTCCTACCACCACTCCCAGTATCATACCGATCATTATTTTCCAATGTAAGGGTATTTTTTTCATACATTTTATTTTTGAATTTTTTGCAACAAAACAAAATCCGCGATGACAAGGTTCGCCATGGCTTCCACAATAGGTACCGCCCGGGGCAATACACACGGGTCGTGGCGTCCCTTGGGCTTGATGATTATTTTATTTCCATGCCGGTCGATGCTTTGTTGAGGTTTCATTAAAGTGGCAACGGGTTTGAAAGCCACTTTGAAATAAACGGGCATGCCGTTGCTGATTCCTCCTTGCACACCGCCCGAGTAGTTGGAGCCCGTTGTGCCGCCGGGCAGGAAAATATCATTATGTTCGCTACCTTTCATCCGGCTTCCGTCGAATCCGCTACCGATTTCAAATCCTTTTGCCGCAGGTATGCTCAGCATGGCCGATGCCAACCGGGCTTCCAGTTTGTCAAATACGGGTTCCCCTAATCCCGGCGGAATGGAAGTAATCCGGCATAATACGATTCCTCCTACGGTATCGCCTTCTTTTTTTGTTTTTTTTATTATTTTTTCAAATGCTTCGGCCAAATCTTTATCGGCCGTGCGAACGGAATTTTGTTCGACAAAATCCCAGTCCAATTCTTCGATGGTTTTTCGGGAAGAGAGTTGATGAACCGCATGAACATGCGCTTGAATTTTTATATCCGGAATCAAATGCCAGGCTAATGCACCTCCCACCACTCTGGCGGCCGTTTCTCGTGCCGATGCCCTTCCGCCTCCGCGCCAATCTCGACGGCCGTATTTTTTTTCGTAAGTAAAGTCGGCATGCGAGGGACGAAAAGCGTCTTTGAGGTGTTCGTAATCTTTCGAGCGGACATTTTTGTTTTCAATAATAAAAGCAATGGGAGTTCCCAATGTTTTTCCTTCGAAAATGCCGGAAAGGAATTTGACGCGGTCTTTTTCGGAACGCGAAGTGGTTAATTCCGATTGGCCCGGCCTGCGTCGATCGAGTTGTTTTTGAACATAATCGAAGTCTATTTCAATGCCCGCCGGCATGCCGTCCAAAATACCGCCCACGGCTTCGCCGTGAGATTCCCCGAAAGTTGTTAAACGCAATATCCGGCCGAATGTATTGGACATAAAACGGTTTTATGTGCTAAAATACGTTTTTTCGCAGAACTGTGAAACCTGTTTACCTTGTCCGCTTGATTTGTTTCTTATTATTGCTCCCGCTTAAGTAAATGGCATAAAGCAAGATGATGCCCGAAACGATTTGACTGAAATGAATCTTTTCTCCGTCAAGTATGCCGGCAATTACAGCCACCATGGGAATAATATAGGTAACCGTTGATGCAAATACGGGTGAGTCGATTTGAATCAGTTTGTTGAACATCAATTTGGCTATCACACTGCCCGAAATAGCCACAATGGCCACGTAGTACAGGGAATTGCGAACGGTGGGTTCGTGCCAATCCAATTCAAAAAAGCCGGTAAGGTAAAGAATGAGCAAAGCGACGGGAAGGATGCTTATAAAAATTCCCGAAGAAAAAATAAGGACAGGCATATCTTTATACCATTTCTTAATAAGATTCATATCTATGGCATAGGAAATTCCTGCTAAGAAAACCCACATGGCATAAAAATAATTTTGCCCGGGATGGGTTTCGGAACTGACAAAAATAAGCGCAACGGCGGCGG
Organism: Flavobacteriales bacterium; assembly: GCA_027067965.1. Lineage (GTDB taxonomy): Bacteria > Bacteroidota > Bacteroidia > Flavobacteriales > Flavobacteriaceae > JAADED01. The sequence goes on along the minus strand of JAMOUV010000032.1, from coordinate 114,471 downwards.
TAAATCCCAGGAGAACGCCTATTATTTGGCGTTTGGTGACGGGTTGTTTTATTCCGAAATGAGCGATTAACAGGACGAATAGGGGAGTGACCGAATTAAATACGGCGGTGATGCCGCTATCAATCCGTGTTTGGGCAACCGAAAATAAGAAAATAGGAATCAAAGTGCCCAGGAATCCGTTGATTAAAAATTTTAAATAGTAACGGGCAGGTAATTTGAAATAATATTTTCCCCCTAAAATTAAAAAAATCAAACCCGCCAATGCCACCCTGGCCATGGCGGATTGGGCGGGCGTCAATCCGACAAGTGATTTTTTGGTCCATAAAAAAGCGGTGCCCCATATTAATGAAGCACCGATGAGCAAAATCCATTTCAGGTATTTGTTATTCATCCAAAAGTTCTTGAATCTTTTGTTCAAGTAATTTTCCCCGTAAATTTTTATAACGGATAATTCCTTTTTTGTCAATGAGTATATTTTGGGGAATAGCCCTTATTTTATACATCACGGCAACCGGTTCTTTCCAACCTTTCAAATGTGAAACATGATACCAATTGAGTTTATCGTCCCTGATGGCTTTGAGCCACGCGTCTTTATCGGAATCCAACGAAACACTTATAATATTCAATCCCTGTTCGTGATATTTGTCGTAAATACGGACCAAATTTGGGTTTTCAATTCGACAGGGTTTACACCATGCGGCCCAGAAGTCCACCAAAGTTACTTTTCCCATGGCCGAATAGAGCGAAATAAGTTTTCCATCGGGGTTAGGAGCGGTAAAATTACGGGCGCGCATCCCAATGGCACCGACGGAAATGTCATTAAGCCGTTTGGTGAGGAATTTTCCGGCGTTTGTGCGTTTTAGCGTTTCGGGATAGTTGTTATATATCTCAAAAAGTTTTTTAACATTGGCATTATTTTGAAAAGTCATTTCGGTTAAGACCGCAATTCCCGCCAATGAGGGATGTCTGGCAAAATCAAATCCATATTGACGGATGGTATCGGCCAAAGCAAATAATTTGTTTTGAATATCTTTTTTAGCGGAGGGAGATTGATTTTTTATCTCCATCAGGGTCTTTTTTTGCAACTGTTTCAAACTGTCGACATGGGACAGATATTCGCCGAATCGCCGGTTCTCTTGCCCGCCTCTTATGGAGTCGGCAATAAAATGATGGGCATTGATATACATTTTTATATCTTCCGGTTCTAAAAAGACCATCAGATTAGAAGTGCCATTGGATATAAAAAAAATATCCGGCATGGTGTATTGATGGATATACTCGGCTTTTCCTTCATTGATTTTGAGCGTATCAACCGGAATCAATTCGCCTTTGTTGGATAGACGTTTCAGAATAAGCGATTCGTAAATTTTAGAAGGAGCAAAAATTTCGAGTTTATGACCTTGTATTTTGGGGTTGGAACCGCAATTTTGAAAAAGAACGGTTCCGACCAGAAATAAAACAATAATGATTTTGTTATTCATTCAATAACTCTTTGATTTTGTTTTCCAAATCCTGCCGGCGTAAATTTTTGGCACGGATCACCCCGTTTTTATCTAAAATCAATGTGGCCGGAATGCTATTTATGCCGTATTTTCGTGCTACCGGATCTTGCCAATGTTTAAGGTTGGATACGTGATACCAATTTAATTGGTCATCTTTTATGGCTTTAAGCCATTTGTCTTTCGCATCGGGTTTGTCTAATGAAATACTTAAGATATTCAATCCCTTGTCATGGTATTTCTTATAAATTTCAACTACATAGGGATTTTCGACCCGGCACGGACGGCACCAGGATGCCCAGAAGTCCAATACCAATACTTTTGATTTTTTCAATACATCCGACATTTTAAGTGTTTTTCCGTCGGGAGTAGGCGCTTCAAAATCGGGTGCTTTTTGGCCGATGGCTGTAACCAAGGAATTTTTTATATTATTCCAAGCATTTTTTGCATATGTGGTTTGTTTGATTTCATCGGGAAGTGATTCATAAAGAGTTTTTAATCTTCCGAAATCCGCATCTTGATTATATGAAAGGGATTCCAATATAATGGCTCCGGCAACATTGTCTTTGTTCGCTTCGGCCAATTGATAAAGTTTTTCCAATTTTTCGGATTGGAGTTTGTAATATTCTTTCCTGATTTTTTCTTCCTCGGCCTTGTTTCCCGATTGTTGGGCTTCTTTGAATTTTATACCCAATTCGTTTTCTTTATTTCTATATTCTTCCAATAGACGAATAAATTCATTAAACCCTATGCTCGAAGGACTACCTTCTATTATTTTTACATTTGAGAAATTGGCATCCGTTTCGAGTTTGATATTTTTACCCGGTTCGACAAATAATGGATAATTGCTATGATTTGATAGAATTTGGAGGTATATAACTTCGGGATTTTTGAGTTCCACTCCCAAAATAAATGTATTATCCTCCAGCGAATCTTTGTCGATTTCTTTAAATTGACGGTTTACCGAGCGTCCGACAATGATCACCTTTCCTTGACCGTCTTGTATGATTCCGCTGATTTTGGTGTTGCCTTTAACTTCTCTTTCCTTTTTTGATTTCCCGCAGGAAGTAATAATCAATAGTCCGATTAATACGCTTATAAATAATTTTCTCATGGTTCGATTAATTTACCGACAAATATACTTAAAAACTTTTGGTTTTATATGTTTCAAGAAACGGGAAGATTCATATAAAAAAATATTCATAATTTTGGGGCTTAAATAATGTGAATTATGAATTTGAAACGCTCTAAAATTATCGGAATAGGAAGTTATATGCCCGGGGTGGAAGTAAGAAATGAAGATTTTTTGAATTGGGAATTTTTCGATAAAAACGGAAGGATAAACAAGCCGAACGAGGAAATTATAGAAAAGTTTCGCGAAATTACGCATATACGGTCCCGCCGTTATGTGGAAGATCATTTAGTCACTTCGGATATTGCGGCCATGGCCGCGGAAAATGCACTGAAGAATGCGGGGATTGATAAGGAAGATTTGGATTTTATTATAGTGGCTTCGAATTACGGCGATATTGAACATGGTACTTTATATTCCGACTATGTGCCTTCATTGGCTTCGCGAGTGAAATATAAGATGAAAATAAAGAATCCCGATTCGGTAGCATTCGATTTATTATACGGCTGTCCGGGTTGGTTGGAAGGTGTGATAAATGCCCATATACGCATGCAAGCCGGCTATTCGAAATATGCGCTTATTATCGGGGCCGAAACTTTAAGCCGCGTGCGTGACCCGTATTCTCGCGATTCGATGATTTTTGCCGATGGAGCGGGAGCGGTAGTCTTGGAATTAACCGAAAATCCCTCCGAAGGAATTCTGTCTTTTATTTCGCAAACTTATGCTTATCCGGAAGCGGAATTGTTGTATAACGCACCTTCTTTGAATCCCGATCACGACCAACGGAATAAATACATCTTTATGCAAGGTCATAAAATTTATGAATTTGCATTAAACAAGGTGCCCGAGGCCATGAAAACCTGTTTTGATGCTTCGGGCGAAGATATTCGAGATTTGAAAAAGATTTTTATCCATCAAGCCAACGAAAAAATGGATGCAGCGGTAGTAACACGTTTTTTTAAGTTATACGGCATGCAGGTTCCCGAAGGGGTGATGCCCAGCAATATAGAATTTATGGGCAACAGTTCCGTGGCCACTATACCCACTTTGATGGATCAGGTGCTTAACGGAATGCTTCCCGGGCAGGAATTAAAGCGTGGCGATTTGATATTACTGGCTTCCGTTGGAGCCGGAATGAATATCAATGCGGTGACCATGCGATACTGAAACGCTTGAGATATACGAATGCTTTGATAAAATCTTGAATTTGCCTGTTCTCTTTGTGGCTGTTCCGGTAATGATGCGGCCGTGATTTAGGTATGCTTTACATAATACCAAATCACAAGGACGAGCAATCCGGTCCAGAAAATAAATTTGATGATTGTTTTTTTCATGTTTTTTTTTTATTTTATTTGATGAAATAAACACGTGGCGGCAATGGCCGCCGTTTCACTCCGGAGTCTGTATGATCCCAGTCTGACGGCGGAAACGGATGCCTTTTCCAACAAACGGATTTCTTCTAGCGAAAAACCGCCTTCCGGCCCGATTAAAATTCGGGCCTTCTCGAGCGATTGAAAGATATGATTTGACGATTTATTTGCTTGACACAATGCCACGAAGGCGTTTTCTTTCGATTGAATAAAATCTTCAAGATTAATCGCCCGGTGTAAAACCGGTTTATATGCTCTTTTGGATTGTTTTACGGCGGCAATAATGATTTTATCGAGTCTTTCGTAATTTAATTTCTTTCTTTCCGTATGTTTGGTTATTACGGGCGTAATTTCCCAAACTCCCAATTCGGTGGATTTTTCCAAAGCCCATTCCATACGATTGGTGGATTTGAGAGGGGCGATAAAGAGATGTAATTTTTTCTTAGGTTCGGGTTCCTTAATTTTTTCCAAGATTTTTACAATTACCTTATTCTTATCCGCCCGGATAATTTCCGCTTGATAAAAAAATCCTTGTCCGTCGGTCAAATAAAGTAAATCGCCCGTTTTTTTTCGTAAAACTTTAGCAATATGCCTGCTTTCCAAGGTGTCAAACTGAAATTCATCGCCCCGGATTGGGTTTGCATAAAAAATTTGTTCCGCCCGGTTGATTTCCATCCGGCATGTTAATTTTCCGCTTCGTCCACCAAACGGAAGCCCTCGCCGTGAATGTTTACGATAGCCACTTTAGGATCTTTGGATAGATATTTTCGTAATTTGGCTATATATACGTCCATGCTTCTTGATGTAAAATAATTATCGTCCATCCAAATTTGGGTAAGGGCTTTTTCGCGTAACATCAGGTCGTTTTTATGCTCGGCGAGTAATTTTAATAATTTGGCTTCTTTGGGTGATAATTTTTGCGGATCTTCATCTTTGTATTTCAAAAGCCGTAATTTGGAATCGAAATGGAAATCGCCGATTTGATAGGTGGTTTGTTCGGGTTTTTTCTCGGTGATTTTCGCTCCGCGACTGATAAGCGAATTGATTTTGTAGAGCAAAACTTCCGAGTCGAACGGTTTGGTGATATAATCGTCCGCGCCCGATTGATATCCTTTAATGACGTCTTCTTTCATAGTGCGTGCAGTGATAAATATAATGGGCACGTCTTCGTTGTATTTTCTGATTTCGGATGCCAGCGTAAAGCCGTCTTTATAGGGCATCATGACATCGAGCAGAATTAAGTCGAATTCATTATTTTTGAATTTTTCCAATCCTTCGATTCCATTGGTTGCCAATACAACATCATAGTTGTTCAATTTCAAGAAATCCCGGAGCATAGGTCCGAAATTGGGATCGTCTTCTACGAGTAAGATTCTTTTTTTTGTTTCCATAGTGAATGATTTTTTTAAGATTGTTTATTTTGGTTATTATCTTCGTCCCGGGCAACCGGGAGATAAATCGTAAAGGTTGTGCCTTCGCCGGGTTGGCTCTCCACGTAAATATCACCTTTGAGTTTGCTAATAATTTTTTTCACGAAGGTGAGACCTATTCCGTGGCCTCTAATGGTATGAACCGCCCCGGAAGGTTTGCGATAAAATTTTTCGAAAATATATTTTATGGTTTCGTCGCTCATGCCTACGCCCTTGTCGGATATTTTGATGGCTACATAATTATTATGATTAAAGGTCTGTATTTTAATTTCAATTTTCTTGTCTTTGCTATATTTGACGGCATTGTCCAATAGATTGACAAATACGTCAAACAGGTAAACCGGATCGCCTTTAACCATCGGGTTTCGGGCTTTTAGGTCTATATCGACTTTTGCTTTTTTGGATTCGAAAATAAATTTCATGTGTTCAACGGCTTGCATAATCACATCATGGACATTGACGGTTTCGATATGCCAAATGGTTTCGCCTTTTTCCATCCGGGCCAGGTGTAGTATTTTTTCCACTTGATGAAACATCCGTTTATTTTCCATCTTGAGTTTATGTAAATATTCTTTAACCTTTTCCGGATTGTTGATCACGGCAGGCGATTTGATGGAATCAATAATCAAACTTATTGTAGCCAACGGCGTTTTAAATTCGTGGGTAATATTATTGATAAAGTCGTTTTTCAGTTCGGTAATATGGCGTTGCCTCATCATGCTGTATATGGAAAAAATAAACGAAAGTAGAATGATGGTCATAAATGCATAGGAAAGGATTCTAAAAATAAGGAGATTGTTTTTGTAAATATCTTTTTTCTTGATGGCAATAACCAGGTTGATAATATTTTTCCCGGAAAATTCTTTGAAAAGTTTGTATTTAATATGCAAGAAGTTGTCGGACTCTTTATATTTTTTACTTTTTATATTGGTCAAAGAGTTATTTTGGTAAATGGCAAATTCATATGGGACATCGATATTTTTTTCGTGTAACTCCTCGTCGATGATTTTTTTTAGTTTTACCGGATCGATACGTTGCGAGAGCGGACGGGAAAAAAGCAAATTCGTTAAGTAAATATAATAATATTGAATTTTTAAGCGGTCGATAACGGAATCTTCATTATTCCATTCGTAATAACTTGTTTTTCGCGGAAAAATGGTGTCGTATATCATCAATGCATCGCCGTTTTTCCGGCGTTTGATAATAATCTCGCAATTGTCGGCGATATCCAAATCCATAGCCGGATCGGTATTTTCTTTGAAATTAATACCCAATAAATCCAGTTCTTTGATGATTTTATTGATTTCTTCTTCTTTGAGACGCCATTCTATTTCGCTCATTGAACTTTTAATGGCGTATAGCATTTGTTGTTCAAGAAGTTTCTTTTGTTTTCTTAAAAGTACGGATTGAAGAATGGCTATTCCCAGCAATGAGAAAACCAAAACATATGCAATAACCAAGTAGCCAATCTTCCTCATGACACAAAGTTAAGAAAAATTTTGAAAATAATAAAATATATTTATTTATTAAGTTAAAAAGGTAGCAAAGACTTAATTTTTTAAGAAAAAGAATTTAATTACATTGAATTTTTTTTGATTTTCTGTATTAATTTTTCAATATTATCCTTAATTTCTTCCAAACTCCTGTCATTTCTTAAAATAAAATGGCTTTTTTTTCTAAATTCTTCATTTTCAGGTTGGTGTCTTAGTCTGTTTTCGATTTCTTTTTTGTGGAGTCCGTCTCGTTCCATGATTCGACGGATGCGTATTTCTTCGGGGGCGGTTACATATATAATAAAATCACAAAAAACATCCATGCCCGATTTGAATAAAATGGCATTTTCCAATAATACGAATGAAGATTTTTGATTGTTCAACCATTTTTTGAAGTCTTTTCTTACTTCGGGATGAACAATTTTTTCCAATTTTCGAAGTTTTTTTTCCTGCCCGAAAACTTGACCGGCCAGATATTTGGTATTGAGTTTTCCATTTCGAAAACTTTCTTCTCCAAATGCTTCAATAATTTTCCGGGCTATGGCTTTTTTATGCATAAGATTTTTGGCTTTATCATCGGCGTGATAAACGGGTATATCGAATTTTTTTTCGATTATTCGGGCAATGGTTGTTTTCCCGCTGCCCATGCCACCTGTGATACAAATAATAACGGGTTTGTGTGTCATGGTGTTTGTTTTATCAAGTAATCCAATTGGTCGGGTTCAATGATGATGCCAAATGTATTTTCAGGTTTTTTTAATACGACGGGAACAAGCATTTTTTTTCCGTCTTTCGAATTCCATTCAACTCCGATAAGCCATTGATCTTTAGAGTGTTTGCGTTTATTGTACTTATGCGGAAGATATTCTTTATAAAAAATTTTTACTTGCGAAGGGAATATAATTATTTTCTTTTTTAACGAATCGGGAAGATAAACGGTAGCAATCGTATTTTTTCTCACGTAAGGAAGGGCTTCTATTTTCAATAGAATTTTTTTTGTTAAGCCGTGTACGCCGGCCGGATAATTCAAAAGCGGCCTTAAGACTTTTTGGTTTTTTATTCTTGAAATGCGTTGATACACGGTTTTTACTTCGTGCACGTTGTCCATTATATGTTTTTCTCCGAAAGCCCAAACATGTTTGGGTTGGTATATCATTTTTTTAATAAAATAACCGCCGGCCGGAATCAAATCATAAGTAAGAATTACAGGGAGCCGTTTAATGGCATAACGCGAAGAATTTTTATTGGGTATGATTTGTAAATGACTGATTTTTACTTTTTTTCCGGCTTTTTTTATCAAAATATGTCTGATTAATTCCTTTTTATTTTCGGATTGTCGCGATACCAACGGCAAGGTGATTTTACGATTAAGATCGGGTTTCCATAAATGCCACCCTTGGGTTCGGATACTAAAACGTAAAGTATCGGTAAATATGCTATCGGGTAGTTTGTTGCCCTGCGGTGTTTCGTAACGGATTAATAGGGTTTTATTTATTTCGTATTCATGATTCATGTTTAGCAAAAACCAATATAGTGCGGAAATGATAATAAAAATCAATAAAGTATCCCACTGGACTTCTTTTAATCGTTTGAAAATGATTGCAATCGTTTGTTTAGCAGCAAGGAAAAATAAATGAAAGGGATTCCGGCTCATCAATTAATTTTAATTTTTCAATTTAAAAAATAATTGCGGAAATGCATCTTCCGGTTTTTTGCCTCTCATGCGGATTTTTATAAAAGCATTCAAGAAGCCGTAGGCATACGCCCCCATTTGAATCTGATAAAGGAAAAGTGCCAATAAACTTATTTTCGGGCTTTTGGTTCGAAGCAGAAATTCGATTAAAATCATGAGCCAATAAACGGCATACAAAATCAGAAGAAAAGGCCGGCCGGCCAAAGCCAAAAGGAGAGCAAGAATAAGGCCGGCGGAATAGATCAAAGGGAAATAATACATCGCTCCGCCGTATTGCGGAAACCGGTCGAGCAGAATAACACGGCTCATGCCGAATTTTTTCATTTGATCGAAAAATTTCTTCAGGTTAATCCGTCGTTTATGATACACAAAAAGTTCGGGATAAAATACCGACTTGAATCCCTTGTTCCATGCGCGGTAAACCCATTCGGGATCCTCGCCGGGGTGCATGTTTGAAAAACCGCCCGTTTCTTCGAAAACTTTCCGGTGCACAATCATATTGAAACTCCGGGGCACGTAGCGGCTAATGTTTGTTTTTTTTCCGCGAATTCCACCGGTAGTCAAGTAGGAGGTCATGACCGAATCGACCGCTTTTTGAAAATCCGAAAATTCGGGATGAGCGGCATCCGCACCGCCTCCCATGTCGGTAAGCATGCCCTTTTGTTCGGCCCTGCGCAGCCGGGACAAATACCGGGCGGGTAACAGCACGTCCGAATCCAAGATAATAAAGTACTCGCCGTGTGCAATTTCCATGGCCCGGTTGCGTGAATCGCCCGGACCTGTATTTTTTTTACGCAAATAGTGGATCGGCAGCCGGTCGGAATATTGTTCTATAACCGGACGAAGATCTTCATGGGAGCCGTCGTCCACGATGATGATTTCATAAAAAGAAGTGTCATCGATGTCTTGATTGACAAAACTGTCCAGCAGTTCTTTTAATTCTTCAGGGCGGTTGTAAACGGGTATGATAAATGAAAATTTCAATATTTTCAATTTTAGCGCAAAATTATCGAAAATCGGTTCCATAAAGATATAAAAAAGACTTAGTTTTGTAAAATAATATTGCACGGAATGGATTTTGCTAAAGTAAGGGAGTTAATAGACCGTTCGAATAACATCGTGATTATTGTTCATACGCGTCCCGACGGTGATGCCATCGGTTCGGGTTTGGCATTGAAAAAAGCATTGGAAAAAAACGGAAAAAACGTAACCCTTATTTCGCCCGATCCTATACCCGTATTTTTGGAATGGCTACCCGGTGCCGAGGAAATTTTGGTTTTTTCTGAAAACAAAGCGGATGCAAAGGCCAAATTGGAAGAAGCGGATATGATTTTTATTGTGGATTTCAATACTTTTTCCCGTGCCGGTACGCTTTTGGGCGAGATATTGGAAGATTATCTTTCGCAAAAACCCGTGGTGATGATTGACCATCACCTCCAGCCCGACAAACGCATTCCTTATATTTTCTCCGACCCGTCCAAGGCATCGTCCGCCGAACTGGTTTATGAATTTATAACAAATACGGGACTTGTCGAACAATTGGACCCGGATATCGCCACGGCTATTTATACCGGCATATTAACCGATACCGGTTCGTTTCGTTTTGACAAAACATCGGGCCGGACGCATAGAATCGTAGCCGAACTCATCGAAGCGGGTGCAAAAAACGCCGATATTTATTCCAAAATTTTCGATACTTATACCTATGATAAGTTGCAATTACTTGGCGAGGCCATCCGAAGGATGGTGGTTATTCCCCGGTGCGGCGTTTCATATATCATATTAGACGAAGATACCTTGCGAAAATTTAATTTTAAACAAGGCGATACCGAAGGCGTGGTAAATTACGGTTTGATGCTCGACGGGGTCAAATTCACGGCCTTATTTACCGAAAAACCGGGCGAAGATAAAATAAGGATATCATTCCGTTCCAAAGGAGATTTCGATGTAAACCGTTTTGCCCGGAAATACTTTAACGGAGGCGGACATAAAAATGCAGCCGGTGGAAATTTTGAAGGGAGTATGGCGCAGGCCGAAAAAACCTTTTTGAGTAAAGTAAAAAAACATTGCGACGAAATAAAAAATTCCTGATGAAGTATTTTTTCGGCTTTTTCGTGATGATTTTTCTTTATTCGTGTGCCCGCGAACCGCAACCGCGTTTTCCGGTTCGGTACAACTACCGTAAAGATTATTCCGCATCCATTTATTTTAATAAAAAATTATTTAATCTCGAACAAAAACTTTTTGACAGTATTATTCGTGCCGACTCATTGCATCATTATGCTCATAATCAAATGGGGATGCATTATTATTTTCTCAAGCGAAATGATTCGGCCGACTATTACCCGGTCAAAGGCGATGAAGTGCGCATGGAATACGGTATTTTTTATATAGAAAACGATACCATATACTTACCCGAGGAAATCGGCGTTATAAATTACAGGGTGGATAAGGAGGAATATTTTGCCGGTTTGCGCGAAGCGGTCAAAATGATGAAAGAAGGCGAAGAAGCGGTATTTTATATTCCGTCTTACTTGGGTTACGGTTTATTGGGCGACGCCGATAGAATCCCGGGTAATACCCCCTTGAAATTACATTTAAAAATTCATAAAATTATACCGAAAAAAGATACCTTATGAAAACACAATTAAAAATCGTTTATCTCATGGCAATTATATTGCTCGCAGGATGTAAATCACAGCGTTACAAGGACTTGCCGGATGGGCTCTATGCCGATATTCAAACCGAAAAAGGAAATATCATTGTGAAATTGGAACCGGAAAAGGCACCGGTAACCGTGGCCAATTTTGTAAGCTTGGCCGAAGGAAAGAATCCTTTTGTTAAGGAAGATTACAAAGGGAGGCCATATTACGACGGCTTGACCTTTCATCGTGTGATTAGCAAAGCCAACGGTGACAACAAAGATTTTGTTATTCAAGCCGGCGATCCCACCGGTACGGGATCGGGCGGTCCCGGATATCAATTTGACGATGAATTTTCGGATCTTAAGCATACGGCCGGTGTCATTTCCATGGCCAATAGCGGCCCGAATACCAACGGAAGTCAATTTTTTATCACATTAGTGGAAACGCCTTGGTTAGACGGACGCCATAGTGTATTCGGTAAGGTGGTAAAAGGAATGGATGTCGTGAAACAAATCAAGCAAGGTGACAAAATTAATAAAGTGGTAATTATTCGCAAAGGAAAAAAAGCCAAACAATTCGATGCTGTAAAGGTGTTCAGTGACTATATGAAGAGAAAACAAGAAGAAATGCAAAAACAAAATGCCGAACGACAAAAATTAGTCGAACAATTCAAAGAATGGGAATCCAAAGTCGATAGTTTGCCGTCGGGATTAAAAATTTATAAAATAAAAACCACCAAAGCCAAGAAACCGTCGCGTGGACAAGTGGTTTCGGTTCATTATAAAGGTTATTTTAAAGACGGCCGAATGTTTGATTCGTCATACAAATACGGCTCTCCGTTTACATTTAAAGTAGGTGTGGGTAAGGTGATACAAGGATGGGACGAAGGTATCATGAAATTAAGAGAAGGCGAAGAAGCGGTTTTGTTTGTGCCGTCTTATTTGGCATACGGGGAACGCGGCGCCGGTGGAGTTATTCCGCCCAATGCGGATTTAATTTTTGTGGTAAAACTCGAAAAGGTGAACCAATAAGATTAAAAAGTTATTTGTAAATTCATTTAAAATCATTAATTTTAGACTAAATAAAAAAACTTCATTAAATATGGAAAAGAAAATCAATTATCTAAGCGACTTGGAGTTTAATTTGGATACATGGAAACGCGAGCTCAAATTTCACCGCGATGAAATGGATTCGTTTCAGGAAAAATTAGAAGAAGTAGCGGCCAGGAAGGATTTGGATAAAAATGCATTGGCTAAATTGGAACGTTTTCAGAATAAAATTTTGCGTGAACGCAAAGTCATATCCGATTTACTTCATAAAATCAAACAAAAACGCTTGAATTTGAAAACCGCCGATATCAACGAACCGCTCGACGGAAGATTATATCGCGAACAACAACCTTTGCGCGACGAAATGCGTACTTATATCCGTTTGCATTACGATTTCAAAGAAGCCATGATGGATTTCTTTACCGAATGGCTCGACAAATAAAAGATTCCGAAACTAATGCTAATTTTTTAAGCCGTTTCCACCGGGAGCGGCTTTTTTATTGGCACGGTTTTCGTAATTGAGATAATATAATTATTTTTGATAAAAGATTTAGCCGAATGCCATGGAAATTTTCATCATAGTTATAGGGACCCTTTTTATAATCTTGGGTATAGCCGGTTGTGTATTACCGGTACTTCCGGGACCGCACTTGGCCTGGTTAGCATTGGTTTTATTACAATTTTCTGGCATCATTCCTCATGATTGGGATATGGTGATTGCTACTTTTGTAGTGGCGACCATCGTACAAATCCTTGACTATATCGTGCCGGCATTGGGTACTAAAAAATTCGGGGGAACCAAATACGGTATGTTAGGGGCCATGTTAGGCCTTGTAGTCGGCTTGATTACACCCATTCCTTTCGGTGTTATTCTCGGACCGTTTTTAGGTGCATTAATCGGGGAAATGATTCATCAGAATCAATCGGATAAGGCATTGAAAGCCGCCATGGGGTCCTTGATAGGTTTTGTTTTTTCCGTGGGTTTGAAGTTGGCCGTAACCATCTATTTCGGTTATTTGTTCTATGAAAGAATTTTTCAATATTGGCATGAAATTTTTTAAATACACCCTTCTGCTTCTATTATTCGCGGACGCATGGCTTATGCATGCCCAACTCGATGAAGTTTATATGGCTCCTCCCGATTATATCCGGACGGCAATATGCACCATAAACGATTATCCTTATATTACCCCCATCGCATCACTCGACGATTATATATTTATAAGTTTCGACGATTTGGAAGCCGACCAAAAAACTTACTATTATCGCATCCGACATTTTAATGAAAATTGGGAAGCTTCCACTTTGCTTCCTATGGAATATATCGATGGATATGATTCGGATTATATCGAAAACGAAAGTAATAGCCAAGCCACTATTCGTTCTTATACGCATTACGAATTGAAAATTCCCAATGAAAAAACCAAAATTACTAAAAGCGGCAATTATTTAATTGAAATTTTGGATGAAGACGAAGAACCGGTTTTTAATTTTCCGCTTATTGTGTATGAAAATGCACTTTCGGTATCGGTGGAGGTAAAGCGTCCGGTTGAACCCGGTAAATTATATACCCATCAATTTGTGCGTTTTTCACTCAATGTGGGCAATTTCCCCGTTCAAAACCCGGCTGGCGACTTCACTGTGAAAGTATATAAAAATGAAAATATTTTCGAGCCGAAAAAATTTTCGGCCCCGACTTTCAATTTAGGAAACCGCTTGGTTTATCATTTTCCTTCGGATGCTTTGTTTCCGGGAGGAAATGAATTTAATTATTTCGAAACAAGAGATTTAAGGGGATACAATCCGGGCTTGGACAGTATGCGTTTGTATGAGATGTATCATGCTTATGTGCATCCGTTTCCGGCCGTTAATTATTATATGGAAAGAAAGGATATTAACGGCTCCTATGTAGTGGATTCCTTTAGGGCCGATGACAAGCATACCGAAAGCGATTATATAGCCGTGCATTTCGGATTGCCGGCCGATCTGTTTCCGCAACAAGAAAAAATCTATGTAATCGGACGATTTAATAATTGGCAAACCGATGAAAGGGCGCGATTAAAATTAAATAAAAACACCGGCATGTATGAAACGGTTTATTTATTAAAACAAGGTTATTACGATTATTATTATGTGAGCAAAAATCAAGACGGAACAATCAATTGGACCGGCTTTCAACCTTCATTTTCTCAAACCGAAAATCGTTATACCGTAGTCGTTTATTATCATCCGCCGGGTGCCCGATATACGCGTGTCATCGGTATGGGACAAGCGGTTTCGAAACCTTTGAAATAATGTAATTTTACTTTAAATCTCCTTTTAATCCGCTTTCCCTTAGTCAAAAATATGAAATCTATAATATGCTATCTGAAATCGTTCCCGGTAGTCATCGGGACTGTAATCGGTAATCTTTATTCGAATATTCTTAAAATATAAAAGCCCGGGGAATTCCGGGCAGACTTAATTTGAAATTTAAAACAATGTAGTGTCTAATTAGTATAAACTGAACCTGTTATCTTAATCCAATTTTGACCATTATAAAACATTAAACCTTCGTTTGTTCTATAATAAATGTCTCCTTCAGAAGGATTTGAGGGAGCGCTATCTCGTGGTTCCAAACGTAAAACATCTTTCACATGTAAAGGCCTTTGTGGAAATTGTAAATTAATACCTAAATATCCGTCCTTATTTAATACCATTCTTTCTTTAGGTTTATTATCCCCTAAATTTCTGGTATAAAATCTTATTCGGGTAGCCATTTGTCCTTGTGAAACCGGTTCATTTTCTACCAAGAAGGCAATTCTTGCCGCCGGTATATATTCGGTACCATCATATCCTGATGCTGCAAATGAAGTCAGACCGTCTTTTGGTTCGAGTTTTGCTTTGGCATTATTGGTACCACGGGATTTTAAGAAAACCAAACCAGCAACTCTTCCTGCATCTTCATTACGTTCGAAAACCACATTAGCCGTCGAACCATCCATTAAAACGTGCATACGGGCTTCTTGGCCGTTACCATTTATTCGGGGAGAATCCGTCCCTATACCCACATTCCCCTGATCCGTAACAAAGATTCCTTCATCATCTCCGTCGTTGGTAATCCAATGTCCTTGCATTTGAAGGTTTTCGGTGGCTTTGTGGTTACCTAAATTATCGGCCGATGCCAATATCCATTCGGTCCCGTCAAAATAATAAAATGCATCTTTGTCTTGGACATAAACCAAAAGCCCTTCGGCGGGGTTTTGAATTCCGTTCATGGTATTATAATTCATCCGGGGCATCAAAAATCCCTTATCGGTGCTCTTTACTTCGAGCATTGCCGATCCATCGGGATCCGTTCCATCGGTATTGATGGCAACTTGGGCATATATACCGCTTAGCATAATGGCAAAAGCGATAAAAAGTATTTTTTTCATAAACTTATTTTTATTTATTAGTGCGACAAACATACAAAAACTTTTTTAGTTTTCTGTAACAAATCAAAGAAATGTCGAATTATTTCTTTATTTAACCTAAAATATATTATTAAAAAAAGTTAAAAAGTTAATGATATTTATGTCGCTTGTTTTCTGATCTTATTTGCATCATTTCGGTTATTTAATTAAGAAGTAATTTTTTATTTGTTTTCATGGAAATTGTAAATTGATAATTATTGATTAAATAGCCGTGTTTAACCCGAGGAAGTTTTTAATAAAAATGTGGAGGTAAATAGATTTTTAATGACAAAAAAAGAAAAAACCGTTGGATTCCAACGGTTTTTTTTCATTACTAATCTAACGCAATTATAAAAATAAATCTTAATAGGTTTTTACCAAATTGTATTTGTTTTCAAATAATTTCCGCTTGAAATATCCGGTAAATTCTTTACCATAAATCATGCCAACTACCATTGGAATAACATCTCAATTTTTTGCTATTACTGTCAAAATAAATATCGCCGTCTTCCGCATCAGTAGGTTGGCTTGTGGGATTAATTCGAAAACGTTTTTGAATTTCCACTTTTCTGTTTGTATAGATGACCATAGCCGGAACAAAATCAATACTGAATTTTATTGCGCCTCTTTTTGACAGATGTTCAAAAATAAAATCTCCTGTATTTTTTTGATAGTACATTTTGGCTTTTTTATCGCCGTCTTCTTTAAATCGTACTTCTGCTTTTAAAGCACTACTGCTGCTATTTATATCCAAATCTATATCCGGATCATCGCCTTTTAAATGCAACATGGCCGTAGGAGTAGTCGTATTTATTCCTACTTTTCCTTGATCCGTAACAAAGATTCCTTCATCATCTCCGTCGTTGGTAATCCAATGTCCTTGCATTTGAAGGTTTTCGGTGGCTTTGTGGTTACCTAAATTATCGGCCGATGCCAATATCCATTCGATCCCGTCAAAATAATAAAATGCATCTTTGTCTTGGACATAAACCAAAAGTCCTTCGGCTGGGTTTTGAATTCCGGTCATGGTATTATAATTCATCCGGGGCATCAAAAATCCCTTATCGGTACTCTTTACTTCGAGCATAGCCGAAGCATCCGGATTCGTTCCATCGTCATTGATGGCTACTTGGGCATATAAACCGCTAATTGATATCACATAAATAATTAAAAGTATTTTTCTCATACACTAAAATTTTTAGCGGCAAATCTATAAAAAATTTGATTTTCTATAACAAATGAAAAAACTTGTGTGTGCTAAGTAATAACTTTATGCTTTCTTTACCTATTAAATTTGTTAAAAAATACTCTTGTATTTCGGGGTGATAAGTTTTTTACCATGGAAAATAAGAGGAAAGCGAAATAGGTCGGTTTATAGATAAGGATGGTGAAAAGCAGAAAAATTTACGGCTTGAAATAATGATAAGGAGTTGAAAATTAAAATAAAAACTTTGCCGCTTGTTTAGAAGTGAATATACGTTCCCCCCGGATTTTCGAATTTTTAATTAAAATTGTTCTCCGGCCAAAAAGAATTAAACGAAATGATTGATAACCGGCCGGAGACGTGAAATAACGATTTAAAGATTATTCCAATTTGTTCCGTCGTAATATCTAAGTTTATTTAAGGTCTTGTCATAATAAATATCCCCTGCAGCCGGATTATTCGGTTCATCGGTGGGTTCCAAACGCATAATATATTTAATATGCAAATTACGTTGCGGATATTTTTCATTTATACCTATATTTCCTTTGCTGTCAATCACCATTCTTAAAGCCCAATCTTGGGGTCTTTGACCTTGCGTATGAAAAGTTATACGTGCCGGAATGGCGGAACTTGTTACATTACCATCCACTTTGAAAGTAATTCTGGCACTGTGTTGCCATTCTCTTCCTGTCCATGACCAACCTACAAATGAAGCAATACCGTCTTTATTTTGTAGAGCCAGTTTATGATCATGCGTGCCACGCGACCGGCGAAATACCAAGCCCGCCACTCTTTTGGCGTTTTCGTTGCGTTCAATCATGATATTATTCGTTGTTTGGTCCATCAATACATGCAAGCGTCCTTCCGGGCTGTCCGTCCCTATGCCTACATCACCATTTTGATTGACAAAAATTCCTTCGTCATCACCGTCTTGGCTAATCCAATATCCCTGCATCTGTAAGTTTTCGGCGGCTTTGTGGTTACCTAAATTATCGGCCGAAGCCAATACCCAATTTTGACCGTCATAATAGTAAAATGCATTTTTGTCTTGGACATAAGCCAATAATCCTTCGGCGGGTGAAGGAATTTGAACCATTTGACTGTAATTCATACGGGGAATCAGTAATCCCTTATTCGTGCTCTGTATATCCAACATGGCCGAAGCATGCGGATCTGCGCCATTATTATTAATGGCTACTTGGGCATAAATCCCCATATTTATGAGGATTAATGCAAATAAAAATATTTTTTTCATGGCTTTAAATTTATAGACAATACAAATATACAAAAATTTGTACTTTTATAACATTTGACACACTTGTTCGTAAGATATTTAACACTTCTCTTTTTTCATTAATTATTATTATAACTTTAACATAATATTATTGTAAGATAAATTCTTAATAGTTAGAAAAAAGACTTGAAAACAAATTGAACTCTGTTCGTATAAGAAAAAACCGAGCAATAATCTGGATTTATCAAATAAAAACGTCTAGAAAAAAGTCATTATTTTTGACAATTCAAAAAAGAGAAATGTCGAGGAGAAAAAAAAGGAAAATATTCGAACGGGTGGAAATTGTGTCGGCGGGTGGCAAAGGAAAAGGCATAGGATATGCCCCGGACGGACGGATTATTTTTGTGCCTTTTACGGCTCCGGGTGACGTGGTGGATGTGGAAACCGTCAAAAAACGCAAGCAATATTACGAGGGAAGAGCCATAAAATTTCACGCCTATTCCGATTGGCGTACCGAAGTTTTATGTCCGCATTACGGTATATGCGGCGGTTGCCAATGGCAACATATCCGTTATGAAAAACAATTGGAGGTCAAAGCGAACGAGGTCCGGCAAAATCTTAAGCGCATAGCCGGTGTTGAACCGGGAAACGAAAAACCCGTTTTGGCATCGCCCAAAGTAACCCATTATCGCAACAAAATGGAATATGCCTTTACGGATAGCCGGTGGCTCACCAAAGAGGAAATTGAAACCGGCCGTACATTCGATCGTCGCGGATTGGGATTCCATATTCCCGGACATTGGGACAGAATTATCGACGTGGAATTTTGTGCCCTTCAGGAAGAACCCGGCAATGAAATTCGGAATGCCATTCGCGATTTTGCTAAAGCAAACAACTTATCTTTCTATAATCCCCGTGCCAAAGAAGGGCTGCTTCGGCAATTGACTATCCGCATATTAAAATCGGGGGAGAAAATGGTTTTGGTTCATTTCGGTAAAGATGACGAGGAGCATATTTCTTTGGTGATGAATTTTATTAAAGAGCGTTTTCCCGATCTAACCTCATTGCAATATTTAATCAATACCAAGCAAAATGACAGCATTTACGATTTGGACATTCATTTATGGTCCGGAAGAGAATATATTACGGAAATTATTGACGGCTTGGCATTCAATATCAAAGCCAAATCTTTTTTTCAAACCAATTCTTATCAGACCGAAAATTTATACCGGAAAATTGCGGAATATGCGGCGGCCACGCCTTCTTCCGTGATATATGACTTGTATTCCGGCACGGGCACCATTGCCCTGTTTCTCGCACGTCATGCCAAGTTTGTATTGGGGATCGAAAGTGTGGAACAAGCGGTGGAAGATGCCCGTATTAATGCAAAGCGTAATCAAATCGAAAATGTGGAATTTGTCCTCGGGGATATGAAAGAGGTTTTTACCAAGGAATTAACGGACACCTACGGCTCTCCCGACATTATCGTAATGGACCCGCCGCGCGACGGAGTCCATAAAAACACGCTCCAAACCATCATCGACATAGCACCGGAAAAAATCGTTTATGTGAGTTGTAATTCCGCTACGCAAGCAAGGGATTTGGTTACATTGAAAAATTATTACGAAATTGTGCTGACACAAGCCGTGGATATGTTTCCGCAAACTTATCATACGGAAAATATAGCCGTTCTGAAAAGAAAAAAATAGAATGAAGCGTTTATTGGTATTTATCGGATTGTTTTTTTTATTGGTTTCATGCGAACGTGACGATTTATGCTTGGAAAAACCTTCCGTGTCCATGAATACGGTTTTTGTTAACAGCATTTCCGGTTTACGCGAATCTGTCAATCTCACGGTATTATACGAACAAGATACTATTATTGCTCCCGTTACAACCGATTCTTTACTAATTCCGCTACCGGTTCATGAAGATCATTTTCAATACGTATTTGTCAATCAAAACGGAGGAATTGCCAATCCGGATACCTTGGTTTTTCAATATCGCATAGACGAACAATTTATCTCCAAAGCATGCGGATTCAAAACCGTGTTTTACGATTTGCAAATCTCACTTATCGCCGACCCGGACAATTGGATTAAACATGTGGAAATTCTCGAGTCCCGATTAACCGCAGATACCTTGAACCATGTCAAAATTTATCATTAGTATTTCCTTTATGTTGATTATCAGCGTTTTGCATGCGCAAAGCGATAGCGTATCCGTGCAAAAGGAAAAAAAATACGGATTGCGGATCGGGTATGATATCGGAAAGAAAATTTGGTCCCGGTACAAAGGCGGAAATATCGATGAATTCAATCTGCATTTCAGTTACAAAAATCATATTATCGGCGTAATCGCAGGCAAGGAAGACATGATATATGATTCGGAGCGCTATAATTTTTCCACTAACGGAACCTATTTTAAATTGGAATATGCATATAATTTTTATGAAAATTGGGAAGGCACCGAGAATGAAATCACCCTAGGCATTCGTTACGGCCATGCTTCATTTGACTACGTTTTGCACAAATTTCAGAGAATTCCGGCCTCCACCGTTTTGCCGGCGGTTTATGAATACCCGGAAAAAACTTACTCCGGCTTGCATGCGCATTGGTTGGAAGTTGTTTCAAGCATCCGGGCTGAAATCTTTCACGGACTCTATCTTGAATTGCATGTCAGTGGAAAATATTTTATTAAAGGCACACAACCCGAAAATTTCGGAATGGTTTATGTGCCCGGCTTTTATACCACCAATATTTCTCACTTCGGTTTCGGTTTGGGCTATGGCATTAGTTATCATTTCGGATTTTAATGTGGTATGCCGCAATTAGTCATATCAAAAATTAAGAAGTAAAAATTTTCTTGATAACATCCCATTTGCGTTGCACTTCCTGCCATTCCTGTGCCGGTAGGCTTTCTTGCGTAATGCCGCCTCCCGCATATAGCCGCAATCTGTGAGGTGTAATACGCGCCGAACGAAGATTTACATGAAAAAGTCCTTTGTCCGATTGCCGAAAACCGAAAAATCCTGTGTAATACTCCCGGTCGTAATTTTCTATACCGGGAATAATTTTCAAGGCGGCTTCTTTGGTCATGCCGGCCACGGCAGGTGTGGGATGTAGCGCCCGAATAATTTGATTAATAAAATCATTTTCATCCGGAAAAATAAAAGACAAATCCGTTTTGAGATGAATAAGATGGGCTTGAGCAAAATCATAAGGGCCGTAAGAAGAAACGGCCAATTTCAACTCAAAAAGTTTTTGTTTGATATAATCCGTGACGATTTTTTGTTCTTCGATTTCTTTGGGTGTCCAATTGCGATTTTCGTCGGAAAATTTGGTTCCTGCCAAACTAACCGTTTCCGCATGATAAAACGAAGTATCCGGATTTTTCGTAAAAGAAAATAAAGGTTCCGGTGAAGCACCCGCCCAGGAGAATCCCGCGGAAGGATGATGCCAATAGAAAACAAATGCTTCGGGGTGAGTTTCGGCTAACCGGAAGAAAAATTTTACAGGATCCATACGGTCGAAGTTATAATCTTGATAGGAAGAAATCACGATTTTTTTGAGTTGGTCATCCGAGCGGATATGCTCGATGGCGCGTGCCACTTTTTTTTCGTGTGAACCCGGTGAAGGGGAAGAAATCGGTTCTGGATTTATGTGAAGTTTTTCAGTAGTCCGGACGGGTAGGTCATGGCTCGAAAACCGGGCGTGTGCAAGGGGAATGATATATACGGGATGGCGGTCCAAATCGAATGGCGCCATGTAAAATCCGGGCATATTGAAGTCCGCAGCCCGGTAAGTTTTTTGATTTTTTTGAATTAAAAAATAAAACTTTTTACTTCCGGGTAATTTAAAAAGCACATAAGGATAATCCGGCCGGATTTGAAGATTCATAATGCCCTGATAATATTGGTGAGTTTGGCGTGTGCAATTAAATTATTTTCCTCGTCGGTAATTTTGATTTCCCAAAGATGAATGGTTTTTCCTTGGTGCAACAAATTGGCCGTGGCCCGAATTTTTCCTTCCCGTTTGCTTCGCAAATGATTGATTTGTAAATCTATTCCCATGGCGTTGTATTTATTGGCATCGATAAGCAAATATGAAGCGGTACTTCCCACACTTTCGGCCAAAGCGGCACTGGCACCCCCGTGAAGCAATCCCAAAGGTTGATGAACTTTAGAGGTGATGGGCATTTCGGCTGTTAAGTAATTCATTCCTGCGTCAATAAATTTAATTTCCATCCATTCCAACATATTATTTTTGGCTATAACATTGTTGAGGAATTCCAATAGTTGTGCTTTATTTTCCATGGATATAAAATTGTTGTGCAAATTAATAAATAAATTTTATGGAGATTATGGAAACGAATCGAAATTATTAAATTCCCTAAATTTGCAGCCAAAAATATGCAATGACCAATCATCACGAAAGAGAACATTTGGCATTAGTCATCGGAGCCGGCGTAGCGGGAAGTGAAGCGGCCTATCAATTGGCCCGTCATGGAATCCGGGTGATTGTAGTGGACCAGAATGCATTGCCTTACGGAAAAATAGAAGACGGACTGCCCATGTGGCATATAGGTTTACGAGATAGGGTCGAAGAGGAAATCGATAAGAAATTACGTCATCCGAAAATTAAATTTTTGCCTTTGTTCAAAATCGGGCGTGACGCCCAATTATCGGACTTGATGAATGAATACAAATTCGATGCGGTCATTTTGGCTTTCGGTGCATGGAAAGACCGTCCGTTGCCGGTACCGGGAATTGAAAAGTTCAAAGAAACCGGTCAATTGATTTATCAAAACGATTTGCTCAAATGGTTTAATCATAAACATGAACCCGGTTTCGAAGGGCCCCATTTCGAAATTAAAGACGGCGTGACGGTCATCGGAGGCGGATTGTCGTCGCTTGATGTAATGAAAATCGTAATGATGGAATTGGTGGGCAAGGTATTGAAAGAAAAATACGGACTGGATTATGATGTGTTTACCATGGAAAAGAAGGGAATTAAAAAAATATTGGAGGAAAATAATTTGAAATGGGAAGATTTGGGATTGAAAGGTGCTACTTTGGTTTACCGGCGTTCGGCGAGGGAAATGCCTTTAAAAGTGGCTGCCTCGGATGATCCGAAAGATAAGGAAAAGGCAAAGGATGTGGCCGAAAGGTTGCTCAATACCTACAAAGAAAAATTTATGTTCGATTTTATACCGCATGCGGTACCGGTGGATTTCAAGGAAGAAAATGGCAAATTGAAGGCATTAATTTTCGAACGTACGGAAAACAAAGACGGAAAACCGGTTTTGACGGGCCAACGATTCGAGCATCCCACTTCACAAGTCATTTCTTCAATCGGTTCGATTCCCGTAAAATTACCCGGCATTCCATATGAAGGTGATGCCATAAAAACCGAAGGCCCGCTGGGGTCCAAAGTATCGGGTTATGATAATTTGTTTGCAGTGGGTAACGCCGTAACGGGTAAAGGTAATATCAAAATGGCCAAAGAACACGGCCGCCAAGCCATGAAAGATTGGATCGAAACTAAACGGGAACCCGTAGCGGGTGTATTAAGACAATTGAACGACAAATTTATCGAAGATACGGACAAACGTGCCGACCGAATTTCCGATTATATCCTTTCGCAACCCATTCCTACGCAAGAAGAAGTGGAACATGTATGGGAACTCGTGGAAGAACGTCGTAAAAAAATAGGTTATACCACCTATGATGAATGGATTGCCCGGCACAAGCCCGTTAGGTTGGAGGAAATTTTAAGGAAAAACAAATAATCTTCCCCGGAATTAAATCTTATTTCGTATTGCGATTTTTTGCTTCTTTTTTCTGAAAAAAGATGAAAGGAAATAAATCCTTGGACTACGCGAAGTAAAGCGCTTTTAAAATTCAATTCGAATCAGAGGAATTAATCCGAAATAAATAATCGCCCGTGATAGAAAATAATTTGCGTCTTAAAAAAGTTCCCTTATTCACATCACCATTTAGACAAAAAATAAAAACATACCCTATTAAAAGAAAAAATCACAATTTCTTTTTTAATGCATCAATCAAATCCCTATAACGGGCAGCTTCAATAAAATCAAGCGCTTTGGCGCTTTCTTCCATTTTTTTGGTAAAGATTTTGATTTTTTTCTTGATCTCATCCGGTGTCAAATATTCAAACTCTTCCGCTACCCGGGGAATTTTTCCTTCTTGCATTTGATAGGAATCATCAAAGGCATGACCGATTTTTTTTGTGATTTGACGAGGAGTAATACCATGTTGCCGGTTGTATGCCATTTGTTTGTTTCGCCGCCTGTTGGTTTCTTCAATGGTTTCGCGCATACTGCGGGTAATGGTATCGGCATAAAATATGGCTTTGCCGTGCACATGTCTGGCGGCGCGCCCTACCGTTTGAATAAGCGATTTATGCGAGCGTAAAAAACCTTCTTTGTCTGCATCCAAAATGGCTACAAGCGACACTTCCGGCAGGTCCAAACCTTCGCGTAATAAATTGACGCCCACCAGGACGTCGAAGAGCCCTTTTCTCAAATCGCGCATGATTTCGACTCGTTCCAATGTATCCACATCCGAATGGATATAACGTGCCCTCACATCGATTTTTTCCAAATATTTGGTCAATTCTTCCGCCATTCTTTTGGTGAGGGTCGTAACCAATACACGTTCGTCATTTTCCACGCGTTTTTGTATTTCTTCCAATAAATCGTCAATTTGGTTATGAGTGGGACGGACTTCAATTTCCGGATCCAATAAGCCGGTAGGGCGAACGATTTGCTCCACAACGATTCCACCGGATTTTTTCAGTTCGTAATCGGAAGGCGTGGCACTGACAAAAACCACTTGGTTTTGCATCCGCTCGAACTCTTGAAAGGTTAAGGGGCGGTTATCCAGGGCGGAAGGAAGCCGGAAACCGTGTTCGACCAAGGTCAATTTCCGGGAACGGTCGCCTCCGTACATGGCCCTTACTTGAGGAATGGTAACATGTGATTCGTCCACGAACATCAAATAATCTTCGGGAAAATAATCCAGCAGACAAAAAGGACGTGAGCCCGGCGGCCGGCCATCCAAATAGCGCGAATAATTCTCGATTCCCGAACAATAGCCGAGTTCTTGCAGCATTTCCAAATCATACTCCGTTCGTTCGCGTAACCGCTTGGCTTCCAACCCTTTTCCTTGTTTAAGAAAATAGTCCACTTGGGCTTCCAAATCCCGTCTTATTTCCACGATTGCCCTTTCGATTACATCGCGCGAAGTAGTAAAAACATTCGCCGGATAGATGTTTAATTGCTCTGGTGTATCGATTAATTTTCCCGTTTCCGGATTCCACACTTCGATGCTTTCCATGTCATTTCCCCAAAAATGAAATTTGTAATATCGATTGGCATAAGGCGAGTAAACCGTAATGGTGTCACCTGTCACGACAAATGTACCCGCTTTAGGTGTTTCGGACCGGGAATAGAGGGCTTGAACCAAGCCGTTTAAAAGCATGTTGCGGGACATGTGAAGGTCAATCCGAATCGTGTTTTTTTTAAATTCCGTGGGGTTTCCAATGCCGTAAATGCAGGATACGGACGCTACGACTATCACATCGCGGCGGCCGGAAAGGAGAGACGAAGTGGCGGACAACCGGTAGCGCTCGATTTCTTCATTGATTGACAAATCCTTTTCGATGTATTTATTCACTACGGGTAAATAGGCCTCCGGTTGGTAATAATCATAATACGAAACAAAATATTCCACCGCGTTGTGCGGAAAAAACTCCTTAAATTCATTATAAAGTTGGGCGGCCAATGTCTTGTTATGGGCCAATATTAGGGTGGGGCGTTGTACCGTTTCGATGACTTTGGCCATGGTAAAGGTTTTTCCCGAACCGGTAACTCCCATGAGTGTTTGGTATTTTTCGCCCGCGAGAATGCCTTCCGATAAGCGTTTGATGGCTTCCGGTTGATCGCCGGCCGGCTCGAAGGGAGAAATGACTTTGAATTTTTTCATGGATTTATTTTGAAAATCCGGATTTTACCGGGAATTTCACCTTGATTTATTCGAATTCTTTACGCAAAAATCTTGCCGTTTGGTTATCTTTCAATCGTATCATTTCTTCGGGTGTTCCTTGGAAAATGATTTGACCGCCTTGTGCGCCACCTTCCGGCCCCATATCGATAATATGATCGGCGAGTTTAATCACGTCGGTATTATGTTCGATGATGATGATGGTATTTCCTTGATCGGCAAGCCGGTTAAGGATTTGCATCAACATGCGGATATCTTCGAAATGAAGTCCCGTTGTCGGTTCGTCCAGAATATAAAGGGTATTTCCGGTGTGCCGTTTGGAGAGTTCGGCGGCCAGTTTTATTCGTTGTGCTTCGCCGCCCGACAGCGTAGTGGACGGTTGTCCGAGTTGAAGGTAACCTAAACCTATTTCGTTCAGTATTAACAGTTTGCGCTTTATTTTCGGAATGGAGTCGAAAAATTCCAAGGCATCGGCAATGCTCATTTCCAGTACTTCATGGATGTTTTTGTTTTTGTAGCGCACTTCCAGGGTGGGGCGGTTAAATCTTTTTCCCTGACATGCTTCACAGGTTACATACACATCCGGCAAAAAATTCATTTCTATGGTTCTTACACCCGCACCCTCGCAAACTTCGCAGCGGCCGCCTTTTACATTAAAGGAAAACCGTCCGGGTTTGTAGCCACGGATTTTGGCTTCCATTGTTTGGGCGAAAAGTTGGCGAATATCCGAAAACACGCCCACATAGGTAGCAGGATTCGAACGGGGTGTGCGTCCGATGGGGCTTTGATCGATATCGATTACTTTATCAATATGACGGATGCCCTCAATACGAGAAAAAGGCAAGCCGTCGTCCGAGGCATGATGGAGAATTTTTCGCAGGGCGGGATAGAGGGTTTCATTGATTAAACTCGATTTTCCGCTTCCCGATACGCCGGTTACCACAATCATTTTACCCAAAGGAATTTCCAAGCGGACATTTTTTAAATTATGACCCGTTGCGCCTTCCAAAACAATTTTCTTTCCGCTTCCTTTTCTCCTTTCCGCAGGGATTTCTATTCTTTTCCGTCCACTTAAATAATCTGCGGTTAAAGATTTTTTTAGATGAAAATTTTCAGGCCTGCACTGCGCTACGATTTGCCCGCCGTGTTTGCCGGCACCTGGACCCAAATCGATAATATAATCCGAGGCCATCATCATTTCTTTGTCATGTTCCACCACCAAGACGGTGTTACTCTGATCGCGGAGCCGGTGCAGGGAATCGATAAGACGTTGATTATCACGTGGATGCAATCCGATGCTGGGCTCGTCCAGAATATAAAGCACGTTGACTAATTGCGCCCCAATCTGTGAGGCCAAGCGGATGCGTTGCGATTCACCGCCCGATAAACTTCCGGCACTTCTGTGGAGATTCAAATAATGCAAGCCCACATTCATCATGAAATCGATTCGTTGTCGGATTTCTTTGATCACTTCTTTGCCGATAAGTTTTTGTTTGCGATCCAATTTTTTCTCCACTTCTTCAAACCATTCCGCCAATTGGCCTATTTCCATTTCGGCCAGTTCACCGATGGTTTTGCCGGCAATTTTGAAAAATGAAGTTTCCTTTCTTAATCGCCGGCCTTCGCATGAAGGGCAGGTTTTTTTGGTCATATACCGCGATGCCCATCTTTTAAGAGATTTATATTGAGATTGATTGAATTGTTTTTCCAAAAATTTGACAATTCCTTCGAATTTCAAATGATATTCATTGGTCACCCCGCTAATTCGGGAATGTACGGTAAGAAATTCTTCTGTTCCATAAAGAATTTTATTCATGGCTTCCTCCGGAATCTCATGAATGGGGGTATGCAAGTCAAAGCCGTATTTTTTTCCGAGAATAATAATTTGTTCGGTGATCCAATAATGCTTCGCCGGGTCGATAGGATCGATGCCGCCTTGAGAAATGCTTTTGGATGGATCGGGAATGATTTTATCCAAATCCGCTTCGTAAATTTCGCCCAGTCCCTTACAAACCGGACAATATCCTTTCGGCGAATTAAATGAAAAGAAATTGGGTTCCGGTTCCGGCAGGGAAAATCCCGTTTGGGTATCCGTAAATTTGGTACTGAAAAAATGCGGTTGATGGGTTTCGTCCAAGACCATCAAAGTCTTTTGACCGATTTCCATGGCGCGCATTACGGCATCTTTGAGGCGTTTTTCGAATTTTTCATTTACTATGATTTTATCAATCACCGCTTCGATATCGTGTGTTTTATAGCGTTCCAATTGCATACCGGGTTCGATATCACGAATTTGCCCGTCGATTCGAACTTGTGTGAATTTTTGTTTGGCTAATTTGATGAATAATTCTTTGTAATGCCCTTTCCGGCTTCGTACGACGGGCGCCAAAATATGGACTCGTTGTCCGGCAAAACGGTTTTTAATAAGGTTGTAAATTTCTTCGGGCGAATGTCCTTCCGCCAAGCTTTCATGACCGGGCACATGCGGTTTGGAAATACGGGCGAATAACAATCGTAAGAGGTCATATATTTCGGTTACCGTTCCTACGGTGGAACGTGGATTTTTATGAACGGTTTTTTGTTCGATGGCTATCACGGGAGGGAGGTTCTCTATTTTATCCACATCGGGACGGTCGAGTGAACCTAAAAATTGGCGGGCATAGGCGGAAACCGTTTCCAAGAAACGACGCTGTCCTTCGGCATATAAAGTGTTGAATGCCAACGCCGTTTTACCGCTCCCGCTTAATCCGGTCAGCACGGTGATCCGGTTTAGCGGAATCTTGACGTCGATATTTTTTAAATTATTTTCTCTAGCGCCGTATATTTCAATATATTGCGGTTGTTTCATGCCTCAAATCCTCAATTTTGCAAAGATAAGGTATTTCATTGTCTATTACGAGTGTAAGAGGATGTCTTTTTTTTGTTTCAATACAGGGAAGGCAAAAGGAAAGCAAATAAATGATTTGAGAATGTGTATGTTTTATTCGATTGAAGTGGCCGGGGCGATTTTACATGTAACTCATTTCTTATGAATACTTCTTAAATTATTTATAATCAGAGATTTATGACTTGTTAAAAATTCTTAAGTCGATAATTAATGAAAAGACATGAGAATGCAAACCCGTTTCGGTGAAGCCGGTAAAAGCATAATCCAAATTCAGATATTTGAACCGAATGCCCGCACCTGCCGTAGGGCTTGCCCTCCAGGTTTTTTCTCCGAATATTTCCGTTTGATAGATATTTCTTATGCCCGTACGGAAATAAATTTTGTCTTTAAATCCCGCTTGAAGGCCGAGAGAAGGTTCCATGCTAAAATGTGGGGTGCTGATTAACGCATGCCGTTGATAGAAGTGGCCGGTAAGATCCAATTCCGCCGTAACGGAATAATTTTTTTTGATGGAAAACCGGTGCGCAATTCCCGTTTGGAATTTCGGTAAACCGAGTTCATGTTTGTCCGGCTCAGATTGATTGTAGCCGGGAATGGCATCACGTATTTCTTTCAGTCGCTCTTCGTTGAAGGACCAAAACGTATTGGTGGTGGTGGCATCTCTAAGGACGAATCCTCCGAGCCATTTGCCTTTTTTATATTTTAGGCCGATATCAAATCCGAATCCGAATCCTTGGGCAAAATCTCCGATGTGGCGGTAAATGATTTTAAAATTAATACCTGCATCGATGTTTTCAAACAATTTTTTTCGGGCATAGGAAAAAATCATCGCATAATCGGCGACGGAAAAATAAGTGACCCGGTTGTAGTCCACATCACCGTTTTCATTGATTAAACGGGTGGTATTCATAATATTATCCACACCGAAACGTATGAAAGACACCGCCGCAGCCGAATTTTTATCGATTTTTTTGCCATAAGCCACGTAATCAAATTGGGCTTGATTATGAAAATATGAAGCATGCATCAACGCGACCGATTGACCGGTCATATTTGTAATACCGGCCGGATTCCAGTAACCGCTGTTTATATTATCGATTTGGGCGCTTACACTTCCGGCCAATGCCAGTGAGGCCGCATCCACCCCGATGTGGAGGAATTCGTTAGCATATTGTTGTGCCGGCAATTGCCATAGCAAGATAAACGCAATGAGAAACAAAGATTTTTTCATATTCCAAAAACGATTTTCAAATATAGTTTATTTTATTTTTTCTCTCATAAAACAAAGAAACCGTTTCTTGCGAGGTAGAAACGGCTTCTTTTTCAAATCAAATGACCTTATCACTTATGTCAAAAATGATTTTATCATCCATAGAAGTTTTTCATGTTCTCCTATATATCCGCTAATCATGGCCAAGGTGCCTTCATCATTATTTTCGGAAGCCCGGTCCAAAATCTCGCGTTCGAGATGGAGTAAAGTAAGCAGGTCGTCTTTAACTTTTTCAATGCTTTTGCGAGCGTCCGAAATATCCTTTGCGGGTGAAACGGGTGATTTTTCCAAATAACCGGCAAAATCATGCAGCGGGGTGCCGTCGAGCATTAATATACGTTCGGCTACTTCATCGATTTTTTGAGCCGTATCATCATACCATTCCTCGAATTTTTCATGTAATTCGAAGAATTTTTCTCCTTTAATGTTCCAATGAAATCCTCGGAGATTTTGGTAGTAAATTTGCATTCCGGATAATAATCCGTTCAATAGAATGAGCATTTTTTCGTAATCTTGTTTGTTTTTGTAAGTATGCATGGTTTTAAGTTTTAAATTTCTATTACAAAAATCGATAATCTGACGTAATGTTATAAGAAAAACTTATCGTTTGTGGTTATAAGATTATAGATTAATTTTATGGGAAGATTTTATCCGATGAAAAAATCATATTTCAAACTGTTTTTGGGCTTGGTATTGGTGCTGATTTTAGTAAGCTTGATAAATTTAAGAACCGGTTCGGTTTGGATTCCTTGGCATGATTTTACTCGCGTCATTTCGGGTCAATTATCCGATAGCGGCTACCACACCATTGTATGGCAATATCGAATGCCTAAATTACTCGTAGCTGCCATGGCGGGAGCGGGTTTGGGCTTGGCCGGATTGTTATTGCAAACCATGTTTCGCAATCCGATTGTAGGGCCTTATGTGTTGGGAATAAGCAGCGGTTCGGGCTTGGCGGTGGCTTTGGTCATGATGTCGGGATTGGCATATTTCTCCGGAATTCATTCGGCTTATATTTTGAGTTTGGCGGCAATTGCGGGCAGTTTTTTGGTCTTGGCATTTAATTTATTTTTATTCGAACAATTACGAAAAACCGAGATTTTACTTATAGCCGGTTTAATGATTGGTGCATTTTCGGGTGCGGTTTTGAGTATTTTATCGGTTTATGCGCCGGCCGAGCAATTACAACGTTATTTTTTCTGGACCATGGGCAATTTAACCGTTTCGCGTCCTGTTTTTCTTTGGATATTGGGTTTAGGTGTGCCGCTATTGTTCATTATTTCGGCAAGTAAAATCAAATATTTAAATTTACTTCTCTTGGGTGACGATTACGTGCGGGCTTCTGGAGTTCGTTTGGACCGCTTGCGGTGGTTTATTATTTTAATATCCGGCATTCTTACGGGATTGATTACGGCCGTGACGGGGCCGTTGGCTTTTGTGGGTTTGATTATTCCGCATATCACCCGAATGATTTTCCGTACCCAAATGCTTCAATATTTGATTCCGGGTGTTTTTTTGACGGGTGCAACCTTTATGATAGCCGCCGATGTTATTTCGCAATTGCCGGGCAGGGCGGGCGTATTGCCGGTGAATAGCATTACGGCGCTCCTGGGAGCGCCGTTGGTCATACATTTATTGTTACGAAACAGCCGGTAAATTATTTTCTTACTTCGCGATTTAAAATCAAATCCAAGTATAAATTTAATTTATCTTTCAATTGCTTTCGATGGACAATATGATCCAGGAAACCGTGTTCTAAGATGAATTCCGAACGTTGGAATCCTTCGGGCAAATCTTTACCGGTGGCTTCTTTGATGACGCGTGGTCCAGCAAAACCGATTAAGGCGCCGGGCTCGGCTATGTTGATATCGCCCAGCATGGCAAAGGATGCCGTTGCACCGCCGAATGTGGGGTCGGTCAGCAAGGAAATATAAGGCACGCCGGCCTTATTCATTTCAGCAATGGCAGCCGATGTCTTGACCAATTGCATCAATGAAATAGCCGCTTCTTGCATACGCGCTCCACCCGATTTGGCAATAACCACCAAAGGAATTTTATGTTCGGCGGCATAGCGCATGGCGCGCGAAATTTTTTCACCGACTACCGATCCCATCGAACCGCCGATAAAAGTAAAATCCATGGCGGCAATAATTAATTCTTTGCCTTTGGATTTGCCTACGGCCACCCGTACGGCATCTTTTAGTCCCGTTTTTTCTTGCGCTTCTTTAATCCTGTCCTTATACTTTTTGGTGTCTTCGAATTTCAACGGATCTTTGGAAGTCATGCGGGGCCATAATTCTTCGAATTCTTCATCGTCAAAAAGAATTTCGAAATATTCTTTACTGCCTATTCTCAAATGATAGTCGTCTTCGGGACTCACATACAGGTTTTCGATCAGTTCGTCCTTTTCTATAATTTTTCCCGAAGGCGTTTTGTACCACAGTCCCTTGGGAATATCTTTTTTTTGAGTAGGCGGTGTTTGAATATTTTTCAATTTTCGTTTAAACCAAGACATAATTTGTTATTTTTCGATTGTAATCTGGTGAATTTCGGGTACGTCCCTCAAATCTTCGAATGAGCGTTTAAGCCGTTTTACAAAAGATTTTTCTCCTTCGCGAAGCCATTTTCTCGGGTCGTAATATTTTTTGTTGGGCAGATCGTCGCCTTCGGGATTGCCGATTTGACTTTGCAAATAATCCCAGTATTTACGGAAGTATTCCCGTACACCAGCCGTAAAGGCATATTGCGTATCCGTATCGATATTCATTTTTACCACGCCGTAATCGATGGCTTTCCGGATATCTTCCAAATCCGAACCCGAACCGCCGTGGAACACGAAACTAACGGGTTTTTCTTCCTTCAATCCGAATTTTCGGCGAATATATTCTTGCGAATTTTTAAGGATTTCGGGGCGCAATACCACGTTGCCCGGTTTATAGACGCCATGTACGTTTCCGAAAGCGGCGGCTATGGTAAAGTAAGGTGATATTTTTAAAAGTTCTTCATAGGCGTAAGCCACTTCTTCGGGTTGGGTGTAGAGGCGTTTGTTGTCCACATCGGTATTGTCCACGCCGTCTTCTTCCCCGCCGGTGATACCCAATTCAATTTCCAAAAACATATTCATGTCGGATAATTCTTTCAAGTATTTTTTGCTTATTTCCACGTTTTCTTCCAAGGGCTCTTCGGACAAATCCAACATATGGGAACTGAATAAAGGTTTGCCGTGTTTTTCCATAAATTTTTTGCCGTATTCAATCATACCGTCCACCCAAGGAAGTAATTTTTTTGCCGCATGATCGGTATGAATAATTACGGGAATGCCATAAAGATCGGCCAATTTGTGGATATGAATGGCACCGGTTACCGCACCCATCACGGCGGCCTTTTGACCGGTATTGTCCAATCCTTTTCCCGCATTAAAATAGGCACCGCCATTGGAAAACTGAATGATAATTGGCGATTTCATTTCTGCCGCGGTTTCCATAGCGGCATTTATCGAATTGGAACCGACTACGTTAACTGCCGGAATGGCAAAACCTTTTTCTTTGGCGTAGTCGAAAAGATCTTTGAGTTGTTTACCGTAAACTAATCCGGGTTGTAGTTTCATTTTGCTTGAAATTTGTTTAGGTAAAGTTACGATTTTTTTAAATTAATCCGTTTTTTACGGAGGTAAAAAGAAAATATAACCAAAGAATTTTACCCTCAAAGAGATAGCATAAAAAGCATCGTATTTTGACGAATACAAAAATATTATTTAAGGTATAATTTTTCTTTTTTGAGATATTCGGTGCTATCGATTTTCCAATGGATCATCACATCCCATCGCCCCGGAATTAAAAATTTACCCGAAATAATTTGGGTATTTGTAGAATCCAAACGGATGCTGAATTTTTGATCTAAGTTTTTATTATTTATACGAAGTAAATTTATTTCACCCGATAACTTGTTTTTTGAGATGTAATGCGGAAAACGGATGCTTATTTTTTCTTTGGATGTATAAATTTTTACCGGAATTTTCATGGTATCGGCATGATGGATTTTATTAAGTTCGTCGCCGTATTGAAGTTCGGCGGTATAATAATCATCCACCATTAAATAATTGGTCTCATTGATCTTGAATGAAAGCCAAAATTGGTAGGAAAATATAATCATAAAGGTTAAGAATACGACTACAATCGCCCAGCCCCAATGAAATTTGAATTTCGACATGTGATATAAAGATTTAAAAAAATCCCCGGCAATTTACGAAATATAATCGTTTGCCGGAGATTGATGATAAAAATTTAATTAATTGACAGGTGCAATGAATATCGATTCGTATTTATCGAGCAATTTGCCGTTTTGATCATATACGCCGAAAGTTAATTCTTGTTTCCCTTTCATTTTATCCTTCGGAAAATCCACAAAAATCATGAATTGTTTTACTTCTCCTACTTTCAAATCGGGTTTTTGATCATCGATTCCCGAAACTACGATCTCTCCGCCGTCTTTGTCAATCAATTTGATTTGCAAATCTTTGTATTCACGGGTGGTTTTATTGATGAGTGTGACATTGTAGAGATTTCGGATCTTTCCATTGGGTAATTCCGTAAATACTTGTCCTCTCACTCGTAAAACTTTTAAATCCACAGCCGGTCTTTTGACTATAAGGCCGATAAACACGCTCATTAAAATCAAGAGAATTAATGAATAAAATTTTACCCGAGGGGTGAATATTTTTTTGGTGCCTTGTTCTATACTCACTTTGGAGGCATATCTGATTAGACCGCGAGGTTTACCTATCGAATCCATGACGGCATCGCAAGCATCGATACATGCCGTACAGTTGATACATTCCATTTGAGTGCCGTTACGAATATCGATTCCGGTAGGGCATACATGCACACATTGTTTACAATCAATACAATCACCTAATCCCAAGGCGGCGCGATCTTGACCTTTGCGCATGGGGCCGCGTT
This sequence comes from Flavobacteriales bacterium, assembly GCA_027067965.1. Taxonomy (GTDB): domain Bacteria; phylum Bacteroidota; class Bacteroidia; order Flavobacteriales; family Flavobacteriaceae; genus JAADED01. Next base: position 79,147 of record JAMOUV010000032.1, on the reverse strand, counting down.
TTTCTCCGCGTTTATAATCATAGGTAACCAAGATGGTATTTTCATCGGTCAATACGCCTTGCAATCGCCCGTAGGGACATACAATAATACAAACCTGTTCGCGAAACCAAGCGTAAATAAAGTAGTAAATCACGGCAAAGATTAAATAAGCCGTTAGAACACCCGGTTTGGCAAAAGGATTTTTCCAAAAATTAATTACATATTCGGTTCCGGCTACATAGGCCCACATGGTGGAGGTGATAATTAAGGTAATGATAAAAAAGACAAACCATTTGGTTCCTTTTTTCGTTATTTTTTCTTTATTCCACGGCATGCGGTCCAATTTCATCTGCTTGGGACGGTCTCCTTCTATAAAGTATTCGATTTTACGGTAAACCATTTCCATAAATATGGTTTGCGGACAGAGCCACCCGCAAAAAATTCTACCGTATATAACCGTAAATAAAACCACGAATACGGCAGCAGTCACCAGCAAAAAAGCCAGTAGATAAAAATCCTGCGGAAAGAAGGGCCGGCCGAAAATGACAAATTTCCTATTCAGGATATCGAAAAGCATAAATTGCTCGCCGTTAACCTTAATTAAAGGAAATAGGAAGAATAGGATCAATAAAATAACCGCTACAATAACCCTTCTCGTATGAAATCTTCCTTTGGTTTTTTTAGGATAAATCCATTGTCTTAGTCCTTCTTCGGTGATAGTGGAAATACTATCTCTAAAACTTTCATTTTTCTTTTCCATAAGTCATTTATTTTTGTTAAAAACATTTAAAAAAATAAAGCAGTTACAAAGAACTGCTTTATTTTTTAAGGTTTATTTTTATTTGCCTTTCTATTTAACTTCACATACTTCACCTTCTGGGGCTTTGGGATTCGCCGGTGTGGTTCCTTGAAGTTTTACGAGGACATAACTTGCTACTTTTTGAATTTTATCTCCTCCCAAGGATTTCCACGGTGGCATGCCTTTACTGGTACCGTCATGAATTACTTTGAATAGGGATTTGATGTCACATCCGTAAATCCAATTTTTGTCGGTCAGGTTAGGGCCGATGGATCCGCCTCCATCGGGCAAATGACATGCCGCACAGTTTTTATCAAAGATGGCTTTTCCTTCAGCCAATGCATTTTCGTCGGTTAATAATACTACCGTATTTTCATCCACTACGCCATGTTCTTTTTTGTATTTTTCAATTTGTGCTTTGGCGGCAGCCAATTCACGTTCATATTCGACATATTGGCTGTCTTTACCCATTACCCAATAGTAGGCAATGTAAAAGATTGCAATAATAACCGTGATTAAAAATCCCATACTCCACCATGGGGGTAGGGGGTTGTTCAATTCCTCGATACCGTCAAAATCATGGTCGAGTTTGATTTCGCTTTCTTGTTCTATAGGAGTTGCTTTGGTTAGTTTTTTTATAAACCTGTCCAGAGCTGATTCTTTTTTATGTGCCATAATTATTCGTTTTTGTCGTTAAACGGTAAGTTTTTTAATTGGTCTTCTTTCTCTTTTGGCATTTTCCAAACATAAATTACAATACCAATGAACAATAGGAACAGAAATACCGTCCATACGGTGTCCAATGTAGCCAAAAAATCTTCCGATGCCAAATAATGTTTAATATTTCTTATCATTACGTTTTATTTACGTGCCGTTTCTTTTTTGCGTTGTGTGTCGGTTCCCAAGCGTTGCAAGTAAGCAATAAGCGCTACGATTTCTTTTTTGCTCAAATCCACTTGTTGACCGCCGTATGCTTCCATGTAAGCAGGAGTTTTCTTCACCCCGTTAGCTTCCAAATCAGCCGCGATTTCTTTGGCTTGTTTTTCTATGGCACTTTGTGCATTGTTAATTTCTTCATCGCTATAGGGAACACCTAAGGTTTTTAGTGCCTTTAATTTGGCTTGAATATCAGCGGCATTATAATCATTCTTTACAATCCATTGATAATTAGGCATAATGGAGCCATACATCACGGATTCGGGTTCATACATATGGTTAAAGTGCCATAAGTTGGGACGTTTGCCGCCTTCTCGGAATAGATCCGGTCCGGTTCGTTTGGAGCCCCATTGGAACGGATGATCATATACATATTCACCCGCTTTAGAGAATTCTCCGAAACGTTCCACTTCAAACCGGAAAGGACGAATCATTTGCGAATGGCATACATAACATCCTTCACGAACATAAATATCGCGCCCTACGACTTCAAGTGGTGTGTAAGGTTTGACCGCATCGATTTTAGGAATATTTTCGTCCACAAAAATAGTGGGTATAATTTCCACCGCACCACCGATAGCCACAGCGATAAAGGCCAATACTGTAAAGAGCATACCGCGACGTTCAAGCCAATTATGGAAATCTTCGCCTTTGGCGCGTTTGGCGGGAACGGGTTGTAGCGGAGCCGCTTCGGTTAATGTATCTTCCACCTTATGTCCCTTAACGGTTTTCCATAAGTTATAAACCATGAATAATGCACCGGTTAAATACAAGGTGCCCCCGATGGCTCGCAGATAATGCATGGGTAGTATTTCGGTAACCGTATCCATAAATTCGGGATATTTCAAACTTCCGTCCGGATTGAATTGACGCCACATGAGGAATTGTGTCCATCCGGCCACATACATGGGAATCACATAGAGCAATAATCCGATAGTGCCCCACCAAAAATGTTGGTTGGCTAATTTAACGGAATATAATTTTGTTTTATATAACCGCGGGATCATCCAATAGAGCATACCCATGATTAAAAATCCGTTCCAACCGAGTGTGCCCACGTGTACGTGTGCGATAATCCAATCGGTGAAGTGGGCAATGGCATTCAAAGATTTAAACGATAGCATAGGACCTTCGAAGGTACTCATTCCGTAGGAAGTGATGGCTACCACATACATTTTCAAGATAGGATCTTCTCTTACTTTATCCCAAACACCGCGTAAGGTTAATAATCCGTTGATCATACCTCCCCATGAAGGGAAAATCAAGGTGAATGAAAAGATGGTTCCCAGAATTTGTACCCATTCGGGAACGGGAGAATATAACAGGTGGTGCGGTCCCGCCCAAATATATATGAATATCAAAGTCCAGAAATGGATGATCGATAATCTGTAGGAGTAAATGGGACGTTGTGCTGCTTTAGGTACAAAATAATACATGAGACCCAAAATAGGAGTGGTCAGGAAAAAGGCCACCGCATTGTGTCCGTACCACCACTGAACCACCGCATCTTCCACACCGGAATAAATCGAATAACTTTTCCATAAAGTAGCCGGAAGGGCCAAGTTATTGAAAATATAGAGCATGGCTATGGTTACGGCCGTGGAAATATAGAACCAAATGGCCACATAAATATGACGTACGCGACGTTTTAAGATGGTCCATAAAAGGTTTACGGTGAAAATAACCCAAACCACTGCTACAAGTAAATCGATAGGCCATTCCAATTCAGCATATTCTTTGGATTGGGTAATGCCTAAAGGAAGCGTGATGGCGGCCAAAAGAATGATTAACTGCCATCCCCAAAAATGAAGCCGGCTTAGCAAATCACTTGCCATCCGTGTTTTTAATAATCTTTGGGTGCTGTAATACACACCGGCAAAAATTCCGTTACCTACAAAGGCAAAAATAGCCGAGTTGGTATGTAGGGGGCGTAATCTACCGTAACTTAACCATGAGATTCCGTCCATATAATGCGGAAACCAATACAGGTATGCTACCATCAACCCGACTGTAAAAGCCGTTATTCCCCAGACAACGGTTGCCCAGGCAAACAACTTTGCAATCTTGTCGTCGTAATAAAACCTTTCTTTTTCCATAATTGATGTATTTAATTATTATTATTTTTATCGTGTTTAGAATGAGAATTCCCTTCGTTTGATTTATCGATTATCTCGTCATCGTCGAATAATGCCCTGACAGACGGAGAATATGCATCTTCGTATTGTCCGGTTTTCATCGAATGTATAAAGAAAATAAGAAAAATAATGGCAAGTAATAAACTGATAAATATGGTTAAATAGAGGGCCCTCATATGCTGTTTTAAAGCTCGCTTTATTTTTATTTTACAAATGTATGTATTTTTTATTTTAAATTCCAACGGTTTATAAAGCCGGGGGGTTCTTTAAATTTAAAAAGATAAAATTGCATTATCTCTTTATATTTTTCAGTGTATTTCTATTACTTCAAGCAAATTATTAATTGGCTTTTTTATATGTAAAAAAGAGAAAATTTATCGGTATTTTTTTGTTTTGATTTTTCCTTTCCATGCCAATAAACCGTTGAAAGCCAGCGCTTCCAGTTCATTTTCGCCCGGAAAAACTGCAAAATCGGAATTCAAAAACGAAAGGTATCCGGTAAGTTGCCGGATGATGTAACCGGCATGTGCCAGACCGCCGGTAAAAATAACGGCGTCGATTTTTCCTTGAAGCACCACGGCCATCTCTCCTGCATATTTGGCAATTTGATAAATCATCGCATCGATGATTTTCATGGTTTCTTTATCCTTATTTTCCAAAAGCCGTTTCACATCGGCCGTGCCGAGATAGGCCTTTAGGCCTCCGTTACCCGTTATCATTTTCAACATTTCGTTTTCGGAGAATTTTCCCGAAAAGGCCGCCCGGACCAAATCTCCTGCGGGTAATGTGCCGCTCCGCTCGGGCGAAAATGGCCCCTCGCCGTCAAGGGCTTGGTTTACATCGATTACCAAACCGTGCCGGTGTGCGCCAATGGAAATGCCGCCTCCCATGTGGATCACAATCAAATTTAAATCTTCATATTTCTTTGATATGGTTTCGGCGTATTTGCGGGCTACGGCTTTTTGATTAAGGGCATGAAAAATGCTTTTGCGCGGAAAAAACGGATGACCGGAATAGCGGGCTATTTCCTGTAATTCGTCCACGGTTACCGGGTCGGCGATATATCCCGGAATATGCCTTTTGTCTGCTATAATCTTTGCAATAGGAGCGGCGAGATTACTCGCATGCTTCATGGGGGCGTTTTTCAGGTCTTCCAACATTTTGTCATTGATTATATACACGCCCGATGATAAAGGTTTTAAAATGCCGCCGCGTGCCATGACCAAATCGAGGGATTTGCCCGCAATAAATTTTTCCGTAGCCCGCAGGCGTTCTTCAAATTGTTCGTTTTCGGTCATGCTGTTCCATAGCGGATTCTTCAAATGATCGATTTGTTGAATTTCCACTGCTTCGGTTCCTTGGAAATATCCCAATTTGGTGGTGGTAGAGCCGGGATTAACCGTAAGAATGCGGGGCATTTTTTTCATGCTATGATTTTTTTACCGAAAAGGCAGCCAAATAAATGCTGTTGAGTTTGGTTTCTTCGGAATCCGCACGCGAAGTGAGCACGATGGGAAACGGAGCGCCTACTACTACACCGGCTACCTTGGCATCGGCAAAAAATACAAATGCTTTATATAGGATATTGCCCGACTCAATATTGGGAACCAGTAAAATATCCGCATCGCCGGCCACGTCGCCCGGAATATTTTTTTGTTGCTTGCTTTCCTTGCTAATGGCATTATCAAAGGCCAAAGGGCCGTCAATCAAACAATTTTTGATTTGTCCTCGTCTTTGCATGATGCTCAGCAAGGCGGCGTCAATAGTACTGGGCATATCTTCATTTACCATTTCAATGGCCGACAAGGCGGCGATTTTGGGCTTGTCAATTCCTATGCTGCGAACAAAGCGTATGGCATTTTTAACGATTTGAACTTTGTGTTTTAATGGAGGTAAGATATTTAACGCCACATCGGTGATGCCGAGCAGTTTATGGTAATTTGGTACTTCAAAGAGAGCAAAATGCGACAAAAACCTTCTTTCGCGCATGCCGTATTCTTTGTTTAACACGCCCCGAAGCAATGCCGCCGTCGTCACGTTTCCTTTCATCAAAATATCGGCATAACCGCTTACTACCAATTCAACCGATTTTCGAATGACATGCTCTTCGTCTTTTTCGTAATAAATTTCAAAATTTTCAAAATCCTTGCAACCTTTCCGGAATTTATTGATTTCTTCTTCCTGACCTACCAAAATCGGTTCGATGACGCCTGCCCGGTAGGCATCATATACGGCATAAATCGAATGTTCGTCGCCCGCAGCACAAAGTACCAATTTCTTTTTTCCATTGGAAACGGCTAAATTTTTTAAATCCGAAAGTGAATTGATAATATGTCCCATTATAATAATCTTGTTTCATGCAAATGTAATGAAATCACACGGTAATTTTATGATGAATGTGGGTTGATTAATAAACTCGGAATGAAAAAAAACGTATATTTGCACGGAAAAAATAAGAGGTTATGGCAACAAGTATTCGTGATTTGAAAAAGGATTTGAAATATACTTTTGAAAATTTAATCGAACAGGCCTTATTGATGCAAGTGGCATCGGGCGGTGAGGATAAGAAAATTAATTCATTGGTGAATGAAATGGTAGATGCGTATGATGAGTTTTTAACTAAAATCAATATGCATCGGAAGGCGGAAAACAAAAAGCAATTTTTCAAAGAATTGAACGCCCAAATCGAAGAGAAAATCAAAGATTTTCAACGAAAATTAGAAGCACTTTAAGCCACCTTAGCTCAGCCGGTAGAGCAGCTCACTCGTAATGAGCAGGTCGCGGGTTCGAGTCCCGTGGGTGGCTCTGCAAAAATACGGATCCGGGTTTTTCCCGGATTTTTTTATTTGAACTTTCCTCAGGTTTTTGTAATTTTATAAGAAATTAATAATAAATGAGTTCCGGCGAGGAAATTACACATGCGATTAAAAGACAACAACTTGTCGAAGAAATAAAAAAACAAGGTATTACCGATGAGCGGGTATTGCGTGCCATTGCAAAAGTGCCGAGACATAAACTGGTCCCGCCCGAACTTGAAGATTGGGCTTATGAAAACCGGCCCTTGCCGATAGGTGAGGGGCAAACCGTTTCGCAACCTTTTACCGTGGCCTATATGACCCAATTACTGGATGTGAAACCAGGTATGAAAGTATTGGAAATCGGCACAGGATCGGGTTATCAAACGGCGGTATTACTGGAAATGGGTGCAAAGGTCTTTACCATTGAAAGAGTTCGTTCGCTATATTTGTCCACTATCGAAAAATTGAAAGCACTGGGTTATATTCCGGCCTATGCGGGCTATGGTGACGGTTATCAAGGGTTGCCCGAATATGCGCCTTACGATCGTATTATTGTAACGGCGGCCGCCCCGTTTGTGCCGCAACCTTTGATTGATCAATTAAGACCAGGCGGAAAAATGGTTATACCCGTAGGAAAGGATGTGCAGGAAATGGTTCGAATAATCAAATTGCCGGATGGAAAAATAAAAAAAGAAATTTACGACCGTTTTGTTTTCGTGCCTCTATTGCCGGGGAAGGAATGAGAGCATACCGGGGTGTCACGGGAATCTCTATGCGTTAGTAAGGTTGGACTCTCCATCCCATCATTCTCCCAAAAGGGTTCCGTGTACGAAGAGCGGTCCTTTGACTATTCGATACGCTTATAATAAGTAAACTCAAGAACTGCGGTTGGTTCGGCTGGCTCACCAACCGTTAAAACTAATATTCGGGCTTACCAACCGTTAGAAGTAATGTTTGTTTATGTAAAGTATCAGTCGGTTGGTTCGGCTGGCTCACCAACCGTTCAAGAGTCATATCCGATTCTATAAACGCCGGCTGGCTCCCCAACCGTTCAAGAGTCATGTTTTTTTATATAAAATATCAGCCGGATGGTGAGCTTGCCGAACCACCGGCGTTAATAATGCTATGCAATCCAAGCTCTCATTCCCCCAAAGGGTCCTCCTTTAGACAAGGAGTGGGCCTTCGATTATTCTAATATACTCAAGAACTGCGGTTGGTTCGACGAGCTCACCAACCGTTCAAGAGTCATGTCCGGTTCTATAAACGCCGGCTGGCTCACCAACCGTTAAAAGTCATGTCCGGTTCTATAAACGCCGACTGGTGAGCCCGCCGTTAAAAGTCATGTTTTTTTATATAAAATATTAGCCGGATGGTGAGCTTGCCGTTAAAAGTCATGTTTTTTTATATAAAATAACAGCCGGATGGTGAGCCCGCCGAACCACCGGCGCTAGTGAGTCAATTCAATATTCATCTCGATGGAATAATAAACTTCAGGATTAATATAGACATAGGATTTAATTGGAATTTTCTCTCTTCCCCGGTCTAAGTCCGTTGTATGTTTTGTATCCGCCCCTTTCGTCATCTCCTATTTCGACGCGGTAAACCCCCGGTTCAAACACGAGAGGGCTAAAATCACTTCCTTTTATCCTGACGGCATAAACCAGTTCACCGGTTTGTTCATTATAAACTTTCACCACCGGCTCTTTTATATCCGATTTAAGCGCGGGTAACCACCCGTAGGGTTTGCGTTTATAATTGTCGAATTGACTAATTGTCACGGGCCACCCCGGATATTCTTCGACCGCGGGAGAAGCCGGATCGGCATAACGGGGATAGCAATGAGAAGTGATTTCCCTCGTGTTTTTATCAAATACCACTACTCCGTAACCGGTTGAACGATCGTAGAGTTTTGAAGGTTCTTTACCCGTATATACCGGATTTGCCACGGCATAAACAGTCATTTTATTGCCGAAACCATCTGTAAAATCACCGGTATATTTCGGGGCGCCGGGTTTCCGGTTTTTACCGCCTTCTCTCGGGTACCAACGCCTTGGCCAAATATTGGAAATGGAAGGCACACAAAAAGCAAAACTACCCGTTCTCCAATTGTCAATTCCGTATTGGGTAAAACTGGCCAAATGCTGATCTCCGGCAATATGCATGGCAAAAGCTTTGCGTATTATTTTTACGGCTTTGTTCCTTCCGGTTTGCGGCCAACCGTTGGAATCCATATCGGCTACGGGTTCATCATTCGGCGGATATTCTCCTTCTTTCAATATTCTGAGTTTGGGGACAATCTCGTCCTGGCGTTCACCGGCGGGAAGCGTGGCCAAATTTTCCAGTATGGTGGCCGAAAGAACCACCTTCATCTTTGCCCCGTGTGACCAATCTTCCGCCCAATGATTGAGAAATTTCAGCTGGCGGTCGCCCAAGAGTTTGGCGCCGGGCACATCGGCTTGTGTTACCGGATCCCAATCGGGATTTTGCGCCCATCCGTTTACCACATTCGCCTCGGGCAATAGCGGTTTGGGAGCAGATTTGAATTTACGGTCTTCGACTATGGCAAAACTCAAACCGCCGTAATCCAAAGAAGTATAATAAACACCTATCCCCTGTTTTACCGGTGTGGGGTCGTAGGGATCGGGCAAATGAGCGGTTTGGGTTCTTTCCACCATTTTTACCCAGCGCGCAGGCATTTTGTAGCCCCCTGCATCCTGGGCTTCGTAGCCGCGTTTGTCCTTGGGGGCGGCTTTGCCTTCGCAACCCCAAATATTACCGTGATACACATCGTGGTCATCGGGAATACTGATAACCGGACGGTCCCGGAAAAGTTCGCCGTACTCCCAGCCGTACATATACCATTTTCGGAGGTAGTCCAAAACGGCCTTTTCTACGGGTTGACGCTGTACGCCGAAACCGCCGACTCTTTCATAAATCTGATCGCCCGAAAAAAACAACATATCGGGATTCAGTTTTTTAACAGCTTCAAAAACTTCGGTATTGGGAAATCCCAAATCGTTATTGCCGGTAAAAGCCGCCAAAACAAAAGTTTCTTTGTCCACCGGATTTTTTCGAATCACACCCGTGTAATAATATTCTTTCATCTTTCCGTTGCCCGAATAAAGCGAATAGACCAGCCGGTACGGAATATCCCTGCTGTCATCCCAATTGTTAATCCGGAAAACAGCCGTCCGGGCGTCTTTATCCACAGGCGATTTTTGGACGGTTACCCAATTATTATCATTCCCCGTTTTTATTTGAAAAAACACTTCTTTTCCGTCATTTTCTCCTACGGGAGGCAATTGCGCATTCATCTTCAAGCGCTTTCGGCTTAGGGTATATTGCGCAAACAAAACGGGACCGAATGCGCGTTCGGGATAGGGTGCCAATTTATCGCCTTTCATCGTCCAATCGTCAAACCATGCGCTTTTGATTTCATTATTTTTCGGTTGATTTTCAAAACTGCTGACCAAGGCGATTCCCCCGTACAATTGTTGATGTGGCACATCCTTTCGTTCCAGCTTGGAAAGTTCCTCACCCGTTTGCGGGTCAATGGCGCTTAATACCAATGTATATTTTCCGTTTTGGTATTTCAATTCGTATTTCAATTGAAGGGCTTTTTTCAGATAGGGAATCAAGGCCCGGGCATTCGCATCCTCTTTCACCGGCAAATCCCCGATAAAGAGCTCTCCGCCGGAGGTAATGCCTGCGTGAAGTCCATTACCGTATATGGCATCGTCGCGGTAATCATTGAAATTTCCTCTGGCTCCGATTTTCAAACCTATCCAACTCCTTCTCTCGCCCGTGAGTTCCGGCGAAAGAATACCCGTTTTAAAACTGATTACAAAATTTCCGGGCTCTTTTTGAAGCCGCCGGGTCAGGACATGAAGGTTACGATTGGCTTGAGCGGTCACACATTCCAACCTGCCGTTGTGCAATTGCCAATCTTGTAAGCGGTTTGCCCAATATTGCGGCCCTATCCATGTTCTCGTAATCCCTTCGGGAAAAGATTCGGAAAAAATCTTTTCTTCTTCGGGGCTTGAACAAGCAATAAAGCCGAGTATAAAAACCCCAAGTATTAAGCCGCTGAAAAGGGCGTATTTGATAGCATTTTTCCCCATTACTTACTAAAATTTATAAGGAGACGAAGGGCCGAAACGACACTGTTTTTCCTGTTGACCAAAATTAGCAAAAAAACCCGATATCAACCCGGCAAGAGTTTAAAAAGGGATGATTTAATTAAATAATTATTTTTATTATATATTAATTTTTTAGTGTTTATTTTTTAATTTATCACCTGATATTTAATTATTATCTGATTTTTATCTACACAAATTTTCTTTTAGTATATTGAAGCAACATTCCTAAATCATTTTTTATTTTGTTCTTTTGTCTTGATACAAAAGAACCAAAAGATCAAGGCAAAAATATGCTTCCTCGCGCTCTGACCCGCCGGGAGAAAATCTAGCAAAAGACGAATTTCCTTCGGAAATAAATGACAAGCACTTTTGCTGATTTTCTAACCCGGCGGATCATTCACAGCCAGCAGCCGGCCCGCATTTTTGCCGGGCCAACGCGCTTATCCGCCTAAGGCGGATTTAGGGTTTGCTTATTAAATTCAATTTTATCTACATTTTTTAATTTGAATATGTTAATCTAGAAAGAGGAATGATACAATGGTTTAAAAAGGAGTGATTTTGAATTTATACGAATATTTTACAGCCGGTAAAGAATATTGGCTGTGCGGTCGCGACCCCCAGGAATCGTCGCCGCCTACACCGCGTTGTTTATAGTCAATCATCAAATCGGTAAATTTTTGCGGGGTCAAATCTATCGTATGCTTGGTGCCTCGGCTCTCCTGCGTTAAATCTTCCAAGGTGTAATGCAAAGCCGAAAAACCGAATACGGGAAATCCTTCAAACATCAATCCGTTGCCGTTTTGGGTGAATATTTTCAATCGGCGCACATCCGTTCTGTATCCGTTTTCCTGCGGGCTGATATACGGATAATACAACTCATCCACCGTACTGCGATATACATCCACAAAAGCCGCTGTTTGCCGGTCGATATAGTTTTCAAAAGGGCCGCGTCCGTACCATTCCACTTGTTCAAAACCCTCGGGTAACTGCATGCGCATCCCGAAGCGGGGCAATTCCGGTGCATCCTCACCCGGAGTAAAATTATTTTCTATTTCCACGGAAGCGTCGCCTCTTACGGTGTAAGTGGTTTGTAAAACGGAACCGGTTTCCGGCAAATCGAACACAAAACTTAAAATCACTTGCTTTCCACCGGCTTTTTGACGGACTAATCCTTTGAAAATTTGGCGTTCGTTTTTCCATGGCGCACAATATTTATCCATGCGGTTACCGAAATCATTATCGGTAGGCGCCCGCCAAAAATTGATTTCCGGTCCCGAGCGAAACATTTTCTTAGCTTTATAAACAAACGAAATGATTTTTCCGTTTTCAAACAGAATTTTAAAATCTTTACCGGTAACGACTTGCCCGGTGGCGCTTTGAGATTCCAAGTTTACTTCCGGCATTTCCCGGGGAGGGATTTTTTCGACCACAACCGGCAATCTGAATTGTTCTTTGGCCATTTCATAACCGGCGGGCAACAAAGGCAAAGCTTTGTTTAATCTGAAATAAAGGTTGATAAAATACTCGGTATTGGGTTTTTGTTTAAATCCGGAGATATCCAGGGCGATAGTTTTCGACTCGCCGGCAGGAATATCCGGACTTTGTATGACACCTTCGGCCACCGTCTTTCCTTCGGTTTTTATTTCCCAATACATATCGAACACATTCAAATTGAGAAAATTAAAGCGGTTTTCAATCTCGAACCGGCCGGCAGTCAAGGGAACCGGACTTACTTTTACCGGTTGATATACCTTTTTGACTTCATAAGCACCCGGATGCAAAGTCCTGTCGGGCATTACCAATCCGTTGATACAAAAATTCTTATCGCTGGGTATCGTATCACTGCCGAAATCGCCGCCGTAAGCCCAATATTTCACACCGCCGGGGGTATATTTGGCCAAGCCCTGATCGACCCAATCCCAGATAAAACCGCCTTGCAAATTGGGATATTTGTAAATTATTTCCCAATAATCTTTCAAATTGCCCGTGCTGTTGCCCATGGCGTGGGAATATTCACACATAATCAGCGGTCGTTTCCGAAGTTGGCTTCCGTAGTCTTCGAGCATAGCCCAAGGATACATGGGCGAGACGATATCCACATGTTGGCGTTGCAAAGCCCTTTCGTAATGCACGGGACGGCTGCTGTCGCGTTGGTGTATCCAATCCGATGCCGCTACAAAGTTTACGCCGTCGCCGGCTTCATTGCCCATTGACCAAATAATGACCGAAGGATGGTTTTTGTCGCGTTCCAGCATTCGTTTGATGCGGTCGAGGTGGGCTTCTTTCCATTCGGGATTATTGCCCAGGGTTCGTTCGGGTTTGTAGCCCATTCCGTGCGATTCAATATTGGCTTCGTCCACTAGGTAAATACCGTATTCGTCGCACAGCTGATACCAATACGGATCGTTGGGATAATGCGAAGTCCGTACGGCATTGATGTTGAGTTGCTTCATCAAGCGGATGTCTTTCCGCATCGATTCCTTGCTGACGACATGCCCGGTAAATTCGTCGTGTTCATGCCGGTTTACTCCTTTGATCATGACCGGCACTCCGTTGACCAGCAATTGTCCGGCTTTGATTTCGATTTCGCGAAAACCGATATTGTGTTCTACCGCTTCCAATACGCGATTTTTATGGCGCAATTCCAGCACGATTTTGTATAAATTGGGCGTTTCGGCCGTCCATTTGTCCGGATTTTTCACCCGCGTGCTTAAACGGACTTCGGCGGATTCTTTGTTTCGAAAACGTACCGCTTGCGCAAAGGATTGAACGAGCTTATATTTTTTACCGGGGGTTATTTTGTACAGATAGGCGCTTATCGATATGTTCCGGGGAAGTTTTTTCGTATAATTTTTCAATTCCACATCTATGCTCAGTCCGGCATCGCGATAATCTTTGTCCAAATCGGTGTGGATGAAAAAGTCGCGAATCATGATTTGAGGTGTGCTAAACAGATACACATCCCTTTCTATTCCGCTGATACGCCAAAAATCCTGGCATTCGAGATAGGAACCGTCCGACCAGCGATATACCTCCAGTGCTACGGAATTTTCTCCTTTTTTCAGATATTTGGTAATATCGAATTCAGCCGGGGTTTTGGAACCTTGGCTATAGCCGACGAATTTACCGTTGATCCATAAGTAAAATGCCGATTTCACCGCCCCGAAATGAATAAACACCCGGCGGTTTTTCCAATTTTCGGGTACCCTAAAAAATCTTTTGTAAGAACCTACCGGATTCCAATCGTGTCTGACGTAGGGCGGATTCGGATTACGCGTCCATTCATAGGGATGATTGACATAAATGGGAATGCCGTATCCTTGTATCTCCCAGTTGGAAGGTACCGGAATTTCTTTCCAAGCACTGACGTCAAAATCGTTTTTGTAAAAATCTTTAGGGCGATCCGCCGGTTTTTTTACCCAATTGAATTTCCATTTTCCGTTGAGGTTTTTATAAAATACGGATTCGCTTCGCTTTCGGTTCAAGGCCTGTTTTTTGGAAGCAAAAGGCATGTAAGTAGTATGTGGCTCTTCTCTGTTTTTTTGGATGATTTTCTGATTTTCCCAATCCGGTGTGCTTTGTGCCGAAAGAAATAAACCGGTAAAAAGAAAAATAAGGACAAGGATATGTTTTTTCATGGGATGTATTTGGAATTGATAAATCATATTTATAATCCAAAGCAAATTAATAAAATAAATGGATTTATAACGAATTGATACGGAAATATTCTATTATGATACGATTTTGCTTTAATGAAGCACAACGATTTCGTATATGCGAAGTGGCGGATTTTTTTGCATTTAATTGCTATGAGTTATGTGTAATGATAGCCATAGAATTTCTTATCTTTCTCTTCTCTTACTTTCAATATTCGACAGCGTTGGCAAAGTCATACTTATTGGTAAGGGTGGGGTAGCGGTGGGCTTGTGCGACTTGCCAATGTGTATAGCTTTAAGCCTTGGCTTAATTTTCAAATAAATCCGTAATGAATTTGTTGTGTTCATAAAAATAATCAGGGTCTTCATTTAGTTTTCTACTTATAATTTCAAAACCACCATTTGCATATTCGTTTATAATGTTAACAATTTCATCAGGTTTCTTTAGTCTTTTTAATTGAAACTCAATGTTTTCATTGTCATCTAATTTTCCAACAGCCATAACAACCAAAGCTCTCAAAATGTCCGGTGCTTGATTATTAATTACACTATATTTAAATATATCGGGATCAGTTTTTCCTGATAATGGTGTTCTTCTATCATTTTTAAAACCCAACATTGCGGCCCAAGCAAATGGCTGCCAATACATATTAAAAAATTTACGACTATCACCTCCTTTTTCAACTTGTTTTTGGCTAAATTTTTCGATGATTGATTCTTTATATTTTGCCTCAACTTTCGGACTATAAGCTAATATTTCATCAAGTATATTATTCATATCTATATTATTTTTTCTATTTTACTATAAGAATTGGATTCTGTTAAATTTTCATTAGCTCCTTCTTTTTTAATAAGAAATACATTGTTAAAATTAAATTGCTTTAAGGAATCGATATCAATTTCATTTTTATTGTTTTTATAAACGAACAAATCTTTTGTTAATACAATACTTTGTTCAAATTCATCATTTATTATTTTGTAATAAAGTTTTGTTGTTCCATCATCTAAATCAGAAGTAGGCGCATCGGTAATGAAAGAATATGATTTATTTTTGTATTCATTTGAAATTAATACCATTGCATTGATAATGCACATTTTTGTTAAAACAGTATGTCCTGTATTAGGGTCTCTATTATCATTATCGTCCAAATCAACAAGTTTAATTTTAAATGTATCTCTATCAATAACAATTTTTCCAGTAATAACATTAGGGTTTGCTCTAGTTATTTTATATAAAATATCATTTGCCTTTTTTTCAACTTTATCAATTAGTTTTTTAAATTCTTCATCTCGTGTTTTTTCATAGATATTTTTTAATGCTAATAAATATTTTAGTATTTTTTCTTCTTGATATTCCTTACTAGTATTTTGTGGGATATTATTAAGGTCTTTCTTTTTATGCATTAATTCATTTTCTAATCTAAACTGCTCATTATTTAAATTTTTTAATATAGAGTTTATTCTTTCTTTTTCATCTAAATTATAATTATATTTAGATTTTTCATTTGTAAAGCTATCAGTCATTTTATTGCCGTGCTTTTCTTGTAAAGCTGTTATTTCATCTTTTATGTTCTTTAATTCTTCAATAAGTCTTTTTTTCCTTTCATTTAATTCTTTATATTTTTGAAAAAAAGTTTTTATATATTCTTCAATATTATTAATTGTATTTAATAAAATATTTTTCGTCGATAAAAGAGCTGTTACTTTATTATTTAAAGAAAGCAATTCTTTGTTTTTATTTTTAATTTCTTCTAGTTTGCCCGTAGCATAATCTAATCTTTCTTTAATTATTCTATAATGTTCACTGCCTTCGTTAAATTTATTACCACAAACAAAACATTCTTTTTTATCTAACATTTCTTTTAAATATGCAGGTGAAGGTATGTCATAAGGTAAGCCTGTTGGATTATTGTTTTGATTTTCTTCATACCATTTCTGAAATTTATTTAATTTTTTGTATCCTTTTTCTAATAATTTATTTGTGCCGTATAAAATCCATTTTTTGGAAAATTCGTTGCTTTTATTTTTATCTAATTCCTCTATTTTTTCAAATACATGTTTTAGTTCGGATTCTAATTTCTCTTTTTTGTGCTTTAAATCAATATATTCATTTATGTCATTTAAACGTTTATCAATATCACTAATAGTTTTTTTAATTTTTGTTAATTCAATTTTTTTATTATCTATTTGATATTGATTTGATTCTATCTCTCTTTCCAATCTTTCAATTTCGTGAGAAAGTCTATTAAACTCATTTTCATTTAAAGTGTTTTTTCTCTGTTTTTTTCTTAATTCTTTCTCTATTCTTCTTATAACATCATTAATAAGCTTGATATTGTTTTCATAGTATTCTATATATGATATGTAGTTTATGGCATTTTTAAAAGTTGTTCCATTTTTAATATCAATTAACTCATTTAAAGTTTCGCCCTGGAACCAAATATATTTACTTATTTGTTTGGGTAATATTTTTTTATCAATATAATTCTTTGCTTCTAAATTTTCAAGATTTATTCTGTTTCCATCTTCATTATCAAACGAAACAATAAGTCCATTATTTAAAATTTTCCAATTTTTTTCAGAAGTATAATCTTCTGAATTAATGCGTTTTATTGTAATTTGATTTTTAATGCTATATGTTTTATCCTCAGTAATTACGGTTAATTCAACACAACTTTCAATAATATCATTTACATCTGCTTCTAATAGAGCTTTTTTATTAAAAATTGAAAGAAAATTTCTTGAATCAACTGGAAGCCAACCATAATCTGTTTTATACATTTCATCGTAAAAACACCAATAGAATGCATTAAATAATTTTGATTTACCAGCACCAATGGGCCCAAGAAATAAATTTAATCCCTTTTCTAGATTAAAATCAGTTATTTCGTAATATGATTGAAAATTTTTTATTCTAGCTTTTGAAATAATCATAGTGCAATTATTTTATAATATCATACAATTTATTTTCTATCTGATTAATAGCATCTCTATTTGAAAACTCTTTGTCTTCAGTCAATTTCACTGATTTGTAAATAAAAAGTTTATTTACTTTTTTTAATAATTCCTTGTCAATCTCTTCTTGAATTTCTTCAAACGATTTTTCAATTTCTAAAATTATTCTTTCTTCTATTTCCATAGTTGTAATTATTTACATTTATTATCTAAATTTAAATTATCTTGTATTAATTGATGTATGTTTATGTTGTAATAATCAGCTAATTCCCCTAATTTTCCAGATAATACTTGATGACGGTTTTCTGCAGCATATAAGAAATTTGCTACCCTTCGAAGTTCATTTCTAAAAATGTTTATTTCCATTTCTTTCAATTGATCCTCTAAATTATTAATATATCGTTCCTCCGGGGCAACAATTATATCAAAAACATTTGCATATTGTTTGCCTTTATATTTCCTTAATATTCTACCTCTTCGTTGAATATACTGTCTGGGATTCCCTGTGCTAGCACAAAATATTGCATTTCTAGTAATAGGAATATCGACACCTTCATCTAAAATTTTCATTGCCAAAAGCACATCTATCAAACCTCTTTCAAATTGAGAAAGAACTTTTTCTCTATTGGGTGTGTCTGCTAGTAAATTATGTGTAGAATATCCAAAAGATTTAATAGCTTTTGCATATTTGTCAATTAATCTTTTATCATTATTGTCCAAAATATATCTGTCTTCTATATCATAATTAGTGTCTTTACCTTCCGGAACATAAACAAAAGTATATTTTAAATTAGATTCCTTTTTTTGAACATCTAAAAAAATCTGTTTTAATACTTCAATTTTATTTTCCGCTTTATTAATAATTCGTTTTCGTTTTATTAAAAGTCTTTTACCAAATTCATTAAATTCTCCTGTTTTTGGATCATAATTTCTATATAGTTGTTTGGTAATTTCATTATATTCAACTAATTCTTTTTCGTTTAAATGAGTAAAATATGGATAATAAAAATATTTTGTTAAAACTGTTGGCTCCTGTGTGATAGCTTTATACATTGAGTATGAGTAAGTATAGCAAGGTGGTTTTGAATTAAAAAATTCATAAATTTTATTTGAGCCTTTTTCATCATAAACTCTTTCTGGGGTTGCAGATAAACCTATTCTTTTAAGAATGTTGTTTGGTAAGTTTTTTAAGGTTCTAGGTGAACCCATATTGTGAGCTTCATCAGCTATTAAAATAAACTCATTCCAACCTTTATTGCGCATTAAGCGTTGAAATTTATCTCCATTAAAGCTTGCATATGTTGAAATAAATACAATATTGTTATCTTCATCACTATTTAACATAAGATTGAATAAAAGGTCACTTAAAATATTAAACCAATTTTTATCTTGAGTTGTGTAAATATTACTAAAATTAAATTTTTTTGCTTCTTCTATCCATTGAGACACCAACGCTCTAGTTGGAACTAAAATTAAAACATTATAGGATTTATTCTTTTTGTATTCATTTAATATGCAATTCAATGAAGTTATTGTTTTACCTGTGCCTGTTGCCATTGCAAAAATACCAAGGTAATTATTATTAATCCAAGCTTTATAAGCATCTTTTTGATATTGTCTTGGTTCAGCTTGTTTACCATTAAAGATAGGAAAATGAGGTTCTTTTTTATTAGTAGAAAATAATTTGTCTACCTTTTCTTTTATTCTTTTTGGTAATCTTTTATTTTGCGATATTAACTTTACTTCTTCATTTAGAAGTTCCTCAATATCATCTACATCAAAAGTATTTTGTATATACGTTTTTACTCTGTTTATTGGAATAACTTCTAAGTTTTTTGCTTTGCCATTCCACGTTTTATTAAACAGATTTTCAAAATAGCTTAATCTTTTTTTGTCTTCTTCGCTTGATGTCCAAGATTTATAACAACTAATTGATTCTACATTATTAATTAGTGCATTTTTTGAGAAATTTGCTGAACCATTAAAAGCTACTTTATTTCCTTCTTCGTCTTTAAATATGCCATATTTGTTATGGGCAATACCTCGTTTCCCATTTTTTGGTTTAGTTGCTAAAAATTCAATCCTATCTTTCGAAATTAAATAAGATAGACATTTAAAAAAATGTTCATCTTGTTTTGATAAAGTCTTAAATAATTGTTTAATATCCTGTAAAATAGCTTCTTCAAATTCTACTTCAGAATTAATTGCTTGTTCAATAGCATCTTTATCTTTTTGAGACAAAACATCATTAATGATAATTCTCATTTTGCCACCTCGATGAATAAAATATGCAAATCCGGCACTTAAAGCACTAATTGCGGATGAACTAAAGTAACCTAAACCTAAATCAAAGGTTTTGCTTTCCAATAAAGCATCAAAGAAAAACTCTATTGGTTCGTGTTCTTCACCGGTTGCATATACGATATGAAATGGCGTTGTTTTAAGCATATTATTCTTGGATAAGAGTTTTATAATTATCAGAATTAATGAAACTATTATATTGCCTATCAAACATATATTTTATTTTTTTTTCACCATAAAATAATCCCAACGCATTTATTATTGATAAAATTAATATAATTAATATGATTGTAATATGATTATAATAATTCTTACAGAAGCAACAATAAACAATTAATAGGATAACAGACCCCAAAGCAATATTTATAGTGAAGTGATATAAAGCAGTATAAGTATCTGTTTTTGTTTTTTGCTTTTCTGAAATAGCATTATCATAGTATTTAAAAAAAGCATTAATAAGTTTTGTTTTGGTAATGTTTGTGTGATTCTTTATTAATTTTTCCGTAGGTAAATTATTTTTAAAGAATGGTATTTTTTTAGGTAGATTAATCCAATAAAAAATTAGCCCTATTAGTATTGAAAATAATGAAAAAATAACACCGTTTATAAAGCTATTGTTTGTAATATTTATAGTTGTTAATTCATTTACACACAAATATATAAAAGATGTTACATATATGCCTGGGAATAATATTTCTAGTACTTCCCGTAAACCAAAATTTTGTAAAGCTTTTTCCATAATATTTAAATCTTTGATAATCCTTTTTCAATTTTATCTATTATATATTCAAACCCATCCAAATTTGGGTTTTCATTTAATTCTTTATTTATTAATTCTAGACCATCATCAATGTGCATTTTAATATATTTGGGGATATCCTTGTCAGTTTTATATAAATTATAATGAACACAAATTAGAGAAATATAAAAAGGCATATAATTCCCAAAAAGAACATTTTTACTGTATTCTTTACCTCCTGAATCTTTAATATTCGACAAATCCATTTTTCTATCTTTTGACAAAGAATAGGTTAAAGCAATTCTAGCAATATGATTTTCAGTTCCTAAATTTAACTTTCTGGTTAATTTTGAAACTAATTCTCGATTGGCTTTAGATGTTTTAATGTGTGTAAACATTGTTTTTATTTTCAATTAAATTAAATAATTCATTTGGCTTACATTCTGTTATTTTAGAGCTATCATCATTGTTCTCAATAATAAAAGTTTGAGAAACATAAGGCAATAACAAATCGTATTCTTTCTTTGTCAATTCCTTTTCAAGTAAAGGAAATAATATTACTTGTTTTGAAATTGATGGATAAAATTCTGTTATTATATTTTGAGAATGTTTTTTATCAAATTTCTGTAAGGGGCTGTCAATAAAAACAGGGAATTGAATTCCCGACTCATCAACTAATGACTTAAGAAGTGCTGTTGCAAATAATTGTTGTTCTCCTTTGGATAAAGTTTCTTTATCAATGATATTCCCATTTCTATCAATAAGATTAATGTCAATAATGTCATTGCTTATTACGACATCAACTTCAGATATAAAGTCTTTTTTGTGCATTAATTTTACAAGTTCTTGTTTAATTCTTTGTTGTAAAGAAAATTTCTTTTCAGATTTATATCTTATTATAAAATCATTAAGCTCTTTTATAAGTCTGCTGGTAACTTTGTCTTTTTTATCATCTAAATCATCAAGTTTTACCCTTTTTGCTAATTCTGAAATAAGTTTTGATTTTGTAGTAAGTTTTTGTTGTAAAGCTCCAATTTCTTCATATAATTTATTTTGTTCTATAGTTAATTCTTTTATTTTCTTATCTATAATTGCTTTTTCTGTTTTATATTTTTTAGTTAAAACATCGGCTTCTTTTGACTCAGCATTTGAAATCTTTTTTAAAGTTTTAGCTAAAAATATTCTATTGTTTCTTTCTTCTTTTACAATCTGTTTAAATAAAACATTAAATGAATTTTTTAAGTTATCATAAATTGCAAAAAATTCATTAGACTGTTCTGCGTTTAAGTCAAGCAAAATTTTTTCTACTGTAACTTTTTGTTGACCAATATCTTCTAAAATAGTTTCAGATATTATCTTAATCACTTCATTTTTTATGTCGTTAGGAATTGTTTTGGTTTCAAATTGATTATTAATTTTTTCTTTAATAGTTTCTATTTTAGTTTTAATAAAATTTATATCAATTTGTTTTTGTTTTTGTTGAAATTCAGCGTATATCTGATTGTATAATAATCTAGTTTTACTTCCTGCTATTGCAAATGGTGCTAATTCTAATAACTCTTTTAATTTAGCTTTAATTTCAACACTTTGAGCTTTTAATGTGTCACGTAATTTTTTGTGCCTTATTAAATCTTCGACTGTCATTGTATTTCCTTCTCTTATCAATTTTTCTTGATATTCTTCCGATAAATCTTTCAATCGTTCAATTTCATCTTGATTAGATTTAATTCTTGATTCATTAATTTCGATTAATTTTCTAGTATCCTCAGCTTCTAATTGTAATTTTTCTAACTTATTTCTATCTTTTTTACTTGCGGATTTTTTCCTAAATTTTATTTGAAGACTTTCTAGGTTTTTCTTCAGCTTTTCATATTTGTTTATTCCTAAAACTTCAGAATATGCTTTACTTAATTTTCTTTTTTCGTGTATAGTTTTTATTTCTGCTAAAGAAACTATTTTTTCAGCATCAAAAAGAAAGAATTTAGCAATCTCTCGTGGTAAAATAAAATCATTAATAAATAAATCTGCTCCAACCTCTTTTGTTAATTCATTTTCAAACCCATCAATTAATATTTTTACAAATTCTTTTTCAGTATTTACATCAAATTCTCTTTTTATTACAATATTTTTGCAAGGAACAGAAGGAATATATACATCAGAAAGTTCTATTTCAACACTAAATATTTTTGTTTCCTTTTCATTATTGTAAATATCTTTATTTAAAATTGTTTTTGCATACTTTTTATATCCTCCTGATTCATAAATCTCTTTTTTATATTTTTCATCTACATCAGAAATTAATCTTCCATAGAATCCCCAAACTAATGCTGAAAGAAATGTCGTTTTTCCAAACCCATTTTGTCCTGCAATGATAGAAATGTTTTTAGATTCATCATGGTTAGAAAAATGAATTTCATTTTTCCCTTTATATATTCTAAAATTATTTAATATAACCTTATTAATCCTCATTGCCTATTGTTTTGACATATTTTTCAATTCTTCTTTCTATATCATTTTGCAAACCGTAATTTGAAAGCAAAAGAGTTTTACTATGTTGTAAAGTTAATAGATTATTAATCAATTCATAATCATCCGGGTTTTCTTGACAAATACTTTTTAACAATTGTTTTTCAATAGTTGTTTCAAGATTTGAATTTTCAGTATCTATTTTTCGTCCATAAATTTTTGAATAAATCTCACCAACCTTATAATCAAATATGCCATCTCTATACCAATAAACTTGTATGGCTATTAACTCTTGATTAGTTATCAATTCAATTAATGGATTCGTTTTTTGAATTTCTTTTTGAATTTCTAATAATTCTTTTAATTTTCTAGCTCGATATTCAGCTGTATAACTTCCTTGATTGTGGCCATCTTCAGTAACTGCCATTTGTCCATTTCTACGTGTTACCATTCTGTTTTTAGAAATATTTCTTTCTTCAACCAATCGGTCTCTATATTTTAATAGAGGTGTAAGCCATTTTTCTCCATTTTTAATTAAGGCTGACATAGATTTGTCTTCTTTTACTACTGTGCATGTCCAACAACCAAATCTACTTTGTCCACAAGATGTATGATTTTTATTTGTAACAACTGTAGGACACTCATAATCATCAGCACTTGCATTAGCATAAATACTAAATAGTTTAGAATTATCATATCCCCAAGGCGAAGGTAGAGCATTAATAATATACCATATTTCTTCTAAAGTTAGTTCCTTTATGGGGGAATATACCATTGTATTATGATGATTAGGATGTTTTGTTAATCTTCTCCCTTTTATTTCATGTTTTTTTATAGACTTGGCTCTCGTGGCACTTTCACTACTTCTTGCACCTATTAAAATAATTGCTTCACCTTTCTCATCAATTTGTTCAGTTAAAAATGCTGATGTTGGTCTAATTTTTAACTTATCGGTGCACCAACGAAATGAATTATTAGGCACAGGATATCCTTTTCCTATAACATTCACCCAAAATGTTTCTTCAATTTTAGGAATGGTTTTTTTTACAACAATAGGTAAGTTTTGACTTCTTGCTGCATTTTCTATTTTTTCTAAAACATCATCGACATATTCTGAAATAATTGGATTTTCAACCATAGTATCATTACAAACAACATAAACTTGTCTTTTTAATTCAAACTGTAATTCTTGTTTGATCTTTTCTAATGCTCGCCAAACCAAAGTGAGTAGGACAGTTGAATCTTTTCCTCCACTAAAGCCAATAATCCATGGTCTATTACTGGAATCATCATAAGTATATTGGTCTACTAATTCGTATATTATATTTTCGATTTTTTTATTTCTCATTTTTCTATATTATATAATTAAGCATACAAATATAAAAAATTATGCGTTGGTATTTTGTGTAATTTTTGTTTCAGTCGACTTGTTCCATTTTGTATTTCTCACATGAAGCTTAACATTTTCCGTTATAACTTATGACTGATTCTTCTCCACTTACCTTTCATTCTTCAAATTTAATAAAAAATTAAAATTTTCTCTCTATGAATTTAAATTTTTCAATAGTAAAAAAATCCCGACTTTTTTCATAACTTTATACACAAACACAAAAACCATGGCCAAGTATATCAAAATTTATCCGGACAATCCCAATCCGGTCAAAATAAGCGAAGCGGTTGACATATTGCGCAACGGCGGATTGGTTATTTACCCCACTGACACCGTGTACGGTCTAGGTGCATCGGTAAAAAAGCCCCGTGCAGTGGAAAAATTGGCCAAAATCAAGGGCGTCAAACCCGAAACGGCCAAATTTACGCTGCTGTTTCATAGTTTAAGCCAAATGTCCGATTATATCAAGCAAATCGACACGCCTACCTTCAAAATTTTAAAAAAAGGCACGCCGGGTCCTTATGTCTTCATTTTACCCGCCATTCACCGGTTGCCCAAAATTATGAATAAACGAAAAACCATCGGCTTCCGGATTCCCGACAATCCTATTTTGCTTGAGATTTTACGCGAATTGGGCGAACCTATTGTCAATATTTCCATTAAGGACGACGACGAAATTATTGAATATACCACCGATCCGGAATTGATATATGAAAAATGGCGCAACCGGGTGGATGCGGTCATCGACGGCGGAATTTTGGAAAAAAATCCTTCCACGGTAATCGATTTGACCGGTGACGAACCCGAAGTAATTAGAGAAGGAAAAGGAAGTTTGGATATTTTGTAATTTTTATATTATCTTGTGCTAAAGAAATTTTGTTATTTTGCGCAAAAATAAAAACCGGATAAATTTCCCGTGATGGACAAAAAAAATAAATACGAATTCGAATTCATCGTCAATGCTTCTCCGTCGATGATCTATCAATATCTTACCTCGGCTTCCGCTTTATCTCAATGGTTTGCCGACGATGTCGTTTACAAGGCGGGGCAATATATATTTATCTGGGGCGATCAGAAAGAAAGAGCCAAAAAAACCAAAAACAAAAGAAACGAACGCGTACGCTTTCAATGGTTGGACGAAGACGGTAACGAAACGGACTATTATACCGACTTCCGTATCAATGTGGATGAACTGACCAAGGATGTGTCGCTCATTATCACCGATTTTTCCGAAGATGACGAGGAAGAAGTCCTGCTATTGTGGGAAAATCAAATCGAAGATCTCAAGCATATTTTGGGCGTACATTAAAAACCCAAGTCCCGTTCTATTTCTTCAAAATCAATAATATCCGATGCCTCCAATTCCGAGGGCGCCACAATTATCCATTCGGGCACTTCATCGGGGTCATAATCATCCAATACGAAAACCAATGATTTTTCTTTGCGATACCAATCGATTTTACTGCGGTATTTTTCCAACAAATCAAACAATTCTTCATTGCCGATTCCCTTCGACACCACTTTGACGATGTAATGATCACGAGGAGTCCGGCGAAAGAGATTATCTAAAAACCCTTGCAGTTTTCCCGGTTCGTAGGCACGAAATGCGCGGTAACGTTGTTTTCTCATATCGAATTTAATGCATTATTTTATAAATCATCTCATTGATCAGATCTTTATACTCGGCCCGGCCGGCTCCCAAACCTTTTACTTTTAAATCCGTGTCCCGCAATACTTGCATCACTTTGGAAATCTTTTTCATGGGATAATAACGGGCGGCTTTTTGATATTCCGGTACAAAATACGGATTTATTTTCAATGCCGAGGCCACCCGGCTCCGGTCATGCTTGTCGGGCAAGGTCCAGTATTTATATAATTGGGCGAAAAAGCCGTACAACACGGCCACAATAGCATACAGAGAATATTCCTTGGGATTTTGACTGAAAAACCGCGCAATTTTATAAGCGCGTGCAAAATCTCCTTGTGCAATGGCACTTTTGAACTCAAAAATATTGAAATCTTTACTGATACCGATATATTTTTCTACAATGTCGGGCGTAATTTTTGTGCCGGATTCCAATACCACCGAGAGTTTTTCAATTTCCTTTTCCATGCGGGACAAGTCGGAACCTACATGTTCGCTTAACATATAGACGGCTTTGGTATCGGCTGAAAATCCGTGATATTTCAACAAATCTTCAATAAAACCGGGTATTTGGTTGTCATAAATTCGCGGTGATTCATAGTACAACACGCCTTCGCCGCTCAGTGCTTTTTTGATTTTGGCTCCCGGCTTGCCGTGATAGCGAAGCGAGAGCACGGTTTGAGACGGGAGGTGGGATACATATTGCTTAATTGCTTCCAAATCCTTGGCATTTTTGAAATAATTTTCGGCATTTCGCACCACTAATAATTGCCGTTCGCCCATCATCGGAAATTGAGACGCGCGCATCAATAAATCCTGTAGCGACACATCCTGCGCATAATAAACGGCTTGGTCAAAACCTTTGGCTTCTTCGGCTACGACGTGTTCGAGCAATGCATTTTCGATTTTTTTGGTAAAAAAATCTTCTTCTCCCGCGAGGAAATAAACCGCATGCAACTTTCCCTGTCGGATATCCCGGATAATATCGCGGTATGATTTCGATTTGGCCATCTAATACAAATTTAAATGAAGGATAAAATTTTCGCTTACTTTAATTTTTCATTGTTGCGATGACGCATTTTATCGCGTTCGGTTTTTTTCTTCATCCGGGCGCGCCAGGCCTTATCCAAGTCCACGCCGGTTTGATTGGCCAGGCAAATGGTTACAAAAAGCACATCGGCCAATTCTTCGCCCAAATCTTTCGATTTATCGCTTTCTTTTTCGCTTTGTTCGCCGTAGCGTCTGGCGATAATCCGGGCTACTTCGCCCACTTCTTCGGTGAGTAATGCCATATTGGTCAATTCGTTAAAATACCTGACGCCTACGGTTTTTATCCAATCGTCCACTTCGGTTTGTATGTCTTTCCAACTCATTATTCTTTGTTTTTGGTGTCTATAATAATGGTGACGGGTCCATTGTTGATTAAGCCAACGCGCATCATAGCGCCGAACTCGCCGGTTTGCACTTTTCCGGGCATTTCTTCTTCAAATTTACGAATAAATTGTTCATAAAGCGGAATAGCAATATCCGGTTTTGCCGCTCGTATAAAGGAAGGGCGAAATCCTTTTTTGGTTTTGGCATGAAGCGTAAACTGGCTGATAATCAACACTTCGCCGTTGATATCCATTACCGATAAATTCATTTTTCCTTCATCATCCGAAAAAATTCTCAGGTTTTTTATCTTATGAACCAACCATTCGATATCTTCCCTGTTATCGGAATTTTCAATGCCTAAAAATATCAATAATCCGCGATCGATTTTCGATTTGACCCGGCCGTCGATTTCAACCGATGCTTCGTCCACTCTTTGAATGACAGTTCTCATATTTATTTAGCGAATTTTATTTCTGTAAGGGCCTTCATTATTTTGTATTTCATCCATGATGTCCAAATAAGACAAATAGCGTTCCGGAGCGATTTCGCCCGTTTCCAACCGGGGCAATACGGCACATCCGGGTTCGTTGATATGCAAGCAATCGTTGAATTTGCAAGCGTTTTTGTAGCGGCGTATTTCGGGGAAATAATCACCCAATTCCCTCGCTTGCATGTCCACCGTTCCGAAAGCCCTGATACCCGGCGTGTCGATAATATGGCCGCCGAAAGGCAAGGCATGCATTTCGGCAAAGGTGGTGGTATGTTGTCCTTGGCGATGGGCTTGCGAGACGGGCTTGGTTTTCAAATTCAATCCGGGCACTACGGCATTTATTAAACTGGATTTGCCGGTTCCGGAATTTCCGGTAAACATCGACACTTTGTTTTTCATCAATTCTTTGAGTTCCCGGATGCCGCTGCCGTCCAATGCGGAAGTTTCGATGATGCGATAGCCGGCCGGCGCGTAAATTTCTTTGAACCGTTGAATTTTGGCAAGATTTTCACGGTCGTCGCGAAACAAATCGATTTTGTTGATTACCAATACCGGTTCTATATCGTATGCTTCGGCGGTTACCAAAATCCGGTCGATAAAGGGCAATAAAGTTTCTGGATAAGCCGGTGTATATAAAACGAAAACCCGGTCGATATTTGCCGCCAGAATATGATATTTTCTCGACAAATTGGTAGCCCGCCGTAAGAGATAATTCTTGCGGGGCAGAATGTCGGTAATCAGGACGGTCCCGTCTTCTTTGGGAATAAATTTCACCCGGTCGCCTACGGCGACCGGATTGGTCGTTTTCAATCCTTTTATGCGGAATTTACCACGGATGCGCGCTTTGTAACGTTGTCCGTCGTCGCCCGTAATATCGTAGAAACTTCCCGTGGATTTGACCACCAATCCCGTCATACGCGCCCTTTGTATTTGAGGAAAAGTTCTTTCATTTCCCGGTATAATTCGGACGAAAAGACAAAATCGTTCAAATCCGGATTATCCGAATAAAATATTTCGTCCTTGGTGCCTTCCCATGCTTTATACCCGTTTTTCAACAGGATGATTTTTTCACCTATTTCCATGATGGAATTCATGTCGTGTGTATTGACCAAGGTAGTCGTGTCGTATTGTTTGGTCAGGTCCATTAGCAAATCGTCGATCCGAATGGCCGTCTTGGGGTCCAAACCCGAATTGGGCTCGTCGGCAAAGAGGTATTTGGGAAACATGACGATGGCACGGGCAATGGCCACCCGTTTTTTTTGACCGCCCGATAATTCGGCCGGCAATTTTTTTTGTACGCCGGGCAGTCCGACTTGTTCGAGCACTTCGTCCACCCGTTCCTTAATTTCGCGAGGCGTTTTGCGGGTAAACATCCGTAGAGGAAAACTCACATTTTGTTCAATTGTCAAAGAATCGAATAAGGCGTTTCCCTGAAAAACCACACCCATTTCCTGCCTGATTTTGGCTTGTTCTTTGGTGCTGAGCAGATGCCAAATTCTTCCGTCGAACGAAATTTCGCCTTCGTCGGGTTCGATTAAGCCCATAATGGTTTTGAGAAACACCGTTTTACCCGATCCGCTTTGCCCGATAATCATATTGACCTTGCCCTTTTCGAAAATGGCACTGATGCCTTTCAATACCACATGATCGCCAAAAGATTTTTTTATGTTTTTTACTTCAATCATTAACTTAAGAGTAATTGGGTAATTATATAATTCCAAAATACAATCATCACACTGGTCCAAATAACGGCCTTGGTACTGGCTCGTCCCACTTCAAGTGCACCGCCGCGTACGCGGTAACCGAAAAAAGACGGAATACTGGCTATCAAAAAGGCAAAAATGATTGTTTTAATCATCGAATAGGTGAAATGAAAAGGTTCAAAACCGATGCGGATTCCTTCCAAATAATCTTGCGTACTGACCAAATCGGTTACAATGCCTGCCACCCAACCGCCGAATACACCTAAAAACATGCTTAGTGCGATTAAAAACGGATAAAAAGTAACGGCGGCCAATATTTTAGGTAAAATCAAGTAATTGGCCGAATTGATTCCCATCACATCCAATGCATCGATTTGTTCGGTGATTCGCATGGTGCCGATAGTAGAGGCAATATAGGAACCCACTATGCCGGCCAGAATAACCGAACTTAAAGTGGGCGAAAATTCCAAAATGACCGATTGCTTGGCGGCAAACCCGATAAGCGACGGATCGATTAGGGGATTTTCCAAATTAAGGGCCGTTTGAATCACCACTACACCGCCGATAAAGAATGAAATAAAAGAAATCAAACCCACCGTTTTTAATCCGATATCATCGAGTTCACGAAAATAATTTTCCCAAAATATTTTCCAATTCTGCGGCTTGGTCAATGTTTTTTTGAGCAACAGAAAATAAGCACCCGTGAGTTCGAAAAAACTTGTAAGGGGTTTGAACATAACTCTTTTAATAATGAAGCAAATATAAAGAAAAAATAAAGGTTATTGTCCGCTAAAATTCCGTTATTTTCCGTAAGTTTGAATAAAAAAGAGGTAATGCTGCGTTACGGCATATTAATTTTATTGGTATTATTAATAGGCGCTTGTCATTCCAAGCATACCGAACCGCAGGAAGCTTTGCCCGATTATTATCCCGTATTTCCCGGTTGTGAACATTATCAATCCAAACAGGTTTTGAACTGGTGTTTTGTGAGAAAATTTTCCGATTCGCTTGAAAAAATTATTAGGGCGGATACCGCCCGCCAAACGCTTCATCGACTTGTGCAAACCGATACCGTATGGTTTGCTTTGCAAGTGGATACTACCGGCCGGATAATATTGGACAGCATTTATCCTACCCGGACGGCGAATTACGATGCGGTATTTCGTACCGGACAAAAATGGATCGGACAACTGCCGGCGGTACAACCCGCCGTGAAGGATAAGCGCCGGGTGAATGTAAGCTTTAATGTGCCTGTTTTGTTCCGGAAAACGGATGAAAGCGCCGAAAAATAATTTATCTTTGCCTGCGAAAATTGAATCGATGAATGAACTTGTGATTATAAATTTCGAAGAAATATACCTCAAAGGTGAGAACCGTTCGTTTTTTATTAAAAAACTCAAAGAGCAACTGCAAAAGAAATTAAAACCCTTTCAACATTTACTTCGCATACAACGTGTCCGGGGTGGTTCCATTTTTATGGAAATTACAGGAAATATCGATGAGCAAACGCGGGAGGATATCCGGAGAATTTTAAAAACAACACCCGGAATCACACAATTTTATTTTGTCAAAACCGTGAAGACCGAAAAAGAAACAATCATCAAAGAAGCCCTGGCATATACGCGGGGTAAAATTGAAGATAAAGACAGTTTCCGGGTTACGGTTAAACGTATCGATAAAAACCAACCCTTTACGTCGCGCGAATTGGCGGCCGATATCGGAGCCGCCATAGTAGCCCGGTTCGGAACCAAAGTGAACCTGACCGGTCCCGATTGGACGCTGTACGTAAAAGTTCGCCCCGAACAAACTTTTATTTATTCCGAAATAGAGCAAGGTATCGGCGGATTGCCCGTCGGAAGTTCCGGAAAGGCATTGGCATTTTTAAGCGGAGGAATCGATTCGCCTGTGGCCGCTTATATGGCCATGGTAAGAGGATTGCATTTGACGGCTTTGCATTTTCATTCCGTACCGAAAACTTCACCCAAATCCATCGAAAAGGTCGAAAAATTGGCCGGTATTCTCGGTTCATATCAAGGAGGAATGCGTCTGTTACTTGTCCCGGTATTGGAAATTCAACAAGAAATAGCCCGAAAAACCCGGTCTAAATTCCGCTTGATTCTGCTACGTCGTTTTATGTACAAAATAGCATCGGAAATCGCCCGAGAAACGGATATCAAAGCCGTCATAACCGGTGATTCCCTCGGGCAAGTGGCTTCTCAAACCTTGGAAAATCTATTGGCCATCCGGGCCGTTACAGATATGCTCCCCATCAGCCCACTGATTGCATTGGACAAAAAATTCATAATCCGCAAGGCACGTGAAATAGGCACTTATGATATTTCTATTCTTCCCCATGACGATGCTTGCGCCATGTTTACACCCGAAAGACCCGAAACCCGTGCCAAACTCG
Organism: Flavobacteriales bacterium; assembly: GCA_027067965.1. Classification (GTDB taxonomy): domain Bacteria; phylum Bacteroidota; class Bacteroidia; order Flavobacteriales; family Flavobacteriaceae; genus JAADED01. Next base: position 47,232 of record JAMOUV010000032.1, on the reverse strand, counting down.
AAGAGGTGGAAAGGGAATGGAACCGGTTGGACCATGAAAAATTAATACGGCAGGCCCTTGGAAAAACTGAATCCCGTTTATGTTAAATTCTTATGGCTAATTCTAGTAGAAATCCATAAAACCGGTATGCAATCCCCCTGGGGGATCATGCAATTGCTATGGGCGCCGCGGGCATAAAAAATTTACAATATTTCATTATTTCTTCAAAATAATCAGGAAAGGCCATGTAATTATTAAAGCCCCGAATAAAAGGTATATTCATGGAATTTATTAAATATATAGGGTACTTCTCCGATCGAATTTTTATTTCATTGTATCCAGCATGCTTTTGATTTGCTTGCCGTAAAGTGAAGATTTTATTTTGTCGGGGAGAGACGAATAGAGCGTATCGAGTAATTTTTTATTTCCTTGTAATTCCGTGGCCGCTACATACGCGCCGATAGGCAGATTTTTGTGAGTAAAACTGAAATGGAGGGCATATTTAATTCGTTTTCTTTCGAGGGAAAATAATTTTTTTCGGATATCGTTTAAGCGGGAAGTGTCATTATTTTTAACCGCTTCCATTTCTTCTTTGATTAAATCGAGTTTCCGGTCGTTATATTGGCTTAACATATGCCGGTAAGCCATCCATTGTCGATAATTAATTCCCGAATGAACTATCGTATCCAAACCGAATTTTCGCAAAGAGGTTTGGATGGTATTAATCGTATCATCGGCAAAGAAAAGAAGATAATTTTCCGGTTGTTCCTTGAGGGTAAGGGCCATTAATCGAGGTTCGTAGGCACGTAAATCGAAAACAAGTTCGTTGCGACCTTTAGTCCGGATGCTATCTGCCGGAATCATCTTTCCGTTTTCTATGGTGTTTAGATAGACCGTTCCTTTTTTCAAACCGACGATTTTTACCTTCAATAGATCGTTATTTTTAGTATCCGATTGACAGGAAATGTATAGGTATATAAAAAACAGAAAGTAGATTATTTTTTTCATTTGCTTTGTTTTATCTTAAAATTTCCGTGATCCAAGACATTAAAATAGCTGAAAACCATGCTCCGTAAGTACCGACCACATAACCTAAAATAGCCAGCAGGGCGCCTACACTGGTCAATGCCGGATGAAAGGCCGATGCCACAATGGGAGCCGAAGCTGCACCTCCTACATTGGCTTGGCTTCCGACAGCCAAAAAGAAATAGGGGGCGCGTATCCATTTGGCAACGATAATAAGCAGCAGGGCATGAATACTCATCCAAACCAAACCCGTTAATATCAGTTCGGGTTGATCGAATATTTTGTTTAAATCGATTTTCATTCCAATAGTGGCCACGAGGAAATAAATAAAGACCGATCCGATTTTGGAAGCGCCGGCTCCTTCAAGATTTTTAATAGGCGTAAAAGAATAGATAATTCCGGCAGCCGTAGCCAAACTAATCAACCAAAAGAAATGAGAACCCAATGAAGAGAGTTTCGAAGATTTGTCGGCAATAAGCGGAAAGTTTGATTTCAATCCCTCGGCAATCCATGTGGCTCCTTCATACGACATGGCTACGGTAAAAAAGGCGATGCCTAAAATAATCATATAATCTCGAAGAGATGGAATCCGTTGTGTTTTTTTGGTAAATTCGATGACTTTACGTTTTAGTTCTTCGATGGCGGATGTGTCGGCTTTCAACCATTTATTTATCTTATCGTTATAATTAATCCCGAATAACAAGAGTGCCATCCAAATATTCGCCACTACAATATCCACTAACACCATGCCGCCGTAGAGATTTTGATTATACTCAAAAATTTCAAGCATAGCTGCTTGATTGGCGCCGCCACCGATCCAACTTCCCGCCAGGGTGGCTAGCCCGCGCCAAGTGGCGTCATGGCCGGTAGCCGAAATGAGGTCCGGAAAAAAATATCCCGTTATGGCGAGCGCGATAGGTCCGCCTATAATAATTCCTATAGTGCCTGTGAAAAACATTACCAATGCCCGCCATCCCAATCTGGCAATGGCACCCAAGTCGATGCTTAGCGTGAATAAAATTAATGAAGCCGGCAATAATAAACGGGAAGCCACGTAATATAAAGATGAATGATGAACAACTTCTTGACCGTTTTCAATACTCGTCCATTTTTCCGCAATAATATTGAGAGATGTTAAAATGGCCGGGAGCATATAGGCCAATAATAATGCGGGAACTACGGAGTAAAATTTTTTCCAAAATTTATTTTCCGAAGATGATGTGTAAAAAATGAGTCCTAAAACACCGGCTAAAATGCCGAAAGCGACCAAATCGTTGGTAAAAACTGGTTCATTCATCCGGAAAATTTGCCACGAAGATAAAAAAATTGTTTCGGATTAGCATGGTTACCGTAAAATAATTTATATTTGAATAGAAAATAAAGAAACGTTAAAAAAAATGATGAAACTGACGGGTTATTTTTATGCTTTTTTCATTTTATTAACCGCAAGCGCTCAGCAAAACAGAATGTGGATACCTTCGGAAGCGCAAACGGCTTACGAAAAGATGGTGCAAAACGGAGCACGTTTTAAATCTAGTGATTTATACCATCCCGAAAAACCTTCTTTTAATGATGCCATTGTGCAATTCAACGGCGGATGCACGGCGGAAATTATTTCGCCTCAATCTTTACTTTTGACTAATCATCACTGTGGGTATGGTGCTATTCAATCTCATTCCACTTTGACACATAATTATGTGGAAGACGGTTTTTGGGCTTATTCCAAATCGGAAGAATTGCCCAATCCCGGGATGTATGTTACATTTGTAAGAAGAATCATAAACTTAACCGATCGGGTATTGAAAGGCGTAACCGAAGATATGTCGCCAAAAGAACGCCAATCCCGAATAGATAAAAACATCGCGAAAATAAAGAAAGAAATAAAAATCAAACCCTGGCAATCATTGGAAATTAAACCTTTTTTGTATGGCAATAAATACTACGGGTTTGTGAAAGAAAATTATAAAGACATCCGCTTGGTGGGTGCCCCGCCTTCATCTATAGGTAAATTCGGAGCCGATTCGGATAATTGGATGTGGCCCCGTCATTCGGGAGATTTTTCGTTATTCAGAATTTATGCCGATAAAAACAATCGCCCGGCGGAGTATAGTCCTGATAATGTGCCTTATAAACCGGAAAAATATTTGAAGGTAAGCATGGAAGGAGTACGGGAAGGAGATTTAATTGTCATTTACGGATTTCCAGGAAGAACCAGGCAGTATTTGCCTTCATTTGCCATTGCGCATATTACTCAAAATGTGAATCCGGTAAATATTGAAATAAGGCAACGGGCGTTGGATATTATGGATAAATTCATGCGTACCAACGATACGCTGAAATTAAAATATACTTCCATTTATGCCCGGGTATCGAATTATTGGAAGAAATGGAAAGGTGAAAATCAAGGAATAGCCAAATCGAAAGCCATTAGCAAAAAACAAAAAGCCGAAGCATTATTTCTGCAATCCGCATCCGAAAAAGGATTCGGAAAAGAAGCCAGGGAGGTATTGGATAAAATGCGTAAAATATACCAAGATTTGAAAGACCCCGAAATAGCCAAAGATATTTTAGTGGAAACCATGTATATCAATAACGATTGGATTCGCAGGGGATTTATTCTGGATGCATTGGTTCGACAAGCCGATACAAAATTTAAAGAAAATAAAAAACGGTATTTAAACAGATTAACGGGTGAATTCAGAAAGACCGATAATAGGGTGTCGAAAGAATTGTTCATAGAGATGATGAAATATTATAAGGAAAATATGCCGCCGGCTTTTCGAAACAATCGGATCGTCCAAATGAATTTTGATGAAATGGCGGAGGAAATAGAAAAAAAATCCGTCTTGGCCGATTCGATAAAAATGAAAAAATTATTTGATTTGGATTATGAAGAATTTGTAAAATCCTTAAAAAACGATAGCGGATACAATCTGGCACATAGTTTGATTACTGATTATTACAACAACATCCTGCCTGCTTACCAACAAACCGGAGCAGGTTTGAATGAACTGATGCGAAAGTATATTAAAATGTTACAAGAAGCCGGATTATATCAAGAAATGGTTCCCGATGCCAACGGCACACTTCGTCTGAGTTTCGGAAAAGTTTATGGTTACGAACCACGTGACGGGATGTATTACGAACCTATTTCTACCTTGGATGGCGTGATAGAAAAATATATTCCCGGCGATTATGAATTTGACTTGCCCGCAAAATTATTGGAAATTTATAAAAATAAAGATTTCGGTAACTATCGAACAAACGGAAGTGTGCCGGTAAACTTTTTGGGTACGGCCCATACCACAGGCGGTAATTCCGGAAGCCCCGCACTCAATGCCGAAGGAGAATTGGTCGGCTTGAATTTTGATAGGGTTTGGGAAGGTACCATGAGCGATTTATTTTACGACCCGAAAATTTGTCGTAATATAATGGTAGATTTGCGATATGTGATGTTTATAATAGATAAAATGGGAAATGCGCAAAATATTTTAAGAGAAATCCAATCATCTCAATGAAGAAATATTTATTCGGCATATTATTATTTGCTGGTATTTCCTTGCTGGCTCAGCAAATCCCGGCCGATAGTTTGGAAAGAAAATTCGGCGAATCCGTTTTTAATTACTTACAGCAAAAAAATACGGACGCCCTCGTAAACTTGATTTATCCCGGCTTAAAAGAAGACAAAAAACAAGTAATTGCACTATCTATTTTCAATACCATCGAACAGGTAAATGCCATGGGAGGTTTTGAAGATGCCAAATTGCTTAATGTGTTGAAAGAAAAATCCGGGGAAAAAGGTTTGAATCTCTATTTGCCCGTTTTAAAATCCAAAATAATTCGAACAGTCAAACTGGAAAATATTCGTCAAAAGAACGATACTTTATATTTGGGCGGACCGATACAATTTGTCGGTGCCAAAACCGATAATGAACTAACCGAAGGTTACAACTTATTTTTAACCAAATGTTTTGCTTGTCACGGCAGATATGCCGAAGGCGTAACCGCACCCGATTTGACAGATGATTATTGGAAATATGTAAGGAATGAAAATGATTTGCTTACCGTGATCAAAGAAGGAAAACAAGGTGCCATGATGATTGCATATAAAACCTTTTTGACAGACGAAGAAATTCGAAAAATAGTAAAGTACATCAACATATTACAAGGACAAAAATTAAAAAAAGGAAAGGAACCGGAAGGAGAAAAAATTATTTTTGACCGAAAAGTATATTAAAAAAATTATAAAAGATTAAAATATTTTTTCTTTTTGTATTTTTGTAAAATCTATAATGATTAAAAATAAATAAAATAAAACAAGATGATCAAGAAAGCACTTTTATTTTTAACCTTATACTTGAGTTTTTCCATGGGCTACATGGCTTACGGACAAATTACAAGTAATAAAGATTTCATCGAAAAAATTCAGGAACTCAGAACATTATCTCAAAAATTGGGCAAATACTACATTTTGACACAACTATATCCAACGAGCGATGAATATAAAAAGAAACAGCAGGAAAATGTGGAAAAATTTAATAATATTTTGGTCGAATTGACCGAAAACGCCCAAAGTGAGGAGATTTCGATAGAATTTCAAAAATTGAATTTAACATGGCTGCTTGTTTCCAAAACCTTGCAAAAAAGATATGACAGAATGCATGCCGGAAAATTATTGGATATGTTGGAAAAAATGCAGATGGAGATTAACGGCATTATAGATATGATTATGCAACATCTCTCCAAAAAAGAAAGGGTGGAACTGGTAAAAAAAGCCGCCGATACGCGCTTTCAATTTCAAAAAATGGTCCTTTACTTTCTGGCACACAAAGCCAAAATTTTAAATAACAATATTAAAGACAGATTCAAAGATGCACAAACCAAGTTCAAGGAAAACCTTTCTTATTTGGAAAGATCGGAATTCAACGACGAAAACACATTAATGATTTTGGAAATGATCAAAAACCAATATAAATCATACGGAAAGAAAATCGTTTTGGACGGCACGATCAGCCCGTTGACGGCTTCCATGGTGTCGGTCAGGATAGATGACGATTTAAAGTTATTGGTTCAAGTATATAAAGACCGGCTCTAAAGTGAGACCTTTTTACAAAAAAAATACAAAACCGGCCGTATCGGCCGGTTTTTTTTATGGGTTTTGTTAATTATCTGCTGATTTTTTCAACAATAAAAACGAAAATTAAAAAAAGGTTTTATCTTTGGAGAAACAAAAATTACTGCTATTATGTATCAATCAAAAGTTATCGGCTTGGGCAAATATGTTCCCGAGCGCGTTGTAACAAACGACGAATTAACGAATTACATGGAAACCTCCGATGAATGGATACGAGAGCGGACAGGAATTGAAGAGCGTCATTGGGTAGAAGAAGGTGATGGAAATACAACTGCGGTTATGGGAGCAAAAGCCGCACGGCAAGCCCTTGAACGGGCGGGTCTCCAACCTTCCGATATTGATTTTATAGTTTTTGCCACCCTCAGTCCCGATTATTATTTTCCCGGTTCGGGTGTACTCCTTCAAGATATTTTGGATATGCCCACCATCGGTGCATTGGATGTAAGAAATCAGTGTAGCGGATTTGTATATGCCACGGCCGTGGCCGATCAATTCATCAAAACGGGTATGTATAAAAACGTTTTGGTTGTCGGTTCCGAAATCCAATCCACCGGGCTTGATTTGAGCACGCGCGGACGCGGTGTTTCCGTTATTTTCGGAGACGGAGCAGGGGCCATGGTTTTGACCCGTACGGAAGAAAAAAATAAAGGATTTTTGGCACATTCACTCCATTCCCAAGGTAAATATGCCGATCAATTAATTGTAAAATATCCTTCGAGTGCTTTCCCTACGCAAAGATATTTCGAACACCTCAAAGAAAATCCGGACGACACTTCCCATTTTCCCTATATGAACGGCAATTTTGTTTTCAAACATGCCGTAGTTCGGTTTATGGAAGCCATTATGGAAGTATTGCAAAAGGCGGGCGTGTCCAAACAAGAAATCGATTTGCTCATTCCTCACCAAGCCAATTTGCGTATATCACAGTTTGTACAAAAACAATTGGGCTTAAAAGACGAACAAATTATGAATAACATCCAGAAATACGGTAATACCACCGCCGCTTCCATTCCCATTGCATTGACCGAGGCATGGGAACAAGGAAAAATCAAAGAAGGCGATTTGATACTTCAAGCGGCATTCGGAAGTGGTTTTACTTGGGGTGCCAATTTGCTTCGTTGGTAGGTTCATTGAGGAATTTCTAACATTAAATTGGCATTCGGAACAAATAATTTATCATTACCGGTAAATTTTATTTATATTTAGCGAGAAAATTACAAGCATATGCAAACAAAAAACTTTCTAAAAATTTTTATGAGCATTGTATTTGTCCTGATTCTAAATTTGGGATATGCTCAGCAATTAACCGTCAAAGGAACGGTGAAAGACAAATCCGGGGAACCATTGCCCGGGGCCGAAGTAATGAATTTAAATTCCGGAAAAGCCGTTATTGCGGATTTTAACGGAAAATTTACCATTGAAGCACAGAAAGGAGACAAACTGAAAGTCCATTATTTGGGTTACAAGAGCAAAATTATTCCTGTGACCAGTGAATCCCTCGTCGTGGTACTGGATGAAGATGCCATCGGATTGGATCAGGTGGTCATTACCGGGGTTAGTGGTATCGGAACCAAAAAACAATTGGGGTCCACTATCCATACCCTGAAGGCCGAAGAAATGAACACCCGTGAAGCCACTACCGTAACCGAAGCATTGCAAGGTCAAATTGCCGGTGCGTTGATTATGCGTAACAACGGATCGCCAAACGGAAATATCAGTGTACGATTAAGAGGGCCCAGCACCATACTCGGTAGTTCGGAACCTTTGATTATGATCGATGGAATTATAGTAAATAATGAAGATCGCGGTATTGCGGGATTGGGTTCCGCTTCGCAGACTTCCTTGGTGGATTTGGATATGGAAGATATCGAAAGAATTGAAGTATTAAAAGGTCCCGCCGCATCGGCCATTTACGGTTCCATAGCCAGTAACGGTATTATCAATATCATTACCAAAAAAGGTATGACCGGGGCGCCGACTGTTTCGGTAACTTCTAAGTTCAGTATGAGCCGGGTGCGGAAGTATAAACCATTAAATAAGGTGAAATTATACAAAGATCCGACCGGTAGTATTTTGCCTTTACCGGCCACTTTCAACGGGACCAATCTCTCGCGCTACGATTGGGGAAAAGAATATATTTTCGATAAAGCACCGGGTTATTATAATTCGGTAGAAGTAAAAGGAGGAAACGATATGACCCGTTACGTGATCAGTGGCGGAATGGTGAATAATGACGGCGTATTGCGTAATACCAATTTTTCCCGGCAAAATTTCCGGTTAAAATTAAATCAAAAAGTAAATAAATGGATCAATTTGGAAGGTTCGGTTTACTATGCCAATACCACTTCCAAAGAAGTGCCTTTCGGTAACGGATGGGTAGCCAATCCGATGATCGGATATTTATTCGGTGACAATATGGTGAATCCTTATCCGAATGATCGTGGCGTTTATCCTATCATAAAAAGTAGCGGCGGATTGCGTTATTTGGATTATACCGGAAGCGGCGCGCAAGCATGGTACGGCAACCCTTATGAAGCCATCGACCTGACCGATGTGAAAGTGAACAATAACCGCATGATATCCAATTTCGTGGCTTCATTTAATCCGTTTAAGAATTTCAAAGTCAAATACACTTTTGGCTACGATTATACGGCCACCAAACAACATTTCCGGTTACCTTATAATTTTACAAGTGATCGAAACGGAAGTTTGATTCAACGTGCGTCGTTTACTAAAATTTTAAATTCGGCTATCGATGCGTCATATAATTATGATATTTTGGATCATTTAAAAGGAACCACCGGAGTAGGTTATAATTATCTCTACAGAAGGTTGGATACCCAAGCGGCTTCGCAATCCGAAATGCCTATTTTTGATAATATACGTGTCATAAGAGGTGACAATGCAGTATCCACCGGCATTTATGAACGTGCCCTTTGGGGTGGATATATGCAACAGGTATTCAATTTCGACGATAAATTCTTCCTCACCTTGGCAGGCCGGATGGATGGCGCTTCCACGTTCGGAAAAGATCAAAGAAATCAATTTTATCCGAAAGCGTCCACATCCATAGTTTTATCGAATTTTGACTTTTTTGATAATGCATTCGGTAATTTTATAAGCGAGTTTAAACTTCGTGCCGCATACGGTGAGGCGGGTAACTTGTCCGTATTGGATGCACCTTCGAGAAATTATATGTATTTGGGTACTTTATATTCTTCGAGTGATTATTTGGGACAAACTACCTATTTGCCTCAAACATCGGATGGTAACGTAAATATTCGTCCCGAGCGCAGTAAAGAATTCGAAGCGGGATTCGATGCATCATTCCTCGAAGGTAAATTCGGATTGGAATTTACTTATTATCGCCAAAATATTAACGACTTGGTATTGAACCGGGTATTGGCTCCTTCCACGGGATTTACATCACGGTATGAGAATATCGGTTCCATGATTAACAAAGGAATGGAAGTGATGCTTAAAGGAACCCCGGTACAAACCACCGATTTTAAATGGGATTTCAATTTATCGTATTCCACTAATGATAACCGGGCCTATAACGTGCCGGGATTCCGTGTACAATTAGCTGGTTTCGGTGGAACTTCCGTCGTACAAGAAGGTCAACCCATCGGTGCATTTTATTTGTATTATTATGCTACCGATAAAAACGGGGAATGGATTTTGGATGCCAACGGAAATCCTCAGCGCGCTCGCGGCCACTATGAAGATCAAGACGGTGACGGATTTGCCGAAACACCCGTTCAGGATATTGATCCCTCAACAGGACAGCCGGCGGGTCAATTACTACGGAAAATTGCGGGCGATCCGCAACCCGATTATATTGTTTCTTTGGGTCAAACCTTTAGTTACAAAAACTTTTCATTGCGTGTGGTACTTGAATCCGTACAAGGATTTGACGTATTGGATTGGGATAAACGAATGGCCTATCGATTCCCCATCGGTGAATTTTACGGCGAAGAACTTCAATTGGTTCATGACGGGAAGAAAAATCCCGGATGGTATGCCAACCGTTTCTTTATCTGGGAATCATTCCTAGAAGACGGCTCATTTACCAAACTGCGTGAAGTTTCCCTTTCTTACAAAATGAAATTTGATTCCAAATATATCAGACGAGCCCGCTTTACATTGAGCGGTACCAATTTGCTGTCCTTCGATAAATATTGGGGCATGGATCCCGAAGTGAATTATATGGGACGTAGCAATGTGGGACGTTCTCAAGATTTCGGAGGTATTCCGATCCCGAGAACCTATTCGTTTACCGTAAATCTAGTTTTCTAATCTAAAAAGTGAATAATTATGAAAAATATATTGAAAATTTTTACGGTTTTATTAGCGATTTTAAGCATCGTTTCCTGTAAAACCGAATTTGAAAATCACAACGCAGCAAGTGAAGATGCTGTATATAACACACCCGAAGCATACCCGGGTATCGTATTGGGCATGACCAAACATTTTATTAAAAATTCATTATACGAAATTGCCAGAGGTCCGGGCGTGGTTGCACGGGAAATTGCCGCTACAAATACCTATACCACCGAAAATGAATTGGAAAGCGGCGACGTGCCTAATGATAATGCTAGTATTGCACGGCTATGGAGAACCTTGCATTACGAAAGAGGTGTAGCCGAAAAAATCATCGCCAATATAGATGATGTGAAGTTTGTGGATGATGATGAAAAAGCCGGAATCAAAGCATATGCCAAGTTTTTTGAAGGCATGACTACGGCTTATCTGGCGTTTTATTGGGAAAAGGCAACCAAAGAAAACAATGCAGAAAATCAAGCCGAATTTTTCCCCCGTGCCGATGTGTTAAACAAAGCATTAGCTGATATGGATGCGGCATTGTCACTTGTAAACGGAAATCCCGATGCGGCTTCTTATATCAATTTATTGGTTTCGGATAGTTTTTCGATAGTTGATGCCATTCAGGTATTCCGGGCAAGAATTTATATGGAACTCGGTGATTATCAAAATGCCGTTGCCGCCGCCAATGCCGTGGATCCTTCGGCTATGACCGTTTGGACCTTCGAAAACACAACTTCCGGAAAAAATCCCATTTGGACGGTTCAATATGACGCAAGTGCTAGCGAAAGATGGAAAGCCGTAGAAGATATGGGTGTATCCGTAGAAGCCGGTGATGGTAGATTGGATTTCTATTTAAATACCGCTGTAGCGGGTCCGGCATCGGAAACATGCGGATTTAATACCAATTACATTGCCGGATTTTGGGACAATCCGGATGAAAATATTCCCGTATTTCTCCCGGATGAAGTTAAATTGATTAAAGCCGAAGCATATGCCCAAATGGGTAATTTATCCGATGCGGTCGCTTTAATCGATGAAGTGCGTCAGGATACATCCGACATTTACGGGGTAAATGCCGGTTTGGGTGCGTGGGCCGGTGATGCCACCAATCAACAGGAAGTATTGGATGAAATTTATTACAATTACGCCATGGAATTGTATTTAAGCGGATTGCGTTGGTTGGCTCACAAGCGTATCTATCCCAATTATTTGAGTGGTATTACGCCGCCTGTGGATTGTTCGAAAGCCCGTACGAGAAACTATTTCCCTTATCCTTACAATGAGCAATCCAATAATCCCAACACACCCGACGATCCGTCTATTTAACCGGAGCGTTTATTGATAATACTTAAAGCCGCCCGTCAAAAGGCGGCTTTTTTATTGTTTTATTTAAATTAACGTAAAACAACTGTTTTATCAATGCTTTTCATTATCTTTACTACATAAAAATTATTCGATGAAAAAAATTCTATATTTATCATTGATCGCGTTTATTATTTTTTCTTGTGGAACGGGAGAAAAAATGCAAACATCCCGACCTGAAACGCAAAATCAACCTGCCGAGATCGCGCAGGAACCCGAAGGCATAGAATTGGAATATATGGATAGAAATGTAAACCCGCGTGACGATTTTTATAATTTCGTCAATGGAACTTGGATGAAAAAAACCGAAATCCCCGCCGATCGTTCGCGTTGGGGAAGTTTCAACGAATTGCGCAAACAAACCGATTTAAACGTATTGAATCTATTGGAAGATGCCTTGCAAAACAAAACCTATAAGCCCGAATCCGATCAAGGCAAGGCCTTGGCCTATTTCGAATCCTATCTTGATACGGCCGGACGTAATAAATTGGGGATTAAACCTTTGATGCCCTATCTGGAAAGGATTCGGAACATCCGATCCAAGGACGAATTGGTGGATGTGATGATTGAAAACGAACCTTATTTTTCTTCATCGCTCTATGGCGCATATGTGGGAGCCGACATGAAAAATAGCAAAATGAACACACTCTACGCTCATGCGGCCGGTGGCGGATTGCCCGAAAGGGATTATTATGTCAATGATTCGGAAGAAAGCCAAAAAATTCGGGAAGAATATAAAAGACATATTGCCCGCATGTTCGGATTTGCCGGTTATGATGAAGAAACTGCAAGAAAAAAAGCCGAAAATATTTTGAATTTGGAAACCCGTTTGGCCCGGCTCAAAATGACCAAAGAAGAACGGCGCAAACCCGAGAACCGCTACAATCCCATGACGCAAGAGGAATTCAATCGCATGCTTCCTTCATTGCATCCCGAAAAATATTTCGACAAACTCAATCTAACCAACGGGCAAATTATTGTGACGGATTTAAACTACTTCAAAAATCTCGATAATGTGGTGGAAACCACCGATTTACAGGGCCTGAAAGATATGTTTGAATGGAATGTACTTAGGAGTTCGGCCGGGAGATTATCGCCTGAAATATCCGATGCCAATTGGGAGTTTTACGGCAAGTATCTCGAAGGACAAAAAGAAAGACGTCCGCTTAAAGAAAGAGCCCTGAGCCAAGTCAATCGGGCTTTGGGCGAAGCCGTGGGAAAAATTTACGTGGATAAACTTTTTCCGCCCGAAGCCAAGCAAAAAGCGGTGGAAATGGTGCATTATCTTCAAAAAGCTTACGAAAAACGCATCAAGGATTTAGAATGGATGAGCGATTCCACCAAAAATTTGGCCATCGAAAAAGTAAAAACACTTACCATAAAAATCGGTTATCCCGACAAATGGAAAGATTATTCCAATATGCAAGTCAAACCCGTGGAGCAGGGTGGAAATTATTTTGAAAACAGTTTGGCCGCAAGCAAATGGTCATACGACCGGATGGTGTCGAAACTCGGTAAGCCGGTGGACAAAACCGAATGGCACATGTCGCCCCAAACGGTAAATGCCTATTACAATCCGTTGAACAATGAAATCGTTTTTCCCGCCGCCATCCTTCAACCGCCTTTCTTCAATTTCAAAGCCGACGAAGCCGTGAATTACGGTGGCATGGGTGCGGTCATAGGGCATGAAATCTCCCACGGATTCGACGATCAAGGTGCCAAATTCGACGTGGAAGGCAATTTCAATAATTGGTGGAAACCGGAAGACTTCAAATTGTTTAATCAACGGGTGGAAAAATTGGCTCGTCAGTACGACAAAATCGAAGTATTGCCCGGCGTGTTTGTCAATGGAACCTTTACTGCGGGAGAAAACATCGCTGATTTGGGTGGTATCAATTCCGCTTATACGGCCCTTCAAATGTATCATCAAGACCACGGCAAACCCGGGAAAATTCAGGGTTTTACTCCCGATCAACGTTTCTTTATCTCATGGGCAACCGTTTGGCGTACTAAAATCCGTCCGGAAGCATTGAAAAAACAAATCAAAACCGATCCGCATGCTCCCGGACAAGTGCGTGCGGTACAGCCCTTACGCAATACCGAAGCGTTTCATAAAGCATTTGAGATCAAAGAGGGTGATAAAATGTATTTGAAACCCGAAGAACGAGTAAAAATTTGGTAAGTATTTCCGTATGAAATCCGGGCGGCTTGAAAAATTAAAAGTAGAAAAGGATTCATTCCGTAAGGAAACTTTCCGGCATGAAGATTTTGCGGCCGGAATTCCCCCTTATTTGCGGGGACCTTATTCCACCATGTATGTGAGGCGACCGTGGACCATCAGGCAATATGCCGGTTTTTCTACGGCCGAGGAAAGTAATGCCTTTTACCGAAAAAATTTGGCGGCCGGTCAGAAAGGATTATCCGTGGCTTTCGATTTGCCTACGCACCGCGGTTATGATTCGGACCACCCGCGTGTAAAAGGCGATGTGGGAAAAGCAGGGGTGGCTATTGATTCCGTGGAAGATATGAAAATCCTCTTCGACGGCATACCGTTGGACAAAATGTCCGTTTCCATGACGATGAACGGGGCGGTTATTCCCGTGATGGCCTTTTATATCGTAGCGGCTAAAGAACAGGGAGTGGACTTGAAACAACTCTCCGGCACCATTCAAAACGATATTTTGAAGGAATTCATGGTGCGCAACACTTATATTTATCCGCCGGAACCATCGATGTATATCATCGCTCAGATTTTTGAATATACTTCGCGTTACATGCCGAAATTCAATTCCATTAGTATTTCCGGTTATCACATGCAAGAAGCCGGGGCAACGCCCGAAATAGAATTGGCTTATACCTTGGCCGACGGCTTGGAATATATCCGGACCGGTTTGGAAGCGGGATTAGAAATTGATCAATTTGCGCCCCGTTTGTCATTTTTTTGGGGAATCGGAATGAATCATTTCTTGGAAATCGCCAAAATGCGGGCGGCTCGAATGCTTTGGGCCAAGATTGTGAAACAATTCCTGCCGCAAAATCCCAAGTCCATGGCTTTGCGGACGCATTCGCAAACGAGCGGTTGGAGTTTAACGGCGCAAGATCCGTATAACAATGTGATGCGTACGCTTATCGAAGCGGCCGCTGCGGCATTCGGCGGCACCCAATCTTTGCATACCAATGCCTTGGACGAAGCCATCGCATTACCCACCGATTTTTCGGCACGAATAGCGCGGAATACCCAAATATTTTTGCAAGAAGAAACCTTTATTACCCGCACGGTAGATCCGTGGGGCGGTTCGTTTACGGTGGAAAAACTTACCCGCGAAATGTATGAACGTGCATGGGAATTGATACGCGAAATCGAAGATCTCGGCGGCATGACCAAAGCCATCGAACGTGGATTGCCTAAAATGAGAATCGAAGAAGCCGCCGCTCGCAAGCAAGCCCTGATCGATTCGGGGAAGGAAAAAATTTTGGGTGTGAATTATTTGCCGCCCGAACATGAAGAAAATATTCCTATCTTGGAGGTGGATAACGAAAAGGTGCGTCGTAATCAAATCGAGCGTTTGAACAAGATAAAACGCGAAAGGGACAACCGCGCGGTTCAAACGGCTTTGGCCGCATTGACTCGCGCCGCCCGGGAGCGTAGGGGAAATTTATTGGAAAAGGCGGTCCATGCGGCCGAATTACGTGCAACTTTGGGCGAAATTTCCGGTGCATTGGAAGAAGTTTTCGGACGATACGAACCAAAAATTCAATTACTCACAGGCGTGTATAAAAAAGAAATTCAACAAGACGAAACATTCAAGAAGGCCAAAGCATTGGCCGATAAGTTTGAGAAATTAACCGGACGCCGCCCCAGAATTTTAATTGCCAAAATGGGGCAAGACGGCCATGATAGAGGTGCCAAAGTGGTGGCCACGGCCTATGCGGATATCGGATTTGATGTGGATTTAGGTCCGCTTTTCAGTACGCCGGAAGAAGTTTTTAAACAAGCGGTTGAAAATGATGTGGATATTATCGGTGTTTCTTCCTTGGCGGGTGGTCACAAAACGCTCATCGCCGACTTAATTGAATTAATGGAAAAATCTGGAAGAGAAGATTTTATGGTAATTGCAGGCGGTGTGATTCCCAAGCAAGATTATCCTTATTTATTTGATTTGGGAGTATCCGCCATTTACGGACCCGGAACCAAGATCAGTGAGGCGGCCGTAGAAATTTTGGAAATTTTGAATAAGGCCTATTCCGAATAATTTTTATTCGAAGGTGAGTGTAAAATAAATTCCTCTCGTACCGACATATTCCAGATGTCTTGTCCATGGACTATTGGGATCGGTATCGGGAACATATTCATTGGAGAGGGCGAAAATACCGCGTAAAGAAGGCGTAAGTTTAAAATAATAAAGATACATTTCAAATCCCACTCCTACACTCCAAAACCATGATTGTCTTTTCATTCGGAAAACGCCGTTGCTGTTGTCGTTTATAGAATTTTCGAAAGAAGATAAATTATGTCCCCAAATAATGCCTCCCGTGATATAGGGTCGCATATTTCCGTTTCTAATTGCATTTAATTTTAATAATGCCGGCACAAGGATATAATTGGAAGTAACGATTCTGACTTTGTCGTATTGATCGGGCAAGTAATTGAAAATTAATTTTCGACGGGTAAAATATAAACCGGGCTCCGTTCTAAAACTTAACATGCGTGTGAGTCTGAAATCGGAAATGAGTCCTACATTAAATCCGGGTTCGGAAATTACCGTGATTTCCTGTTTCGGGACGGTATAACGGGTTTTGAAATTAAAATAAGTTAAACCGAAATAATACCCCCATTGCCAAAACACATCATCATAATGAGGTAAATTTCGCGGTGCCTCGGATTTAAATTGGGCTTGTGAAAGGTTTGCAACCGAAATCAATAGCATCAATATGAAAAATTTCCTTCGCATAGAATCATTTTTTTGCTAAATAAATCGTGGATATTCCGAAAGTTAACGGATAAATGTTAACTTGACTGAATCCCGATTCCATTAAAATCTGTTTCATTTTTTCGCCGTAAGGAAAAACCGATATGGATTCGGGAAGATATGAATACGCCGATTGATCGCCGGAAATAATTTTTCCGATAAAAGGTAATATATATTTGGAGTAAATCCCGTATGCTTGTTTAAATGGTGTTTGTTCCGGCTGTGAAAACTCAAGGATCAAAGCGATGCCACCCGGTTTTAATACACGATTCATTTCTTTTAATCCTTGCTTTAAGTTTTCGAAATTTCTTACTCCGAAAGCCACTGTGATGGCATCGAAAGTGTCGTTTTCGTAAGGAATGTTTTCCGCATCACCCGTAATCAATTCAATTATATGTTCAAGTTTTTTTTCAAGAACCTTTTCTTTGGCCACTTTGAGCATGCCTTCCGAAATATCCAGTCCGATGACTTTTTCGGGCGATAATTGGATGGCTTCCAATATAGCCAAATCCCCGGTGCCGGTAGCAATATCAAGAATATTTTTCGGTTGATAGGGTTTCATCAGATCGATTAATTTATTTCGCCAACCGCGATCGATACCCATGGAAAGCAACCGGTTTAGAAAATCGTACTTGGGGGAGATATTATCGAACATCTCTTTCACTTGGGCTTTCTTGTCTCCGGGTTTATTTTTATAGGGCTTTACTTGCTTCATATTTCTTCAAACGTCATATACAAAAATTTATTTTTATTACGTCACGTGATAATTAATTAAATAATCCAATGGTTTTCTGATGATTAAACCCAATTTCCAACCTGTTTTTTTTACGGCTTCCCGCAATTCTTTTTGATAGAAAAAAGCAATGGAACCTGAAAAATGAACGGGTAATTCGTCCTTAAATTGCCTGTAGGCATACATTTCGTTTTCCATAAATTCGGTAAATCCTTTCAATAATAGTTTTTTTATATAGCGCTCGTTATAATTTTCGTGCATAAAAAGGGAATAAGAAGCCAGGAAAGCATTGGGCTGGTGAGATTGATAAACATTGGTTTTAATATAATTCTCCTGCAAATTATATTTGGCTTTGAATTTTCTTCGTAGGGCTTGGGGCATTTTTTCGAAATAATAGTCCCGTATCAATTGTTTGCCAAACCAATTCCCCGATGCGTCATCCATAAGCACATAACCGAAATGTCCTACGGTTTTTTTAATTTTTTTTCCGTCATAATAACCGCTATTGGATCCCGTACCAAGGATCACAACCAATCCGGGATTTTTGCCGGCCGTAGCGCGTGCGGCCGCCAGCAAGTCGTCATGAATATAAATGGTGGCTTTGTCAAAAACACCCGAAAGAATTTCATGGAGACGACTTTGTGCATTGGGTTCATCGGTTCCGGCTCCATAGAGATGTACTTCGGAAATACTATCGACAAAGTCGAATAATTCGCCGCTTCGAGCAATGTTCTTTTTTAAAGTATCTTCGTCGAACACAATGGGATTTAATCCACCGGATTCAAAGGTCCCGATTACGATACCTTCGCTATTGAGTAAGCGCCAATCCGTTTTGGTGGAACCTGCATCTGCAATTAATTTCATCACTTGAAAAAAGTTTTGTCAAAAATAGTTTTTTTTGGTTTAATCACCTAAAAAAATTTTATTTTTTTAATCTATAGCCGTAATAAATGTATCTTTGTTAAAAAATTAGTGAATGGAGGATAAATTGATTTTAGTAATATTTTATGGTTTATTGTCTGCGTTAACAACCGGTTTAGGGGCTCTTCCGTTTATTTTTATCAGAAAAATCACACCGAAAGTATTAGGAATATCAAACGCCATTGCGGCCGGTTTGATGATGGGCGCGTCATTTGGCTTACTTTTTGAAGCGGTGGAATATAGTAAATCAAAAATGATTCTCGGTTTTTTACTGGGTGTTATTTTTATTGTGGTTACCGATTGGATATTGGACCGTATGCGAAAAAAAAGATTAAAATTGGAGGAGGATGAATTGGCGGTCGGCTTGACTTATCTGGGACTTGATTGGCGCAAATCGTTATTGATTGTGGTGATTATGACTTTTCATTCCGTGGCTGAAGGAATCGGGATAGGAGCATCTTTCGGCGGAACGGTTAAATTCGGAATTATGATGTCCATAGCCATTGCCATTCATAATATTCCGGAAGGTCTAGCCATAAGTGCAGTGTTGGTTTCGCGAGGATTATCATGGAAAAAAGCGGCCTTTTGGTCCATTTTTACATCGCTACCGCAACCGGTTATGGCGGTGCCCGCTTTTTTGTTCGTCGATACTTTCAAACCTTATGTGCCTGTCGGATTGGGAGTGGCTGCCGGTGCTATGATATGGTTAATATTTTCGGATGTTTCGCCCGAGGCCGGAGAATATATCGGCCATAAAAAGGCGGCTACTTTGGTAAGTTTATCAATTATCATTATGCTAATCATTCAATATTTTATATAATTTTTCGTTTTTTTGTAAAAAATTTGTTTGCTATTAAAAAACTTATTCTCATAACATTTTTTATTTTATCTTTTTCCGTGCTATGGAGTCAGGAACGTGGTATGATTAAAGGGCTGGTATATAATCAAAAAGATAAAACGCCATTGGTTTCGGCCAATGTATTGAATAAAACTTCATTTAGCGGCAGGATTACCAATTCTACGGGTTATTTTGAAATTCCCGCTTCGGTGGGCGATACTTTGATTATTAGTTATTTAGGGTTTAAAAATTATAAACTTGCTGTTCGTCCCGGTGATTTTGATAAAATTCATGAAATTTATTTGGTCGAACAACCGGTTTCTCTACAGGAGGTGCTTATTACCGGAAATCGTTTAACGGGAATTTTAAAAACGGATTTGCGTTTGATTCCCGTAAGGAAAAAGCAAAAAATCGATTTGAAAATCAAATTTTATTTCGGTGACACCGTACCCGATTTACTTACCCGAATAAATCAAGATTTGCGAACCATCATGGATCCGGTGGGCATGCTGTATAATCTGTTTAGTGCGCATGGAAAGGATTTACGAAAATTGAGGAAAATGGAACAGGACGATGAACTTATCCGGATTTTGAATTCGCGTTTCGATAGAAAAATTATTTCGGACCTGTTGGACATTCCGCCCGAACAAGTTTACAGGATATTGGAACTCTGTGAATATGATAAAGATTTTCTGTTGAATGCCAGTGACTTTCAAATTTTGGAAGCATTACGAAGTTGCTATGAAAAACATCGTGTTCTCATTAAACAATCCGAATGAAAAAAGAAGTAAATATATTGGTCTTATGCACGGGCAATACTTGCAGGAGTCAAATGACCGAAGGTTTTTTTCGTTATTATTTTCCCCATTGGAAAATTTTTTCTGCCGGTACCAAAGCGGAGGAAAAAATAAATCCGTTGGCAGTTGAAGTGATGCGCGAACGGGGTATCGATATAAGTTCGCAGGTTCCCGAGCCGGTTGATAAATACCTGAATCGCTCTTTTGATATCGTATTAACCGTATGCGACGAAGCAAATGAAATTTGTCCCGTTTTTACAGGTGATGTCCGTTACCGGCTTCACCGCGGGTTTGAAGATCCGGCCCAAGCCACCGGTACGTATGATGAAAAGATACGGGTCTATAGACGAATCAGGGACGAAATTGAGAACTTTGTCAAAAATTTTACTAATCCGATCGAATAATATCCGCACCGAGCGCACGTAATTTTTCATCTATTTTTTCGTAACCTCGATCGATTTGTTCGATATTATGAATGACGCTCTTGCCTTCGGCACTCAAAGCGGCAATAAGCAAGGAAATTCCCGCACGGATATCGGGCGAAACCATGGTGATGCCCCGCAACGGCGATTCGAAATCCATTCCGACTACAGTCGCCCGGTGGGGGTCGCAAAGCACGATTTGTGCACCCATATCGATGAGCCGGTCCACGAAAAACAACCGGCTTTCAAACATTTTTTGGTGCACCAATAAATTGCCGCGGGCTTGGGTGGCGGTTACCAAAACTATGCTGATTAAATCGGGCGGAAATCCGGGCCAAGGTGCGTCATACACGGTCAGAAACGAACCGTCGATAAATTTGGAAATTTCATAATGCTCTTGTCCGGGAATGATGATGTCATCGTTTTTTATTTCGAATTCAATCCCCATTTTTCTAAAAACGGCGGGAATTTGGCCCAAAGATTCGGCATGTACGTCTTTGATGGTGATGCCGGAACGGGTCATGGCGGCCAGCCCGATCCAACTCCCGATTTCGATCATATCCGGCAAAACGCTATGTTCCGTGCCGTGTAATTCCTTAACACCTTTGACTTTTAGCATATTGGATCCGATGCCTTCTATTCGGGCACCCATCCTGTTGAGCATTTTAGCCAATTGTTGGATATAGGGTTCGCAGGCGGCATTGTAGATGGTGGTTTCGCCTTCGGCCAAGACCGAGGCCATCAATATATTGGCTGTTCCCGTAACCGATGCTTCGGGCAACAGGATGTAAGCGCCTTGAAGTTTATCGGCTTCCACACCGTAAAATTCTTCTTCGGGATTGAAGCGAAATTTGGCGCCTAATTTCATGAATCCTTCAAAATGGGTATCCAATCTTCGCCGTCCGATTTTATCGCCGCCGGGTTTGGGTAAGTAGGCCTTTCCGAAGCGGGCCAAAAGCGGTCCTAGTATCATCACCGAACCGCGTATTTTGGCGGCATCTTTCTTGTAGGTCGGATCGGTGAGGTAATCCAAGTTTATTTCGTCGGCTTGAAAAGTGAAAACACCTTTTTCTTTTCGCTGCACTTTGACGCCCAGATTTTGCAGAATGTCAATCAGGCGGTTTACATCCACAATATCGGGCACGTTTTTAATAGTTACTTCGTCACCGGTGAGCAAAACGGCACTGATAATTTGAAGCACTTCGTTTTTGGCGCCTTGTGGTTTGATGGTTCCGTGGAGTCGTTTTCCGCCGTGAATGATAAAACTACCCATTATTTTCTGTAATTTTTCTTGTGATTTTTATGGTGATAGCGTTTTTTTCTGACCAATTGTTCGCGGCTTAACAGTTCGTTTTCTTCTTTGTTTAATTTGATTCGGCCGCCCGATAATTCGTACAGGTGATTAAAAATAACTTCGTCGTCCACATTATCTTTGTTCCAATTCAAATAATTTTTTTTCATATGATTGGCTATCACTTTGATTAAGAGGTCTTTCAGTTCGCTGTCTTCCCATTGGGTGGCCACTTCGATAAGTTTATGAATAATTTGACCGTAAAAACGGTATTTATAACCTTTTTGCGGATAATCGAGCGGAGTGGGTTTGAATTTTACCGATTCTTGCGTGGGTTTGGGGAAAGGCGAATCGATGTCCAAATCGAATCCGGCCATTATGAAAAGATGGTCCCAAAGTTTGTGTTGAAAATCCTCCACATCGCGTAAATGCGGGCTTTTTCGTCCCATCATATCCACAATCACACGCGCCATTTCATTGCGTAAGGTTTTATCTTCAATGGATTTAAGATTGCGTGCCATGGTGTGGATAACACGGCCGTATTCGGGAATGGCCAATGGTTCCAAGTCGGTATTGTAGATCAATTGTAAACTCTGTTCTCTGTATTGTTCGGGGAGCATGGGCATTACAATTTCCCGGAACTTCTTTTTTTCTTCCTGCGTTAAGGATTTCACTTCATTTGTCATAGCAATTTAATTTCTTCGTTTATATGGTAATCAGCCCTTCGATATCTTCCATCTTTTTGTATTGGTTGATGATATCTTCGGGGCTATTTTCTTCGGCAATAAAAGTTAGCGAAACGTATTTGGCGTTTCTGGAATAATTTTTCCGGAATTCATGAGGTTTTTCGAAGCGATTTTTGACTTCTTCAATCTTTTGTTCATCATTGGGAATGATGAATTTGTACATATATTTGGTGGGCCATTCGTGATTTTTGTTCAATTCTTCTTCCAGCCGCTTATAAAATTCTTCTTTGCTTTGCGGATTAATGTTTTGCTTTTTTTCTTCTTTCATGGTTTTTCAGATGTAAGGTTAATATTTTTTTTGCTAATTCTTCGATGCGTTGGTCTTGAAGCCGGTTATAATTTTCGAGAATTTTTAAAATAAGATGGTGAAAATTGGCATAAATTCCCGATGAAATAATAAAATTTTGATTATCCGAAGTTTCGATATTAACTTCGGGTATGGCTTCGGTGAGGGGACCGTTTAGGTTTTCGATTTGAAACGTGTCCAAATGAATTTTCTTGATTTGTTCGTACGGTATGTAGGTCTGTCGGTTTTTCATGATGTGCTTAAAATGAATGCCCCGGTCATCCACATTAATTTTAATTAAATATTGGAGGAATAAATAATATACACTTAACAAGCCAAAAATAATAAGAAAAATTGAAATATACTTGCCGTAGTGCTTAAATTCATCGGAGAAAAGAAAATATAAAGCACCCGCCAGGAATCCCGCAAGCGTAATTCCGATTTGAATCATGTAACCGGTACGAAACACCGAATGTATGCTATTTTTTGTCACCTTCGTTCACGGATTTGAAACCTGCTCTTTCCAATAAGGCATCCAATTGGGGCGGGCGTCCGGCAAATTCTTTGTAAAGTTCCATCGGATGTTTGCTGCCGCCTTGTTCCAGTAATTTTCTAAACTTTCGGGCGGTTTGTTTATCAAATATACCATTTTTTTTGAATATGGAAAATGCGTCCGCATCCAGTAATTCTGCCCATTTGTAGGAATAATATCCCGCGGCATAACCGCCGGAAAACAGATGTCCAAAGGAGGTGGATACCAATGTGCCCGGCACATATTCATAGAAACGGGTCGGGTCGAGGGCGGCGTTTTCATAGGAGACGATATTTTCGTATCCTTCGGGATATCGATAATGCCACGCCATGTCCAAGTAGCCGAATCCCAATTGACGGAGCGTAGCCATGCCTTCCAGGAATTGTTTTTGACGCTTGAGTTTTTCGATATAATCATAAGGAATGGCTTCACCGGTTTGGTAATGCTTGGCAAACATTTCCAATACTTGCGGTTCGTAAGTCCAGTTTTCCATAATTTGTGACGGAAGTTCAACAAAATCCCAATACACATTGGTTCCCGAAAGTCCGGGATAAGTCACCTGAGACAACATGCCGTGGAGTGCATGTCCGAATTCGTGAAATAATGTATTTACCTCGTAAAAGCTCAATAAAGACGGTTCGGTGGCGGTAGGTTTGCTGAAATTGGTTACAATGGAAATATGAGGGCGGGAGTTTTTTCCGTCTTTGATATACTGAGGCTTGTACGATGTCATCCATGCGCCTTGCCGTTTGCCGGGACGAGGAAAAAAATCGGCGTAAAATACGGCAAGAAATTCATCTTTTTCATCAAATACTTTATAGGGTTTTACGTCGGGATGATAAACGTCTATTTCGGGGGCGGGTTCAAAGCGGATGCCGTATAATTTCCTTGCCACTTCAAACATGCCCTCGAGGGTTTGTTCCAAAGGGAAGTACGGTTTTAATTTTTCTTCGTCCAGTTGAAGTTTTTTTTGTTTCAATTTTTCGGAATAATAAGCCACATCCCATGCTTGCAAGGTGTCTATGTTATCTTCACGGGCCAATTTGTTCAATTCTTCCCATTCTTTTGTGGCATAGGGTTTGGCATGTCCGTAGAGGTCATCCAAAAATGCCATCACTTTGGCCGGAGTTTCCGCCATCCTTTCTTCCAAAACATAATCGGCATAGGTGTCGTAGCCCAATAATTTCGCTTTTCTTTTTCGTAAATTCACTTCATCCAATACTACTTGACGATTGTCGTATTCGTCGCCTTTGAATGCGCGCGAGCCGTAGAGTTTGTAAAATTTTTCGCGAAGCGAACGGTCGGCTGCATATTTCATGAAAGGCCCGTATGAAGGATAATGTAAAGTGAAAATCCAACCCTCTTTTTGGCGCTTTCGGGCTTCTTCTTCGGCCTGCTGAATATTTCGTTTCGGCAATCCTTTCAGCCGGGCGGAATCGGTAATATGTAAATAGTATTCATTGGTATCGTGAAGAAGATTTTTGGTAAATTTTAAACTCAACTCGGTGAGCTTGCGGTTGATATCTTTAAGTTCCTTTTTGTCTTTTTTGTTTAACCGTGCGCCGCTTCTGATAAAATTTTTATAGGTTTTTTCCAGCAGCATGTTTTGTTCGTCGTTGAGTTGCAATTTATCTTTTTGTTGATAAACTTGTTCTATTCTTTCAAAAAGTTTTTCATTTTGCAATAATTCGCTGGTAAAATCGGAAATATACGGCATCATTTTTTCCGCTGCTTCTTGAAGTGCTTTGTTGGTTTCGGCTGAATTCAGGTTGCTTAGTATTTGTTGCAGCCGGTTAAGATGCATACCCGAAAAGGCAAGTGCTTCGACGGTATTGCCGAAATCGGCCGGTTCGGGATTGTTAATGATGTTATCAATTTCTTTTTTTGCGTCTTCTACCGCTTTTTTTATAGCGGGTTCGAAGTGCTCGGGTTTTATGCGACTAAATGGAACGGTTTCATACGGGGTATTAAAACCGGTTATTAAAGGATTTTCTTGCTTCATTTTCGTGTTTTTTGGTGAAGTGATTGTTTTTTTAGTACTACATGAAATTAATGTGCCGATTATTATGAAAATTAAAATTAAATGAATTTTTTTCATAATTTCAGAAGTGTTTCTATGGATTTTTTTGGATTTTTTCGGCCGAAAATATAACTTCCGGCTACGAGCACATCGGCGCCTGCTTCCAATGCTATTTTTCCGGTCGTTTCATTGATGCCACCGTCCACTTCCAATACACATTCCGGATTGAGGCCGGCAATATATTCTTTGGCGAGTTTTAGTTTTTCAATACTGCGGTCGATAAAAGATTGTCCGCCGAATCCGGGATTAACCGACATGATCAGAACCAAATCGCTGTAAGGAATAATATCCCGGAGACAATCCACGGGCGTAGCGGGATTGATGGCTACACCGAATTTTTTTCCTTCGTTTTTTACTTTTTGCATCACCCGGTGCAAATGGGTAGTGGCTTCGTAGTGGACCGTAATAATATCCGCGCCGGCACGGGCAAATTCTTGCACGTATTTTTCCGGTTGCTCAATCATTAGATGGACATCGAAAACTTTGGTGGAGTAGGGGCGCAAGGCATTTATGACGGGCATTCCGAACGTGAGATTCGGTACGAATCGTCCGTCCATCACATCCCAATGAATCCATTGGGCTTGACTTTCGTTGATGAGTTCCACTGCGTTTTTCAGACAGGAAAAATCCGCCGACAATACGGACGGGGCTACAATGGGTGAATGATTCATAAAATCCGTTTATAAAAACAAAGATACTAAAAAGCGCTTATTAGTTTGCGGGAATGACGCGTTAATTGTATTTTTTTGTCAATTCGTGTCCGAACGGTTTGGATTAACGATTGGAGATTAACGATTTTAGATTTCAGATTTAAAACAGTTAAGGTTAAATCAAGGTTAAAGTCCAAGAAAGAGATCCCTCCCGCCTGAGGCGGACACGGCGTCGCTGCGCTTCTCAAACCCGATGGGTGAGTCGTATCGACCTACGATCGAAGACTCTTACAGAGAATGACAAAAAGATTTCTGAGCATCTGTCATTCTGAGGAGCAAAGCGACGTAAGAATCTTATACTTAGGATTGGAGACAATACTTTTTCCAAAAAAGTTAAAGTTAAAGTCAAACTCAAACTCACCTATTCACACATCCCATTCTTTAAAAAATCGGTCGAGAAACAATTCCAGGAAACGGTGTCTTTCCTCGGCCATTTTACGCGCGGTCTCCGTATGGAGCATATCGCGAATTTTTAATAATTTATCATAGAAATGTTGGATGGTGGGCCGGTTATATTTTTTATAGGTTTCCTTATCAATTCCTTGGTGCAAAGGAATGTCGGGGAGGTAAATAGGGTTATTTTTGAATCCGCCGAAATGAAAGGCCCGGGCTACGCCGATGGCTCCGATGGCATCCAAGCGGTCGGCATCCCGGACGATATGCAATTCGATGCTTTCGAATCCGTCCGTATCAAAATGATTTTTGAAAGAGATATTTCTTACGATATTTTCCACATGGAAGATGGTATTTTCGTCCACGCCTATCGATTTTAAAAAAGCGGTGGCCTTTTGCGGAGCCAAGTCTTCATCACCGTTGTGGAATTTGGCATCGGCTATGTCGTGTAGCCATGCGGCAAGCATAATGACCAATTTGTTTCCTCCTTCTTTAGCGGCTATTTTTTCGGCATTTTTGACCACGCGCCTGATATGCCAAATATCGTGTCCGGCTTCGGCATTTTTGAGTTCTTCGGTTACGTAGTTTTCAACTTGTTTAATCCAATTATTCATTAAGAATGCTTTTGAACAATAGTTCCGCAGTAGCGGGATTGGTGGCAAGGGGTACATTATGCACATCACATAGTCGCATGAGCATGGAAATGTCGGGTTCGTGGGGATGTTTATCAAGCGGGTCGCGGAAGAAAATCACCATTTTGGTTTTTCCTTCGGCCACTCGGGCGCCGATTTGGGCGTCGCCGCCTAAAGGCCCGGACAAAAGCCGTTTTACTTTCAGTCCCGTTTCTTGGATATATTTTCCCGTAGTCCCGGTGGCAATCAATTGGATATTTTTTTGTTTTAAAATGTGCTTATGCTCCATTATAAAACGCACCATTTCGGGTTTTTTGCCGTCGTGGGCGATCAGTGCGATTTCCATGGCTTATTTTTTTTGGGTTTTGCGTTCTTGTACGATAAAAAATCCGTCACTACCCTTTTTTTGGTAGAGCGGCATGAGCATAAATCCACCGAACGGACTACGAACGGGTTCATTATTTTGGCGGGCTACATCTTCTCCTTTTGTTATTTTTTTGAAATTATAATAGCCCTTATTCATTTTGTAATGATGAAAGTCTTTTAACTGGTGATGATAGACCATTTCTAGCCGGTGCGGGAAGGGTTCCGAAATTTCTTCCAATTCTTTTTTCATTCGTTTGACAAACGGGAAATCTTTCACGTCAATGAATCCCAAATAAGCCATGGTAAGCCAAACGGCCCGTTCCAGGTTGTCCGTGGCTTCGGGCGTATTGTGTTTTCCGCCTTCGAAAACCAAACTGCGCATACCTTTTTCTCCATAATAATTTAGGGCCGTTTCCGGGAGAGCACTTGCTAACTTTTCAATAAACGGCACCCCGAAATAATGTGCCAATTCTTCGCTTTTTTCATTTTCGGCCGGAATGCAAAAAATACCCGAATCCGCCGAAAAGGTATGTAAATCCAATAATGTACAATGATCGTATTTTCCTTTACAAATACTTTCGATAAGCCGGTGAATTTCTTTGAGTTCCTTCACATCGTAATGTTGGTCGCCGTTTTGCAGATAACTTTCCGACCACACGCGGTTGAGATCGATATCGATAAAACGTTCATTGCGGCGAAGGGCTTCCAAATTACCGATAATGAAATATATCTTTCCCCGAACGGGATAGTTTTTTTCTTTCAATTTTTCGATTACTCGTTCCATGGCTTCTATGCCGCTGTGCTCGTTTCCGTGCATGCCGCCTATAATGAGCAATATTTTCGATTCGTCATTTCCGATTTCGGCTAATAAATGCTCGTTCGTCATAGTTTATTCTCCTTTGGTGTGCAAATTTACGACTTTCGATTTATTTTTTTAAATTTTTTATCTGCTTGTTTGTTTAATGTAGCGGACTGATAAAAAACTCTGGGGATTTTATTTGGCGAAACGATTTAATCGCTCAGTTTTTCACGCCATTTTTTGACCGATTGCGCTTGAGAGCGGGGGATAATCATCAATACATCATTCGATTCTACAATGATGTAATCTTTCAAGCCGGAGAGAATCACTTTTTTCCCTTGAGTTTTAACCAGATTCCCTTCGGCATCCAGGGTGTAGAGTTCGGAATTGAGTCCGATGTTATCGGAAGGTTTTTTTGCGAGTTGTTTATGGATGGCATCCCATGATCCCAAATCATTCCAGCCGAAGGAAACCGGCAGCACCCGTACGATATCCGATTTTTCCAATATGCCGTAGTCCACCGATATGTTTTGGAGTTGCGGAAAGATTTCTTGCAATTGTTTTTCTTCTTCCGGGCTTCCGAATTTAATTTTTTCCATCATGTCGAACATTTCCGGAAGATGTTTTTTGTATTCATTTCTAATTACATCGGTGCGCCAAGTAAAAATTCCGGCGTTCCACAGGTAATTTCCTTCTTCAAGGTATCTTCGGGCGGTTTCGGCGTCGGGTTTTTCGACAAAACGGAGTACTTTTTTGAACTCCCCGGGATCATTTTTATCGAATTGTATGTAGCCGTAACCGGTATGGGGCGAGTCGGGTTCAATGCCCAATGTAATAAGCACCTCGTGGCGGCCGGCGTAGTCGAGCGCTTTGTTTAAATCGGTTAAAAAACGCTCCTCGTCGCCGATGTAATGATCGGCGGGCAGTATGCTGAATACGGCGCCGGGTTCGATGGCGTGAATTTTATTGGCCGCAAAGAGTACGGCAGGGGCCGTATTGCGCATGGCCGGTTCCAGCAAAATGTTCTCCGGATGGAGTTCGGGTAATTCTTCCCGGATTTTTCGATCGTATTTCCGGTTGGTGACGATTAAAATATTTTCCGGAGGAATCAAGCGTTTGATTCGCTCGAAAGTTTGTCTTAATAAAGACTTGTTCGTCCCGGTGAGATCCAAAAATTGTTTGGGATTTTCACCTGTACTTTCCGGCCAGAAGCGGCTTCCGACACCGCCTGCCATAATCACGGCATATTTGTTCAATATCCTATAATTTTTTGACAATGGTATCGGGTTGGAATAAATAAAGTTTATTCTTTTTAACGTCCCGGCATTTAATCAATTTTCTTCTTTTTTCCATTCGCTCGAAAATCCTGCCATTAAAAATAAATTTGTTTCCGGGTTCCACTTCTTCGATGGTGGCCGGTTTGATAATGGTTTCGAAGGAATATTTCTCTAATGTTTTCTTCAGATTCAAATCCGTGGTGACGGCTGCACGCGGATTAACGGCATAACCGATAATGGCTTGATTCAAGTCGTAAGGAAGCAAATTGGTTTTAACCAATTCCATTAAAATATCTCTAAATTCATTTTTCCATTCCTTTCCATGGGGTTTGATGGCCGGACCGAATTTTTTGAATGCGGTATAATGCGCATATTCGTGTAATAAGGTAATCAGAAACTGATAAGGGTTCAAATTGCTGTTTAAACTTATTATAAAATGGCCATTCAGTTTCCTGAAATCTCCCCATTTACTAAACCGCGGTTTAGTAATGTTCACTTCCAAGTCGTCCTTGTCTCCAATCAAATTTTCCACAAATTGAATCGTGTTCTGTGGTAAAAACGGCTTTAACTTCTCAACATTTCTCATTATGCAGACATTTTTAGTTTCTTTAAATCTATCATATTTAATTTTTTTCTTGCATAGCGTAAATCCACTATAAATTTTTTGGTTTTTAAATCGGGTAATTCGAACATGACATCTTTGAGCAAGGTTTCGGTTAAGGCACGTAAACCTCTCGCTCCCAAGTCATATTTGTATGCCAGATCGACTAAATAATCGATAACAGAGGGGTTGATTATAAGTTCTACTCCGTCGAGTTCGAATAATTTTTTATACTGTTTTAAAAGGGCATTTTTAGGTTGGGTTAGAATTTTTTTCAATGCTACTTTATCTAATTTGTTAAGGTGAGTTATTACGGGCAACCGGCCTATTATTTCGGGAATTAAACCGTAATGCCTCAAGTCTTCGGGCGAAACGTATTTAAATAAATGATCGTCTTCGATTTTTTGTAATGAAGCGGTTTGATATCCGACCGCTTGTTTGTTTAGCCGTTTGGCAATAATTTTTTCCAATCCGTCGAAAGCACCTCCGGCAATAAATAAAATATTTTTGGTATCGACTTGAATAAATTCTTGCATGGGATGTTTTCGTCCGCCTTTAGGAGGTACGTTTACAATACTTCCTTCCAATAATTTCAATAGGGCTTGTTGCACGCCTTCGCCCGATACGTCGCGGGTGATGGAGGGGTTGTCGGATTTCCGGGCTATTTTATCTATTTCATCAATAAATACAATTCCTTGTTGTGCACGTTCCACGTCATAATCCGCTGCTTGAAGCAAGCGCGTGAGGATGGTTTCCACGTCTTCACCTACATATCCGGCTTGGGTCAAAACGGTGGCATCGGCTATGGCAAACGGTACATCCAAAAATTTGGCAATGCTTCGGGCTATCAGCGTTTTTCCGGTCCCTGTCGGACCGATCATTAAAATATTACTTTTTTCTATTTCCACCCCGTCGGATGCGTCTTCTTGCAATAAACGCTTGTAATGATTATATACCGCCACCGAAATGGTTTTTTTGGCGTCTTCTTGACCGATTACATAATGATTAAGAAATTCATAAATTTCTTTAGGCGTTTTAAGATTTTCTTTAATGAGCCGGTTTTTGTTGGTGGCGTGGGATGTTTTGAGTAATTGATAGGCGTCTTCGACGCAGAAATTGCAGATAGCGGCATTTCTACCTCGAATTAAGAGTTCGACTTCGTACTCCGAACGTCCGCAGAACGAACAGATTTGACTTTGATTTTCCATCGATTTAATGACAATTACTCGCTACTTACTCTCTTTTCAACACTTCATCGATCATTCCGTATTCCAATGCTTCGTCGGCGCGCATCCAATAATCACGGTCGGCATCGTCTTCAATTTTTTCGAAAGGTTGACCGGTATGTTTGGCCAATATTTCATATAGTTCGTTTTTGAGTCGCAAAATTTCGCGAGCCGTGATTTCAATGTCCGATGCTTGACCTTGCACGCCTCCCAAGGGTTGATGTATCATAATACGTGAATGAGGCAGGGCGGAACGTTTTCCTTTGGCCCCTGCGGCTAATAATATTGCCGCCATAGATGCGGCCATTCCCGTACAAATAGTGGCCACGTCGGGTTTGACATATTGCATGGTGTCATATACGCCCAGTCCCGAATAAACCACCCCGCCGGGCGAATTGATGTATAACTGAATATCTTTGGAAGGATCGGTACTTTCCAAAAATAATAATTGTGCTTGAACGATATTGGCTACTTGATCATTGATGCCGGTTCCCAAAAATATAATACGGTCCATCATTAAGCGTGAAAAAACATCCATTTGCGCCACATTAAGTTGTCTTTCTTCTATAATGTATGGCGTCATGCTGCTTTCCAGTTCATGAAGGTGTAAACTGCTTATGCCGTGATGTTTTATCGCGTATTTTTTGAATTCGTCTCCTATATTCCGCTTCATTTTTTCTAATCTTTTTACAAATATAATTAATATTTTTTATGTTTCAACTCTTTTTTATGTTTTTTTCATTTTCTTTAGCATATTCTTCCGGTGTGATTTCCCGGGGTTCCGTACCGATTTCTTCGGTGAGAATTTCAAAAAACTTTTCATTGGCGGCCGTTTCGTATGCTTCTTCGGCAAAGCGCTTGTCTTTCAGGGACTCAATTGCCATTTGGTATAATTGCTCGGGTTCGGGGAGGGCACCGAATGCTTGGGGGTTCGAAAGATAATAACGGATAATCATATCCGTGGCAGCTTTCAAAATGTCTTCATCGGAAATTTCAATGCCCTTTTCTTTTAATTTTTGGGTACGCGCAATTTCAAATTTATAACGTTCTTTGAGGGCATTATATTGTTCTTCGATTTCTTTGTCGTCAATTTCTTTTTCCGAATTATATTTTAACCAACGTTTCATGAACTCGTCGGGTAACTTGACGTCGATGGCCTTATAGATCTCTTCCCAAAGTCGATTGACATATACATTTCTTCCTTGGCTGACCCCATCTTTGTTCATTTGTTCTTTAAGGGTTTTCTTAAAGGTTTTCAAATCTTTTATTTCTTTATCGGGGAAGATTTTTTTGAAAAAGTCTGCATTCAATTCGGGAAGTTCGCGTTTGAGGACGGTATTGATTTTTCCTTCCACTTTGGTATTTTTCCTTATTTTTTGGTTTTCGATATGCGATGCAATTTCCGGCAATAATTCAAACCATTCGGTCAATTGTTTGACGGTCAATTTTACGGGGTCGCCTTTCTTTTTGCCCTTGGTAATTTCGGCATATGCTTTGGTGTCGAAATTTTTCGGATAAACCACGGCATCTTTTTCCATGCCCGGGATTTTAAGGGAAAGAATTTCACTTGTTTCCTCGCTCACTTCTTCGACATCTTTCCATTGGGCGTAATTTTTACGGTAATGCTCGATTTCTTCTTCGACGTCTTTGTCCGTATATATAAATTTGTAATAAGGAATTTTTTTCAAAGCGGACATTTTAATTTTGGCTTCGGGAACGGGTGCCCAATCAAAGCTAAATTCGAATTCCTCTTCGTCGAAATTATATTTTTTTTGTTCTTCGGCCGGTAAAAACGATCCGATGAGTTGAATGTCGTTTTGCCGGGAATAATCTTCGAGGGCTTTTTGTACGATATGGTTTATTTTGTCGATTTTAACGGCCTTTTCGTATTGTTTTTTTATCAAACTCATGGGAACTTTTCCGGGTCTGAATCCGGGCATTTTTGTTTGTTTTCGGATTTTACGAAGTTCATTTTCGACTTCGGCCGCATAATCGTCTTTTGTAATTTTAATGCTAATATTTTTGATATCGTTCTTTTTATCCTTTTCTATTATTTCCATGGAATGTATTTTCAATATTTTATAAGTTCGCAAAATTATGAATATTTTTTTAATATGCGTACAATGTTTAAAAAGTCGTCAATAATAGGGAAGAATTTCAAGATATTTTTATCTAATCCGTATCTATTTGGATTTTTAGTTTGGATAAAAATTCTTTGAAAGTATCGAAATCTACTTGGAAACTAATACCGACGCCGCGGGTGTAAGATTCTTCTTGATTCACGTATTCGATTTCAGTTCGTTTATTATAAATTCTCATTTGGATGGTTCCGTTTTCATTAAGCCATATATCTACGACAACGTCACCACTCACCGATGATTTGGTATATCGTCCTACGGGCATGGCTAATTTTCCGTTGATATAAATGCGCTTGTTAATTTTGGTTTGAATGGTTAATCCGACACGGGAATCCGTTTTTACGTTTGTATGCGGATCTTGCCGGTCGGGAATATAATCGAGTTTGACGTTGAACACATCATTTTCAAGAAGCGTGTTAAACACGCCTAGCACTCGTTCGGAAAGATTCCCTTCCAAAGCGGTTCGATTATCGAATTTGGCAATATCCGGGTCGATGAAATTGCCCGAATAAAGGAGAGAAATAACTTGAAGCATCCGGGTGTCGGCATCGCGCAGGGCATATTCCACTTCGGATCGGATAACGGGATTGGCATCGGGCAATTCCAATTCGAAATCGATACGGGGTTTCATTAAATCACCTTTGATATTGATAATAACTTTAACTGCCAATCGCCTTGAATATATTTCGCTTTCTTTCAATAGAGGTGTAATATCGGCCGCCGGAATAAAATATACGGCCCTGATATCCAAATCGGCACGGAAAGGGTCTCCGTTCCATATAAGCACGCTGCCCGGTTCTACATCGAATTCTTTTTCTATTACTCCTGCATAACGGAAAATATATTTCCCTTCGGTTACTTGATAGGAGCCCCACATATTGAATTTGCCTTCGGTATTGATCTCCATTAATACGGTGCCTTCTCCTTTGGATTTAAGCGTGCTGCCGAATTCCTGATCCAATACGATTTCAATTAAAGCATCTTGTGTAATGTCAATATCCAAATTCAATTGCAATCCTTCATAAATGCGTTCGCGTCGGTGTTGTTTTTCCTTTTTTTGCTGATATTCTTCCGGTGAATAAAAATTGATAAACGGATCGTCTCCGATAACTTCCACATCGCTAAGCGGAATGTAAATTTTGGTGTTTTCTTTAGATTTAACCGCTGCATCGATTTTTATTTTGTTTACATAACCTTTTATGGTGGCTTGTCCTTCCGCAAAGGCAGTTCCGTAGTAGAGGGCATCTTTGGAAAAGCCGGTATCCATTACCAATAAATTCGGGGTATTGATTTCCAAATCGATATACCAATTGGTAAAATTATAAAAGGAAATGGCACCGTTCAACTTGCCTTTTGTATGATATTTCGTGTCAAAAAAACGAGAGTTTTCAAATACGAATCGTTCGCCTTTAAGTAGTATTTGCTCGTTGTCTTCGAATTGATAGTCGGTATTCAATTCATTTACCGTTAGCCCGGCTCCGAATGCATTGAGGGTGCCGTTATATTTTGGATTTTTTAATTTGCCGGAAATAAGCGTATGTCCCGTCACTTTACCTCTTATATGACTAAAGACATCTTCAAGTAATTTATTAAAAGGGTTTAACGGAAATTTATTTACACTCAAATTCACATCCAATTCTTCGGAGCCCAAATCCACATAGCCGTTTGCCGAAAATAAATTATTGTTTTCATGAATTGATTTTATATCCAAAAATAAGGTTTTGGACGAAATGGTCTTGATATTCATCATCACATCGCCCAAGGGAGTTTTGTTCCAACTGAAAGAATTGATATGACCGTTTGCGTTATAAAAAACCCGTCCATTTGATTTTCCCGAATGACCGTCCAAATTCATAATTCCTTCAATTTCAAAACCTTCCATGTCGGGAAGAATATCTTTCAGTTGTAAATTATCGGTTTGTAAGGACAAATTTCGTTGCATGGGCGTATCGAAACCGTTTAATCTAACGGATTCCTCTTTATGATAGATGACCAAGTCTTCAATGCTTACGGAATCTTTTTTTGTAAAGAAATTGATGCTATTGGTATTTTTTTCGGGATTGATATGCCAGTCTTTATTCTTGAAAAGTACATAAGAATCCGAAAAGCGAAAACGAATAATGCCGAGTGAATCCAAATGATATTTGGCCGACATGTTGAATTTATCTTGCTTTAACTTGCCGCCTGAACTTTTTAGTTTTAAATAAACCGTGTCATTGATGGTCAGATTAATCGCCCGGATTTGCGAAAAGGTATAGGCGCCGGTGGCCAATGAGTCGGCTTGCACGTATAGGTTATATATCGGGTTGCGATTATCGATGGTTAATTTGGCATTATACATTTCAATGCCTTCATAAATTAATTCTTCCGATTTTAAGTCGGTGTGAATGTAGTTATCCTTTCCGGAAATACTTCCCTTGATGGTTGTATTTCGCGTGTATTCGATAGATGGATCGAGTATTTCAAGTAAATTCGAATCAAAATTAAATTTGAAACGTACATAATCGTCTTCGAATTTTTTTTCCGGTTTGAGCCCTGTAAATACGGTGCCCAGGATTTGTTTGTACATATCGGGCATGCGGTCTATTTTATATTTGCCGCGCATATATCCGTTAATGGCTTTGTCGGACTCGATTTTGATTAGTTTTTCTTCATTTTCATTTGTAGAAATGAGATGTAAATATTTCAACCGGTAATTTTTATTGCTTCGGTCGTATTTCAAATTATTTATTTTTAAAGTACCGATAAGATCATTGATATTTTCGCCCTTCATATCCATATCGGCCGTAAAGGAAATAACAGCCAAAGTGTCGGACCGGATCCATCCCGAACGGTATAAATCCCAGTGGGAAATTTTTGTGTTGAAATTCCAAATGTTGAATTTTCCACTTAGATTAATCAAGCCGTCGATTTGGCTTTTTAGAGCCGGATCATTGACCGAAGCCGTGCCTTTAAAAATACCGCGACGCATTTGTCCGTCGAGATTCAGGTTTTTATAACGGTAGCCACCGTATTCCACATAGTCGGCCGAGGCCTTTATGTCGGAAAGCATTTTCTTCAGGGAGAAATTTTTTCCTTGCACAACGAATTTTCCTGCTATTTTTCCGGTTTCTTTCAAGTCGAACAATCGCCCGATGTGCAAGCCGGAAGTGGTGAAATATCCTTTGTATTGCGAAGAATGTTCATTGAAATTCAATTTAAAATCCGAAATCAGGTTTCCTGCAGCGGAAAGTATCGTCAAATGATTGATAATTTGTTCCGGTTGGTAGGAGAAGTCCCCTTTTCCAATCATCATACCGGCATTTTCGAGCCATGAAGGAATATATTTTTCGGTTATACCGGGAATAAAGTTTTTTAAGCCGGGCCGACTGAGCCGCAAACGCTTAAAGTCGGCTTTGAAACCGAAATTGTCCAAATCCGTAAGTTCGTATAGAATAATGTCGCCTTCCGATGCGATGGAGTTTCCGGGGACCTTCATTTTATATCCGACCATTTCCAATTCGTTGATCACCCCTTCCAAATCCGTATCGATTAGAACCTTGGTGCCAGGTTTGAAAATGTTTCCCGACAATTTATTCATATCCAATGCCCCCACATGCCCCGTGAGATGCCCTTTCAATTCTACTTCATCGAAGAAACGGCGTAAATTTTCCCGTGTATAATAAAATCCGATAAGCCCGGCCAATTCCGTGGAGTCGGTTTTTAGCAATATGTTTTCCAATCGCATGGAGTCGGGTGTGTAGGTAAAGTTCATGGACAAATCTCGAACATCTATCCGGTATTTATCCGTAAAACTCATGTGATTGAGGGTGGTATAAAGATTTTTTCCGTCAATGATAAAATTATCCAAATCCGAATCCATTCCGTTCATTTCATAAATGCTTTCCCGCTTCACGTTATAATTTCGGATAACAAACCGGCCGTTTTTCCATCGGGCATTTTGTATGAGCAGGTAAAACGGTTTCCCGCCTTCGGATTTTTCTCCTTCCAGTTTTTTGATAAAAATATTCAAATTATCGTCTTTTTCGCCTTCGTAAACACATAAATTCAAATAAGGAGAATCCATTTCCATATGCGAAAACCTGATTTTGTTATTTAAAATATTAGTCAGGTTTTTCAAACCGGTATTTAAGCGTTTGGTAAATAGTAAGGTATCGCCGTGGTGATCGCGAATCAATACATTTTCCGCATCAATATGACCTAAAGGAAATAAATTTAATTTTTCAATCCGTATGTCCACGTCATATTTTTCGTTGATATAAGACACGGCCCTTTGGGCAATAAAAGCACGAACGGAATTAAGAGAAAAAAACAAACTTAACATTGCCATTAAAAACAAGAGCAATGCAATGGCCTTGAAAAAAAATCGACCGGTTTTTATTTGTTTCTTTTCTTTAATTTTACAAATGATTTTCGGATTATGGACAATTTGAACAAAATTAAGAAAGATATTCGGATTCTCGGCATTGAATCTTCATGTGACGAAACCGCCGCCGCGGTATTGATTAACGGCAAAATCCGTTCCAATATAATTGCCGGTCAGGATGTGCACCGGGAATATGGCGGTGTGGTTCCGGAATTGGCCTCGCGAGCCCATCAGCAGAATATAGTGCCGGTGGTGGATGTGGCCCTGAAAAAAGCGGGAATCTCACCTCGGGATTTGGATGCAGTGGCCGTTACGGCGGGCCCGGGACTATTGGGTTCGTTGCTTGTGGGATTGTCATTTGCCAAATCTTTGGCTTTGGCATTGGATATTCCGCTTATCGGCGTGCATCATATGCAGGCCCATATTTTGGCTCATTTTATTTACGACGAAGGCCAACCGCAGCCCGAATTTCCTTTTTTGGCCTTGACCATAAGCGGCGGACATACTCAAATTGTATGGGTGGAAGATTATTTTAAAATGAAAATTTTGGGCGAAACCAAGGACGATGCCATCGGTGAAGCATTTGATAAAATTGCCCAACTTTTGGGATTGCCCTATCCGGGCGGGCCGCAAATCGACCGCTTGGCTAAGCGGGGAAACCCTAAGGCGTTTAAATTCCCCGTGTCCAATATCGAAAATTTGGATTTTAGTTTTAGCGGACTTAAAACTTCGGTTTTATATTTTTTACAAAAAAAATTGAAAGAAAATCCGGAATTCATTAAGGAGAATTTAGCCGATTTGGCGGCTTCGGTGCAGCATACCATCATTAAAACCGTTATTGAAAAATTAGATAAAGCCGT
Organism: Flavobacteriales bacterium; assembly: GCA_027067965.1. Taxonomy (GTDB): domain Bacteria; phylum Bacteroidota; class Bacteroidia; order Flavobacteriales; family Flavobacteriaceae; genus JAADED01. The sequence continues at coordinate 8,421 of JAMOUV010000032.1, read as the reverse complement.
TCGACTCACCGGTACCAAGCGATTGGCTATCGGGGGTGGTGTATCGGCCAATCGAGGGTTGCGCGAAGCATTGGAATCCTTTGCCCGTGAGAATGATTTGGCGTTATTTATACCCGATTTTTCTTATACCACCGATAATGCCGCAATGATAGCCATTGCAGGTTATTTGAAATATAAAAAAGGTGAATTTTCTCCTCTTGATTTGATTCCGCGCGCCCGGTGGTCTATTGAAGAATAAAAATTCATATAGAAAAAAACAGACCGGAAAATGCCGGTCTGTTTGTCATGTTACCATTTGACAATTCGTTGTCTATAAAGGATTGTGCCATCGGGTTTATAAATCGTAAGAAGGTAAATTCCTTTGGCATAAATAGGAATGGAAAGGGTGATATATTTATTTTGGACTCTTTCTTCTTTCGTATAAATCAAGCGTCCCGATAAATCGGTAATCCCAATCATGACGGTTTTTCCGCTGAGCGATGGGCTGTTAATATGAATCGTGCGTTCAAACGGATTGGGATATATTATTACATCGGATAGCAACTCATTTTCCGTTTTTACGTTCGCGGCATCGAATGAATAGGAATAAACAAGAACAGGCGGATGATGGCCTTCGTAAGAATCGGCTACTCTTTTGGCTTGCGGATTGGTCAAACTGACACCGGTACCCGTAATTTTAAAAACCACACTATTGCCGGGATGCCAGTCATTGCGATTTATGATTTGTTGGAGCAGATTTTTTAAATCGGGTGTGCGTTGGTCCGGTCCGGAAAGTCCGGAAGACGGCCAAGGCGGAGGTGTCCAATATACCGAATCCTGAAAGGTGGTTCGAGCCGATACGTTGAGCGTATTATTATCATCGAAAGGTGCTGCATCGGCAGAATTTTCCGCCCTCACGACCAATTCGGCATTTACTTGATCATCTTCATCCGACCGGAATTGAATATAAGCATTGGTAATTATCGCACCGTGCGGGATATGTACTTCTTGGAATCGCAAGCCGACTTTCTGATATCCGTTCGGCGTGCCTGAAATATATTGATAATGGTCATATACCATTTCCAAATCCGAACTGAAATAAGTAATTATTCCGGCTTGTGTTTCTTCTACATCATCTTGACCGTCTTTAACGGCTATATTTCCGTTTTCGTTAAAGTTTCCGACACTGATGGCGATTTGCTCCGTTTCCGTGAGTCCGTCGGAAGCAGTTGCTATTGCTTTGATAATATAATAACCGTCCGAATAGGAATGGGTAAAATTATAAGGAGCGCTATTGTCGGTGTGAGTTAAAGTTCCATTGACATAAAATTTTACATGATCAATGCCATTTCCTTGGTCAATAACATTTACACCGATTTCGATATTATTTCCGTTTACATAAACCAACGGGGTGGAAGAGGGAAATTCAATATCGGGATAATGCAAGGGGGGAGCAGGGGTGATTTCAATCACACTTCCATTCGAAGGATTCCAAATATCCAAATTGGATGGCAAGGTAAAAGGATCGTTATTGGCCACTTCATTTACCGATGATGCATTTTGGGTTTTAATGGTTCTTACTTCAATTTTGTTTGTATCGACAAAAATGAGTTTGAATTGATAAAACGAGCCGGAATTTCTGGTCCACGCTTTATCATCGTCATTAGATCTCAACGGTGCACCCCATCCGCCTTCGCCTACATAAACGGTGCCATAAGTGTCGTTTCTGACAAAACCTTCGTCATTACCCGAAGCATCGGTGGGCTCTAGCGGCCATGTGGATTTTACCACATGTGCATCACATTCCACAACCAAGCGAACCGCATGATCAAAGAAAACTTTGGCCCAAGCATTATAGGCGGCGTCATTTTCAGGTTTGCTCGCCGAATGAGGTCGCATGGGTCTGTGGTATTGGGCGGCTTTCCAAGTTACATTTGCATGGCCGTTTAAATCGTTAATGAGCCATGTGCGCTGTGTTCCCGAAACGGATATTTCGGTATTAAGGGTGTACATTCTGAAAAGATTATTTCCGAAAGTGATGGCATAATAATAGGTGCCATCGGGAGTGTCGAATAATTTGTATATAACTTCTCTACTTTCATGGTTGCCCATGGCCGGAATAATGGGAAACATTCGTCCGTCGCTTGCAATGCTATATTGCCAATCGTCAAACCATGCTTGCCATTGCGAGTCGGTATCATCGTCGGTCATATCACCGGCAAAAAAAACGGCATGGGGTTTTAGTTTGGCTACCAGCATATTGGCATTTCGCCTTGGCGTTCTATTATTTCTGGAATCTCCTCCGGCGATGAACGATAAACGGCTGGAGTCATCCGGTGCCGTTTTAAACCAAAAACGGTTGCTTGTGCCTTCACTGTCATGTATGACGAAGTAATATGCGGTATTGGGAGTTAATCCGGTAAGCCGGACGAACATATTATTCATTCCTCGATAATTTACACTCCGGTCCACCGATTTGGAGAAAGCATAGGCGGTATAATCCGTGCCGTGATCGACCGTGTCGTAATAAACAATAGGATTCGTTCCGCTTGTTTGATTCCAACCGATGGTAACGGATGTGGCAGGGTCGGAAGTAATAATTAATCTGTATTTGTCATTGGCGGCCGATAAGCGTCCAATAGCGAAAAGGAAAATAAAACTAAGAATCAAAAATTTTTTTTTCATTACGGGTTAAATTTATAGCGGTTTTTATTTAGACGAATAAATGATGATTTTATTGTTTTGAAATTTCTTCGGCTTTTTTTCTGGCTTCTTCAATGAGCCGTTGCTTTTCTTGTTTTGCCTTTTCTATCAATTGATTGCCTTTTTTCTCGGCTTCTTTTACCAATTTTTCGGCTGCTTTTTTGGCGGCTAATTTGGCAAGCGGATTATCGGCCTTTTCAATCAGTTTTTGTCCTTGTTTTTCGGCTTCTTCTTTTAAACGTTTGGCGGTTTCTTCGGCTTTTTTAATCAATTCGTCACCTTTGGCTTCGGCCTCTGCAATGAGTTCTTTGGCTTTTTCTTTGGCTTGGGCCTTGGTCTCTTCTATTTTTTCATTGGCCAATTGCGTGGCGGTTTCTTTGACGGTTTCGACAATTCCTTGCTTTCCGGCGCCTTTTTTAAATACGGGCTTGATTACGGGTTTGTCAATACTTCCCGTAATTTGAAGGGTTACATATACCCGTTCGATTTGATCCAAAGGAATACCGAATGCTTGTAATTTTCCTTGAAAAAGATTAAGCCATTCTTCGGCACGCTCGCCGAACATTTCAACCGGAATTTCCATGTCCCAGGTCAAATCCAATGATTTGTCCAAATTGACTTTTCCGGCGAGTTGCGATTGGATTCGATTGATTTTAAAATCGAATGGTTTGATGTGCATGTTTCCGTCGTCTATGTTGAATTGGGCTTGCACTTTGTCGATAACCGGGTTCTTGAGCTCGTTAATTTTTAATAAATCGGCCACTTTTGCAAAGAATGCCGCATGTTCGGGACGCAAGTTTTCGGACGAAAATCTACCGTTTGCATCGGTGGTGGATAAAATGGGATTCAAATAGCGGTCGAGTTCCACTCCCAAGCCCAAGTTCATATTAAAGATACCTTTTATCTCTTTTAAAATGGGCGCATAAGTTTTTAAATAAGTAAGGGTTTGTGCCGATTTGTCAAGCGTTAGCCGGTTCATAAGTATTTTTACTTGAGAAAAAGGATTTTCCCGGGACGCGTCATACAATCCGTTCAACCGGATTTCTCCGTCAAATGCCTTCATGACCAAAGTGTTCAATTCCGCTTTGCGGTCTTTTATTTTAAGTTTACTTTGCACGTCGGATAATTGCATTTTCTTGTAAATCATTGTGTCGGCTTGTGCTTGCACTTCGATATCCAAACCCGCCGGGATGTCGGGAGCCACGGGCTCTTGGTTTTCTTCCGCGGTAGAGTTGTCGTCGAATGTCCGGGTCAATTCGTTAAAATCGATTAATGCCGAATGTGATTCGAAACGGGCCGTAAGCGTGCTGTCTTTACCCAAAGCATAACTTAAATAATTGGTAATTTGACCTTGGAGCGTAAAGTCGCTTTTTCCCGCTTTGATTTCGGTGTTTTCCACTTGGAGGGCCGCAGGCGTAATGAGAGTTTTGGCCCGGGGAATTTGAATCGGATAGGGTAGGGAATCCGATGCAAAGAAAAAGTTTTTCAAATCGAGAAACCCACGGGCATTGACTTTATCGTACTGTTGGTTTTCCATAGCGGAGATGCGCGTGGCTATATCGAAATCGGCATCCAAAAGCCCAGTGAGTTTTTTGACGGATTTCATCGGCAGGGCTTTTTTGAATTTTTCCAAAGCCAAACCGGCGGTTTTAAAACCGGTTTTGACAAACGGATCGGTCAATGGATTTTTTATATGAAGGTAGCCCTCGGCCCGGTGTCCGCCCAATGAAAATCCGATGCCGGGCATATCGATTTCGGTACGGTCCAAATCGGGACCGCCGGGAAATTTTACTTTGGTTACAAGTTGAATGCGATCAATGCTCTCGGGCAGGTCTTTGGATTTTATTTTTCCGTTTTTTACCTGAAAATCAATATCATAGGCGGGATAATTGTCTTCGTCTTTGATGCCGTAAATCCGGCCTTTTAATTGCGCTTGCCCTTGGATATCCATTTCCGGCAGTTCGGGCATATAAGTATCGGGCACCAAACTCATGAATTTGGCCAGTGTATTTTCGGCCGATTCGAATTTTAAATCCATTTTTATATCTTCTTCCCGTAATTCCACTTCACCGTCCATCACCACCGGCAGCCGGTTGATACGTGCATTCATTTCTTCCAATTCGTATAGTGAAAAATCGTTTTTGATGCGCATCCGGTTATCCAATTCCGCCTTCACGTTTTTAAGGTAGGTAACATCGTCGTAAATGAAATGGAGCGTATCGGCGGTGGAATGGCCGTAATGGGTGTAAGTATCGCCGTCAATATTAATTTTGCCCGTATGATCCAATCCGCTCACATACATTTGCATGGGCATGGATTGATCTTCATACAGCAGACGCATGTGGTCCACCGTAATTTTTTCAATTTCCATTTGGAGGCCTTCGTCGTCTTCATCTTCCGGCGAACCGGATTCCTTAAAAATATGGTAATTGGCATTTCCGCTTGAGTCGATAAATACCACAAATTCGGGATTTTGCAAATGAATCGATTTGACTTTTTTTTCGCCTTTGAATAATTGAACCAAATCCACTCCGATGCCCAATTCATCTATCAAGGCCAGTGGAATATCTTTATTCTTTCCCGTACCTGTGATGCTGAATTTTTCAAGCGAAAAATATAAATCGGGAAAAGTTTTAAAAATGCTTATTTGCACATCCTCGAAATCAATTTGGGCCGTAAAATTTTTATTCAAATCTTTTTTGACGGCTTGCAGTATGTCGTCCTTAAATAAATATGGAACCGCAAAAAGACCTGCGATTAACAAAACGAGAAAGATTCCGAACGCTATGAGAAATTTTTTCACTGAAGCGGAATTTTGATTTAAATTTACGAAATATGATTGAGAAATTTTCCTTCGATTTGAAAAAAAAGATATAATTATAACATAATGATTTCGCCTTTCTCCGTGGGATGATCACTTCCGATTATTAATTTTTCTTCGGGCAACCAAAACCGGTAGCGGAATTTTTTATGCCTATGCCGGACCATTTTTAAAAAAATATCCGAGAACATTATTTCATTGACATTAAAAATAATTTTGGACCCGTCGGCAAGCGAAGTCCATTCGTTGCTTGCGATGTGTTTTATACGGGGAAATTTTTTTCGAAGCAGTTCAACATTTTGCCGGTCCTTTCCTAGATAATATACCTGTTGTGCACGATGATGATGTGCGGTACTCTTGGGTTTGGCATGAAATTTCAATTGAAATAAAAGCCTGATGAATGGTTTGATCAACCGGGACATGCGGGGTGCATGTTTTTCGTAATATAATTCCGTGGCCCGGATAAAATGTTGGCGAAATTCGGGCGTGTCCGGGGTGCTTTCGCCTTTGAAATGCAAAGCGATAAGATTGCCGAAGTATTTATTTTCCAATCCTTTATCCCAAAAACGTTTGGAGAGGTCGATATCTTCGCCATACATGAAAAAACGTTCGTCGAATCCGCCCGAATCGATAAATGTACGGGTAGGAAAAAACATGAAAGCGCCCACAAAAACCGGATTCGGACCCGATTCATCTTCTTTTAAATTCACATTGTAATAAGTATTAAGAGCTTTGACAGGAAAAATTTTATGAAGCCCGCTAAGTTTGGCGAAGGAATTAAATAAGCCGGGCAGGTTTCTTTTGCTTTCGGGCAATAAATTTCCGCTTCCATCGATCAACCGGATGCCGTAAATACCCGGATTTCCGGATTTTTCCGCCTGCTCCAGAAGTTTTTCAAAAACCTCTTCTCCCACCACCACATCGGGATTGATCAGAACGGTAAATTGTCCTTTCGCTTGCTTGACAGCCAGGTTATTCCCTTTGCCGAATCCGTAATTTTTATCAAAGCGAATAAACCGGGCGAAGGGATATTTTCGGGTCCAAACCGCCGGATCGAATCCGGGCGAATGATTGTCTGCTACAATAATTTCTGAAGGAATATTTCCGGTTGCCCTTTTCACGCTTTCCAGACAAAGTTTCAGAAACGGTTCCGCTTGATAATGCAATATGACTACCGATAATTTCACTTTTCTTTTAAATTCATGCCCGAAATCCACAGTAGCACAAACGTAATGGCCGCATTGACCAATAGTAATTCGAAACTGAATTGATATTTCCATCCCATATAAGCCGGAATCTTTGAAATAACGTAGGTCAAAACCGGGGACAAGATCACTATAAACGGAATCCATGAAGTCCTGACCTTGCGATTGGTGGCTATACCGAAAGTAAATAAACCCAGTAGCGGCCCGTAGGTGTATCCGGCAAAAGTAAAGATGGAATTGATAATGCTTTTGTCCTTAATCAGCATGCCGTATGCAATGAGGATTAAAATAAAAAACAGGGAAATGCCGATATGAACCAATTTGCGGATATATTTTTGTTTTTCGGGCGAAAATCGTTTTTCAATTTCCAACAAATCGATGGAAATGGAGGTAGTGATGGCGGTCATGGATGAATCGGCGCTGGAGTATGCGGCGGCAATCAATCCCAAAATAAAAAATAATGCGGCGGCAAAACCCAGTCCGTCTTTTACGGCTACGTAAGGAAATAATTTGTCTCCTTCGATTTGCATGGCGGTTATGTCCCATCCTTTAAATGCCGCAAAGGCCAAAAGCAGTACGCCCAACGAAAGGAAGAGTAAGTTTACGAAAATCAATGCCACCGAAAGCCAGAACATATTTTTTTGCGAATCTTTGAGGGTCTTGACCGTCAGATTTTTCTGCATCATACCCTGATCAAGACCGGTCATGGCGACGGCTATAAAAATTCCGGCCAAAAATTGTTTCCAAAAATAGCGCGGGTCGTTATAGTCTTCGAAGAAGAATATTTTGGAATAATCGCTGTGTCGTACCATTTCGACCAGTCCTTTAGGCCCATAGCCCATCTGTTTGGCAATCAAATACATGGAAATCACCAAGGCGATTAGCATAAATGCCGTTTGAAGCGTATCGGTAACAATAATGGTTTTGATGCCGCCTTTGGCCGTATAGACCCAAATAAGGGCAATGGTTACACTTACGGTCACCCAAAAAGGCACGCCCAATTCGTCGAAAATTAATAATTGTAAGACGCCCGCCACCAAGAATAACCGGAGCGATGCCCCTGCCACCCGGGCAATCAAAAACAGTATGGCGCCCACTTTATGGGTATTTCCGCCGAAGCGTTTGCCCAGGTATGAATAAATGGAAGTCAAATTCATTTTATAATAAACGGGTAGCAACACATGGGCGATGATGAGATAGCCCACAAAAAACCCGAGCACCATTTGAAGATAGGAAAATTGTTTTTCCCGGACCCATCCCGGTACCGAAATAAACGTAATGCCCGAAAGCGAAGCGCCTATCATCCCGAAGGCCACCAAATACCATGGGGCCTGCCGTTTGGCACGAAAAAATACTTCGTTGGTATCTTCTTTGCCGGTAAAATGAGAGATGACGATAAGCATTAAAAAATATAAAACAATAATCAGCAGAATAACCGGTGCACTCATATTTGGGTTTTCGACAAAAATAAACCAAATATTCTATTTCTGGTAATAAAAGTGATTTCATTTTATGGTAATTTATATTTTATACCAATCTCGGTTTTGCATGAGAATTAAATATGTCGATAACTAAATAAATATTAAATGTTAAAATATTATATCATATTAAATAAAATTTAATTTTTTTTTTTTTTTTTTTTTTTTTTTTTTTTTTTTTTTTTTTTTTTTTTTTTTTTTTTTTTTTTTTTTTAATATTATAAATTATATATGT
>JAMOUV010000031.1 GCA_027067965.1 Flavobacteriales bacterium | reverse complement strand
CAAATTTCCGATCATATATTAGACCAATTTTTAGCTTTTGACCCCGAGGCCCATGTGGCGGTAGAAACCATGGTGACGACGGGACAAGTAATTATTGTAGGCGAGGTAAAAAGTAAAACTTATGTGGACGTTCAAAATACGGCACGCGAAACCATAAAAAATATCGGTTATACCAAAGACGATTATTATTTTTCCTATAAATCCCTTGGAGTTTTATCCGCCATTCATGACCAGTCCGAGGATATCGCCCAAGGCGTAATACGCGAAGAAGGAGAACAAGGCGCCGGTGACCAAGGAATGATGTTCGGTTATGCCGTGGACGAAACAGAACAATTGATGCCTTTGACTATTGCCATGGCGCATAAAATAATGGAAATCATTGCCTTTATACGGAAAGAAACCGGAGAAATGCCATATTTGAGACCCGACGGCAAGTCTCAAGTAACCGTGGAATATGATGAAAACCACCGGCCCGTAGGTATTCATACAATCGTGATTTCGGTTCAACACGATGAATTTATCAAGCCATCCGCTACTACCAAAGAGGCGGAAAAAGAAGCGGAAAAGAAAATGCAACAAAAAATCAAAGAGGATATTATCCGGTATGTATTTCCGCGCATAAAGGAAGCTTTCGGTAAAAAAACCGGGGCCATGCTGGATGCATTCGATACGGCACATTTACTCGTTAATCCCACGGGCAAATTTATCATCGGCGGCCCACACGGCGATTCGGGACTAACGGGACGAAAAATTATTGTGGATACTTACGGCGGACGGGGAGCCCACGGCGGCGGCGCCTTTTCAGGGAAAGACCCCTCCAAGGTGGATCGCTCGGCAGCTTATGCAGTGCGGCATTTGGCTAAAAATATGGTAGCGGCGGGGGTAGCGAGAGAAATTCTTATTCAAGTTTCTTATGCCATCGGTGTGGCAGAACCTATCAATATTTATGTAAATACTTACGGCACTTCACGGGTGGCACTGAGCGATACGGAAATAGGAGAGATGCTGTTGCAACATTTCAAACTCACTCCACAAGCCATTGAAGACCGCTTGAAATTACGCGAACCCGTATTTGCGGAAACCGCCGCTTACGGACATTTCGGCAGGAAACCCGAAAAAGTAATCAAAGAATTTAAACGCTATAATTACGCCCTAAAACGTGAGGAAACCATCCTAAAGGAAGTGGAATTATTTACATGGGAAAAATTGGATTTGGTGGAAACAATCCGTGAACTTTTCGGTTTATAAAATAAGGGGCTAACAACACATTCCGTAACGGAAAAATATTTTGTTATCTTTGAAATAAAAAATTTGATAAGGAACTCATTCGTTATCGTTTTCCTGATTTTCATATTTTTATCTTATTCTTGCGAACACTCCTCAAAAAATAATAACGAAGTTCGCCGCTTTCCCGTTTATCCCGGATGTGAGCATTTCCAATCAGAAAGGGCACAAAAAGATTGTTTTATCAATAATTTTTATAAAAAATTGGAAGCCTGGCTGCACGAACAAACTTATCAACCGGTG
>JAMOUV010000030.1 GCA_027067965.1 Flavobacteriales bacterium | reverse complement strand
AGAGTTGAAAAGACTTGTTAAACCGTTAAATCGTTAAACCGTTAAATCGATTAGCGGCTTCGCCGCACTTTAACCTTTCACCTTTTTCCTTGTCCCTTTATTATTGAGCGTTAAATCGTTAAACCTTTAAATTGCCGTGTCCGCCTCGGGCGGATGCAATCGATAATATTGACTGATGACCGAAGACCGGTGACCGGTGCTTTTTTTTCGGTAAAAGGGAAATGGGAAACGTGTTTTTTAAACGCAAGTGGCACAGATAACCCAGATGTTTCGGAATTTTTGAAGATTCCGTAGAGAGATTATACGCAATGGTTTGATAATAATGCCCCACGAGGGGACTCATGCGGCAGCAAAGTGGAGGAATGCCATACGAAGGGCCGCAGATTTCAAAGATTCTTGCGGCAGTGAGAAATTTTGGAAATCGTAAAAAAGCATAAAGGGAGAGAACAGTTTTTCGGTGAACTAAGAGCCTTGATAGAAATGCTGTAATTGTTTAAAAATATTTTAATAAATTGCAGGTTGAAAATTATTAGCATAATAACCCAATAAAAATACCTAATTATATGGACGATTACAATATGTCTCCCGAAATTTTTTTCAATCTGAAAGATCCCGCCAAGGTTATAGCCATTCTTAATTTGAGTAATCAGCTGGTTGAAACCGGCGACGATGATTTATATACGGTGGGCTCTATTGTTTCCATGATCCTGATGAATGATATCGTCTCCGAAAATCCCTATTTCCTTCCCAAGAAAACCACCCTCAAATTGGTGCCTAAATTTTATAAGGTGGTCCAATCGGAAGGCGCCGTAAATTTGGAAGATGTCATTCATCCCGAACATTTAATGAACGAACGGGTATTGTTGGGCTCTACCTTGTTATTGTCCGTTCCTCATGCCATCAGTATGTTGGCGGAGAGAGAAGGCGAGGGTGGTGAAGACACCATGTCCAAACTGAGCCTTATGTATGCCGTTTTGCATTTGTTCGACGAAATTTACGGTAGCTCATTGGCTTCGTTTTTCGATAACCTGTACATTGAAGACGCCGGCGACAAAGATGAAGCCTTTTACCGAAAAAATTTATTGGCACTTTTCTCCGAAAAACCGGATTTGTTTTGAGGAATAAAATGGAGAAAGCCCCCCCTGTTATGGTGGTAAAAAACCACTATTACAAAATCTAAAAATATTTCCGGTTACCAATTTCATATTTTTGCTATACCGGTTACGGGTTTGTTTAATGTCATGATAACATGCGCTGACAATTCCACCGTCATCATGGAGAGGTTCTACGCTTATTTAGAATTTCCACGGTTTCAATTCCCGTAAGGAAAAATGATAATTGACCACCACACCTTTATGTACGCCGTCCACTACATCGCCTTTACCCGATTTGCGCCGGAATACCCTGGTATCTTTATTTTTCCTGTAGATTTCTTGTAATTTTTCAATCGATTGGTAAAAATATTTGTTATGGCCCTCTGCCACTATGCAGGGTCTGTTTTGTAAAACCCAAATAATGGAAATGGGAATTTTTTCCTTTTTGTAAATCTCAAAATATCG
>JAMOUV010000029.1 GCA_027067965.1 Flavobacteriales bacterium | reverse complement strand
GTCCGTATCGAAATCCGTAAATTGTTTTTCCTTGTTGTTCCGAAAAAGCTTCGATAAGAGAATAATTATCTTTGTATTTAATTTCGTTAAGGACGATAATTTTATCTTTGTTTTTGGCAAACGTCATCATTTGACAATTACGGCTTTTAGTACTTTTGTGTTTTCTCCTTCTTTATCGGTTAAAAAAATCAGATAAACTCCCGAAGCTACTTTTTTGCCTAAAAAATTAGTAAGATCCCATCTTACTGAGCCTCCTTTTGAACGGGTTTCGTATACCAAATTTCCTTCGATATCCGTTATTTTAATATGAATATCTGACATTAAGTTTCTGATAATCATATAAGCATGTTGATCAACCAGTGCCGGATTCGGATATAAATAAGCTTTGCTTAAATCATGCATACCTTCGGATGCATCTCCTTTAAAGCCGATAAGTCCATTTTCGGTTGAAAAGAGGACCAATCCCGTAACCGGGTCAACGGCTATATCATAAATGGAATTGCCCGGTAAAGGAGAATTTTCTTCTGTAAAATGATAGATGGTATTTTGTCCGTCTTCGGAAAAATAAAAAGCGCCGGCATTGGCTGTTCCTACCCATTTATTATTTGCACCGTCTACAATGATTTCGGTTATTTCTGTATTTAAAAGTAATTCTGTTCCTTGGTTATCTTGCCCTTCTAATTCTTCTAATTCAATAATTATTTTCTCTGTTTGAATAGCGGGATCGGTAAAGGCGCGTTCCGGATCTCGGAGGATACGCAGGCCATTTAAAGTGCCTATCCACATGATATTATTTTTATCTATTGTAACAGCTTGTGTATTACGATAAGATACTTCATAAGGAATACCGTTGCGTTCAGTTAGGGTGATCATATCACCGGTTTGCGGGGACAATCCCAATAGTCCCAAACGATGAGTAGCTATCCATAAATTTCCTTTTTGATCGAAATCCATCTGGGCTGCTCCTTCAGCTTCGGCGGTCGGATCATTAACGAGTGATCCGAGTGAATAAGAAACCCAATTACCGGAAGAATTAAGCCGGTGAATAGCATCTTTAACAGCGCCTTGATATACCCAAAGATTTTCTTCTTTATCAAAAATGACTGGACTTATCCGGAAATCGTTTAAAGTAGTGTTATTTACTATAATAGGAGGAAAGGGGGCATTTGTATTATCATATTTAATAAACAATTCTCCATGACGAAATTCGAGCAATCCGTCATGATACGAACCAACAAAAACCACCGATGTGTCCGAATGTTTTATTTTGACATCCGTTAAACTTACCGCTTCAAAATTTTCATAAGGAATTATACGCCACTGTCCTTTTTGATATACACTAATACCGCGTCTATCCAAGGGATAAGGATTGTAAAGCTGATTATAATCACCATATACCGTCCAAATATATCCGTCATAAATATCACTGGCAAAAGGAATGTTCATTAGTGGTGAATTCGGAAAAATAGGAAAATATGCATTCCCTCCCGATGCATCGGTGCGCAATATGCCATATAAACCGGTTCCTATGTAAAGAAATTGTTCGTCGGCATGAAGAGTGGAAACTTCGTAAG
>JAMOUV010000028.1 GCA_027067965.1 Flavobacteriales bacterium | reverse complement strand
TGGAAATTATAACGGGAAAATGGCTTCGAAATGCCAATCGCGGTTATGAATTGGAAGGAAAAACCCTATCTATTATCGGCTATGGAAATACCGGAAAGGCATTTGCACGCAAATTGGCCGGATTCGATATGAATATTCTTTTCTACGATATTAAACCGGGACTTGAAGATCAATTTGCCAAAGAAGCCGGCATGGATGAAATTTTCCGTGAAACGGATATTCTTAGTTTACACGTGCCGTTAACAGAAAAAACGAAATATTTAATTAACCGGGATTACATAAATCGATTCCATAAACCATTTCTGCTAATCAACACTTCGCGGGGTGAAATAGTCAAAACAAGCGATTTGATCAAGGGCTTGGAGGACGGAAAAATCAAAGGTGCGGGCTTGGATGTTATTGAGTTTGAAAATCCATCTTTCGGAGATATGCACATGACCGACGATATGCCGGAAGAACTAAAAATCCTGCTAGATCATCCGCACGTCATCCTCACTCCCCATATTGCGGGCATTACATTCGAAAGCGCACAGAAATTAGCCGAAGTTACCGCCAAAAAAATTTTCAAAATTTTTGAAACCACCTGATACATTCGTAGATTTGTATTGATGAAAATGAAAAGCATACTTGCCGGTTATTACCTCAGCATTTTTTTATTAATAGTAACGCTACTTGCCGCATTTTACTTAACTTTACATAACGGTTTTAAACCCGGTATCTGGATATTGAGCATGGGATTGTTTTTTGCCGTGTTATATTTTAATAATCTTAAAAACAAATAATTATGAAAAATCGAGTTTTAATTTTCGAAGCGGAAGGCGGATCGGACAAATGGTTCGACGGTCATCGCAAAGACACCATTCCCATTGCCAATGCCTTAAAAATCCGTGGTTATGATGTGGATATTTTCAAATTCCGAGACGAATGGGCCGATGATATATACGAATATGCCAAAGACCGTTATGATGCTTATATTACGCGGGTTAATCCGGGCACCATTCCTACGGGCGAAAAAGTATTTTTCGAAACCCTCCGGCGCCTGTCTGATGCCGGAATCGAAGGTTTTTCACATCCCGATGTGATGCAAAATCTGGGAGCCAAAGATGCCCTGGTGAAATTGGTAGGTACGGGCTTGGTCCCCGAGGATACTTATGCCTATTATACCGTGGAAGAGTTCAAAAAAACATTTCCCAAAAGCATTTCATACGGCGAACGAGTGCTCAAGCAAAATCGCGGTTCGACAGGTGAAGGCATTTGGCGGGTACAAGTAATCGACGAACGCCCTTATAAACCCGGCGATACTTTGCCATTGGATACCAAATTAAAACTTACCGAAGCCGTAGATAATCATGTGGAATACAAAACTTTAGGTGAGTTTATGGATTTTGCCGAGCAATATATTGTTGGTGACAACGGCATGCTGGTGGATATGCGCTTTATGCCACGCATCAAAGAAGGGGAAATTCGAATTTTAATGGTAGGCGAAACGCCTATTTTTGTGGTGCATAAAAAACCAGCCGACACCGAAGATGCCTTTTCGGCCACCCTATTTTCAGGTGCCAAATATACCTACGACGATCCGGAAGATTGGAAAGAATTGGTGGACTGGTTT
>JAMOUV010000027.1 GCA_027067965.1 Flavobacteriales bacterium | reverse complement strand
GTTATTCAATATTATTTAAAAAACGATTACGGCGGGTTTTACCGGCGGGAATTACACGAACGGAAAATTTTCAAATATCCTCCGTTTTTCAAACTCATAAAATTGGAATTATTATCCAAGAATCCGCATAATTTAAACAAAGCGGCCGATTGGCTTAATAAAGCATTGCGCTATTATTTCCCAATGGTTTTGGGGCCCTCGGAACCACCGGTTTACAAAATTCGCAATTATTACCGGCTCGAATTGTTGATAAAACTTCCGGCGGATAAAAATACCATGCCGTCACGGACTCAAATACGAAAGATTTTGGATAAATTTCGCTCCATTCCCCTATTGCGAAATGTGCGTGTAAAGGTAAATGCGGATCCATAATCGCTTGAAGAATTAATTTTTATTCTCCGCTTTATAATTGAATGAATGAATGATTCAATCCTTATTAATGGAATTCTCTGATATAAAAGTTTTATTTAAAATGACTTCAAGCAACACATTATTATGTATAAAAAAAGAGACTGCCAAATGACAGTCTCTTTTTAGAATCTATTATATAATTTCTTATTTACCTACTCCCATGTTTTTGGCCTTCAATTCTTTAAATTTGGCTTTCATTTCTTTATATTTATCCATCATTTCCAATTCCAGATAGATATTTTTCAAAGTTCTAACCGTATTGATATCTTCGGGATCCATTTGATGATATTTTTCCAAGTAAGGAAGGGCGCGGCGATAAATTTCTTTTTGTTTGGCTTTTAATTCTCTGTATTTACGATCGTTCGTAAGGTTTTTATTGATTTCATCTACAATCTTTTCTTCTTCGGCCAATTCCACTAAAGCCATTCCGAAAACCGCATTTTTATAATTCGGATCCAATTCCAAAGTTTTTTGGAAATATTCTTTGGCTTTATCATATTGTTTGGAATTCAAATAACCGATGGCTACGTTATACGCATAATTAGGATTCGTCGGCTCCAATTCAAATGCCTTTTGCATTACTTCGGCAAACTTTTTATTATCTTTCTTTTTCAAATAATAGTTTGCTTCTCCGATTAAAAGGTCCACATTATTAGGATCTTCTTTTTTGGCAGCTTGAATCAATTGAAATGCTTCGTCGTCACGTCCCAATTGGTTAAGCGCATATAGCATATTGGTGATAATTTCAGGACGCTTGTTTTTAGTTTTTTCTTTCCGAGGATTAGTGTATTTAGGATCCTTGGAAAGCAATTTCAACATTTTTTCATCTTGCACCATAATATCTTCTCCGGTTTCTTTTTCCGTAATAAGGTAAATGGTTTTTTCGCCTGTGTATCCGCTATCATAAAGTTTTTTCAGATTTTGATAAGCCGATTCATTGTCATCGCTATACAATTGCAATAATGCCAAAGTATAAAGATTGTCGTCGGACGGATCGATTTTGTAAACCAATGCCATTATTTCGGCGGCTTTTTTATAATCTTTTTGGTCATTAGCGGCCTTTACTTTCTGCAATAAATTCACCTTCATTAAATTCAATTGTTTTTTGGCTTCTTCGCTATATTTATTAAGCCCTTTCTCTTTTTCCAATGCGATAAGTTTTTTGTAAGTGTCCACTGCCTTGGCATAATAGCTTTCGTCCTGAGCGGCTTTGGCTTGATAAATTTGGGCTTTGGTAAACAAAATCTTATCCATGGTTTTTACATCGGCATTATCTTTCAATTTGCATGCTTGATTAATCATTTGCAATGCCGTTTCCACATCGCCTTTTTTTAAGGCCTTTTGTGCGGCTTTAACTTCTTTTTTTTGCGCCATTACATTCATACTTAGTAAAATGGCAAGTGCGAAATAAAATACTTTTTTCATAATACTTATTTTTAAATTCTTTGTTTGTTTTATTTGTCGTTTTTTACTTCTTCTTCGTTGTTTTCACCATTGCCGTTGGCTTCCACATCTTCGGGGCTTGCTACTTTGGCCACCGAGGCAATCTCATCGTCATCTTTTATGTTAATCACTTTGACTCCTTGAGTGGCCCGCCCCATCACCCGGATTGTTTCGACCGGAATTCGGATAGTTAATCCTTTTTTGGTGATAATCATCAAATCATCATCGTCCGTCACATTCTTAATGGCTATCAATTTACCGGTTTTATCCGTGATGTTGATGGTCTTCACTCCTTTTCCTCCCCGGTTTGTCAAACGGTAATCTTCGACCTTCGAACGTTTTCCGTATCCTTTCTCCGAGACTACCAGCACATCCGTCGTAGGATCATGAACAGAAATCATGCCAATCACTTCATCTTGCTCATTTTCAAGCGATATGCCTCTCACACCGGATGCGGTTCTTCCCATCGGACGCGTCTTGCTTTCTTCAAAACGAATGGCTTTTCCGCTCTTGGCCGCCAACATAATTTGGCTATCGCCCGTTGTCAATTTGGCATCCAATAATTCATCGCCTTCGCGTATGGTGATGGCATTAATTCCGGATTGACGAGGCCGGGAATATTGCTCTAGCGGTGTTTTTTTCACTACGCCTTTTTTGGTAGCCATAATCACGTAATGCGAATTGACATAATCTTTATCTTTCAGGTCGCCCGTATTCAAAATGGCTTTAATCTTATCGTCCCGTTCGATATTAATCAAATTTTGAATGGCTCGCCCTTTGGATACTTTGGACCCTTCGGGAATTTCAAACACCCGCAACCAATAGACCTTTCCTTTTTGGGTAAAAAATAAGACGTAATCGTGATTTTTGGCCGAAAAAATATGTTCGGGAAAATCTTCCGCCCGGGTGGTTACGCCCCGTTGTCCTTTACCGCCTCTGTTTTGAACACGGTATTCGGCAAGCGGCGTTCGTTTGACATACCCGGCATGCGAAATGGTGATGACCATTTTTTTGTTCGGAATCAAATCTTCGATGCTTACATCTCCACCGGCAAAATCTATATCCGTTCGGCGTTCGTCGCCGTATTTTTCTTTGATTTCATCCATTTCTTCTTTCAACATCAACATCCTTCTGGATTCATTGGCCAAAATATCGTTCAAATCGTCAATGCGTTTAAGTAATTCATCGTATTCGGTTCGCAATTTATCTTGTTCCAATCCGGTCAATTGGCGCAATCGCATTTCCACAATGGCCCGTGCTTGAATTTCGGTTAAGTCGAAGCGATCAATCAATTTTTGACGCGCTTCTTCGGCATTTGCCGAGGCACGAATCAAAGCAATAACCTCATCGATATTATCCGAAGCAATAATCAATCCTTCCAGAATGTGGGCGCGTTCCTTGGCTTTTCTTAGTTCGTAATTGGTTTTTCTAATTAAAATCTCATGCCTGTGTTCCACGTAATATTTAATCAAATCCTTGAGATTCAATAATTGCGGACGCCCTTTGACCAATGCAATATTATTGACATTAAATGAGGATTGCAGTTGGGTATATTTGTATAATTTATTAAGAACCACACTGGGAATGGCATCTCTTTTCAAATAAAATACAATACGCATTCCTTTCCGGTCGGATTCGTCCTTGATATTGACAATACCTTCTATTTTTTTGTCATTGACCAAATCCGCCGCCTTTCTGATCATATCGGCTTTATTAACCAAATAAGGAATTTCGGTTACTACAATGGCTTCGCGGCCGTTAATTTCCTCGATATGCGATTTGCCCCGCAAAACGATTTTACCGCGGCCGGTTTCAAAAGCATCTTTCACGCCTTGGTAACCGTAAATAATACCTCCGGTAGGAAAATCGGGCGCTTTGATATATTGCATTAATTCGGCCACACTAATATCCGGGTTATCGATATATGCTTTGATACCTTCCACTATTTCGGTCAGGTTATGGGGAGGCATATTGGTGGCCATTCCTACCGCAATACCTTGCGCTCCGTTGAGAAGTAAATTCGGTATGCGGGCCGGAAGCACAACCGGTTCCTTTAAAGTGTCGTCAAAATTATTTCTAAAATCCACGGTTTCCTTATCGATATCGGCCAGCATTTCTTCGGCAATCTTGGTCATTCTGACTTCCGTATAACGCATAGCCGCGGGGCTGTCGCCGTCAATCGAACCGAAGTTTCCTTGTCCGTCCACCAACGGATAACGCATGCTCCAATCTTGGGCCATCCGTACCATGGCTTCATATACCGAACTATCGCCGTGCGGATGGTACTTACCTAAAACTTCCCCGACCACACGCGCCGATTTCTTGTAAGGGCGATTGGCAAACAGACCCAATTCGTACATGCCGTATAATACCCGGCGATGTACCGGTTTAAGCCCGTCCCTTACATCCGGCAGCGCACGGGAAACGATAACCGACATCGAATAATCGATGTATGCCGATTTCATTTCCTCTTCAATATTCACGGGGATTATTCTTTCTCCTCTCTGCTCCATAAATATAATTTAGTTTTCAGATTTGCAAGATACGGAATTTCCCTTTAAACACGAAGTTTTTCCGCCGGAATTGTTGAAAAATAATCCGGGAGAATGAACCGAAGGAAAAGAGGACATATCAAATCGATTGTTTCATAAAATTTAATGAAGTAAAATTAATATTTTGATGCATGATAGAACACCTTTCCGCCGGGCGGAAGAATGACATCGATATGATTTAATACCGAAAAAATGATATTTGATATATCGAAGCAATAAAAAATCTTCTAAATTTAGACAAACAAAAAATTTAATCATGAGCAAAAAGATAACCATCATCGGCGCGGGAAACGTAGGCGCCACGGTGGCCGATGTATTGGCCAACAAAAATATTGTCAGCGATATCGTTCTGTTGGATATTAAACCCGGTCTTGCCGAAGGCAAGGCATTGGATATTTGGGAGTCGTCAAGGATTAATTATTTCGACACACGTGTAAAAGGTTACACCGACGACTATTCGAAAACGGCAAATTCCGATGTGATTGTTATCACTTCGGGTGTGCCTCGCCGTCCGGGAATGAGCCGGGACGACTTGATAGGCACCAATGCCAAAATCGTTAAATCCGTAGCCGAGAAGGCCTATGAATACTCTCCCGATGCCATATTCATCATCGTATCCAATCCATTGGATGTGATGACTTATACGGCTTATTTGACCACCGGACTACCCCGTCACCGGGTATTCGGCATGGCGGGCGTATTGGATGTTGGCCGGTTCGAAGCATTTATCGCGGAAGAACTTCACGTTTCGCCCAAAGATGTAAGCGCATTATTGATGGGCGGCCATGGCGACACAATGGTTCCACTGCCCCGTTATACCACAGTGGCAGGTATTCCTCTTACCGAACTCATGGACGACGAAACCATCGAACGCTTGGTCAAACGCACCCAAAAAGGCGGCGGCGAAATCGTGCAATTATTAGGCACATCCGCTTGGTATGCGCCCGGCGCGGCCGTAGCACAAATGATCGAAGCCATTGTATTGGATTCTCACCGCGTGATGCCGGTTTGCGTAATGTTAGACGGAGAATACGGCTTGGAAAATGTGGCATTGGGTGTGCCGGTTAAATTAGGAGAAAACGGCGTGGAAAACATCTTGGAAGTCAAATTGAATAAGGAAGAAATGGCCTTGCTCTATCAATCGGCCGAGCATGTAAAGGAAGTGATGAAAGTATTGGACGACTTGAAATTGTTCTAAATTAGTTTTTAGAAAACGATAATAAAAACGGCTGCCTCGTATGAGGCAGCCGTTTGATATTTTAAGCCGGTTGAATGATACGGATTATTCTTCCACAATTAATTCTTCCACATAAATTTTATCGGCACCGCGGCTTAATTGATACATCATGATGGCATCGAATAGCAAACTGATTCCTACATAAAGTCCCAACAACCAGGAAGAATATAAAGGATTGGGCGCATACAATAAGAAAATCACACCCAAAATCGCACTGACCACTCCGTTCAAAAACGGCCATACTTTATTTATTGCCGGTTTCAAATTAAATCCAAGCATAAAGTTAAGGGCCGAATCGACAAACAAATAAACGGCCATTAAAATTGCCAGTGCGGAAGTGCCTAAATGGGGATTGAGAATCATCAAAATTCCCGTGATAATCAATAAAAGCGACTTCAGCCATCCCCAAATACTTGTTTTATCGGTTTGGTAAGTGGTGTAACCGGCATAAATTCCGGAAAAGAATAATAGCCATCCTACAAATGCCGCTACGGTCAAACCAAAGAAGCTAGGAAAAAATATTCCTAGTAAACCGAATAACAAAAATGCAATAGCCAATCGCTTGGTATGCACAATGTACTTTTGATAAAACGCTTTACGAGCAGGGTAGTTCATCATAATTATAAATTTTTAAATTTGCACCTCAAAAAGACCAATAAATATACCATTCGGATAGTTTATGACACAAAGTCATCTTTTTTATTTTCCGAAATTAAAATTTTACTAAAATTTACAACTATAAGACAATTAGTCACTTAAAAATGGTATAAATTTTGTTTTCTCGAAAAAATATTTTAATTTTAATAATTCAAACATAAGACAGAATGCATGACGTTAATCATATAGATTTAAAAAAAGCCCTAAAAAAGCATTTCGGTTTCGAACAATTCAGGGGACTGCAAGAAGATGTGATCAATAGCATCATGTCGGGCCATAATACGATGGCCATCATGCCCACGGGAGGAGGCAAATCCCTCACCTATCAATTGCCCGCCCTGCTTCAACCTGGTGTAGCCATTGTGGTATCGCCCCTAATTGCTTTGATGAAAAACCAAGTAGATGCCATGCGGGGAATCTCCGAAGAACCCGGTATTGCGCACGTATTGAATTCATTATTAAACAAAACCGAAACGCGCCAAGTAAAAAGCGATATATTGAGCGGAAAAACCAAATTGCTTTACATGGCTCCCGAGTCATTGAATAAAACGGAAAATTTGGAATTTCTAAAAGAAGCAAATGTATCTTTTATTGCGGTGGACGAAGCCCACTGTATTTCGGAATGGGGACATGATTTCCGCCCGGAATACCGGAATATTCGCAATATTATCAATAAAATTAATCCCGGTATGCCCGTCATGGCTTTGACGGCTACGGCCACCCCCAAAACACGGGATGATATTTTGAAAAATTTGGAAATCGAAGATGCCAATGTATTTATAGATTCTTTCAATCGCCCCAATCTCTTTTATGAAGTGGTTCCCAAAACCCAAGAAATTAAGAAAGACATCGTTAAATTCATCAAGCAACGCCCCGGCCAATCTGGCATCATTTATGCCTTGAGCCGTAAAACGGTAGAGGAATTGGCGCAATTTCTTCAACTCAATGATATCAGAGCGGTTCCCTACCATGCAGGGCTGAACGCCAAAACGCGTAGCAAGCATCAGGATATGTTTTTGCAAGAAGATGCCGACGTGGTGGTGGCTACCATCGCCTTCGGTATGGGAATCGATAAACCCGACGTACGCTATGTGATTC
The DNA here is from genome assembly GCA_027067965.1 of Flavobacteriales bacterium. GTDB lineage: Bacteria > Bacteroidota > Bacteroidia > Flavobacteriales > Flavobacteriaceae > JAADED01. The sequence goes on along the minus strand of JAMOUV010000027.1, from coordinate 89,407 downwards.
ATTACGACATCCCTAAGAGTTTGGAAAGTTACTACCAAGAAACCGGACGTGCCGGACGCGACGGCGAATATGCCCATTGTTTGGCATTTTATTCATATAAAGATATTGAAAAACTGGAAAAATTCCTCTTTTCCGAAAAATCGAGTATTGAACGGGAAATCGGATTGGCTTTGCTCAATGAAGTGGTGGCCTATGCCGAAACTTCCATATCGCGACGTAAATTTCTGCTTGATTATTTCGGTGAAGAATTCGACCCCGAAAAGGACCCGGGCGGTGACATGGACGACAACGTACGCAATCCCAAACCGCGGGTCGAAGCCAAAGACGAAGCGATCAAAGTCTTGAATTTATTAAGTTCCGTAAAGGGAGATTTTAAAATCAACGATGTGATTAACATTCTTCACGGTATTGAAACATCCCGGGTCAAATCTCACAAAAAATTGTTAGGAGACATTTGGGGAAGCGGAAAAGACAAAGAAAAAGAGTTTTGGCACGCATTGATTCGGCATATGTTGATTGAAAAACTTTTGAATAAACAAATAGAAAACTTCGGGGTGCTCCGGATTACCGAAAAGGGCAAGAAATTTTTGCAATCGCCCGAAAGTTTCATGATTACCGAAAATCATAAATTCAATGAAAGCGTGCGAACTGCCTCGGTTATGAAACAATCGCACGGTGCCGACGAAGTCCTGCTGAAAATGCTAAAGGACTTGCGAAGAGATATTGCCAAGAAAAAACAGATTCCCACCTATGTCATATTCCAAGAGGCCTCATTGGAAGATATGGCCTTAAAATACCCGATTAGCGTGGAAGAAATGACCCGCATTTACGGTGTAGGAGAAGGAAAGGCCCGAAAATACGGCCCGCCGTTTATCGAATTGATAAAAAAATATGTAGAAGAAAATGATATCATACGCCCCGATGATATTGTAATCAAGTCGTCCCCTACCCGTTCTTCCATGAAAGTTTTCATCATCCAAAGTACGGACCGGAAAATTCCTTTGGAAGACATCATGAATGCCAAAGGATTAACACTAGACGAACTCATCAAGGAAATGGAGCAATTGGTATATATGGGCACCAAATTAAATATCGATTATATTATAGATGAATTGTTCGACGAAGAACAACAAGAAGAATTGCATGACTACTTTATGGAAGCCGAAAGGGACAAAATAAGCGATGCCCTTGAAGAATTCGGTGATGAATACGATGAGGAAGAACTACGGCTGTATCGAATTAAATTTATAAGCGACATGGCCAATTAAAAACCAAAAAATGAAAACTCCCCATATAGCCGGAAAGGAACCTATTATTTCCGAAATGAATCCCGGAGAATACTATTGGTGTGCATGCGGTTTAAGTAAAAAACAACCGTTCTGCGACGGGTCTCATATAGATAGCGGCTACGGGCCCGTTAAACTGATTCTTACCAAGAAGAAAAAAATAGCATGGTGTGTCTGTAAACATACCAAAAAGCCCCCTTTCTGCGATGCCACCCATATCACTTTACATCCATATAAAAAAATAAAATAAAGAATATTTATAATTAAATAATGATTTATAATAAAAATTTATTTCAGTCCGCTGATAAAGTCATTAAATTTGCGTAAAAGACCTAAAAAATAAAACTATGGAAGAATTAACAAGAATGCCCTTACTGGGCGAATCATTTCCGCGTGTAGAAGTTCAAACCACCATGGGGAAAATGACATTACCCGATGATTTTAAGGGAAAATGGTTTGTACTATTTAGTCATCCGGCCGATTTTACGCCCGTATGTACCACCGAATTCGTTGCATTTGCCAAACGTGCAGACGAATTTTACAAATTAGGCGTCGAATTAATCGGTTTATCGGTCGATCAAGTATTTTCACATATCAAATGGGTGGAATGGATTGAAGAAAAATTGGGCGTAAAAATTCCATTCCCCGTCATTGCCGATAGTGCGGAAGGCGTATCCAAAGCACTCGGCATGATTCATCCGGGCAAAAGTTCCAGCAATACGGTTAGAGCCGTATTTGTTGTGGACCCCAATGGAATTTTGCGCTTGATGATTTATTATCCGCAAGAAATCGGACGTAGCATAGATGAAGTTCTCCGGGCGGTGAAGGCCTTACAAGTTTCGGATAATAATGGCGTGGCCACACCCGAAAATTGGCCGAATAACGAATTAATCGGCGGCAACGTGATTATTCCGCCCGCCACGGACATTCAAACGGCAAATGAAAGAAAAGGAAAAGATAATTGCTTCGATTGGTGGTTTTGTCATAAGCCATTACACTAATTCTTTTAGTGAATTAAATCATGTAAAGCCGTCTTTTCGACGGCTTTTTCTCTTCATATTCTTCCCTAAAAAGTAGCGGCCATGAGATTCCTTCTCCGTAAACCGATCATATTATTTTAAACGATTGAAAAATTTTATCAAAAAGCGGAGCTACCTCATCCTTATGATAAATATCGGTTTGCATCACCAACATCACCGCATTTTTCATGACCGGCCAAACGTACGAAAGATTATAAAAATCAACACCTTTCACTTCACTTAGATATTCTATTTTATAAAATACCACATGCTCGTGTTCCATTATCTCTTTGGATATCAATTCCATCTTGGACATTTGCTTTTTCATAAGCCGAATAGATTCTTCTACATATGCATGTCCGTCGGGAATAAATGAACTTATTTCTTCCATGGCCACATTCATATTAACCACCATCTCCTCTTTCATCACATCATTCATGGCTTGAAATTTAATAATCGGGCTACATGGTTTTACTTCATTCCATGTTTTCGGTAAACGCAATTTAAACCATGTCTTATTAATATCTTTCCAGAAAGAATCATCATAAATCTTCGCTTCGGTATAAACCATGCTTGTTAATTTTTCCTACAAGTTTATAAGCATTTTGTTTGAGATACAAAAATTCATGATAATTGAAGAATTTTACATGAAAAAATTGCAGATATGCATGAAAATATGAATTTTTACCAAACTCTTATATTTTCACTTTTTAACTAAATACCGAGGTAATAACTAATAAATTGCCAAAAAAACAGCATCCTTCCAGGCCATTCCGTTTCACAAGATCATTCGACAAAAATATAAATTTATTTTTTTACTATTTTGTACCTTACTTTTTTAAAATCGAATAAATGTTCAAATTTTACTTGATCGCGGCATTATTTTTTCCGGTTTTATCTATCTTCGCTCAAACACAAGTAAGCGGGAATCAAAGCGGCACATGGTCCGTTGACGGCTCTCCTTATCAAGTCACCGGGCATATTCGAATACCTTCGGGCCAAGTGTTACATATTGATGCCGGCGTGCGTATCGAATTTCAAGGACGCTACCGGATTTATGTGGACGGAAAATTGCTCGCCAACGGTACGGAAACCGATTCGATTGTGTTTACTGCCGCCAATCATGATAGCGGCTGGGCCGGAATCCGTATGGATCAGACGTCCGACATCAGTGAATTTTATTATTGCCGTTTTGAATACGGAAAAACATCCGCCAACGGTTCTTATCCCGATCAACATGGTGGTGCAGTGGTATTGCACAATGCCGATGCGGAATTTTATCATTGTGTTTTTGAAAATAACGATGCCACGGGCGATAATGATGGCATGGGCGGTGCGGTTTACGGCATTAATACGGGAAATTCCACACAAACACGTACGCGTTTTGAGGATTGTACATTTTTAAATAATCATGCTTTCGGCGAAGGAGGAGCCGTAAAACTAACAAATGATAAAAACACACAATTTATACGTTGTAAATTCTACGGCAATTCGGCCGGTTACGGTGGGGGCGCTTTATTCTTTTATACGGCGGAAAATGTATTGATCAGTCAATGTGCTTTTTATGAAAATACGGCTTCCAATTCGGGCGGTGGAGCCGTTAAAACCTTGAATCCTCAGAGCAGTATTTCGTTTGTAAATTGCACATTTAATCGCAATCATTCCCGTGGTTATGCCGAAGGCGGCGCCGTTGATTTGGCTTATGCCGATGCCGTTTTTACCAATTGCATTATTTACAACAACACCCAACAATACGGAAAAGATGTCCATATCGGACAAAATGCCTCTGCCGAATTTCATTTTTGCGACGTAGATATGCCGGATAATGGTACGGGAGACCATAATTTAGATAACCTCAATCCGCTCTTTGTCGATGCCGACCGGGGCGATTTGCATTTGCAAGCAGGGTCACCTTGCATTGATGCCGGCACGGATGTAGGGCTGCCTTATGCCGGAAATGCACCGGATATGGGATGTTATGAATTCGGATTGGTAGGAGTGGAAAAAAATTGGACACAAGTCGCTGCCGTTTATCCCATTCCGGCCGATGATATATTATGGATCCGCCGGCTTCATGCTGGCAAGATGCTAATTGAACTTTTAACTCTTCAAGGCGAAAAACTATTGCAAAAAAAATGTGACAGTTTTTGTGTTTTGTCTGTTAATTCATTTTCCCCGGGAATTTACATCCTCCGCATTCAAACCGAAAACAAGACCTACGCCGGCCGTATCCTTATAAAAAAATAATCCGTTAAATAGAAGGAAATTTATTCTTTTTGGAGGAAATTTTAAAGATTTAATTCTTAGCATAAATTTTTAGTATAAAATCATAAAACAGGGTTTGTAGACCCCTTCAGGGCATTCGCTCTCCCCTCTTTCCTCAAATAATTTTCCTCCTAGCAAAAATTCAATGCCTTCATTTTCTCCCGATAAAATATTCTTATCGTTTTTGTTTAGAGTTTTCGTTGAAGTTTTTCAATTTTTTTCATCAACTTCAATTTTTTATCCTTCAACCGAATGATGTCTTCTTTTCTCTTTTCGATTTCTATGGGAGAAAGTTTTCCTTTTTTCGTTAGTTTATCTAATTTCTTCTGTTTTTTCTCGATTTTCTTTTCCGTTTGTTCGATTTCCTCTCTATATTTTTTTATTTTTTCTTTTAACTTGGCTACCCGTTCTTCCTCCTTTTGAATCTTTTTTTGTTCCTTTTCGGCCTCCTTTCTTTCTTTTTCCAATTTTTTCTCTTGCTTTTCTTTTTCTTTTTCCGCTTTTTTCATTTCCTTTTCGGCCTTTTCTCTTTCTTTTTGTGCTTTTTCCATTTCCTTTCGTTGCTTTTCAAGCTCTTTTTCGTATTTTTCCTTTTCTTTGGCCATTTTTTCCCGGTCTTTCTCCGCCTTTTCTATCTCCTTTTTTAAATGCTGACGTTTTTTATGCGCTTCTTTACGTTGTTTATCCAAATCTTCTTCAAAATCATCTCTCTCCTCGACCATTCTTTTTCGATCTTTTTCCGCCTGCGTTAATTCCCTTTCCAATTCTTGACGTTTTTTACGGGCTTCTTTACGCTCTTTTTCCAGTTCTTCCGCATATTTTGCTCTCTCCTTGGCCATTTTTTCTTTTTCTTTAAGCATTTCTTCATCGGCTTCCATTTCCACAATCTTATCGGAAGTATCCGGATATTCCTGAAGGTAAACGGTAAAACTTATTTTTTCTTTTTTTCGAGCGGTGTTGGCGAAAATGGTCACCTCATGCGTTTTCTTATTCCGCTCTTGATTTAAGTTTTGATAAATTAAAATTATTTCTCCTTTCTCTCCCGGTTCAATGGGTTTCTTTTCCCACCCCACCGGATTGATACACTTACAATCGGGAATTATACTATCTATCTTTAAAGGAATCACACCTTCATTAACAAAACGATATTTTATTTCCCTTGTATCTCCCGGTATAACATTTGTCAAGTCATAATGGTTTTCTTCAAAATTCATTGAAGCGAATTTCGTGTCATTAGGATTTTCTTGTGCTTGTAATGCCACAGAGAAAACACCCCAGATCAATGTGGTAAATAAAATCATTAAATTTTTCATCGTAATTAATTTTTTAAATCCTGTGAAATTTACAAAAATTTTATTAAATGGAGGAATGGTATTGAACCGCATAAATTATTAATTCATTTATATTTAATACAAACTTTAATTAAGAATTATAGCGTATAAAATACATTTCAATTATTCAATTTTGTTGAAATAACGATAATAGAAAGTAATTAAAATCCAAAATAAAATCGCAAGTGCTAATGTAATAAGCAGTCCCGGATACACCCCTGCCAAATCATCCCGGGATAATCCGAAGTATGGCAACGGCCCGCCCGGATTATATCGCGCATATTAAAAACCGCGCGGAAAAAGGTGACAATCAAACCGACAATGGCTACCCAAAATACAATCAAATATCGAATTATTTTATGGCGAGGTACACCCCTAAAACTTTCCCAAAAATATTTGAAAGCTTTGTTTCCCTTTAGCAATATTCCACTCAAATAAAAGGTGGTCCACATAAAAAAATAGGACATTCCACTCATTAAAACGATTTTCCATTCACAGAGATCACAAAAATTTTCCTCATCGGGCAGGAACAATGGGATATACATCATCACGGCGCTCATAAAAAATATTCCCGTTAGGTATTGCCAACGCATTAACCGGGTAATTTGATTTTCGGATTCCATGATAACTAATTTTTTTTTTGAACTAAAAATATAAAAAATCCACATATCTTTATTTACATGTATTTTATTTTTTTAATTTTTTTTATAATTCATGAAAATTTATTGATAATGCATGAAAATATTTCTTTTTTTGATGAAATTTATCTTTCAGTAATTTTAACTCGTTGATACTCAACTATCTATTTTTTATTATTTAACCAAAAATTCTTAATTTTGAGTAAATTCCAAAATTCATGGAAAAGATTTCAAGGATTTGGATTCTAATTTTTTTCGGGATATTATTTCCATTTACTTTAGAGGCGCAACAGGATCATTATTTTATTGCCACCGGCAGTCGCGGCGGCAATTATTACAAATACGGTCAATATATCGCCCGGCGTTATAATGAAACTATTCCCGGGAAATTTTCCATCATTGAAACCACAGGTTCGCATGAAAATATTAATATGTTGTGGAACAATGAGGTGGATTTTGCATTGGTTCAACGGGATGTATTATTGGAAAGCATGTACGACGAAGAAAAAGGAATTAAAAATGTAGAAGTGGTGATTCCCTTATTTCAAGAAAAACTATGGATTTATCATCTGGGCCCACAAGATATAAACATTCGTCAAATAGCTGATAATAAATCAGACAAACCGCTGGTTCTGGGATTTACGGGCAAAAATTCCACTTCCTACAAGGTGATGAATATACTGCTAAAATTTCTGAATATTGACCGGAGCCGGTTTCATGAAAGCATCAAAAACTACGATTCGCTTTCCAAGGATTTTGTCAATGGAAAAATCGATTATCTTGTCAGTTTTTCCTTGCCATTACCGGGAATGGATACCCTCAAAAATTTGCATTATGTATATCTGAATGAAGAAGATGCACGCATTTTGCAAAACCGCCTCCATAACGTATATGTTACTTCTATTGCTCCGGAAAAATATACGTTGGGTAGTTGGAGTTTTCTGGTTGGGCGCAAGAAAGTTTTAGCCGGAATTACGTCTCCTAATATTTTGATTAAATCCCTTATTTCCAAGCCCAAAGATTCTACCCTACTAACCTATTACAAAACCATAAAACAATCTTTCGATCGATTCTTATCCAAGGATCGAAACGAAGTGGAACAACTGAATAACATTCCCATATTCCCCGGTTTCAAGAAATACCTGGGCTGGCGTTCGGTAAATTGGATGCCGTATTGGATACTACTGGCACTGGTATTACTTATTCTCTTCCTACATTATTATTATACAGGTAAATGGTTTCCCAAGTACAATCTGCTTTTTTTCTGGAACCGCTACAAGCATTTTCAATTGGGATTTATTGCCTTGATTCTCATTTATTTCGGCAGTATCGAATTGTTGATATGGGCCGAAAGACGATTTTACGAAGACATTGGCATCAAAAGCCAAATCCTAAACATGACGCGCCCGGACCTGCATTCATGGCTATTCGTCACCACCGTGACGGGCAATAGCAATGGCGTATTCCCCCTTTCGACCCTGGGCAAATTAATGCTTTCGCTAAACTCACTTAACTTCTGGATCGGCACCATACTGATCGGTGTGTCGGAATACGCCACTTACAAAATGACCCAAAAACGTAAAAAAGGACTTATGAAAACACATTTTGAAAACCACCTTATTATTTTCGGATGGAACGGCAATACCGGAAAATTCATCACCGGACTCCTGCAAGATGCTAAAGAATATAATAACAAAAAAATGAAAATCGTATGCGTGGTTCCTGATATTAAAAAAATACGCGAATCGGACCAACAAATTAAAGATCTGCATGACAATAAAGTCATAGACATCATCCAAGGCGATGCACGGGATTTTCATATATTGGAAAAAGCCAATACACACAAAGCCGATACCATCATCCTGCTGGCGGAAGATAGCAGCAAAATTGCCGACGAACGCACCCAACTGCGCGCTTTGGCCATTTCACGTTTTGTAAAAGAGAAATTGTATGGACAAGTATATGAAACCAAAGGCATTATTAGAAAAGTAAAGAAATTCTTACGGATTGGTAAAGGGAACAAAAAAGAGGAAGAAGAAAAAGGATACGACACCTTCGATATCGGCCGCATGAGTGATCCCATTTATATGATTGCGGAAATCAACCATGAAGAATTCCGCGATACATTGGTAGATGCCGACGTAAACGAAATCGTGGTGGCCGGCAATTACCGGAAGGCCATCATGAAACAAGCCGTTTTCAATCACGGCATTTCCAAAGTGCTGGACGAAATCATGCAGTACAACGATTACAATGAATTTTATAAAATAGACCTTTCCCTGCCGGAGAACAGTCATTTGGTAGGCAAAACCTTCGACGAATTGCTGGTGTTGCTACGCAAAGTAGGCATTTTGCTGGTAGGTGTACATATTATTTTTCATGACAAGAATGATAATATTATCATCGACAGGAATATGGTTCAGTATTTATTACACAAACACGAACCCGGCATCACGCGCGACGTCATTGTCAATCCCGTGGACCCTGTGGAACGCAACCGCCCGGTGGACGGCGACGACCACTTGATTGTATTGGCTTATAATGCAAAGCAGCTGCGGGAAGGCGTGAAGCGGTTGAAGAGGGAAATGGAGAAATTTACAAATATTTAACAGCCACTTAAATGATAGCAAATTTTATTATATTTATTTTGAAATTTTAAAATTCAATTCAACATGAAAAAAAGTATGTTTTTAACCCTTTTAATTATGCTGTTATTAATCGCATCATGTAATCACGGAACGAAAGAAATTCAAGAAAATTCCTCAGTTTCTGAAAATTCTGAGGGGGCAGGTTCCAATACTTCACAATATAAAGAGCAAGTATTGCTCATTATTGCTGAAGATAGGTCAGGATCAACAAAAAATCAACGAAAATTAACATCAGAAAAATATCAACAAATATTTAATAAATTTAATGAGAGATACTGCGGAGAAATTGATGTAATAATAATAGGAAATCCTTCACCAGAGGATCGTGAATTTTATCCATTAATAATTGAATGTCCTTCAAAACTTAATTCAATTCCGAAAAAAGCCCTGCTTACTGAAAAAGCGCGTATTAAAAAAGAGAACGAAAAAATTTTAAATGAAAACAAAAAATTAATTCAAATAAATAAGAAAAAAATTGATAAATTCATCCAAGATATCATCCAACCTAAAATAATTAATTATAAACCTTACCAAGGAAAAGACGTTACTGATATAATCACTTTTTTAGAGCATTTAAATAAAAAAATTAACGAACCCACATACAAAAACTACAACCAAATAATGGTTGTTATCATAAGTGATGGAATACATGATGCATTTCAAACCAAAAAACCATTTCGCTTTAAATGTAACCCTAAATTACAATTAAATCTTATCGGCTGGAAAGACAAAACTATTTTTGAAAATTGTAATATTGAAGAATTTGAATCCATAGATGGTTTCATTCATTATTTTTCTAAAAACCAATAAAACCATATAATTATGAATCAAGAACTCACCCAAGCAAAAACTTATTACAATCAAGCTGATGAATTAGCAGGTAAAACAACGAAAATGGTAGCTGATGCCCAAGAGACCCTTTCATCATTAAAAAAAATAAAAGAGCGGTTGGAAATTTGGAAGAAGAACTTGGCAAATGCGCCCATTACTTTAATGAGTATATTGTTTTTAATAGTTGCCGTAGTGGAATTTGTAATTAGTATGGAAATTTACAGGGTTATTATACCATGGGCGCCTTGGGCCATAGCCGCCGTATTCTTTTTAGCCGGATTACAATTATCGCACTGGTTGGCTGAAAAATTAATTAAAGCCATGCAAGATATTAAATTCAGTGAATATAGAAACAATCCCCAATATGCCACACTTACGGACGAAGAAATCTGGGGACGTATCCATAAAGAAGTAAACAAACACTTTTGGTGGGGCCTTATCGGTACCATCCTCTTACTAGCCATAATAAGCGCCTTGGCATATTGGCGAGTGAAATTAGAAATCGAAGGAGGTATCCGTGATGTTGGTTTCGGCATTTATGATGCCATTCCAATAGTTTTGTATATTTTTGAAATTTTCTTCGGGATGTATTTCATTACATTATTACAAATGTGGAACATGAAATTAAAGATTAAAAAATTCGAAAAAAAACTCAATCATTTAGTGGAACAAATAAACAACTTGACTTCCGACGTTATTCACTATTTCAATAAGGCCATTGAAAAAGGATTTAATGTGGCCACCATTCCCGACAGCATTAGTGATGAAATTCAAACCGCATTTTACAGAGAAGCCCATTTATCCTTAGATGATTTGGAAAGGTATTTAGAAACTCCCCAAAAGAAAGATTTTGTAATTAAACTTAAATTAGAAGATACTTCTGGAAATCCATTAGCGAAGCATATACATATGGTTACTCACTATAAAGCCCGCACTTCCGGCACTACTGATCGAAATGGATTTGGAAAATTTATCATTCATACATTTGAAGAAGATTATGTACAAACCATTTTTGTCGGCAACTCGGCCAATGACCAGAATATGATTAAAATTGAAGGAGTTTATCCTATTGGCAATGATCATGAACATGTAATAAGAATCGATTAAAAATAATCTCCATGACCCCCTCAAAATTCCATTTCTTCCTCGGCGGTTCAGATTTGGAGATGAAAGAAATCCAAAAACTCTTGGAAGAACATCATATTCCTTTGGAAAGTGCGGGTTTATCTTGGAATAATGCCCGTTGGGATTTTTATATTCCGCGGATAGAAGAACTCCTTGAAGAAAATGAAGATTTACAAGTTGTCGGTATTGAATTGTTGGGTAAAACAAAAAAACCGGAAAATCCCCGCATTATAGACATCGACCACCATAATTATGAGCGGTGCAAACCTGCTTCCATCGAACAAGTGGCGAAACTCTTGGGCCTAGAATTAACCGATTGGCAAAAGAAAGTGGCCGTAAACGATAAAGCTTATATTCCCGGACTTCTTGATGAAGGTTTTTCCCTAGACGAAATCGAAAACATCCGCCGCAAGGACCGCGAAACGCAAGGGCTTACGAAAGCGGATTTTGATAAAGCCCATAGCTTTTTAAAGGAAAACCCGCCGAAAGAGGATAAATTAAGCGGATTGCTCATTTGGAAATTGCCCGAAGATGCCGAAAGTTTTACGCCTTACACAGATGCATTCTTTTTCGAAAAATTAGATGAGTGCCTTAACACACGGAAAGACAAGGGCGAAAAAAACACGCCGAAAGATTGCGCCCGGGAATTAAAGAAAATCAAAATCATCTTTTATAACGATAACAAATTTCACTACTCCGGCTATATCCCGACAAAAATTATTGAAAAGTATAAAGATGAGCTAAAAGAAGATAAAAACGGCTACAGCCGGGCTTTTTTCGGGGGCGCCCATGACAGCGGTTATTTCGGATTTACAAAAGATTATGTAAAGGAGAAAGATGCGGAAATTTTAGCGAAAGAATGGAAGGAGATTTTTAGGGAGATTAAACCGGATTTGGAGAAGATTCAAAATGATGAAATGTACAGTTATCATGTGTTTCTTTTCCCTTTCAGATGGCAATTGTGGAATAAAGATGAAAACGACCGCTTGAAAGAAAAATATAATCTCAAAGAATTTGAGAAATTGCTCATTAGGGATAAAACTTCTCCTTGGAAAAGGAAACCTTATAAATTAATTGACGGAAGTACTTATAATGAGTATAATTACTTTTTTGATTTCGTCAGGGAAATTCTTTACGATTTGGATAAAAATTTACGCACTTCCACCAATTTACAAAACGAAGAACTCATCCGTCATTATGAATTTCAACCGGCTGACATCAATCTGGGAAATAAATTGTTTTATAACATACAGCTAAAAAATAACATATATTCATTAGAAATTGACAGCATTATACTAAATATGTATAGCACGGGGGTAGGGATTTTATCCTTTCATCTTCGCAATAAAAGTCATGAGAATTCGCAAGATATTTTGCGCATTAATAAATACGGAAGGAGATTATATCCACCTTTTCTAAACCTGAAAGATGAAGGCATAAAAACCGGAAAAGAAAACACCCCGCCCGGAGAATGGCTTCCGTGTGTAAAAAACAATGAACTTCCGGAAGCCATTTGGTTGAGCCGGAATAATGAAAGGATTCCCGGAAGTTTGGAGGATTATTCCAAATATTATTGTGCTGATAATTTCAAGCACGGTCCTTTTCTCTTACCGGAATTTATTAAGGTCTTATTTCCCGAAAAATTTTTCCTCACCCATGAAAAATCGGGATGCTTAAAAGCGGACAAGGAAAATGAAAAATGCTTGGAAAAAGATACCCGTTATAAAGTGTATCTCCGCCCCGCCTTGAATGATGACAGAATGTATGTCATAAGCTGGCATGGTAATAATTCCCAAATTCAAACCCTACAAAAAATAAGGCGAATAAACGGAAAACGTAGATATGCCTACACGCTAAATGATTTTTGGCATAATTATATTTTTATTGATACTTGGAAAACTTTTAATGACCGCCTTAAACTTCCCAAGTATTTGGATAAACATACCTATTCACGTTGGATTGACGAAGGGACCCTATACGGTATGTCCCGTTATAGTATGGTGATGCTAACAGGAAAATCGGCACCGGCTTTCCTTATCCGGCACCTTCAAACCATGTATTACAAAATGGCCGAACTCTCCCTCTTACAGCGGGCTACCATCGTGAGCTTTTCGGACGAAGTAACCCATGTGTCGGATCTAATTCACCGCGATGGCGAAGATATGGATAAAGCCATTCAAAAAATTGAAGACCTTTATAAACATTACATTCTGTTTGTAAACAAAATATACTTCCGAGAAGTCACACCCCAAGAACAAGGCATCGAAATGTACGATATGATGCAACGTATCATGCGCATCCCCGAACAGGTCAAGGATTTGGATAACGAAATCGCCGAACTCAATGCCTTTGCCGGGATGATTGCGGACAAGGAGGAGAAGAAGGAAATGCGAATACACACTATTTTAGCTACCCTATTCTTACCGGCTATGTTAATAGCTGGCATTCTGGGAATGAACATTTGGAAATCTCCGAATGAAATTCCCCGATACCTTATTGGAGGTAAGTCTGTTCCTAGTTTTTGGTTTCCGTTCCTATTTATTAGTATGTTAATAATGTATTATGTGTTTAGAAAACCAATTTTAAAACATATAAAAAATCCCTTTTCAAGCATATCTATTCATCCTTTTTTAAAAGTTTTGCTTGAATTTATTATAGTCGCCTTATTAAGCGGTATATTCTCATATCTGTTATCATTAATCTTTAATTGAAAACCTTTTTATCATGAGCAAATATCATCTCGAATTCACCCTCAAACAGCACACGCCCCTGATCCACTTCCAGCACGATCAGGACGGCGCCACCCTCCGCGCCACGGAGTTAAAGCCTAAGTTGGACAGGTTTATCTTGACCAAACTCGGGAATGGTAATTATGATACAGGCCGTCAAATAGCGAAAAACAACGGCTGGCTTACCGGCAACGGCGAGCATCCGGCTTTGGATTATAAGGTGAGGATTGAGGCGCCGAAAAATGTTAGTTATTATCTTCCATTGGCCAGAAAGCTAAATACAACTAACTTTCAACACAGAGAAAATAATTTGAAAAGAGAATTTTCTTTCGATTTTACCTACATTCACAATTCTCCATTTTTCGCTAACGAAGATAAATTTAAATGGAACGGAAATTTTATTGATCCACAAGAGAAAAAGAAATTAAAAGAAGTAAGATTTGCGGTTTATACCAATGAAAATATTAATGGTGAAATAAAATCTTTCAATACCAATGAAATAAATGGAAAAACTCTTTTAAAAACCATTGAAGAAACCTTGCCGGATTTTTTTCTGTCCACCAATTTCGGCACTCGTCAAAACAAAGGATTCGGGAGTTTTACGGTTACTTCTATAAATCAACAACCCGTTTCTTTCAATGAAAGGGATTTTAGAAACATATTTCAATTTACATATAGGAACACAAATCGTTTTAATGATTTTGAAAGGATTTTTTCGTCAATACAACATGATTATCAAATATTAAAGGCCGGGATTAATTTTAATGGTTATAAAAAATCATTACTTTTCCTCTACTTCGTTCAACAGAATCCACCTGTTCGTTGGGAAAAAAGAAAAATCAAACAACAAATTCATAACAATCCATTTATTATTGAAATCAATAATAATGATTTTAAAGTCGATTTAAAAACACGAAATAAAAATTCGGCTGTTTATGATGCGAAAGGTAATCAAAGGTGGGATGATCCGCATCCTTTTATTTACAAATATATCCGCGCCTTATTAGGTCTTGCCGAGAATTTTGAATTTCAAGTAATTCTTGATCCATATCCCAATAAGGGTAGAATACCAAAACTTTCCTATATCGTTGAAGTAAAACATGATGAAATTGACAGATTTCAATCGCCTCTCTTTTTTAAAGTTGTTAACAACAAAGTTTATTTGTTGGCCAATGATATAAACGAAGATATACTGGCAAAAGAATTTCAATTCACCCTTCGATTGAAAAGGAATGGCCGGATTGTCAATGATCGACGTTTCCGTAGAGAACTTGAAAATCTCTTAACACCGGAAAGTTTTAATATCGGCGACTTTTTGGAATTCGCTATTCAAAATTGTGATTGTAACGAAAGACTCAGCAACTATCAAATCATATAACCATGGAAAAAACCTATACCGCCCTAACCATAGGTCCCATTTATAAGACCATTCAAAGTGCCAGAAGCACCAAAGCCATTTGGTCGGCCAGTTATATGTTTTCCTGGATTATGAAGGAAATCATAAAGAGAGCCGGATTAAATCCGAATGAGATTATTATTCCCTACTTCAATCAAAATGATTTGAACCAATTCGAAAAAGCAGGATTTTATCCCGACAGGATAATATATCCCGGTGAAATTACCAATTTAAAACAAATTATTTCGAATGTTATTAAAGAGCTTAGCATAATTATAAGTAACGACATCAATGTACCGGCAAAGCGGATTGAAAATTTTCTTGAAGAATATTTGCGTATTATTCCTATTGAAGTCAATATAGAAAAGGGGAATGTTATCGAGCAGGTGAGCGAATATTTGAACGCGCTGGAACTGGAAGAAAAAATTGTATCCAATGAATGTGATGATATACGCACAACAACAGATGACGAAAAACATCAATGGTTAATAAAATTCTTTGAAAAATACCAAGACAAAGACGGAAATTCCGAATACAATTATTTTCACCGAAAAGCTTTTACGGGAAAACGATTTCCAAGCACGGCCGAAATAGCCGCGGCGGAATTTGAAGGTGAAGATTTTTATAAAGAGGCATCCCGTCTCATTAAGCGAGATGCGGAAGACGACCAAGAAAAATTTTACGAAAAAATAAAAGAAGGTGCCGGCGATCGCTTTCGCAATTATCAAAAATACATTACCGTGGTACAGGCCGATGGCGATAATATGGGAAAACTCATCAATGAAATTTACAAATCGAATCCGGACTTAATAAGTATATTTTCAAAAAAGTTATTGGAATTCAGCAAAAATGCTGTTGAATTAATTGATCAATACAAAGGTAAAACCGTTTATGCCGGCGGGGATGATTTGCTCTTCTTTGCGCCCGTGGCACATACCGGCATTATTGAAGAAGGAAACGAAGAGAATGAAATCACCGACGGCATTAGGAAAACCATTTTTACCTTAATCAATCAATTGGATGAATTATTTAATCAAATATTTCTTATTGATAAATTTAATGATCATTCGGAATTCGCAAATATTATCAATTCGCTTGGCGATAAAAAACCATCCATGTCCTACGGTGTTTCCGTCAGCTATTATAAATTTCCGCTAAACGAGGCGCTGGAACAAGCCATCAACCGGTTGTTTTATACCGCCAAAAAAACTTGCAAGAAAAATGCCGTGTCTTATGCGGTGCTGAAACATAGCGGCCAATATTTCGGAACCACCTTCCATAAGCATCACGATTCCTATAAACTCTATAATGAATTGCTTCAGCAAAAAGTGAAAGACAGCCGGTTCGTTCATTCCGTGGCGCATAAATTGGAACCGCTGAACGGTGTCATCAAAACTATCGGCGAAATTCAAGACACCGGCGAAAGAAATAATGCCTTTGATAATTTCTTTACCAATAATTTCAATGAAAGTGTACACGTAAGAAAAGGACCTGACGGCACGAAAAGATTAATTCCTTTCCTGGAAAAAGTAAGGGACTTATTCAAAGCCGTATATACGGAGAATCCGGTTCATTCGCTTCCGGAAGCTGAAAAAGAAAAACGTCATAATGACAATTTGAAAAAACTATATGCGGCATTACGCTTTATTGAATTCATTAATAACAAACAAGAATATTAAACCGCTCATTATGGCAACAAAATATCTTATCACGCTTACCCCGCACGAAAAATTTTTCTTCGGCGGCGAACGCACTTTCGGGGATACCAATGCGCATTATTTGGTGGTTTCCCGGTACTTCCCCCAACAAACAGCTTTGCTGGGACTTTTAAGACATCAATTGCTGGTCCAAAGCAATGATCCGCAAATTTTTGCTGACAATAAAATCCAGGATCCTCAATTAGCAAAAAAGTTAATAGGAGAAAAGAGTTTTACCATAAACGGCAAATTCGATTTCGGAAAAATCAAATCCCTGTCCCCTGTATTTATTACCCGTAATTCGGATGATACAAAGGAATATTATTTTCCGGCTAACAGGGAATATGTTTGGAAAGAAAAATTCGATGATGAATGTAACAAAGAGCAAGGTTGGCTAACGGTAAATCCTGTAAAAGAGGAGACGGAAAAAGGACGGCAATTAAACGGAAAACCCCTCATTAAGCTGGAAAATTATAATCCCAAATACGATATGCCCGATCTTTTAATCAACCGAAGCGGAATAAAATACAGTTATGACGATGTTTTTATCGAACACAAACAAGTTGGCATACGGAAAGATTATAACGGAAAAACAGATGAAAAAGCTTTTTACGTTCAAACCTTTTGGAAAATGAAAAAAGGCTACGGCTTTTCGTTTATAGCCGAACTGGATTTTGACCTAAAAAGTAATCATAATGTCGTTTTTGGTGGCGAACAGCAAATGTTTAGGATGGACGTTGAAAAATTCGATAAGGGATTTGAAGATTTGTTACCCCCTTATGAAAGTTCCAAAAATTTCCACAAAGTGGTATTGCTCAGCGATACCTGTGTGGAAAAAGATATTTTTCCGGATTTTGATTTTGCCATTACCCGGACCGGCGATTTTAGGTTTTTAGTTACGGACCTTAATATAAAAAATCCGGCGCGGAAACCGGACAAATCTCAAAAATTTGAGGTTTACAAAAAAGGTTCCGTCTTTTATTTTTCTGATAAAAACAAGGATATTCCTTCTTTGTTTAATTATGATAACCTTCGAAAAGTGGGATATAATCATTACAAAATCATATATGCACAATCCAATTAAAAACAAAATTCAAAAGTTATGAAATACACACCTAAAGCCTTCATGATTACGGCCCTTACCAACATGCATGTAGGAGCCGGCGGCGCCAATTACGGCGTAGTGGATAATTTGGTTCAACGGGACCCCGTGACGGATATGCCCGTTATTCATGCGTCCAGCCTTAAAGGTGCATTGCGGGAGTTCTTTGACAATTACCTTAATAAAGGTCCGGATTTTATCGACCATGTCTTTGGCCCTGATTTGACCCGGGGTGCAAAAGATCCCGGAATTGGTAAATACAAATTTTTCCAGGCGGATTTACTGGCTTTACCCGTTCGAAGCAATAATGCCCCCTATTATTTGGCCACGGCCCCGTGTTTGATAGATAATATTAACGAAAAGGCACGTTCATTAGGATTGGATGAAAAGTTTATTAAGGGAAATTATGATTTCGATGCCGATATTGTTACCCAACATGGCAATACCATTCTGGAAGACTACCAAGCCCAACGTGCCCCCCAATGGGATATATGGGAGAAATTCGGGAATGAACCGGTAGCCGTTTATAAAAATCATAAATTCAAACAACGCGGCAAAGAACTTCCCGTTATTGCCCGTAATAAATTGGAAAACGGCCAAAGCGTAAATTTATGGTATGAAGAAATTGTTCCGCGAAAAAGCAAATTCATCTTTTTCGTAAATATTCCTGATAATGACCCTTACATGGCAGATTTCATTAAAGAAATGACATCCCATACGGTTCAAATAGGTGCCAATGCCACCATCGGATACGGATATGTAAATATTGAAAAAATTTAAAAAAAATCCGGCTATGAAAGCAAAAATTAATACGTTAATTCCCCCGTGCAGAACAGCTATCAACAATCATCTCAAAAATGAAAACGGTGAAATTCCCAAAGAATTTAAGGGATATATTGCATCCATGGGTGCAAGTATAATTCAGGCGGGATTATTGGCAACATTGGCCTTTTATCAAAATGACAGCGGAAAAAAAGCCAAAAGCAGTCATTTATTGAAAGCAATTTATGATGTTCTGAAACCCGGTCACCGGGATGACACGGACGGACCAACATTAATAGACTATGTCATCCGTCAAACTCTAATCCGTGAAAATGAAGAGGAAGCTTCCTTGGACATATTGGATAAAGAAAAACTTTTGCGGTATCAACAGGAAATCGAAGATATTTTAGTGGCTATGAAATTAGCTTTACGAACCTTTAAAATTGATGAATAATGAAAAATTTGGGATTCGCCTATTATAAAGATTATTTTAAATCATTAAAATTTAAAAGGATAAGAAATGAATGGTATCCGGTGTTTTCGGGAAAAACTTTTCTTGACCGGCTTCAAAACCTTCGATGGAATATGCCCGCACAACCGCCTTTCGGCGGAAACCATGGATTTTCTTTAACCACAATCTATCCGGGCTTGTTGGTAGGCAGCGGTTATATTCATGAAATAGGTGCGGATAAAAAAGATGAAAACGGCAAACCTTTGGTATCCGATGAATTAAAACTCGGCTTCTACTTCGACCATACCACCGGCCTTCCGGTAATACCCGGCTCGTCCGTAAAAGGCGTGTTACGAAGTGCATTTGATAAGGACGACGGCGGTTATGTAAAATACCTTCTCGAGGACAAGCCAAAAATTAAGACCGGATTGAATATTAAAAAGTTAAAAGAACATATTTTCGAAGGGAAAGGATATATAGAAAAAAACGGTAAAAAAGTTTGGGATCATCTTCCCATGCACCAAAGAGACGTATTTCTGGACGCCTTTCCCGTAAAAGTGAAAAATAAGTTTTTGGGTAATGATTACATAACTCCCCACGAGCATCCCTTAAAAAACCCCAATCCCATTCAATTCCTCAAAGTAATGCCCGGCGTAACCTTCCGCTTTGAGTTTATTTTGCGGGATTACGTGGATGAAAACGGAAATAAGTTGGCGGCCCGCGACAAAATGAAATTGTTCAAAGCCATTCTCGAAGACCTCGGCATCGGCGCCAAAACCAATGTAGGTTACGGGCAGTTTGAGAGAACTCAAGTCGAATCAGAACATTCAGAATCATCCGGCCAGTCCTCCTCACAACCTCAACAGTCTAAACCTGTTTATACCCCTCCTCCTCCACCTCCTCCATCCGAAGAAGATAAAATAATCAAAATGGGTGCTAAATTGCAAGCCGAAGTAATTGGAGAAGATAAAAAATACTATTATTTCCGGTTTGATTTCGGCAAAAAACTTAAATTCAAAAAGAAAAAAACAAAATTGAACGCGGAACTGAAAGTAGGACAAAAAGTAAAAATTGAAATTACCAGCGATTATGCCAAATCCAAAAGCGTTAATTTTTCAAACTCAATAGAAATAATCCATTAAAATCCCCCGGGGTATAATGAGGAATATAAATTCTTAAATCATTAGTTTTACCCCGGGGAATTTTACAATCGAACTTTATGTCATATCTCGCCCTCCTCGAAAAACTCTAATTTTTTTCCTTAAATTTCAGAATTTTTTTTGCGAGCATGCTCCTCCACCGCTACAAGATAACCATACGCGCCCTAGCCGATAGCCAATTGCCCGGATTTTTGGGGAGCTTCATCCGGGGAGTATTCGGCGAAACCCTCAAGCATTATCATCCGCCCGCCTTTCAATATTTTTTCAAGCCCCAACTTTCCCGCCAACATCCTTATTTTTCTTTGTTCGGGTCCAACCCGCCCGCACCTTATTGGTTCTACATACCACGCCGCATTAGAGAATTGCCGCGGGGCGAAACTTTTCATTTCTTTTTCACTCATTTGACCACACCTTTTCTTCCGCCCGAGTCCATTCCCGTCCTTTTTATGCATGCTTTTCAGCGTCCGTTATATCACCGCCAGTTTTACGGAAGTCTTCAAGGGGTGGAGGCCGCCGGTCACCGCAATACCCCGTTCATTCGCTTGCGCCATTTTGAATCCGTTTCCCAATCCTCCGACCGGTTTCGGGTGGAATTTCCCGTACCCGTTTCCATTATACGCGTTCGAAAACCCGTTCCGCCCTCTTCAAAGGAAGAGCTGTTCCATTTTCTCATCCACCGGGCCGTGATGCTTCGGCGCGCTTCCACCATGTTTGAAAATATCGACCGGATTTTCGGCCATGAACCGCCACCTGAAGACATTCATCTTCTTCCGGGATTCATCCGTACCGAATTGCTCAAATCACCCCAAATGGACCGGCTTCAAGTGACCAACTATAAGATCAAAAAGGAAGTAATTTACCGCTCCCCAAAACGCCATGAAAAATATCCCATGCGCGGCTGGTCGGGTTGGGTGGAATTCAAAGGTCATGCACCCGATTTCTACAAAATCCTCAAGCTCGGCGAAGCCATTCATGTGGGTAGTAATGCTTCCGTAGGATTCGGAAAATTAAAAGTGGTTGATTTAGATTAAAAATCAACTCCGTAATTTCAGTCAAAGTTTTACAAAGCCCTCAGCAATCGCTCGACATCACGACAAGCCCCGCTACCGTTGAAATACAATTCAAGAACCGCCCGCGAATATTTTATGATATCATACCAATCTAGAAAATCCGGCCCATCGGTATGTTTGCCACCGGCCCCATAAGGCCGGAACAAAACCTTTGAACCCCGAAGAAACTTCCTTTTCATAACATTCAACAATTCGTAATTCCCATATTTTTAGTAAATTTTTAGTAAAAAACTATGCAACTCACCTACTCTCTTCTCAAAGACGCATGGAACGAAGTCCGTGCCAAAGGTTCCTCCGGCGGAATTGACCGCATCTCCATCAATGATTTCAAACAAAAAGAAGAAAAATACCTTATGCAAATTGCCTTCAAACTCAAGAACAAAACCTATCTTCCTCAGGCCTATTTACAAATTAAAATTCCCAAGGATAAAGACGAAAAACGCATATTGGGACTCGCCACTGTCCATGACAAAATTGTACAAACAGCCATTAAAAATCTCTTGGAACAACGCTTCGAAAAACATTTTTTCTCCTCAAGTTATGCCTATCGTCTCAGATTAGGTCCCAGAAAAGCCGTGAACAAAGTGCGGCACTATATCATGGCCGAAAAAAATAAAATTATTGCTAAATGCGATATCGACAATTATTTCGACACCATCAATCATACCCGCCTTTTCAAACAGTTAAAACCCTTAGTTCAAGATAATTACTTGCTCGAACTCATTCGAATGTTTATTCGTATGGGATATATTGATAAAGACCGCCAATGGAAAGAACGAACCGCCGGCGTACCTCAAGGTGCCGTGTTGTCCCCGCTCTTGGCCAACCTCTACCTCACTCCTTTGGACCAACGCATGCACGCCAAAAACATTCCTTATGTCAGATATGCCGATGATTTTGTCATATTATGCAAAAACCGCCAAAATGCCGAAGAGGTTTTGAATCAGACCATGCAATACATCTCCACTCAACTCAAACTCAAACTCAATCCCGGTTATTTTATTCGTGAAGCTTCTGAAGGATTCCGTTTTTTGGGCGTTTGGATCACCGATAAATTCATTACCCTTTCTTCGGGAAAAATCAAGGAACTTCAACAAAAAATCAAACGGGCTTTCCGGCATCCTTCCTTCCCCCAAAAATACCACGATCAAGTCGAAGGAATAAGCAATTATTACGGAAATCTTATTCCTCAAAACATCCTCTTTCCCTTGGATGAACTTCTCATTAAACTTTGGACGGAAAAATTAAACCTTTTGCCCGGTAGGGTTAGCAAAAAACAACTCAAAAAAGCTTTGAAGCACTTGCGTTTCGTTACCGATCTTTATAACCGCCATCTTAATATGCATCGAAAGAGTATTATCAATACCGTTTATGAACTCCGCAATCAAAAACAAATTACCACCGCCGAGCAAGCCGTCCGGCTCCGGCGAAGAGAATATCAACGAAAATTCATGGAAAACATGCATTTGCATATCGGCGGATATGGAAAATCCATTGGTATTTCCAAAAACAAAATCACAGTTCGTCACAAAGACCGTACAATAACCAAATATCCCACCAAAAATCTACGCTATATCACCATTTCCGCCCGTCCGGCCAATTTATCCACCGAATTCATCAATTTTTGTGTGCAAAACGGCATCTCCGTAGATTTGGTCAAGTCCAATGGCGAACCTTATGCCAAAATTTTTGATTTTCACCATATTTATGTCAAAACCTGGACCAAACAAGAAAAAACCGCTCAATCCGAAAAAGCACTCGTCATAGCCCGGGAAATACTCGGTGCTAAAATCACCAATCAAATACGGCTCATAAAATATTTCGGAAAATATGCCGCCAAGACCGAAGAAGACATTGCCCTCTTTATGCCGGGTGCATTAACCCAACTTCAAGACCTCCTTAGCGAAGCTAAATCCGTTCCATTCTCCGGTGAGTTCCGGGAAAAACTCATGGGCTACGAAGGCATCGCTTCGGCTATATATTGGCAATGGTTTCGCATGATGATCGATGAAGAAACCGGCACTTTCACCGGTCGAATCACACGCCGTGCCGTGGATCCGGTAAACAGCATGCTCAATTACGGTTATGCCATTCTCTACCGCCATGTGTGGAATAGTGTGCTAGCTCAAGGATTGCATCCCGAATATGGTTTTTTGCATGCACATGCCCGCGGCAAGGCATCCTTGGTTTTCGATCTCATTGAACCCTTTCGCCAACCCGTGGTGGACCGCGCGGTATTGGCCGTAATCAACCGTAAATTTCCTATAGCCGCACCGAAAGGAAAAATCGATAAGCCCACCAAGCAACGCTTAATCCGGGCCGTGGATGCCAATTTGGCCCGGTATGAAAAATATCTCAACAAAAAATTTCCAATGATCGACAATATACACCGCCAAACCCAACTCTTGCGGATGTATATCATGGGACAAGAAAAAAGGTTCAAAGCATATAAAATGATTAATTGGTAAAAAAGTAGGACTTACACTTAGCCGGAACTAAAATTATCAGGTAAACGATGACAAGATTTAACAACATAACTCTACAACCATGAAAAAACTCTATGTGATTGCATACGATATTCGGAGCAACAAACGCCGCAATAAAGTAGCCGAACTCTTGAAACACCACGGCAAGCGAATCAACTTAAGCGTATTTGAATGCACACTCACTTTTTATGAATATGAAACCCTATTATACGACCTCTATCATTTGATCAATCCTCGTACCGATACCGTAAAAATATATCCGCTCACAAAAGAATGTTATGCCCGGAGTTTGGTTTTTGGTAAAAATAAATCCGGAGACAACTCATTCAGCATATTCGACGAATGACCCCCACCCTTTCTTCGGGCAAAACAATAAAAATCAATCAAAACAGAGATAATTTCAACCAATTTTCACGTCTAAGTTGCTAAAAATCAATCAATTACAAACAAAATCATTTTCGAAGATTTTAATCAATGATAAACAATTGACAACCAATGAAATACCTGTCAATATGTTAAAATAATGCGGCCTCATGCCTTTGTTAAAATTTCGAAAATACAAATTTCAGGTCCACATAAGGACATCTTTTGCGAAATTTTAATTTTTTAAAATTATAATTTACTGATTATCAAGTCATGATTATAAGAAATAATAATGCTTTTTCGAAAATGAAAAAATGAGGCAAAAATAAATTTGAATTTTCGAAAAAAAATAAAACATAATAAATTGATTTTCATCCGATTAAAAAACTCAAATATGAATTATGGCATAAAATAAAACGAAGAAAAACATGCATTTTCGAATAAAAATCCCAATTCAAAGCAAGCCTTTGAGTATCAATTGATTTGTATGTTAAAAAATTTTACAATAAATTTGTATAACCAATGGCCCCAAGCTCTTGGGCGCCCGAGCGAGGGCAACCTCACTGCGACACCCGACGAGTCCGTCAATGAAGACGGCCCATCCGGGTCGTACCTTGGGCGCCCGAGCGAGGGCAACCTCACTGCGACCTCATATTTTGAGAAGGAGGTGCTGTCTTTTTTTTGTTGGTCCATCTTGGGCGCCCGAGCGAGGGCAACCTCACTGCGACATTAGGGTCAAGTTCAGGGTGGTATTCATACTGACGATACTCTTGGGCGCCCGAGCGAGGGCAACCTCACTGCGACGCGGGACCAATTTGGAGTGTCGGAGCCCCGCTCCATGTCCCGTTCGAACTTGGGCGCCCGAGCGAGGGCAACCTCACTGCGACAAACATAGTTATATGATTTTTGAGGTTAGTTTCAAAACAATTCTTGGGCGCCCGAGCGAGGGCAACCTCACTGCGACTTTCTCGCTTGTGCGAGTTTCATAGGGGAGAATTACTACTCCTTCTTCTTGGGCGCCCGAGCGAGGGCAACCTCACTGCGACACATTCTTATCGGTGAACAGGTCACCGGCTAAGAATATTCTTGGGCGCCCGAGCGAGGGCAACCTCACTGCGACAGCGCGGATATTTTTTTTTCGAATTTACGTTCACATTCGGCTTGGGCGCCCGAGCGAGGGCAACCTCACTGCGACAGTCTTTTCTTGTTTCAAATGAGAGAAGGTTATTTTCTTTTAACCTTGGGCGCCCGAGCGAGGGCAACCTCACTGCGACTTTTTTTCTGCGTAAAAGGGCGGAATACCAACGGGGTACGCTTGGGCGCCCGAGCGAGGGCCCACAGGGTCCTTACAGGACAACCTCACTGCGACAAGAGGTACTTTTAAAAATTCTCCTTCTATTACTATTTTAACAGCTTGGGCGCCCGAGCGAGGGCAACCTCACTGCGACATCTACCCGCAGGTTTCCCGTCAGCGTACCGTCGTTATTTTGCTTGGGCGCCCGAGCGAGGGCAACCTCACTGCGACCCAAAAGGCGGCCCCCGAGGCTTTTGTTCGGAAACTTTACTTGGGCGCCCGAGCGAGGGCCCACAGGGTCCTTACAGGACAACCTCACTGCGACAAGAGGTACTTTTAAAAATTCTCCTTCTATTACTATTTTAACAGCTTGGGCGCCCGAGCGAGGGTCCACGGGTCACTGACTCTGTGAGATTCTGTGAACAACCTCACTGCGACACATATCGCGGATAATTTTTTCCGCAGTTATTTGTCCATTTTGCTTGGGCGCCCGAGCGAGGGCCCACAGGGTCCTGTGGACAACCTCACTGCGACTCTTAGAAGAAAGAGTCTCATCGTCCTCATCATGGTGAGGGTAGACGATCTTGGGCGCCCGAGCGAGGGCCCACAGGGTCCTTACAGGACAACCTCACTGCGACATGTCTCGGTAGGACCCGAAGTCCATCATGTACGCGTACTGCTTGGGCGCCCGAGCGAGGGTCCACGGGTCACTGACTCTGTGAGATTCTGTGAACAACCTCACTGCGACCAGGCGGTATGTCGCGTGTGTTTCATTTTTTTCAATTTTTTCTTGGGCGCCCGAGCGAGGGGTCACAGACTCCTGTGGACAACCTCACTGCGACAACGGTTCAAAAATCGCTTGCGCTGTGCGTCGCATTTTCTTTCTTGGGCGCCCAAGCGA
Organism: Flavobacteriales bacterium; assembly: GCA_027067965.1. Taxonomy (GTDB): domain Bacteria; phylum Bacteroidota; class Bacteroidia; order Flavobacteriales; family Flavobacteriaceae; genus JAADED01. The sequence continues at coordinate 62,853 of JAMOUV010000027.1, read as the reverse complement.
GGGTCCACGGGTCACTGACTCTGTGAGATTCTGTGAACAACCTCACTGCGACGCAGAGAGTTCAGAAGGAACATTCCACTCCTTCTCGTATTCTTGGGCGCCCGAGCGAGGGTCCACAGGGTCCTTACAGGACAACCTCACTGCGACAAGGTTCTTACTTTAACTTTAGAATTTTTAAACATAGTATATAGTCTTGGGCGCCCGAGCGAGGGGTCACAGACTCCAGTGGACAACCTCACTGCGACATAAGAAGGTACACCCCGTCCCCAGTTTTGGAGATACGAATGAACCTTGGGCGCCCGAGCGAGGGGTCACAGACTCCAGTGGACAACCTCACTGCGACACTTGCTACAAAAGGACTAAAATGGTTTGTTTAACTTTGCACTTGGGCGCCCGAGCGAGGGCCCACAGGGTCCTTACAGGACAACCTCACTGCGACAGGTTCACTCCGCTCCCCGATTCGCTCGGGAAATTCACCACCTTGGGCGCCCGAGCGAGGGCCCACAGGGTCCTTACAGGACAACCTCACTGCGACTCTTAGAAGAAAGAGTCTCATCGTCCTCATCATGGTGAGGGTAGACGATCTTGGGCGCCCGAGCGAGGGCCCACAGGGTCCTTACAGGACAACCTCACTGCGACATGTCTCGGTAGGACCCGAAGTCCATCATGTACGCGTACTGCTTGGGCGCCCGAGCGAGGGTCCACGGGTCACTGACTCTGTGAGATTCTGTGAACAACCTCACTGCGACCAGGCGGTATGTCGCGTGTGTTTCATTTTTTTCAATTTTTTCTTGGGCGCCCGAGCGAGGGGTCACAGACTCCTGTGGACAACCTCACTGCGACAACGGTTCAAAAATCGCTTGCGCTGTGCGTCGCATTTTCTTTCTTGGGCGCCCAAGCGAGGGTCCACGGGTCACTGACTCTGTGAGATTCTGTGAACAACCTCACTGCGACGCAGAGAGTTCAGAAGGAACATTCCACTCCTTCTCGTATTCTTGGGCGCCCGAGCGAGGGTCCACGGGTCACTGACTCTGTGAGATTCTGTGAACAACCTCACTGCGACCCCAGCGATGTTGCCACGAGGCCTTGCAGAAGGCCCCGATTACCCTTGGGCGCCCGAGCGAGGGCCCATAGGTCACTAACGCTGTGAGAGTTTGAAAACAATCTTTTTGCAAAATCTTTTTTATTTCTTTGGCGGTGTACTCAACACCGCCAATTTTATATAAGCGCCGGAGACAGGGCTATTGGCACTCAATAAGTCTATAACCTAAGATCATCTCTCTGTAATTGAACACCTTTCTGTCCGCACTTTTATGAATATTTTATATCGGCTGTACTATGTGTCATGCGAGGGACTTTAAATAAAAATTCCCTCCCGATTTTATTGCATGATATCTGCGATAAGAATATTTTAAAAGGATTTTATATAAAAATTAGGATTCCCCCAAACCAAATTAAATCCCTATTTTTGCACTTATAATTCAAATACGATTATGGCGGAACAAACGATCAAAATCACTTTTCCCGACGGTAGCGTGCGGGAATATCCGGCCGGAATTACGCCCTACGAAGTGGCCGGCTCCATCAGCCACGGCCTCCAACGCAACGCCCTGTCGGCGTCCTTCAACGGCCAAACCGTCGAACTGAGCACACCGCTTACCCGCGACGGCGAATTGCGCTTCTACACCTGGGACGACGACGAAGGCAAACGCGCCTTTTGGCACTCCTCGGCGCACATCATGGCGCAAGCCATCAAAAAACATTACCCCAACGCCAAACTCACCATCGGTCCGCCCATCGAAAACGGCTTCTACTACGATATCGACTTCGGCGACGAAACCTTTACGGAAAAGGATTTTCCCAAAATCGAAAAAACCTTTTTGGAAATTGCCCGCGGCAAGCATCCCTTCCGCATGCGCGAAGTGAGCAAGCAAGCCGCCTTGGATTTTTACCGCAAGGAAAACAACCCCTACAAAATCGAACTCATCGAATTGCTCAACGACGGCGAAATCACCTTCTGCGACCACGACGATTTTACGGACCTGTGCCGCGGCGGTCATATTCCGCACACCGGACTGGTCAAGGCCTTCAAAATCATGAACGCGGCCGGTGCCTACTGGCGCGGCGACGAAAAGAATAAACAACTGACGCGCGTTTACGGTATTTCATTTCCCAAAAAGAAACTGTTGGACGAATACCTCCAAATGCTCGAAGAAGCCAAAAAACGCGACCACCGCAAGCTGGGACGCGAACTGGAAATTTTCGCCTTTTCGGACAAGGTAGGCCAAGGCCTGCCCTTGTGGTTGCCCCGCGGCGCCAAACTGCGCGAACTGCTGGAAAACTTCCTCAAAAAAGCCCAACAAAAAGCCGGCTACCAACAGGTGATTACGCCCCACATCGGCCATAAAAACCTGTATGTAACTTCCGGCCACTACGAAAAATACGGACAGGACAGTTTCCAACCCATCCGCACGCCCCGCGAAGACGAAGAGTTCCTGCTCAAACCCATGAATTGCCCGCACCATATCGAAATCTACAAAACGCGGCAATGGTCCTATAAGGAACTGCCCGTCCGCTATGCGGAATTCGGCACCGTGTATCGCTACGAACAAAGCGGCGAATTGCACGGCCTCACCCGCGTGCGCGGCTTTACACAGGACGACGCCCACATCTTTTGCACGCCCGAACAATTGAAGGACGAATTCAAAGGCGTCATCGACCTGGTGTTGTATGTGTTCGGTTCGTTGGGATTTGACAATTTCGAAGCGCAAATCTCCCTGCGCGACCCCAACGACAAGGAAAAATACATCGGAAGCGAAGAAAACTGGCAACGCGCCGAACAGGCCATCATCGAAGCCGCCGAAGAAAAAGGCCTGAAAACCAAAATGGAACTCGGCGAAGCGGCTTTCTACGGTCCCAAACTCGACTTTATGGTGCGCGACGTGTTGGGACGCAAGTGGCAACTCGGCACCATTCAGGTGGACTACAATTTGCCCGAACGTTTCGGCTTGGAATACAAAGGACCGGACAACCAAATGCACCGTCCCGTGATGATCCACCGCGCGCCTTTCGGTTCGTTAGAACGCTTTGTGGCCATCCTGCTGGAACACACCGGCGGCGATTTGCCCCTGTGGTTGGCACCCGAACAGGCCGTTATTTTGCCAATTAGCGAAAAATATATTGATTTTGCCGAAAATGTATTAAATTTGCTGGCTGAAAAAGGCATCCGTGCCTCGGTGGACAAACGCGACGAGCGAATAGGAAAAAAGATACGCGATGCGGAAACCATGAAAATTCCTTATATGCTTGTGGTCGGTGAAAAAGAAAAAGAAAGCGGCACGGTTTCTGTAAGACGAAGAAAGAAAGGCGATTTGGGAAGCATGAAAATTGAAGATTTGATTGCCATGATGAAGGAAGAAGAACAGGCAAAACCGGAAGCATAACTAACTTAAAAACCATACAACCATCGGAATTAGAAGACGTAGAAAAAGAGGACCGGGGAGAGTAATCAAAAAAAATCCCCACAAAATTAACGAAGAAATCAAGGCACCCAAAGTGCGTTTGGTCGGCGATAATGTCGAAATGGGAATCTATCCCTTAAAAGAGGCATTGAAAATCGCCGATGAGATGGATTTGGACCTGGTTGAAATTTCGCCCAAGGCCGATCCACCCGTATGTAAGATATTGGATTACAAGAAATTCTTGTATCAGTTGGAGAAAAAGGAAAAGGCCAAAAAACAAAAGACCAAAAAAGTGGTGGTGAAAGAAATTCGCTTCGGTCCGCAAACCGACGATCATGATTACGAATTCAAAAAACGCTATGCCATCAAGTTTTTGGAGGAAGGAAACAAAGTAAAGGCGTATGTGTTCTTTAAAGGGCGATCGATCATTTACAAAGACCAAGGGCAATTATTGTTATTGCGTCTGGCGCAAGATTTGGAAGAGTACGGCAAGGTAGAACAATTGCCCAAAATGGAAGGCAAGAAGATGATTATGATGCTGGCGCCACATCCGAAGAAGAAGAAATAGCGTTCCTTCGGAACGTTACGTTAACATTAACCTTGACTATCAAAAAAAGTTAACGTTAAAGTTAAGGTTAAGGTTAGAATAAAAGTAAAAAAGCTAACAGCTAACGGCTAAATATATAAATTAAAAACAAAGCAAAATGCCAAAAATCAAAGTGAAAGCCAGTGCCAAGAAGCGATTCAAGTTGACGGGCACCGGGAAAATTAAGAGAAAACACGCTTACAAAAGTCACATTTTGACGAAGAAAAGCAAGAAGCGTAAGTTGCGATTGACGCATGCCACCTTGGTGAGCGATGCGGATAAGAAGAACGTATTGAAAATGCTCGGAAAAAAATAATTTTCCGTAACAATACGGTTGAGAAACCATGGAACTGTGCTCCAAAGTGTCATGAAAATGACCGCCTGTTACAAAAAAAATTAAAATTATGCCTAGATCAACAAACGCAGTAGCAAGAAAGAAGCGCCGCAAGAAGATAATGAAAATGGCCAAGGGCTATTTCGGCGCACGAAGCAGACAATACACGGTGGCTAAAAATGCCGTGGAAAAAGCACTCCAATACGCCTATGTAGGACGTAAATTGAAGAAGAGAAATTTCCGGAGCTTGTGGATACAGCGTATCAACGCCGCCGCACGCCAACACGGACTCAATTATTCGCAATTCATGGGATTGATTCATAAAAACAACATCGAACTCAACCGCAAGGTTTTAGCCGATTTGGCTATGAATCATCCCGAGGCCTTTGAAGCCATTGTAAAGAAAATCAAATCTTAATAATCTTTAGATTCGTTTCGCGAATTCGAGATAAAACCGTCCTGTAAAGGGGCGGTTTTTTTGTTTGGAAGGGGGATGTTTCTAGAACACTTTCTAATTCCCAAAAAAACTTATGGAATTATGATGTGATAGAACAAAGGATTATTCCAAAAAATTAATATTTGGGTCTCATGATTTTTTAGCTAAATTTTAGTTATTTTTGTTAAACACAAAACTAATAGATATTTCACCACAAAGATTCTAATTAGTTACATACTAAAACAACGATCATGATTGACCAAATAATAACCTACCTCGAACAAAAAGCCCGGGAATTTGGTGCCGATAATAGCAATGAAGTAGTCAAAGATTATGTGCTGAGACGGAATATAAAACCTGAGGCATTTCAAACTGGCGGTGCCTACTTTGGTTTTATTCATCCCGAAGAAGAGCCCTCAGGTCCTTACCATGATTTTTCTTTTGTAGTTTTTCCTTCCTCTCCCGGTGATGAAGATGCCAAGTATTGGGTGGTTTGTTTAGGTATTGGCTCTTTGGGCTTTAAGAATGATTTTGAACTGGCCACTTATCCTGGCGTAAGACGGTTGTTTCAGTCCATTATGAAAGAGGAGGACAGTTTTTGTAAAACGGATTTTTCGGATATCGAGACCTCATTACCTAAATTCTTTCTTCAAAACGAAAAAATCGTTTCTATTCGCAAAACATTGGATACTTATAAAAAAGTGCTTCCTGCGTGTCAAATTATCGAAAAACCTCAAATTGATGAGCATGGAGATATTATTGAAAATGAAAGCATAGATTACTTAGTAGGATTTTTGGCGGCCTATGCCAAACTAAGGAATTGGGCCTCAAATGACCGTCACCGCAAGGCCATTGCCGAGAGCATTAGCAAGATCAAAAGACCCATTGAAACATTGTCCCGCGATGATATTAAAAATGTGTTGCTACAACGAAAATATCTCATCATGGAAGGCGCTCCTGGAACCGGAAAGACGCGTATGGCTCATTTGCTGGCCCAGGATTTGAATGTGCAAACCTTTTTTACACAATTTCATGCCGAAACTTCTTATTCGGATTTTATTTGGGGGATTAGACCAAAATTAAATGCCGAAAATATAGCCTATGAAGAAGTAAAAGGAAAATTTGTTGAAGCCCTTGAATATGCCCTACAAAACTCGGACGAAAATATTCTGCTTATAATTGATGAAATCAACCGAGCCAATCTTTCCAATATCCTAGGTCCTATTTTCTATTTGTTTGAATATCAACGGACAAATTCAGATATTAAAATAGAAATTACCCCAGATTTGAAACTTTCCACATTACCCGATAATTTTTATGTGGTAGCCACCATGAATACGGCCGATAGAAGCCTTGCCGTAGTGGATTTTGCCCTGCGTCGGCGCTTTGCGTGGCTTACCTTTTATCCCATGTCTATTCCTAGAAGAGATTTGCCCAATGGCTACAAATTTTATAAGAAAGATTTTGAACGATTTGATGATATTTTTAAATGGTATGCCTCATCCAATGAATTGAACCTTCAACCCGGACAAGCCTATTTTATTGCACGAGATGATGGCGAGATGAAAAACAGAATAACCTATGAATTATTTCCGCTCATTAAGGAATATTTACAAGAAGGATTGCTCTTGCCGGCCAAGGAAGAATTTAATGCCTATTTCCAAAACAGAATAGGAAAATCTTTGGTTGAATAATGAGGAAGGTTTTCTTTGAAATACCATGCCTCACCGAATATTCCAAAGCGCTCAGTGGGGAATACTTGCGCAAGCATTGGTTCCATAAAGCCGATAAGCGTTACATGGCCCAGTATATTCAAAAATTTATTGAATACAACAAACCTTTTCTTGATTTTTTAGGGGTTACCCCTTTGGTGGAAGGAACAGATCGAAATGTAAGTCTTCGCTTCAGGTCCTCCGAGTTTGTAGGCGCTATTCCGTTGCGAAGTCCCGATACAGGCAAACAAATAGGCGATTTTATCGTATCGCCACGCTATGGAACGGAGGGGAAATTTACGGATTATATCAAAATTCTTAACTTAATTAACCAGTCCATTCAAGCGGAATTTAAGCCTTCCATTCCTTTGGTTTCAGGCAGAAATTTTCAACCACCTTTTTATTACGAAGCTTTGATTTTCGTTAAAAAACTTGCCCAACTGACCCGAAATAAATGGGTGAAATTTGATCGAGAAGAAAAAATTTTTGATCATCCTCAGGGACAAGTTAATTGGAAAAAATATATACAGCGTGAATACAAAGTTGAAAACAGTTTAAAATTTCCTGTGCGAAAAAACATTCTCTCAGAATATCATAAAGAATATGGGCAAATCAAATATGTGTTTGAACTATGTAAAAAAGAATTACTTGGCCCAGCCACACCTACGGAAATGAAATATGGTATTAAGCCCCTTCTGCATTATCTTGAAACAAAATTAAAATTCCATAACAGCCTTAAAACCAAGCACTTTATCATTCGGCATTCGGATCCACCTTTGGTCAAAGAAGTAAAAAAACAGGGCAACAAAATCATGCAAAAAGAATTCAGTCAAGCAATAGCTTGGCGTGTGGATTTCAATGAAGTTTTTGAAAAATATGTGCAATATATTTTCATGGAAATTAGCAAGGAACTAGGTGGGAAATTTTATCCAAATTACAAAATCCGCCAAATGTCCCCCACCCGATTTACTTGGGAATTAAGCCACTTGGAACCCGACGGTATTTACCGGAAAGGAACCCGGTTAAATATTTTTGTTGATGCCAAATACAAGTCGCATTTACTCAACAAATTTTCTTCGAGCGATGATTTAAAATCTGAATTCCGGAAGGACTTGCATCAAATCATGAGTTATATGTCTTTCTCTGACCAACCTGCCAAATATGGCTTTCTATGCTATCCTTCTACACAGGTAGAGAGCAAGGAAATAAAATTTTCTTATGCGTTAAATCATACTCAAAATATTATTCATTTAGTAGGTATTCCTTTAGACATCAATAAAATCGATAGGGCAAGTCAATTAATTAAAGAAAAAATATATTCATTAGAAAAAATAAAATTTTCACAAATTCTTTATTAATTTATTATAAAATCCTTTTAATTTCTAATTAGTATGCCTTTTATCAAGATTAATTTGTTAAATGAAAATTTCATCTTTGGAAGGGCGTCTATTCATATAGCCGAGATTATTCATTTATTTCACAATTGAAGAATTCCATATAAAACCATCAATCAACCCAATTTACTTTTTCTTCAATGCCAGTATTTGCCAATAAGCAAACAAGGAAAGAAACGAAATCAAAGCGGCATTAATAATTAATGTCAGATAGTTATTTTGCAAATTCCAATAAATTATCTTTGCATGAAATAACTCCAATACGGCGTATTCGAAAAAAGCCGACAAACCACCAATTAGCATGACATATTTTAACCGGATTCCTTCAATCTTTCTTAAGAAAACCAAATAAAACAAACCGGCTACAATAAGGCCGGTAATCAAACTCAAAAAATTTTCTAATACAGTGGAAGCGGTAATTTTACCGAAATCAAAATATCGCATTAAGTCCAAAAGCAAAATCATACCAGGTCGTCCTTATCCGCTTGGTCGGATTCTATATTTTGCTTGTTTTCTTCCGGTTCTTGCAACTGCCCGGCTTTTAATTCCTCGTTTTCTTTTCTCGTTTTAAAGATATCAATGGCGGCAAAAACCGCTTCTCTGAATGAAGATTCATCGGCAATTCCTTTTCCCGTAAGTTCATAAGCCGTTCCATGGTCGGGAGAAGTACGGATTTTGTTTAATCCGGCGGTAAAATTCACACCTTTACCGAAACCGGACATTTTGAACGGAATCAATCCTTGATCATGATACATGGCCAAAACGGCATCGAAATGCCGGTAAGCGCCAGTTCCGAAAAAGCCGTCGGCCGCATAAGGCCCGAAAACAAAATGGCCTTCGTCTTTGAGTTTTTCAATGGTGGGACGAATTATTTCCTTATCTTCCTTGCCTATCAAACCGTCGTCTCCGGCATGTGGATTTAATCCCAAAACGGCTATTTTTCCTTTTTCAATATTGAAATCCTGTTGTAAACTATGAAGGAGCGTTAAAACCTTACTCCGGATTCGTTTTTCGGATATTTGAGTGGAAACCAAACGCAAAGGCAAGTGATCGGTAACCAAGGCCACTTTCATTTCATCCGAAATCATCATCATCAGCGCTTCACCTTCCAATTCGCGGGCCAAATAATCGGTGTGGCCGGGAAAGTCAAATTCATCCGATTGCACCGTTTTTTTGTTAATCGGAGCCGTGACCAATACATCTATATCACCGTTTTTCAATGCCTGAACCGCATGTTTAAACGAATCGACGGCGTACTTGCCTATAACCGGATCGGGAACGCCCATTTGAATATTGATCACTTCTTTCCATAGATTCAAAACATTCAATCGCTTCGGGGCCATTTGATAAAACCGCGTAATACCGAAAATGTCGATATTCAGTCCCAAAGATTTTCTGTAATATGACATGACCTTAGTGGAACCGAAAACCACAGGGGTACAAAATTCAAACATTCTTTTATCCGAAAAGGTCTTGAGAATTATTTCGGGACCGATTCCGTTTAGGTCGCCAATGCTGATGCCCACACGAATTTTCAAATCTTTTTTCTTATGCATATGATATTCCGGATTATGATTAATTTATTATGAAATGTAAATTTTGAGTTGTAAATTTACGCAATTATTTATTAAAGCGAAATTATGTTTACAGGTATAATCGAAGCGACGGGTAAGGTTTTGAACATTAAAGATGAAGAAAAAAACAAGCATTTTGAAATTACCGCTCCTTTTTTCGACGAAATAAAAATAGACCAAAGCATCGCCCATGACGGCGTATGCCTCACGGTTGTCCGGCTTAATCATGAAAAGAAAAGTTATGTGGTCACCGCCATAAAAGAGACACTCGACCGGAGCAATTTAAAATTTTGGCAGCCGGGTTATCGTGTCAATTTGGAACGCTCGGTCCGACTCAACGACCGGCTCGACGGCCATATCGTTCAGGGACATGTAGATCAAACCGCCCGGGTAAAAAAGGTGGAACCGCAAGAAGGCAGTTGGTTATTTACATTTGAATTTATTGAAGCCCCGCAACACGTGATGATTGAAAAGGGTTCCGTAGCGGTCAATGGTGTGAGTTTGACGGTTTTTAATGTGACCAACCGCAGCTTTCAGGTAGCCATAATTCCTTATACTTTCGAGCATACCAACTTCGGCGACTTAAAACCCGGCGATACGGTTAATATTGAATTCGATATGATTGGCAAATATGTGGAAAAATTGACTTTGAATTATTTAAAATAAAACCATTATGTATTCGGATTATAAAAATACCCGTATTCATTACCGCATAAAAGGCAATCCATCCGGACCGGCCGTGATGCTCATCCACGGTTTTACGGAAACGGCTGCCATGTGGAAACCGCTTATTAATGTTTTGAAAGAAAAATACTTTTTATTCCTCCCCGATTTACTGGGACATTACAAAAGCGGTCTCACCGGCGATGTGTTGACCATGGAAGAACAAGCCGAAATGCTTGCCCGGTTAATGACTATGCAAGGAATCGAGAAGGTACATCTTATAGGACATAGTATGGGCGGATATATTTCTCTTGCTTTGGCCGAACTCTATCCGGAAAAAGTTCAAAGCATTACTCTATTAAATTCCCATCCGTATGCCGACCCGGCGGATAAAATCGAAGGACGGCGAAAGGGCGTGCAAGCGGTTTTACAGGACAAGTATGCCTATTTGTCCCAAACCATTCCGGGATTTTTTGCCGCTTATAACCGCGAAAAATTCTCCGGAGAAATCGATAAATTGATTCGAAAAGCCATGAAAATGCCCGCCCGCGGCATTGCCGGCGCCCTTCGCGGCATGATGACCCGCAAGGATAGAAGTTCATTATTTTTCCACCAAAAAAATTATGCAAGCGCATGGATTATCTCCAAGGATGATCCACTAATTGATCCCGGCTTTTTTCAACGTGAAGCCGAAAAAGACAAGGAGTTGTATTTCAAAATTATAGAAGGCGGACATATGAGCTATATCGAAAATCCTAGTGAAATGATTAAGGTGATCTCGGATTTTCTTCATAATTTAGAACAAAAAAATAAATAGGTGATTCATAAAAAAGAATTTTAAACCCAAATGATTAAAAATAAAATAACAGAATATAATCACTTGTTAATTGTACAATGAGACAAAAACAAAATACATGCTAGACATTATAAATCAACCAAATAAACTTCAAAGTTAAAGTTAAGGTTAAAGTTAAAGTTAAAAAAACATTCCAATGAAAAAAGACACACATATATTCAATTTAATTCAAGCCGAAATTAAGCGTCAAACCGAAGGTTTGGAACTTATTGCCTCGGAAAATTATGTAAGCGACCAAGTGCTTGAAGCCATGGGGTCGGTGCTGACCAATAAATATGCCGAAGGTTATCCTCGCAAGCGTTATTACGGCGGATGTGAGGTAGTGGACCAAGTGGAACAGACCGCCATTGACCGGGCCAAAGAACTTTTCGGAGCGGTCCATGCCAATGTACAACCTCATTCCGGCTCTCAAGCCAATGCGGCAGTATATTTTGCCCTTATCAAACCGGGCGATAAAATCTTGGGATTCAATTTGGCCCATGGCGGTCATTTAACCCATGGTTCTCCCGTAAATTTTTCGGGAAAACTTTATCAAACCGCCTTTTATTCGGTGGATAAAGATACCGGATTAATCGATTACGATAGCTTGGCGGAAACTGCAGAAAAGGAAAAACCAAAAATCATCATTGCGGGGGCCTCCGCATATTCGCGCGATATGGATTTTAAGCGCTTTCGTGAAATTGCCGATTCGGTTGGTGCTTTTTTGGTAGCGGATATTTCACACCCCGCCGGATTGATTGCCAAAGGTTTGCTCAATTCTCCCCTGCCCTATGCCCACGTAGTGACCACCACCACCCATAAAACCCTTCGAGGTCCCCGCGGCGGAATGATTTTATTGGGCGAAGATTTTGAAAATCCAATGGGCATTAAAACACCCAAAGGAAAAATTAAAATGATGTCGCAGGTGATTGATTCGGCCGTATTTCCGGGCATGCAAGGAGGTCCGCTCGAACATGTAATTGCCGCCAAAGCGGTGGCTTTTTATGAAGCCCTTCAACCGGAATTTGAACAGTATGCAAAACAGATTATCAGCAATGCAAAACATATGGCAAAAACCTTATACGAAATGGATTATCATATCATTTCGGGCGGCACGGATAACCATATGATGCTCATTGACTTACGCAACAAAGGAATTACCGGGCGCGATGCCGAAAAAGCATTGGGCAAGGCCCATATTACGGTAAATAAAAATATGGTGCCGTTTGACGACAAATCGCCGTTTGTAACTTCCGGAATTCGAATCGGGACGCCCGCCCTCACCACGCGCGGTTTCGATGAAAACGATATGGAAATTATCGCCAAATTAATCGATGAAGTGATTACACATGCCACGGACGATGCATATTTGGAAAAAATAGGAGAAAAAGTCAAAGAATTAACCCGGGGCAAACCCTTATTTGCTTATTAATACGAATTTACCATGCCTGATTTTGAAAAAATAACCGAAAAGGAATCCAAGTATCACGACTTGGAAAAAATGTCGATTCGTGAACTTTTGGTAAATATCAATAATGAAGACAAAACCGTTCCCTATGCCGTGGAAAAAGCCATTCCGCAAATAGAAGCGCTGACAAAAGCGGTGGTTGAAAAACTCAAAAAAGGCGGTCGTTTATTTTATATCGGGGCAGGCACCAGCGGCCGACTCGGTGTGGTGGACGCTTCCGAATTACCGCCTACCTTCGGGGTGGAAGACGATTTGGCCATTGCATTGATAGCCGGCGGCGACAAAGCCATACGAAAAGCGGTGGAAGAAGCCGAGGATTCTTATCAACAAGGATGGGAAGATTTGAAAAAATACCATATCGGTCCGCGGGATGTGCTCATCGGAATTGCCGCTTCGGGTACCACGCCCTATGTAGTGGGGGCCGTGAGAAAGGCACGTGAGCACGGCATTACTACCGGGGCCATTACCATGAACCCGGGAAGTCCCTTGGCTTTGGCCGCCGAATATCCGGTAGTAGTGGTGGTCGGGCCCGAATTTGTCACGGGTAGTTCCCGTATGAAAGCGGGGACGGCCCAGAAACTCGTATTGAACATGATTTCCACAACCGCCATGATTCAATTGGGACGGGTCAAAGACAACAAAATGGTGGATATGCAATTAACCAATCAAAAATTGGTCGATCGCGGTACCCGGATGATTATGGAAGAAACAGGATTGGATTATGATTCGGCCAAAGCGGAATTGTTAAAATGGGGTTCGGTACGACGCGCTTTAAAGGAATTTTTTAAAGACAAGGATTAAAGTTGCCGGTATGAAAAAAATTTATCTTTTTCTACTCTTGCTGATCGGCTTGTCTTCTTGTGATTTCCGGTCTTCCGAACAAGCCAAATCCAACGAAGAAGAGTTACTATCGATTATAGACAGCATAAAAAGGCGGTACGCTCCCGATCCAAGGGATCATGTGTGGGAAATCAGTATGGAATCCCACCAAAAAACCTATCGCATTTCGGGTGTTACCGACCTGCCGGAAGCAAAAGACGCGCTACTGGAAACATTGAAGCGGAAAAACATTCCATATCATGAGAATATCAGAATATTACCGGCTGAAAAATGGAAAAATCTCACCGGCGTAATCCGGCTTTCGGTGGCCAACGTACGAAGCCAACCCCGGCATTCGGCCGAACTTTCAACCCAATTATTTATGGGGATGCCCGTTCAAATACTCGAACAAAAAGATGATTTTTACCGCATCCGGACGCCCTCGGGATATTTGGGCTGGACGGACTTAGCCGCATTGGTTCTCATGGACCGGCAGGATTTCAACCAATGGCTCCGGCAACCTAAAATTATTGTGCAAGCTCCTTATGCCCGCTTGACGGAAAAGACCGATCCGGCATCGGGGCAAGTTAGCGATGCGGTACAAAATGATGTGGCGGTACTCCTTTCCCAAGGCGATTATTTCCATCATATCATGCTGCCGGACGGTCGAAAAGCATACATTGGCGCCGACAAAGCGGTTACATTGGAAGAATGGCATTTTATCAATAGCAAATTGTTCGATGTCAAAGATATGATTCAATTAGCCAAAACGGATTATATGGGCATTCCGTACTTGTGGGGAGGCACTTCCATTAAAGGGCTTGACTGCAGCGGGTTTACCAAAAGTTTGTTTCATAATTTCGGCATATTATTACCCCGGGATGCATCGCAACAATTCAAAATAGGAAAAGATATTCCGCTTGATGATAATCTCAAAGAGTTACAACCGGGTGATTTATTATTTTTCGGGAGCAAAAACGGTGACAAAGTGCGCATCACCCACGTAGCGTTTTATACGGGTAACGGCCGGATTATTCATGCCACGGGCGAAGTAAAAGAAGAAAGTTTGTGGTCAGAAGATAGTTTATACAATCCAAAACGACGCAAAAGTTTGCAAGGCGCCAAACGGATTTTAGGTTATTATAACAAGGAGATTTATCCTTATTACAAACAAAAATAATAACGTAAGTTTATAAAAAATTTATCTTTATTCGCCAATCAATTCATTTTATTTCTCCCACATTTTTTCCAATTCCTTCATTTCCGGAATTTTTTTAAATGCTTCTTTATCGGGTTGATTCAAAGAAATAAACTGTTTGGCAATGCCGAGTATTTTATGATCGCCCAATTTATATAAGGAAAAGAAATAATAATCTTCACGTACATAAGCATCGGCTACTACTGTGGATAAAGTGGAAACAATTCCATCCAGCAAAGGACTTTTTACGGCTGCTTCTTTATTCACCTCTTCAACAGCGATTTTTTGTACATATTCTTTAAAATCGGCCTGATCGGGGTTCGTAAAAAACAAAAACACCAATACGATTGCCAGGACAAGGAGTATTTTTTTCATTGGAAAGAATTATATTTCAGTATTTACATCAAAATTTTCAAGCAATTCTCCGAAGCGTTTAACAAAAAGTCCGCCCAGCATACCGTCCACCACCCGGTGATCGTATGAATGGGAAAGAATCATTTTATGGCGGATTCCAATCATATCGCCTTCGGGTGTTTCAATCACCGCAGGTAATTTACGAATGGCTCCCACCGCCATAATGGCCACTTGCGGTTGGGGAATAATGGGGGTACCCGCAATATTTCCGAATGAACCGATATTGGTCAAACTATAAGTGCCTCCTATAATTTCGTCGGGTTGTAATTTATTCTCCCTCGCCCGCTTGGCCAAATCGTTTACCTTTTTAGTCAGTCCCAACAAACTGTATTCATCCGCATTTTTAATAACCGGTACAATTAGATTTCCGTTGGGTAATGCTACCGCCATTCCTATGTTAATATTTTTCTTCTTGATAATTTTATCGCCGTCAACTTGGACGTTAATCATCGGAAATTCCTTAATGGTTTTGGCCAAAAGATAAATAAAAATAGGTGTAAAGGTGATTTTCTCTCCTTCGCGTTTCAAAAAATCATTTTTAATCTTATTACGCCAACGTACAATATTCGTGACATCGGCTTCCACAAAGGATTGCACATGCGGAGAAGTATGTTTGGAACGCACCATGTGTTCGGCAATCAACTTGCGCATGCGGTCCATTTCGATAATCTCATCGCCCGGTTCAATGATGATACCTTTTTCTTTAGGGGTATAACCGCTTGCCGGAACACCTTGGGGTACAGAAGCGGGCTGCGGCGCGGGAGCTTCCTTTTTCTTTTGAGTCATTCGGCTCGCCATTGCTTGCTGCGGCTTGCTTTCGCGTGCTTTCAAATAATTCAAGATATCACGTTTGGTCACCCGGCCGTTACGTCCCGTACCGGGAATGGCGTCTAATTCTTCCTGCGTAATTCCTTCGACTTTTGCAATATTTTTTACCAAGGGCGAATAAAATCTTTTTTCGGTTGAAATAACAGTCGTCTGTTGTTTTTCGGAAGTTGATTTTGTTTCGGGCATTATTTCTTCCGTTTCTTGATTGACACCACCCAAAAGTGCCGTCAAATCGTCATCCTCTTCTTCCACATCCCGGTCGGTTTCGATAATAGCCACCACTTCACCGATTTTAATGGCATCGCCGGGTTGAAACAACTTTTCTTTTAATATGCCCGGTACTTCGGAAGGCACTTCACTGTCCACCTTATCGGTAGCCACTTCAAATACGGCTTCATCCTCTTCGATTTCATCTCCTATTTCTTTTAACCATTGGGTGAGCGTGGCTTCGATAACTCCTTCGCCCATGTGTGGTAATTTTAATTTATATAGCGCCATAACTATCGTGTTTATGCGAAATTACTAATTTTTCAAATATCCTTCATTATTTTATTAAACGTTTCGGAAGGCCGCATGGCTCTTTCCGCTTTATTGTCTTCGGGCAGGTAATAACCGCCGATATCTTTGGGGCTTCCTTCGGATTGCCTGATTTCTTTCAAGATTTTTTCTTCGTTTTCGGCCAATTCCCGGGCCACTTTTTTAAATTTCTCCGCCAATTCGGGATCTTCCTTTTGGGCGGCCAATTCTTCGGCCCAATAACGAACCAAATAATAATGCGACCCGCGGGTATCCAATTCTCCAACTTTTCTGCCCGGTGACCTGCGATGTTCCAAATACCTTTCGATAGCCCTATCCAAAGTTTCCGATAAAATTTTGGCCTTCTTGTTATTATATACACGGGACAAATGGTCCAAAGAAGCCGTTAAGGCCAAAAATTCACCCAAGGAATCCCAACGCAAATGTCCTTCTTTTAAAAACTGTTGTACATGCTTGGGCGCCGAACCGCCCGCACCGGTTTCAAATAACCCGCCACCTGATAATAAAGGTACGATGGAAAGCATCCGGGCACTGGTGCCCAATTCCAAAATGGGGAACAAATCGGTCAGATAATCCCGCAATACGTTCCCGGTAACGGCAATGGTATTCTTGCCCTTGCGAACCCTGTCCAAGGTATAGGCCATGGCTTTTTCGGGCGCCATAATACGGATGTCCAAGCCGGATGTGTCGTGGTCTTTCAAATAACGTTTGACTTTCTTAATCAATTCACGGTCGTGGGCGCGGTTTTCATCGAGCCAAAATACCACCGGATAGCCGGTAATTTTCCCGCGATTTACCGCCAATTTTACCCAATCCTTCACGGCAATATCTTTGGTGCGGGACATTCGCCAAATATCGCCTTTCTTCACGCGGTGTTGCATCAATACATTGCCTTCGCTATCGATAACCTTCACCGTGCCGTCTTCGGGAATCTCAAAGGTGGTGGGATGCGAGCCGTATTCTTCGGCTTTCATGGCCATCAAGCCCACATTTTGGACCGTTCCCATGGTGGCGGGGTCGAATTGGCCGTGTTTTTGGGCATCTTCAATGACGGTTTGGTACATGCGCGCATAGGTCCGGTCGGGAATCATGGCTTTGGTGTCGTGCAATTGACCGTCGGGGCCCCACATGCGCCCACCGTCCCGGATGACCACCGGCATGGACGCATCGATTATAATGTTGTTGGGTACGTGAAGATTGGTAATTCCCTTATCGGAATCCACCATGGCCAAATCGGGTTGTTTTTTGTAAACTTCTTCAATGGCTTTTTTGATTTCTTCTTGTTTATCCTCAGGTAAACGTTTTAATTTTTTATATAAATCGGCTATTCCGAAATTGGGATTAAATCCGATTTGTTCCAATTCATTTTTGTATTTTTCCAATACATCTTTATAATATTCCGAAACCGCATGACCGAACATAATGGGGTCGGAAACTTTCATCATAGTGGCTTTCAGATGAAGGGAAAGCAACACATCCTTGTCCTTGGCATCTTTGATTTGATTGCGGTAAAATTCCCGCAATTTTTCCTTGCTCATGAATGTCCCGTCGAGCACTTCGCCTTTTTCTCCGTGCAAACCGTCTTTCAACACAATGGTTTTGCCTGAGTCGGTTTCCAATATGATTTTGAAATCCGTGTCTTTATCGAGCGTGACGGATTTTTCATTTTCATAATAATCGCCTTCGGTCATATGGGCCACATGGGTTTTGGAATTTTCGGGCCAGGGTTTCATCAATTTATGCGGATTTTTCTGTGCAAAACGTTTGACCGATTCTGCCGCTCTCCTGTCCGAATTTCCTTGACGCAATACGGGATTCACGGCGCTTCCCAACACCTTGGCATAACGTTCTTTGATTTTTTCTTCTTCCGGATTTCGGGGTTCTTCGGGATAATCGGGTACCGCAAATCCTTTTTCTTGCAATTCCTTAATGGCCGCTTGCAATTGCGGAACAGAGGCACTGATATTGGGCAATTTAATAATATTGGCTTCTTTTTTGCCGGTGAGTTCGCTCAATTCCGACAGGGCATCGGGAACTCTTTGCTCGGGTTTTAAATAATCGGGGAAATTTGCCAAAATCCTACCGGCTAAAGAGATGTCTTTGGTCTCTATATCTATGCCGGCAGACGATAAAATCTTTCTTAATACGGGTAAAAACGAATAAGAGGCCAATTGGGGTGCCTCATCGACTTTGGTCCAAACTATATATGGTTTCTTCATATTGATTTCTTTTGTGGTAAATTTACATCAAAAACTCCGGAATATTTATGCATAAAAATCAGATTTTGTCCAGAATATTAAAATTGATTTATATTTAATATCCAATCCTCGTTTTACTAAATTCCATTTTTCTTTCGACCGTTAAATTCTGTTGTAAAAATAAGAAGGGCCGCAAACGATAATTCATTTTATTTACCGGAAAGTTTCTGCATAAAATAAAAAGCGGTATCTGGAGATTGTTCAAAAATTTTCCGGTAATCATCAAGTAAATATTCGGGGTGAAGTACGGACTTTTCAAAAAATTCGTTTTTTCCCGCACTATTTTTTCTCGTGTAAGCGGAATAGATTTGATTTTGATTGAAAACCCGTATATTTTTCACTTGTGGAAATTCCTTAAGTATCTGTTCCATACTTTGCCAAGTACCCGGATTGAACCAAATATCCGCTTGTTCCAAAAGCAAAAGCGCTTGTTCATTGTTTAATAAAGTGCTGGCCGTTTCATGATTATCAATCAAATATTCACCGCCGGCATCGCGGATGAGTTGTGCCGCCCAAGAACGACCTCCCGGCACATACCATTTATCACCGAAACGTCCGCCTTGGAAAATTTTCGGCTTTCGCCCGGTTTTTGATACGCCGGAGAAGAGCCGTAGGTAATTATTTTTTATTTTTTCAAAAATATCAACGGCCTGCTTTTCTTTTCCGAAAAAAATCCCGAAAAATTTAATCCATTCCGCCCGTCCAAGCGGATGGGTTTCCATCCATTCCGCTACATAAACCGGTGTGATGCCATGGCGTTTCAACAAATCATCCTGCTGATCTTCGGGACCGCTGGCAAACATAAAAATCAAATCGGGCGAAAGCTGCAATAATTTTTCCATATCCATTGCATTGGCATGGCCTACATCAAGGATCTCGCCCCTTTTAACCCTTGCAATAATCTCCGGATCGGCGATATATTTGGTATCGGTAAATCCTTGCAGTTTGTCCAGTACGCCCAATTCCTTAAGCGGTTGCAGATGTGTCACGGAGGTGGCGACGAATTTCTTAACCGGCACGGTCACAAAAAGTGTATCGGACGGCGGGCGGTGTGCAGTATCTTGTGACAACACTATTATTTGCGGCCGCGCACCCGGATACGGCTCCTTTACTTTAAGCAAAAAACCGTCCTTTAACTTACTAAGTTCAAAGAATTTAGCGTAATCGTTATGAAGCGATGGCTTAAGGTTATTTTTATTCTCATGACGACAAGAAATCAAAAGCAAAATCAGTAAAAACAGCCGGAAGAAACCTCGTGTCATCTTTTCTTTTTCGGAAATTTCATTTTGTAATCCACTTGGATATCGCCCCGGCTTATCTTATCCAATTTGCGCTTGAGCATACGTTTTTTGAGCGCGGAAAGATGATCCGTGAATAATATGCCTTCGATATGATCATATTCATGTTGAATCACGCGTGCAATAATTCCGTCGAAAGTCTGCTTGTGTTTTTTTCCTTCCAAATCGTAATATTCCAATGTAATTTTCTCGGGTCTTTTTACTTTTTCATGAATCCCGGGAATACTCAAGCAACCTTCTTCAAAACTTTTTTCCTCACCGGTTTCCTCGATTTTCTGCGCATTAATAAAGACCATTTTGGCATTTTTCAATTTTTCACGCTCCTCATCGGACAACTCGTCCCATTCGGCAAAAGGAGCCGGGTCAATCACAAAAATACGTACGGATTTATCCACTTGCGGTGCCGCCAAACCCACACCGGATGCCTTATACATGGTTTCAAACATATTTTCAACAAATTTCTCGAGCCAATCCGCATTTATATCTACGGGAACGGCTTTTTTCTTCAATACGGGCATACCGTATGCGACAATAGGTAAAATCATTTTTTTCGGTTTAAATAATCTTGTAAAATAATAGCGGCACTCACCCTGTCGGTCAGGGATTTATCACGCCTTTTTTTTCGTCCCGCTCCGCCTTCAATCAAAGATTGAAAAGCCATTTTGGACGTATATCGTTCATCTTCTCGTTCAATTTTAATAGAAGGAAATTTTTTATTTAGTTTTTTTATCAATCGAATAATATCCGTTTCCAATTCATTATGGGTTCCGTCTTCGCGCAACGGCTCGCCGATGACAATGGTTTCCACTTGATTTTCCTTCAAATATTTATCCAAAAAATCCAACAAAACATCCGTTTGAACCGTCGTTAATGGCGAGGCAATCATCTGTAAATCATCGGTTTCCGCCACTCCCGTCCGTTTTTTTCCGTAATCCAATGCCAATATTTTCATAAAAGAATTTTCCCTTCTAATTTCTAAGTTTAGTTTTGTTTTCTCACTCAGATTGTCAAGTGTTTTAATCTTTCCATTCGGCCACAAATAAATTCGTATCGTGCGTACCGCCGTTATTACGGTTCGAACCGAAAACCAATTTTTTTCCGTCATACGAAAACATGGGGAAGGCGTCAAAAATAGGATCGAAAGTAATTTGTTCCAATCCGGTGCCGTCCACATTGATCATATACAGGTTAAAAGGTATGGTTTTGGTCTTATGATTGGAAGAAAAAATAATTTTTTTTCCGGAAGGATGAAAGAACGGTGCCCAATTGGCCCCACCCAAATCGGTAACTTGCCGCAAGCCGGTTCCGTCGGTATTGATTACAAATATTTCCATATCACTGGGTTCTACCAAATGTTGTGCCAACAAATCTTTGTATTTTTTAATTTCTTCGGGTGTTTTGGGTCTGGAAGCCCGGAAAACGATTTGTTTTCCGTCGGGCGAGAAGAAAGCGCCCCCGTCATAACCCAAATCGGAAGTCAATTGACGGACATTGCTACCGTCGATATCCATTACATAAAGTTCCAAATCGCCGCTGCGATCCGAAGTAAATACGATTTTATCTCCTTGGGGCGACACGGTGGCTTCGGCGTCATAACCCGGCTCGTCGGTTAATTTTTTGACAATATTTCCATCCAAATCAGCTACATAAATATCATAAGTAGAATAGACCGGCCATACGTAGGTGCCGGGTTTATTTTCGGGTACCGGCGGGCATGCCGGATCGGCTTCGTGCGTAGAGGCATAAAGCACCAAAGTATCGCCGGGCAGAAAATAACTGCAAGTGGTTCGCCCTTTACCCGTGCTAACCATTTTGGGCATAGTCGTACTATCCAAAGGTTTATCGGCGTCCATTATAAATATTTGGTCGCAGGGCACGTTCCATTTGGGATTGCGGGCTTGAAAAACCAATTTTTTATCGTCAAAACTCCAATATGCTTCGGCATTATCGCCACCGAAAGTTAATTGCTTGACCGATTTGAAATGCTTTTTTTCCTGTTCGTATAAAATTTTGTTGCCTATTTTCGTTTCGCCCGTACTGGCATCATGCTTTCCTTGAGTCCGGTTTAAAAAACAGGCCTGGGTCAATCCCATTAAAATCAATACTAAAATAATTTTTGAAATGATTTTCATATCTTGCGTTTTATTTTTATGCAAAACTATGAAATTCCAATCAATATAAATAAGATATGGCGATAATAGATATGCTCATCTTATCCATGGCCGCATGGGGATTTTATAAAGGACTGCGAAAGGGTTTTTTCTTTATTGTCCTGTCATTAATAGGAATAATAGCAGGTTTTATTATTGCTTCGCGACTTTCGGGGCGGCTAATCCCTTATTTAGCTGAAATTCTACATTGGGACGAAATTCACCTCAAATGGGTGGCCTATGTGCTGATTTTCTTTATTGTATTAAGTCTATCCCGTATCATTTCTCATTTACTCGAGAAATTTTTCAAATGGACCGGTTTGGGATGGATGAACCGTTTGGCGGGCGGTGTGGTTTCGGGACTGAAATATTTGCTTTTGGCCGGGCTCCTATTTACAGCCGTGGATGAAATTCAACAAAAATTTCAAGTTTTTCCGCCCGATACCTTCAAAGAATCGACCATTTACGAACCTTTGGTTACCAATACCCGCAAACTCATCCAATATGCGGGGGACTGGAAAAATAAATATCTCAAAAATCAACCGGAAAATTCTCCTTCCGAAGATTCCGAACAAACCGAAGAAATTTAAAGGTGTCTTTCCACTTCATTCTTTAGCATATATTCAGCTCGCTTACATTGACATGAAATGCAAGCAATCATAAAAGAAATGTATTTGTTAATTTACAATACTTTAACCCGCCAGCCGTAAGGATCGGGTGCGCGATTGTATTGAATATCCATTAACATTTGCTTCAACACGCTCCAAAGCGGATTATCCAATTGGGGCGTCGGATAATATTTATCTTCATAACCGAAACCTACTATAGGTAACACGGTTACAGCCGTACCGGAACCGAAAATTTCCTTCAACTCGCCTTTTTCGGCCGCTTCTACCAATTCGGTTACGGTAATTTTTCGCTCCTTAATATCCAATCCGTGATCACGGCCAAGCGTAAGCAAACTATCGCGCGTTACACCCGGCAAAATAGTGTCATAGAGGGGCGAAGTACAAATTTCGTCGCCGATTCGGAAAAATAAATTCATTGCCCCCGATTCTTCAATCAATTCGTGGGTTTTGCTGTCGGTCCAAATCAATTGTTTGTATCCTTCTTTACGGGCTTGTTGGGTTGGCATAAATTGGGCGGCATAGTTGCCCGCCGCTTTAGCCGAACCTACTCCGCCGTGACAGGCACGGGTATAGCGCTTTTCGATTTTGACCTTGACTTCGCCCGAAAAATAACTTTGGGCGGGCGATGTAATAATCATAAAACGATAATTTCGCGAAACGGAAGCGGCTATTTGGTTTTCGGTGGCAATATATACCGGCCTGATGTACAAAGAGGCACCCTCGCCGTCGGGTATCCAATCTTTGTCCAATTCGATAAGTTTTTTGATTCCGCCCATGAAAAATTCTTCAGGAATTTGCGGCATAGCCAGTCGCCAAGCCGAGCGGTTGATTCGTTCGAAATTCATTTCGGGACGGAAAAGAAAAACATTTCCCTGCTCGTCCTTGAATGCTTTCATGCCTTCGAAAACGGCTTGCCCGTAATGAAAGACCTTGGCCCCCGGTTCCATCGGAAGCGGACCGTAGGGCATAATGCGGGGTTCTTGCCATTGACCGTCTATATAATCCACCACAAACATGTGATCCGAAAAAACACTACCGAAAGTCAAATTGGATAAGTCAACTTGGGGTAAACGCGATTGGGAAGTTTTAATGATTTTTAAGTCGTCCAAAACATCTTTCATAACCTCATAATTTTATTTAACAAATTTAAAAAAAAATCATAGAATTTCCAAGAAATTTAAAGATCGTTATTATGTGTAGAATAATTAATTTTTCTTGCAATAAAACTTTATTTTTGCCAAAAGATTTTCAATCATCGACTTAAAGAATTATCATATAGAAATTCAACCGACCGGTGACGGAAGTTATACCCTGAAAATTCCGGCACTTCATGAAACGTATCATTCGATTCACGGGGCACGTCAAGAGTCGGAATATGTGTTTATCGAAAAGGGGTTGAATGATTATTTAAAAAACAATCCCGCTAATGAAATCATTATAGGAGAATCCGGATTCGGAACCGGATTAAACGCCTTATTAACACTGCTGTATGCCCGGCGAAATCGCATCAAAATTCATTATCAAACCTACGAAAAATATCCTTTGTCACCCGAAATAATAAAGCAATTGGCCGAAATGTTTACAGATGAAGAAAAGAAGTTTTTTCTAAAGATTCATGAGGCGAATTGGGAAGAAAAAACAAGCATAACCGAATACTTTGAAATCGAAAAAATTCAAAAGGATTTTGTCCGTATTTCCGCCAAGGATTTATGGCATGTGCATTACTATGATGCCTTCAGTCCGCGTGTACAACCCGGATTGTGGGAAAAGCCCGTTCTCAAACGAATTTATGAAGGCCTCCGGGCCGGCGGTTTTTTTGTAACCTATTCGGCCAAAGGAAGCGTCCGGCGCAATTTGATCGATTTGGGATTTGAAGTGGAAAAATTAGCCGGTCCGCCCGGAAAAAGAGAAATGTTACGCGCCCGAAAGCCAAACTGACAACATGTCAGAATTTGGCAAATGGCAATAATTTTGAATATATTTGATAAAAATCAGAAACAAAATGAAAAAGGATAAGAAAAAAATCGAAGAAGAAAAGCAACAAACTGATATTCAGCAGGATAATAACGTTTCAGAAGAAAATATCGAAGATAAAATTCAACAACTAAACGAAGAATTACAAGCCGAAAAAGATAAATTTATCCGATTATATGCCGAATTTGACAATTATAAACGCAGGACACAACGAGACCGGATGGATTTAATCGAAACCGCGTCGGAAGATGTCATGAAAGCATTGTTGCCCGTATTGGATGATTTCGAACGCGCGATTAATGAATTGAAAAAGACCGAAGATGTAGAAGTATTAAAAGGAGTTGAATTAATTTACGAAAAATTCAAAAAAACCTTGACCGATAAAGGATTGGCCGAAATTGAAGTGAAACACGGTGATAGTTTTAATCCGGACATTCACGAAGCCGTTGCTCAAATTCCGGGCGACAAGAACATGTCGGGCAAGATTCACGACGTGATTGAAAAAGGATACAAACTCGGAAAGAAGGTCATTCGTTATCCGAAAGTGGTAACGGTACAATAACTTATTGATTGACAATATGATACAAAATGGCTTAGTTTTTGCAAATTTATGCATATATTGAGCCGTTTTTTCATTAATCAATAATTATCACATGGGAAAGGATTATTACGCTATTTTAGGAGTAAGCAGAACTGCATCTCAAGAAGAAATCAAAAAAGCATACCGCCGTTTAGCCATCAAATATCACCCCGACAGAAATCCGGGTGACCGGGCTGCCGAGGAAAAGTTTAAGGAAGCGGCGGAAGCATATGAAATTTTGGGCGACCCCGAAAAAAGAGCCAAATACGACCGCTTCGGCGAAGCGGCTTTTGCCGGAGGAGGCGGTCCGCATCATTATGAAGATGTGGAAGATATTTTCAGACACTTCAGTGATATTTTTTCGGACTTTTTCGGAGAAGGTTTCGGTGGATTTTCATCAAGAAGCCGTTCGTCATCCTACGGAAGGCGCCCGCGCGTAAAGGGCACGGATTTAAGAATACGTTTAAATCTTTCGCTTGAAGATATCGTTCGCGGCGGTGAAAGAAAAATCAAAGTCAAACGCAAAATAAAAGCGCCCGAAACGGTTTATAAAACCTGTCCGCAGTGTAACGGTACGGGAAAAATTTCGCGCGTCACCCATACCATATTCGGACCGGCACAAACGCGAAGTACATGTTCTCACTGTGGCGGTAGCGGCGAAATAATCGATTACAGACCGGCCGGAAGCGATGAAAACGGTATGATTTGGAAAGAAGAAATCGTCAAGGTCAAAATTCCCAAAGGCATTCGCGAAGGCATTCAACTTAAAGTAGCCCAAAAAGGTAACGATGCCCCGGCAACCAACGGCGTTCCCGGCGATCTGCTGGTTACCTTCAAAGAAAAAATACCCGAAAGATTTGTAATCGAAAACCTGGATTTACACATGCCTCTACATTTAAACTTGCCCGAAGCCGTTTTGGGTACTTCGAAAACCATCGAAACACCCCACGGAAAAATCAAATTGAACCTGGAAGCCCCCGTGGAACCGGGCAAAATATTACGCATTCCCGGCAAAGGCATTCCCAAGTTAAATACCGACCATTACGGTGATTTATACATTCACGTAAAAGTCCATTTGCCTCGAAAATTATCAAAAGAAGATATCGAATACTTCGAATCGAAATTGGAAGACGAAAATTTTAAAGTCAAAAGCAAACAAAAATCTTTCTTTCAAAAAATTCACGATTTATTTTCATAAATTCGCAGGAAAAACATTCAAACGATTATGCCGAAAATTCTCATTATCGAAGACGAAGAAGTCATTCAACGCGTGCTTAAGAAAATACTGGAATCCGAAGGATACGAAATCGATTCGGCCTATAATGGTGTGGAAGGAATAAAGAAAATTAAGGAAAATGACTACGATGTGGTTTTATGTGATATCAAAATGCCAAAAAAAGACGGCATTGAAGTATTGGAAGAATCAAAAAAAATAAAACCCGACCTTCCGTTTGTGATGATTTCCGGACATGGCGACTTACCCACCGCCGTGGAAAGTATGCGTAAGGGCGCCTACGATTATATCCAGAAACCACCGGATTTAAACCGGTTATTGACCAGTTTGCGCAATGCCCAAAAACTCGGCACTTTGGTCAAGGAAAATATCCGGTTGAAAAAGAAAATAAGTAAGAAATATGAAATGATCGGCGAGTCGAAAGCCATTCAGAAAGTAAAGGAAATAATCGAAAAAGTGGCCCCCACCGATTCGCGCGTGCTAATCATGGGAGACAACGGCACCGGTAAGGAATTGGTCGCTCATTGGATCCACCAAAAAAGCAAACGAGCAAACAAGCCCTTTGTGGAAGTGAACTGCGCCGCCATTCCTTCGGAACTTATCGAAAGCGAATTATTCGGACATGTAAAGGGTTCATTCACAGGCGCTTATAAAGACAAAAAAGGAAAATTCGAATTGGCCGACGGCGGCACTTTATTTTTGGACGAAATCGGCGATATGAGTCTTTCCGCCCAGTCGAAAGTATTGCGTGCATTGCAAGAAAATAAAATTTCACGGGTCGGAAGCGATAAAGATATCAAGGTGGACGTACGCATTATTGCCGCAACCAATAAAGATTTGAAAGAAGAAATCAAAAAAGGCAACTTCCGCGAAGACCTCTATCACCGCCTGGCGGTTATTGTCATTAAAGTCCCTTCCTTGGACGAACGCAAGGAAGATATTCCTTTATTGGTTACACATTTTGCCAAAAAAGTAGCGGAAGAACAAAATATGAAGCCCAAAGCATTTACGGAAAAGGCCATAAAAAAATTGCAATCTTATTCATGGTCCGGGAACATTCGCGAACTGCGAAACGTAGTGGAACGCTTGATGATTTTGGGCGGTGATGAAATCACGGAAGAAGACGTGGAAAATTTTTCGGGTAAAAGTTAAACAATAATCCGTAGCCGGAACGGTTATATATGGTAAAGGGTTCATGGGAAAACACCATTTTAAATTCATCTTATATTTCTTTTTATGGATTTCCGGTCAGGCCTTGGCCCAAATCGGCGGAACAGCCACCTATAGATTTTTAAATCTGAGTCCGTCACCCATACAAACCGCCTTGGGCGGCAAACAATTCGTTCCGATGACTTACGACATCTTGCAGAATTTCAGCAATCCGTCCGTCATCTCACCCGACCAATCCGGACAAATTTCACTCAATTATACCAGTTATATCACCGATATCAATTACGGTCATATCGGATATGTTTGGAAAATTCCCAAATTACAATCCCTTTTTACCGGAATTTCATATCTAAACTACGGAAAATTCGTAGCGGCCGACGAAAGCGGTGAAATAACCGGAAATTTTACGGCATCGGAAACGGCTTTTTATGTGGGTTACGCCCATGCGATTGACGATAAATGGAAAACGGGAATCAGTTTGAAATTTATCTACTCCCAACTCGAACGGTTTCGTTCCACCGGTTTGGCCTTTGATTTGGCCATCAGTTATCTGACCGAATTTAATAGCGGCTCGTTGATTATAAGAAACATAGGGACGCAATTGACCACATATAACGGTGTGAAAGAACCGCTTCCGTTCGAAATAGCGCTTTCCTATGCACGATTGCTCGAACATGCACCTTTACGTCTGTTTATCACCTTGGAAAACTTGCAACAACCTGCCATTGCTTTCGTCAATACTGCCCGTAACCAAATTGATCCCGACGGAAATACCATCGAAGAAAATATCCGCTTTTATCATCATATATTCAGACATATGATTTTGGGTGCAGAAGTATTTCCCCGGAAACGCTTTCGTTTTCGAATGGGCTATAATTTTAGACGGGCCGCCGAACTGGGTTTAAAAGACATGAACTTTTCATCCGGACTTTCCTTGGGATTCGGATTGCGCTTAAACAAATTTTCCTTGGATTACGGATACGGACAATACCATTTTGCCGGTAATTCCCATCACCTCGGCATCAGTATTTTTCTGAATAACAACAAGCATGAAAAGAAAAAAGAAAATTAATATCGCCATCGACGGCTATTCCTCTACCGGAAAAAGCACATTGGCCAAGGACATTGCCAAAGCCCTCAATTACATATATATTGACACGGGCGCCATGTACCGGGCCGTGACTTTATTTGCCCTGGAAAATAAATTTATCGGTAAAAATTTCTTTGACAAGGAAAAACTCATCCGTGCCCTCGACCGGATTGATATTTCATTTAAACACAACTCGAAAACCGGCAAATCGGAGACTTATTTGAACGGCAAAAACGTAGAAAAACAAATCCGGGATATGCACGTTTCGGAATATGTGAGTCAAGTGGCCGAAATACCCGAAGTCAGGGAAAAATTGGTCAAATTGCAGCAAAAAATCGCCCGCCAAAAAGGGGTGGTGATGGACGGTCGCGATATCGGAACCGTTGTAATGCCCGATGCGGAACTCAAAATTTTTATGACGGCCTCGCCCGAAATAAGGGCACGGCGCCGGTGGGAAGAATTAAAGCAAAAAGGTATGAACATTCCGTATGAACAAGTCAAAGAAAACGTCGTCCACCGCGACCATATCGACACCACCCGGAAGCACTCTCCCCTCACCCGCACGAAGGATGCCATCCTGATTGACAATACGCATCTGAGCCGGGAAGAACAATTGGAAAAGGTTCTTCAATTGGTTGAGAATCTCACTACCACGGAGTAAGTTTTTGGAAAATTGTACTTTAACTTTAATGTTAACTTTTTTGGAAAAAGAATTGTCTCCAATCCTAAGTATAAGATTCTTACGTCGCTTTGCTCCTCAGAATGACAGATGCTCAGAAATCTTTTTGTCATTCTCTGTAAGAATCTTCGATCGAGGGTAGATGCAACTCGCCCATCGGGTTTGAGAAGTGAGGAACGAACGACGCCGTGTCCGCCTCAGGCGGGAGACATCTCATTTTTGGACTTTAACGTTCACTTTCACTTTCACTCTTATGAAATCTACAATCGTTAATCTGAAATCTGAAATCTGCAATCTACAACCTGCAATTGTTAATCGTTTTTCAACAGTTATCCGGGCTTACTGTATAATTATTTCGTAGCGAAACAAAATTAAATTCCTTTTTTATATAAAAATTTCATATATTTGGCAACCTTAACATAAGGAAAATTAAGTCTCATGAGTGAAGAGAACAAACAATCGCTACTCCCCGAGGAGGAAAACGCTAAACAATCTGAAGGTCAGGAAATTAAGAAGCCAAAAATTGAAAATCTGACTTTAGAAGAGCAACAATTGATCGAATCTGAAGATATTCACGCCGAAAAGTCGGATGATCAGATTGTGGATGAAATCGATGACCATCTGGCCAAACAGGAAGAAACGGAAGCGGAAGAAAAAATCGGTCTTGAATTTCAAAAACTCAAAGAATTTTCCTTAAAACAACTCGTCGATGAGTTCCGGGAATTGATGGATAAATATCCCGTTCAAAAAATCAGGACCAACCTGGAACAAATCAAAAAACTATTCGACGACAAATTCTACATCCAAAAAGAAGAAGCGCTCAATAAGCATATCGAGCAAACGGGCAGTGAAAAGGGATTTTATTTCCGATCGCCCGAAAAAGAAGAATTCAACACTTTATATCGCGAATTCAAACGCCGCCTAAGAGACGCACGCATTCAATACCAAAAGCAACTCGAAGAAAATCAAAAGAAACGCGAAAAAATTATTGAAGAAATCAAAGATATCGTGCATGGAAAATTTGAAGGCGGTTATACCCAAATGTATCAGCGCTTTAAAGATTTACGACAAGAATGGCACAAAATCGGGAAGGTGCCGAGCAATCAATACAAGCATTTATGGCGCTCCTTTAAATTCTGGGAGGAACAATTTTATGATTTCATCAATCTGGATAAAAAATACCGCGAAAAACTCTACGAAGAAAATTTAAAAGAAAAGAAAAAAATTATCGATCGCGCCAAGGAATTGCTCGAAAGCGACGATGTGATGAATGCCTTCCGCGAATTGCAATTTTTACATAAGGTTTGGAAAGAAAGAACCGGCCCGGTTGCGCCGGAAATCAGAGAAGAAATTTGGCAAGAATTCAAAAGTTTGACCAAACAAATTCACGATAAACGCCGCGCATTTATTGCCAAATTAAGAGAAGAATATTTTGCCAATTTGGATAAAAAACGGGAATTGGTAAAGAAATTGGAAGAAATTTTACAAGAAGAGGTAACCGAGCACAAAAGATGGCAAGAATTAATCAAAAAAGTCGAAGAACTCAAAGAAGAATTTAAAAACATCGGTTTTGTCCCCCTAAAATACCGCAATGAAATCCGGGATGAATTTTACGGTCGCATCCGTCAATTTAACAAAGCCAAAAATGCTTTCTATAAAGGACTTAAGGAAAAACAAAAAGAAAATCTTCGCAAGAAAAAAGAACTTATCGAACAAGTAAAAGCATTGGTCAACGAAGAAGATGTAAAGGCCGCCCACGAGAAATGCAAACAATTGCGCGAAGAATGGCGAACCATCGGTTTTGTGCCCAAACGTCTTTCGGATGTTGTCTGGAATGAGTTTAAAGAGGCATGTAATTTATTTTATGATCATTACCGGGAAAAGGTTAAAACCGAAATTGACGAGGAATACCAAAATTATCTGAAAAAGAAAGAATATTTATCTCAATTGAAAAGCGATTTACGGGAAGGAAAAATGGATGATTTCAGTTTGGAAGATGTCAAAAATATTCTCGATACCTGGAAAACACTCGGACACGTCCCTGAAAATGTACGCTATATCAATTCCAAATTCAACCGGTTTATCAATTCGTTATTTTACAAATTAAATCTCGACGAAAATGAATTGCGAATGATGCAATTCAAAAATATGATTAACGAATGGATAAATAATGGCGAAACCAATAAGATTAAACGGGAAATGGCCTTTATTCGTAACAAAATAAATGACCTTGAAAACGAAATAAGCAAAGCGGAAAATAATTTACACTTTTTTAAAGCAAGCGATGATAATAATTCCGTGCTTCAACGTTTAAAAGAAAAAATCGAACGTCAGAAAAAACAATTGGAACTCTGGCGAAATAAACTTAATTATTTAAGATCCGTCAAATATTAAACGAATTTCAATCGAATAAAAATGGCTTAATTTCATGTATCGTTTACGGACATGAAATTATTCCGGTTTGCTAAAAACAGCCACAACCGGCGCGTGATCGGAAGGTGTGATTTTATTCTTTCTTCTGGCCCACATATCCACTTCAATATCAATTAAATGCGCAGCCATTGGAGGCGATAATAACACAAAATCGATGCGCATTCCTTGATTTTTCCATATTTTGGCACCTTGATAATCCCACCATGTAAATTGTTGTACATCAGCATATTTCAATTTCCAAGCATCATAAAGTCCCCATTCCAATAATTGCCTGAGCTTTTCTCTTTCTTCCGGCATGGTGCCTATGGTGTCGGCCAACAGGACGGGATCGTACACATCCCGGTCATCAAATGTGACATTAAAATCACCCGTTAGAATCAGTTTATCGGATTGCGGATCAAAATTCGACGAAAGCCATTCCAATAAGGCATCGTACCATTTCATTTTAAAATAAAATTTTTCCGTTCCCCGCAAATCGCCGTGAGGTGCATAAATATTTATCAAATGAAAGCCGGGAAAGCGGGCGTAAATCATCCTTTTTTCATGATTTAAAATTTCATTATCAAAAACGGTTTGCACCTCTTCTGCGTCGATTTTGGTACAAATCGACACGCCGTTATATCTCTTTTGGGCATTTAAATAACAAATAAAACCGTAATTTTTGAAAAAATCGAACGGAAAGCCCGATTCTTCCGTTTTCAGTTCCTGCATGCACAAAATATCCAAATCATTGTTTCTATGCGAAAACCATGCTTCCAAAAGATTTAACCGGGCTCTCACCGAATTGACATTAAAGCTGGAGAGTTTTATTTTATTCATTATTAATTTTTTTTATAAATTTACAAAACGAAATGAAAAGGGCTGCTAATTTCATTTTCTTATTTTTCTTTGTTTTTTCAACCTATTCCTACGCGCAATCGGTTGATTATAATCAACTAATTTCCAAATTTAATAATTTAAAATCACTACCCGATTCCTTTTCCAAAATCGATTCAATAATCGATTTGGCACAGAAACTCAAATACAGAGATTATGAGAAAGCCAATGAAATGCTGGATTATGCCCTGGCTTTATCATGGGACATGGCATACACGGAAGGATTAGGCAAAATCTATAATATTAAGGGACAAATCGAAAGAAAGAAAAGTAATTTTACCGAATCCATCAAGTTTCATAAACGTGCATTAAACTTTCTTGAAAAGTCCAAGGACACTTTGCTTATTATTAAAAATCTGAATAATCTGGCCAATTCCCTGAGAAAAATTAACATGGAAGAAGAAAGTTTAAAATACTTTCAAAAAGCACTTCATCTGGCCAATAAAATAAATCACCAACCCAGCATTGCCATATCGCTTCATGGAATCGGCAATATATATTCCGATATAGAAAATTTCAAAGATGCCATCCCGTATTTTTATAAAAGTTTGAATATCGAAACCAAACGAAACAACAAAATCGGTATAGAATATTCGTACGCTAATCTGGCCGAAGCATATACCATGCTTAAAAAGAAAGATTCGGCGAAATATTATCTGGATAAAACTTTGAATTTGGCCAAACAATTATATGGAAAAAACAATGCTATCGAATATAATCTTTTGGGAAAATATTATTATGTTTTTCAGCAATACAGGAAGGCCATCGAAGCATATAAGACTTCACTCGAAATGCTTAAAAATACAAACATCAAGCGTTATATGGCCAACGGTTATATTATGTTGGGAAAATCATATTTCAAATTAGGGAATCTCAATCAAGCCCTTCAATTTATTCATAAAGGAATTGGTATTGCCGAAGAAATCAATTCAAAGGAAAATATAGTATTGGGATTAAACGCACTAATCGATATAGCCCTTCAGAAAAAGGATTATAAAACCGCCTATCATCTAAAATCCAAAATGGAACAATACGAAGACAGTATATTAAATTTGCGCATCCAGCAAAACATGGATATATTAAACGTATTGTACGAAACCCGCGAAAAAGACGAAAAAATCAAACAACTCGCCGTTGAAAAGGAAAAAGCCCGCAAAAAATCGGAAGCCAATTATAAAATTTTAATCCTGGTCAGCATCATCAGTTTATTGATTATCGGATTACTGCTCACCATTTTACATTTCAGAAACAAAGCCACAGACATCAAACTCGAAGCCAAAAACAAAGAAATAAAACAGTATTTGGAACAACTTCAATTGCTGAAACTCAAGGAATTATCTTCTACTCCCAAAGAAGAAACTCAAGCGGAAAAAGGAATTTTTTCGGACGAACATGCCATTCGCAACAGCAATATCTTCTGCAGACAATTTGTCGATGAATATGACTTGACTCAGCGAGAATACGATGTATTAAAATTGATTTGCGAAGGATTATCCAACGAAGAAATTGCTAAAAAACTCTATATCAGCAAAAATACGGTCAAAACCCATATCCGCAATATTTACGAAAAATTAAACGTAACCAACCGACGGGAGATTTTCAAGAAACTTTATAATATCAATTTAACTTAGATTTGCTTACCCGTTTGTAAATTTGCCATTTCTCGGGTATTTCTTTAGGCGAAATACGTCCGGTTAGCAACAAAAACAACAGCATTTTCGTAAAATAGAAAAAAAGCAAATGCGGATTATATTTTTTGATAAGCATTAAACGTGTTTCGAAATTCGGATTCCGTTCCAAAAAATAACTTGAATTCACCCGGCTGTGTGTGGCAATGGGCTCGGTTTTGACGAAATAAACACTTATACCCTTTTCGGCCAAGTTTTTAAGAAAAACATAATTTTCGGCATCGGGAAAACGAGCACCCAAACCGAATTTTTCGTCGAAAAAAATGCCGGGAATTTTTATCAAATCCTTTTTTAAACTTATTTGGGGAGAAAATACCATCTTAAAATCCGTCAACGGCTTTTCGCTGTTTTCGTATGCGCCCAAGAAATGACCGTATTCATCCACAATAGGAAAGATCAAAACCTTCGCATCCCGCTTTTCATGCGCCTCCAATACCCGCTTATCAAAATCCTTCAAATAACGAATATCATCATCCGCCAAAAGCAATACGTCTTTGCGGGCATGCCGCAAGGCCAAATTCCGGCTTTTGGAAAGCCCTTTTTCATATACGTTAAAAACCCGGATATTCGAAGGAAGATTTTGTTCATTAATTTCTGTTCCTTTTTCCGTCTGGTTGACAATCAACAGGTTATAATTCCGGTAATCATCCGGAAACATTTGTTCGAGAAACTTCAAATCGCTGCGGTACATCGTTGCAATCAATATTTCCAGTTCCAATGGCATAAGTTGATTATCTTTGTCTAAAAACTTTTTTACAAATTATGAAAATTCTTTTAGCCGGAGAATACAGTCGATTGCATAATACACTCAAAGAAGGACTGACCCAACTCGGCCACGAAGTTCATTTGATTTCCTCCGGTGATGATTTTAAAAAATATCCGAGCGATTTTTCCATTCGACCCGTCCTGAACGAAACACAACCTTTGTTGTTTCTGCGAAAATTAATCCATCGTTTTACCAAATATGATATTGCCCGCATCGAAAAAGGTATCCGCCTGTTGCGGCATTTAAAAAAACTTCGAAATTATGATGTAGTACAATTAATCAATACCTACCCCTTCGAAACGCCCTTGAAATGGGAGAAATATTTCTTGAGCCGGATTTTTGCAAACAATTCGAAATTCTTTTTATTGGCATGTGGAGACGATTATGTAACCAATTCCTATTATCTCGAAGGCAAGTTAAAATACTCGGTACTCACGCCTTTGCTTGAAAATCCCCGGCTTCGCAACCAATTCCGGTATTCGTTGAAATATCTCGACCCTTCGTTCAAATCACTTCACGACTTTGTTATGCGCCATATTCAAGC
Source organism: Flavobacteriales bacterium (assembly GCA_027067965.1). Lineage (GTDB taxonomy): Bacteria > Bacteroidota > Bacteroidia > Flavobacteriales > Flavobacteriaceae > JAADED01. The sequence goes on along the minus strand of JAMOUV010000027.1, from coordinate 27,225 downwards.
GGTCATTCCTTCCGATTTGGATTATGCCATTCCGTATAAAAATCATCCCAAAAACGCAGGAATGATTCCCAACCCGGTTAATGTGGATAAAATCGCTTATCATTTTCCTTCCCTTCAAGACCGGATTGTGATTTTTCACGGTATTAATTCGGCCAATATTTTAAAAAAAGGAAATACCTATTTCAGTTATGCCCTTGACATGCTAAAGGAAAAATACGGCGACCGCGTGAAAATTATTGAAACCGTTGATTTGCCCTATGAAAAATACATGGAATTACTAAAAGAATCGCATATCGTTTTGGATCAAGTTTTCTCCTACGATCAGGGTTACAATGCCTTGGAAGCCATGGCCATGGGCAAAGTGGTTTTTACCGGAGCCGAACGCGAATTCGAAGCATATTACGGATTGCAGGAACCCGTTTGTATAAATGCCTTAGCCGATGCGCATTACTTATTTGAACAATTATCCGGCTTGATTGAAAATCCGGCGAAATTAACCGCCATATCGAAAAATGCCAGAAAATTTGTAGAAAAAGAACATCATTATATAAAAATTGCCGAAAAATATTTAACTACCTGGCAATCTTTTTAAACCGGACAAACTCTTCGTAATCGCGGATATATTCGTCTTCGGAAAAAAGTTCGCTATTCAAAATCAAACAAATACTATTTGCCGAAAAATTATCGAGTTCGCGCCAGATACCGTTGGGGGTCACCAAACCCGTTTCCGGATTATTCAAATGAATCCTTCGGCGTTCTTGGCCGTCGTCCACAATCACGTCAAAACTGCCGCTTATGGCAATCAATAAATCTTTGGAAACGAGATGGGCGTGTCCGCCTCGTTTTGCCCCGGAAGGAATATCGAAAATGTAATAAACTCTTTTGAAATCGAAAGGCATGTCTCCCCATTGCAAATAAGCCAAATTGCCCCGGTGATCCTTCACTACGGGGATTTTGACAAATTGCAAATCTTTCAAACCGGTTTTAATCGAATCTAATTTACTCATAGTGCAATACTTCTATCGGATTGGCCGCAGATGCTTTTATGGCGGGATACAAACCCGAAATAATCGCCGTAACAAATGTAATAAATACCGCCCAAAAAACCGCATTCCATGGCATACTGAAATCAAAACGCATTAACATGGCCACGCCCCATCCTATTAAAATGCCTAAAATAATTCCCAATAAACTTCCGCTCAAAGCAATAATCACCGTTTCTATCAAAAATTGAATTAATATATGTTTATTCGATGCACCCACGGCTTTCTTGATGCCTATCTCCTTTAATTTTTCAGCAACCGAAACCAACATGATATTCATCAAAGCAATGGATGAAGCCAAAATGGTAATCATCCCGATCACAAAAGCCGCCACGGTCAATACTTTGTTGATTTGTTTAATTTCTTCCAATGCTTCCTTGCTGCCCACTACCCCGAAATTATTCGGTTGTACCGGTCTAAGTCGCCGGATGGAGCGCATTAATGCAATGGCTTTGTCCATGGCTTCTTCATATTTTGAAGGGTCTTCTACAAAAACTCTTATTTCATACCGCAAGGGTGTGTTCGAGGGCAGTATGCTTTCGCCTGTGGTCAGCGGAATCCATACGAAATTATCCTCGCTTCTACCGAAAGCCGTACCTTTTTTCTTGGTTATACCAATCACTTTCCATTTCCTTCCTTTATATTTTACAGTTTGTCCCAAAGGATTTTTTCGATCAAAAAGTTCTTCGGCCACCTGCGGCCCGATGACGGCCACCGCACTCCCCGATCGCACTTCGTTTGCGGTAAAATTCCGGCCCTTGTCTATTTGCGAACCGTAAACCTTGGCATAATTCTCATCTACGGCAATAATTTCCACCTTTTTAGTCGATTTTTTTCCACTTCCGGTTAATTCGGCATTCGAAGAAACAAAAAAACTGAGTGAAACGGCCGTTCCATCCATGTCATATCGTTCCTTAAAAGTTTTGGCTTCGAATTTGGTAATCGGCGGATTGACTTTGCGCCTCCAAAAACGGCCGTGTTCCCGTCTTCCTTGTAACAAAGAATTTTCATAACGCCGGATAAAAAAACTATTTGCACCGATGGCTTTGAGATTTCCCGTAAAAGTGTTATTCAGTGCATCCACCACCGTGAGGGTGCCCACCAATGCAAAAATACCGATGGCGATAATAAGCAGCGTAATAAACGTACGTAGGCCCTGGGCCTTCATATTGCGAAAGACCTCTTGGATGTAGGTTATGTAAATATCGAATTTCAAAATAGATTATCGATTAAATCATCATCGACCGAATAAGGTAAAGTAAGCCGCAATGCGGCATTTTCATTCATGGCCCGCTTGGCTGTAAATAATGCATTTTCATTCCGCGCCCAACTTCGACGCGCAATTCCGTTGTTCACATCCCAATAAAGCATCTGTTTCAACCGCCTTTCCGAATCGGGCGTGCCATCCAAAACCATTCCGAAGCCCCCGTTGATTACTTCTCCCCATCCTACTCCACCGCCATTATGCAAAGAAACCCACGTGGCGCCGCGAAAAGCATCACCGATCACATTCTGAACAGCCATATCCGCCGTAAACCGGCTGCCGTCATAGATATTGGATGTTTCCCGGAAAGGCGAATCCGTTCCGCTTACATCATGATGATCGCGCCCCAATACCACCGGTGCCGAAATTTCGCCGCGGGCAATGGCTTCATTAAAACGCCGGGCAATTTCAATACGTCCCCATGCATCGGCATACAAAATACGTGCTTGCGAGCCCACTACCAACCGGTTGGATTTGGCTCCTTTAATCCATTGAATATTGTCGGCCATTTGCTGCTTGATACGTTCGGGAGCAGTTTGCATCAATTCTTCCAATACTTCGGTAGCAATGCGATCCGTCGTATCCAAATCTTCCGGATCACCACTTGTGCAAACCCACCGGAACGGACCGAAACCGTAATCAAAACAATAAGGCCCCATAATATCTTCGACATACGAAGGATATTTAAACCGTCCGTCTTCTCGCAAAATATCGGCGCCCGCCCGGCTGCTTTCGAGCAAAAAGGCATTTCCGTAATCGAAGAAATAAGTCCCCCGCTCCGCATGCCGGTTGATGGCATCCACCTGGCGCCGTAATGAACGATGCACGTATTCCCTGAATTTCTCCGGCTCTTCGGCCATCATCCTATTGGCCTCGTCAAAACTCAATTCCACGGGATAATAACCGCCGTTATAAGGATTATGCAAGGAAGTTTGATCGCTTCCTAAATCGATTTTGATATTTTCTTCCAAAAAGCGCTCCCAAACATGTACCACATTGCCGATGTATCCGAACGAAATCACACGCCGGTTTTTTATGGCTTCCTTGACTTGATGTACCAAATCGTCCAAATCGCCGGTCAACACATCCACCCATCCCTGATTATAACGCTTCCGAGCCGCCTTGGGATTCACTTCGGCAACCACCGAAATAACGCCTGCTATATCGCCTGCTTTCGGTTGAGCACCGCTCATACCGCCCAATCCGGCCGAAACAAAAAGCACGGGTTCCGACTTATCTTTACCGAACCGTTCGGAAATAATTCGCTTGGCATTCAAAATCGTGATGGTCGTACCGTGAACTATTCCTTGCGGTCCGATATACATATAACTTCCCGCCGTCATCTGACCGTATTGGGTTACTCCTAAGGCATTATACCTGTCATAGTCATCCAAGGAAGAATAATTGGGAATCATCATGCCGTTGGTAACCACCACCCGCGGCGCATCCTTATGAGAAGGAAATAATCCCATCGGATGTCCCGAATACATGGCCAATGTTTGTTCGTCGGTCATTTCGGATAAATACTTCATGGTAAGCAGGTATTGGGCCCAATTCTGGAATACGGCGCCGTTTCCTCCGTAGGTAATCAATTCATGCGGATGTTGGGCCACTTTGGGGTCCAAATTATTCTGAATCATCAACATGATGGCCGCTGCTTGCTTGGTGCGGGCGGGATATGCGTCTATCAGCCGGGCATACATTTCATAATCGGGACGAAAACGATACATGTATATTCGACCGTAACGATTTAATTCTTCGGCAAATTCGGGTGCCAATACGGCATGCCATTCGGGTTTGAAATACCGCAAGGCATTGCGCACGGCCAATTTTTTTTCTTCTTCGGTTAATATATTACGCCGTTTAGGTGCATGATTGACTTGCGGATCATAAGGTTTGGGGTCCGGTAATTTATCTGGAATACCTTGGCGTATGGCTTGTTGAAATGCGTTCATGTGGATATGTTTTTCAACCCAAGTAAAGATACGATATTTTGACGTAAATTTGTATTCACCAACACATCATTCGTGAAAATCATTCGTATAAATTCACATCCGGGATTAGATATTTATTCGGCCGAAACAGCGGTCGAAATCAGTCTGCCTTACGTGGATACCGGTATTCGCGCGGGATTCCCTTCGCCGGCGGATGATTTTTCCTACCTCAGCATCGATTTAAATAAAGAACTAATCAAGAATAAAGAGGCCACTTTTTTTGCCCGCGTAAAAGGCGATTCCATGCGGGATGCCGGCTTGGAAGACGGCGATTTATTGGTCATCGACCGGAGCTTGGAACCGGAAAACGGAAAAATTGCCGTTTGTTATATCGACGGTGAATTTACCGTAAAACGAATAAAAATAGATCGAGATATCATATGGTTAATGCCTGAAAATCAAGATTATCCGCCTATTCAAGTTACACCCGAAAACGAATTGATTATATGGGGAATCGTTACGGCGGTCATTAAATTTATGTAAAGGTGGCATTCATTTCCTCCTCTATCTTTCCATTTTTTCCTTCACAATACCTTTCAACGCAAATCCTTTACGCATTTGCATCTATGAAAAATTTATTTTCCACCGCACACACCGGAATGCGGTATTTGTCACGGAATTTTTCGGTGGTATGGAATAAAATATTTGTTTTAAATTTATAAAAATGACGACATTATACCGTCAAAATCCTGTTTTCCGTACCGGATTATTCCTGTCGCGGTGCCAAATGTGAGGGTTAATTCGTATGTATCGACGGATTTTTCTGTATAATTGAGGAGGGAATATAAGAAGTGGAGGCATATTGTCAATATAAGATATCGTATTTAATCAAGCCAATAATTCTTATATTTGATTATCATTTAATGAAAAACCATTCATCCAAAATCATGAAAAAAAGCCACGATTATTACGTTGCCTTAGTCAAGGAATTGTTGCATTACGGAAAGGAAACCGAGTGGTTGGAATTCAAAGGCAATAATTATAATCCAAACACGATAGGCGAATATATAAGTGCTTTATCCAATTCGGCGGCGTTGCATCACAAAAGAAGGGCTTATATGATTTGGGGGATCAATGATAACGATAAAAGCATTACGGGAACTTCTTTTAAACCTTTCGAATTAAAAGTAGGAAATGAAAACTTAATGAATTGGCTTTTACGATTATTGGAACCGAACATAGATTTTAATTTTCATGAAATAAATGTGGACGGCAAAAAGGTGGTTTTATTGGAAATTACACCTGCACGTATTTATCCCGTTCGTTTCAATGGAACGGAATATATTCGAATGGGAGAACACAAGAAAAAATTGAAAGATTTACCGGAAAAGGAAAGGGCGCTTTGGCGGACTTTTGATGCCATTCCTTTTGAAAAACAAATAGCGGCGTTCGATTTAAGCGAAACGGAGGTGTTGCATTTGTTGGATTATGCGGGCTATTTTGATTTATTGAAATTGCCTTTTCCCGAAAACAGGTCGGGAATATTGGAAAGTTTGGAAAATGACGAAATGATTAAGAGACTAGAAAACGGACGTTTTTCCATTACCTATTTAGGCGCCGTTTTATTGGCAAAAGATTTAACACAATTTGATCCGTTAAAAAGAAAAACGGTCCGAATTATTCAATACGATGGAAATACAAAATTGCAAACCATTCGGGAGATAGAAATAAAGAAAGGTTATGCGGTAGGATTTGAAGAAATTATTCAAACGGTACATCATTTAGTGCCTGTAAGAGAAACCATTGGCGAAGCATTTAGAGAAACGAAACATGATTATCCCGATGTATCTATTCGCGAATTGGTTGCCAATGCCGTCATTCATCAGGATTTTTTTCAAAGAGGTAATTCGGTAATGATAGAAATTTTTGACAACCGGATGGAAATCACCAATCCGGGAACTCCCTTGGTGGACACGGAACGGTTTTTGGACACACCGCCTAGGTCGCGTAATGAAATTTTGGCGGCATTTATGCGACGAATTAATATTTGTGAAGAAAGAGGAAGCGGTATTGATAAAGCGGTTGCCGCCACGGAACAACATCAACTTCCCGCGCCTGTTTTTAGAGAAGCGGGCGACAGTACGATCGCCATTTTGTTTGCACCCAAGCAACTGAAAGACATGAACAAGCAAGACCGTATATGGGCCACATATCTACATGCATCTCTACGGTATATTCAAAATGATTTTATGACCAATACTTCCTTGCGTGAAAGGTTCGGCATTGACGAACGAAACAGAGCCATGGTATCCCGCATCATAAAAGAAGCTATTCAAGCCGGAAAAATTAGAATTTATGACGAAAGCGTCGGCACGAAAGCAAGGCAATACGTTCCCTGGTGGGCTTAAAATTTGTTTGACTGTTGTTTGACAAACCGGCCTGTTCCGGTGTATAAAAATTTTAAATATTTTCAAAGGATATTTTCTAAGAAATTGATATAAAACGTTTTAGGTGGTTTGCTTCAAAAAATGATATGTAAATATAATTCAAAAATTTGCTTGACTGTTGTTTGACTGTTGCTTGATTGTTTTGGTCTTGTTGGGCATTTTTTTGAAACCATTTCATTTAATCAATAATTATAAATACTTAAAACTCAAGTAATTAGTAATTTAAAGTTATAGGGATAAGGTACAGGCCGTAAACGAAATTTGTTTGACTGTTGTTTGATTGTATTGCTATAACGGAATATGGTCTTTTTATGATAAGAAACGACGGAAATTTAAATTTAGCGTTCAGGATTATTCCTATCGCGGTGCCAAATGTGGGGATTGATTTGGATGAAATGATACAAAAACGAAAAATTATATTTTATAAATCTTGTTTTGGTACATAGGATTTGATATATTTGAAAAGTATTTTTATTTATTACAAAAATTCAATGAATAAAAAAAAATTTTCGGAGGCCGATATTAAAGCAAAATTTATTACTCCGGCGCTAATCAACGCGGGATGGGATGAATTAACACAAATAGGGCGAGAAATTTATTTCACAGATGGTCGTATTTATGTTAAAGGAAAAATGACCGCTCGAGGAAAAAGAAAATTTGCTGATTATATTTTATTTTATAAGCCCAATATTCCTATTGCTCTAATTGAAGCAAAGGATAACAATCATTCTATGCAAAGTGGAATTCAGCAAGCTCTTGAATATGCGGATATTCTTGATATCCCCTTTGTTTTTAGTAGTAATGGCGATGGATTTTATTTTCATGACAAAACTTTAAATGAAGGAAAAATTGAAATGGAACTTTCCTTAGATGAATTTCCAAGTCCTGAGGAGTTATGGAAAAAATATAAAAAACATAAAGGAATTCATACACCAGAAGAAGAAAAAATTATAACTCAAGACTATTTTATTGATCCTTCGGGGAAAGAACCGCGATATTATCAGCAAATTGCTATTAATAGAACCGTTGAGGCCATTGCCAAAGGTCAAAATAGAATAATGCTAGTAATGGCTACAGGAACAGGAAAGACTTTTACGGCATTTCAAATTATTTATCGTTTATGGAAAAGTGGCGCCAAAAAACGTATATTATTTCTAGCCGACCGAAATGCTTTAATCTATCAAACAGCAAGGGGTGATTTCAGACATTTTAAAGATGCCATGACTATTATTAAAAATCATAAAATAGATACCGCATATGACATATATCTTGCTCTTTATCAAGGCTTATCAAATAATGAAGGGATAGATGCTTACAAGCAATTCAGCAGGGATTTTTTTGATTTGGTGGTAGTGGATGAATGCCATCGAGGAAGTGCACGAGAGGATAGTAAATGGCGTGAAATTTTAGAATATTTCAATGGAGCTACACACATAGGATTAACAGCAACGCCAAAAGAAACCCGAGATGTTTCCAATATTGAATATTTTGGAGAACCTATCTATATTTATTCTTTAAAACAAGGAATTGAAGATGGATTTTTGGCCCCTTATAAAGTAATTAAGGTTACCTTAGATATAGATGTTGAAGGATGGAGACCACCACAAGGTTTTTTGGACAAAAATGGTAATCCAGTGGAAGATCGAATTTATAACCGAACAGATTTTGACCGTAATATAGTAGTAGATGAAAGGAGAAAAATTGTAGCGAACAAAATCACCGAGTACTTAAAAGGATATGACAGATTCGCAAAAACCATCGTATTTTGTACAGACATTGAACATGCAGAAGGTATGCGAAAAGCGTTGGTTAATGCTAATGCCGATCTAGTAGAACAAAATCATAAATACATAATGCAAATAACAGGCGATAATGAAGAAGGGAAACGTGAATTGGATAATTTTATCAATCCCGAAGAAAAATATCCTGTTATAGCTACTACATCTAAATTAATGACAACAGGAATTGATGCTCAAACATGTAAATTAATTGTCCTTGATAGTAATATAAATTCCATGACTGAGTTTAAACAAATAATTGGACGTGGAACACGGATTAATGAAGAATATGGAAAAACCTACTTTACTATAATGGATTTTAGAAATGTTACCGACTTATTTGCAGATCCTGCCTTTGATGGAGAACCTATAATGATCAAAGAAACTACTGAAAAGGATAATTTATCTATTATTGAAGATGAAGTTGATGATTATTTATTTGAAGAAGAAAATGGGGATATTATTGAATTTCCTGAAAGTTCCCCTGTTTCTATTAATGAGGATTTAATTAGTGAGCCCCCTTCTAAATATTTTGTAAATGGTGTCGATGTAAATATAATTAACGAGAGAGTTCAATATATTGATCCTAAAACTGGAAAATTAATTACAGAAAATTTAAAAGATTACACCAAGAAAAATATTTTGAATACATACACAAGTCTGGATGATTTTCTCAATAAATGGAATAATGCTGATAAAAAAGAAGTGATTATTAAAGAATTAGAAAAGCATGGTGTATTTTTTGAACGACTAAAAGAAGAAGTGGGAAAGGAATATGACCCATTTGACTTGATTTGTCATATTGCATTTGATGCCAAACCTTTAACAAGAAGAGAAAGAGCAAGGCGTGTAAAAAAGAAAAATTATTTTGAAAAGTACGGAGAAAAAGCACGTAAAGTTTTGGAAGCATTATTAGATAAATATGCTGACGATGGCTTAGAAACCATTGAGAAAACGGAAGTATTAAAACTTAGTCCTTTTAATAAAATTGGAACACCTTTGGAATTAATTAATGCATTTGGTTCAAAGGAAAAATATATTGAAGCTCTAATGGAGTTGGAAAAAGAATTATATAATATTGCATAAGGTATGAGTAATATAGATGCTGTAATTAAGAATATAAGAAATATAATGCGTCAAGACCGGGGTATTTCAGGTGATGCACAACGTTTGGAACAATTAGGTTGGATGCTATTCCTTAAAATTCTCGATGATAAAGATCAAGAGCTAGAAATAATTAAGGATGGCTATAAATCAGTTATACCCGAAAAATTTCAATGGCGAAATTGGGCAGCAAATCCTGAAGGTATAACTGGTGACGAATTATTGGAATTTATAGATAGCAATGCAGAAGGAAAGGAAGGTCTTTTTGCTACATTAAAAAAATTACAAAATCCAGAATATCCTAAAAGAGCCGCCATTGTACGAGAGGTATTTGAAGGAACACATAATTATATGAAATCAGGTTATTTAATTCGTAAAGTCATTAATAAACTTAATGAAATAGATTTTAATAATTCGGAAGATAAGCACATTTTTGGAACCATATATGAAACCATTTTACGTGAACTACGTGATGCCGGAAATAAAGGTGAATATTATACCCCGCGTGCCGTCACACGCCTAATGACACTTTTGACCGACCCTAAATTGGGAGAAAAAGTACTAGATCCGGCCGCAGGCACAGGAGGGTTCCTAACGGCCGCCATTGATCATATTCGAGAAAAATATGTTCGCACTGTGGAAGATGAAAATATTTTACAACAAAGCATTAGTGGATGGGAATTGAAACCTGTTGCATATGTATTAGGATTAACCAATTTGATATTACATGATATTGATGTTCCCAATTATGTATATAAAGATAGTTTAAAAACCGAATACAACAGTATTGGTCGCAAGGATCAAGTGGATGTTATTTTGGCCAATCCACCCTTTGGCGCTAAAATTGCCGATGGAGTCGAAACCAACTTTCCGGCATCATTTAGAACCAAGGAATCAGCTGATTTATTTCTTATTTTAATTCTTAAATTGCTTAAATCTAATGGTAGAGCCGCCATTGTATTACCCGACGGTTCCATCACCGGCGACGGAGTAAAAATGCGTATCCGCAAAAAACTACTGACCGAAGCCAACCTACACACCATTGTTCGCCTGCCGCAAAGCACCTTTTTTCCGGCGACGGTAAGCACCAATTTATTGTTTTTTGAAAAAGGAAGCCCTACCAAAGAAATTTGGTATTACGAACACCGCTTGCCCGAAGGACAAAAATCATACAGCAAAACCAAACCCATCAGGTTTGAAGAATTTAAACCGCTTATTGAATGGTGGAACAACCGCCAGGAAACCGAAGTAGCGTGGAAAGTAAAAGTAGAAGACTTAAAAGATTGGGATTTGGATATTAAGAACCCGAATGTAAAAGTGGAAGAAATTGAATTTTCAACAGAAGAAGTTATTGAAAAATTAAAAACTTCTTTTAGCAAAGCTAATTCTTTACTAAATGAACTTGAAAAGTTGGTGAAATAATGGGAAAAGAATACAAAATAGGAGATTTTTTGAAAAGAATAAAACGGCCTGTTAGTCTTGATGCTGACAAAGAATATAAATTAGTTACAATTAAAATGAAGCACAAAGGTGTGGTTTTACGTGGCTTAAAAAAAGGAAAAGAGATTAAATCTAATATGTATGAAGTTAAAAAAGGCGATTTTATTCTTTCAGGAATTGATGCAAGAAATGGTGCTTTTGGAATTGTTCCCGAAAAACTTGATGGTGCTATTGTAACTAATGATTTTTGGTATTTTGAAATAGATGAAAACATTATATCAAAACCTTTATTTCTTGAATTAACTGCAACTACTTGGTTTGATGAAATATGTAAAAAAGCGAGTGATGGAACAACACAAAGAATTAGATTGCAAAAAGATAAATTTTTTAATCAAAAAGTTATACTTCCTAAAAAAAAAGAGCAACAGAATATTTTAGATAAATTACTGATATTTAAAGAAAAACAATCAAATTTACTTAACGAAATCACCCAACAAAAACAACACATAAAACACCTGAAACAATCCCTATTACAAGACGCCATACAAGGCAAACTCACCAAAAAGTGGCGCCAACAACACCCCGACACAGAACCCGCAAGCGAACTGCTAAAACGCATCAAAACCGAAAAAGAAAAACTGATTAAAGAGAAAAAAATCCGTAAACAAAAACCGCTGCCGCCCATTAGCCCGGAAGAAATTCCCTTTGAATTGCCGGAAGGTTGGGTTTGGTGTAGATTGGGAGAAATAGCTAAACATAATTCAGGTAAAACTTTACACAAAAGTAAAAATACAGGTAAATACTATGAATATATTACAACTTCTAACTTATATTGGAATTATTTCAATTTAAATAATCTAAAAAAAATTAAAGTTGAGCAAAAAGAATTAGAACGTTGCACTGCAAGAAAAGGAGATTTATTAATTTGTGAAGGAGGCGATGTAGGACGCTCTGCAATATGGAATTATGACTATAATATTTGTTTTCAAAACCATATTCATAGAGTTCGCCTTTATGGAAATATTAAAGTGAAATACATTTACTATTTTATGATGTTTTTATATGATTCAAAGTTAATTAATCAATATAAAAAAGGAATGGGAATAGGAAATTTATCAGGTAAATCATTAAGTTCTATTAAAATATCTTTACCCCCACTAGCCGAACAAAAAGCCATTGTAGAAAAAGTTGAAAGCATTATGCAAAAAGTATCGGCAATGGAAGAAGAAATCCAAAAAAGCGAACAACACGCCGAAATGCTGATGCAAGCAATATTGAAAGAAGCATTTGATAAATGAATACGGATGAATATGAAAAATCATATAATTACCCTGAATTTTTTACCATTAAAAAGTTCGGATTTTACATTTGATGTATTTCGTAAAAAAGTAAAGCCGAATGAAAAAAAATGGGATAAAAAGGTTCGATATTATAAATTACCTGATGAAAATGGAAAATATATTCCTTATTGGGTAAGTTTTTATCCTTTAAAAGATGCCGAGTTATTTAGTTGTAAAGCTTCTACAAATATAGACCTTACAAAAGAATACTTAAAATATCTTTTGATAAAAAGGTCTAATGAAGAGCATATAAAATTACACCAATATTCAAAGAAATTTGAGCAAAAACGTGTATATTTTTTAATTGAAAAAATAAAAGATAAAAACCAAAAAGTTATTGGAGATCGCACTATTTGGTTAGAACCCTATTTTTTAAAAAACAGAAAAGCATTTGGTTTTCTCATTAATTATAAATTTATAAAATCAGATAAATATCCCTTTAACAAAGAGGTATTAAAACATTCTTTATCTTTAAATGACGACTATCAAAGTAATTTAAATTATTATATAGATAAATACACTTATTTATTTAATTTTATTGATACTTTTTTGCCAAAAATTAAATATCTAACAAATGCAATAGAAATTTCTTCTTCATTTCAAGAACTTAAATCTAGTTTTTTGAAAATAAAACAATATTTATTTTCAAATAATCAACAAATGAATTCTCAGTTCAGAGGAATTATGGAATTTGGACCTTACCAAGAAATTAATGAATCGCCCTTTTATTTTTATATTTTTAAACCCGAACATAGACCTTATGCATTAGATTTATTGCAAGCACTTAACGGGGATTCTTTTATAACTTTTAAAGGATTATCAACATTTAAATTACCAAACCAAAACAAATATAACACAAAGGCATTTTATATAAAAGAATATTCTGATACTGAGTTAGATAAAATTTTTAGTAAGATTCTAGAAACGAAGAAACTGAATCCCATTATTATAATTGTTTTGCCAAAAAAAGAAGAGCGTTTTTATATTAAATTGAAAAATAAATGTTTGAAATTTAATATACCTTCTCAAGTTGTTCATATAGAAACTATTAATAATAATCTCCAATTAAAATGGTCTGTAGGTAGTATAGCATTACAAATTTTTTCAAAATTAGGTGGTGTTCCTTGGATAGTAACTCCGAGTAATAAAAATACATTAATTGTAGGTATAGGTCAATCTCATAAATATGACGAGGAAACTAAAAAGATATTAAGGTTTTATTCTTATTCTGTTTTATTGGATTCTTCCGGTAAATTTCTAGAAATAAAACAATTAGCGGACGAACAAGATAAACATGCATTTTTAAAAAGTCTAGCTTACAATATCAAAGAAATAGTTAGGAATTATCAAAATTATGAAAAAATAGTTTTTCATGTATCTGAGAAGATTAATAAAAATGATATTAAAACAATAGAAAATGCCTTAAGGACGATTGATAATAATATTGAATTATCTATTATTAAAATTAATGATAATCCTAAGTTCTTTGGATTTAATAAAAATGAAAATAGTTTAGTGCCTTATGAAAGTTCATACATTCAATTAAGTAATAACGAATTTCTTTTATGGACAGAAGGTTTAAACTTACATTCTAAAAAAGTATATAAAAGGTATGGGAATCCATTGCATATAACTTTTCATTATTCTAACAAGGAAGAATTTTACAATTTTCATGAAAAATATCTTCAAGATATCTTAAATCTTTCGGGTGCAAATTACAGAGGATTCAACGCTAAGGCATTTCCTGTATCTATTTTTTATCCTAAATTGATTTCTAAGTTTAGCAAATATTTCAAAGAATTAAATTTGGATTTTGTAACAACAAATACTACTAAACCTTGGTTTTTATAATTTTCAATCTATGAGAAATTTTAGAGAAAATGAAATAATATTTTTATTAGGAGCAGGTGCAAGTGCAGATGCAGGGATCCCCGTTTCATCAAAAATGATAGATGAAATTGAACAATTAATTAATACCATTACAGAATGGGAGAAATTTAAAGATTTATATTATTTAATTAAAAGCGGCGTAAATTATTCTGCCGGATTGTTAGGCCAATCTGGAATTTTTAATATAGAAACTCTATTATTTGTACTTGAAGAATTAAAACAAAAGGAAAAACATTTACTTTATCCTTTTATTGGTTCTTGGAATATTAGGTTTAGTGAAGTTATAAGAGATAATTTTCAATTAATAGATTCTTTCTCTAAGGAAATAAAGAAAAAACTAAAAGATTGGATTACATTAGATGATGTTAGGAAAGCTTCATATTTTAAACATTTAAAAACATTGAGAGCTGAATTAAATTTTCCATTGCGTGTTTTTACACTTAATTATGACAAATGTATTGAATCTAATTCAAATAATAAAGGATTTGAATTTAATTTTGAACGTGGATTTGATTGTAATAATCGTAAATGGAATTATAAATTATTTGATGTTTTTCCTGATTCCGATATTGATGTTTATTTATATAAGCTCCATGGATCAATTGATTGGAAGCGTGACCCGAAAACGAAGATTGTTTCATATTCAGATAGTATCCCCCAAAATCCTGATATTATCTTTGGTACTCAAAATAAATTAAGTTATTCTGACCCTTATTTATTTTTATTTTCACAGTTTAGGCATTATACCTTGAATGCAAAACTTATTGTGTGTATTGGCTATAGTTTTGCTGATGAACATATCAATGGTTTAATTGAACAAGCGTTGAAATTAGATGATAGTAAAAAAGTTATGTCTGTAATGAAAGGGTCTAATACGACTAAAGATGAATTGCAAAAATACGTATCTCAGAAATTAAATATTGCTGAGGAAAGAATTATTATTGAAAAACAAAAGGCAAAAGATTTCTTTGAAAATAAAATGAGTTTAAATTATTTTAAAGAAATCTATCCTATCGAGGAAGAAGAAAATAATATTATATAAAACCCACCCGCCATGACCCGCGAACAGGCCAAAAAACGTATCGACGAATTGCGGAAGCTGTTGCGCCGCTATAATTACGAATATTATGTGCTCAACCGGCCGAGCGTTTCGGACTATGAGTTCGATATGCTCATGAAGGAATTGGAACGGCTGGAAAAAGAGTGGCCGGAATTTTACGATCCCAATTCGCCTACGCAACGTGTGGGCGGGACGGTGACCAAAATTTTCCCTACCAAGCGGCATAAATATCCCATGTATTCCTTGGACAATACCTATTCATTCGAGGAAGTCCGGGAATGGGCCGAGCGCGTGCGACGCATGCTGAACGAGCCGTTTACCTTTTCGGCCGAGCTGAAATACGACGGCACGTCATTGAGCGTGGAATACCGCAACGGCGAAATGGTCGAGGCCATCACCCGCGGCGACGGCGAACAGGGAGACGTGGTTACGGCCAATGCACGCACCATCCGCACTTTGCCTTTGAAAATCGAAGCGGAGGACGTGCCGCCGGAATTGTTTGTGCGGGGCGAGGTGGTGATGTCGCAAGAGAATTTCGAAAAGGTCAATGCCGAACGTGTCGCTAAGGGCGAGGAGCCGTATATGAACCCGCGTAACTTAGCCGCCGGGACGCTCAAACTGCAAGATAGCGCCGAGGTGGCACGCCGGGGATTGGACTTTATTCCGTGGCAAATGCTGGGCGAACAACTGCCGGTGCGGTCGCAATACGAGGCCTTGAACAAACTCAAAGAGTGGGGCTTTTTCCTGCCGGAAGGGGCTTATACCAAGGCCGATACGCTGGACGGTGTGTTCGATTTTATCAATTACTGGGAAGCCAAGCGTCTGGATTTTCCCTATCAGACCGACGGCATCGTGATTAAGGTCAACGAGTTTGACAAGCAGGAAAAATTGGGCTTTACGGCCAAATATCCGCGTTGGGCCATTGCCTACAAGTTTCCCGCCGAGCGCAAAGCCACCAAGCTGCTGCGCGTGGACTTTCAGGTGGGACGCACGGGCAAGGTAACGCCGGTGGCCATTTTCGAACCGGTATTGCTGGGCGGCACGGTGGTGCAACGGGCATCGCTGCATAACGAGGACATTATGAAAGCCTTGGACCTGCACGAAGGCGACACGATTTTGGTGGAAAAAGCCGGCGACGTCATTCCACAAGTGGTGGGCGTGGACAAGAGCAAGCGCCAACCGGGCGCCAAACCCATCGAGTTTGTTAAAACCTGTCCGGTGTGCGAGGCGCCGCTGGTGAAAGTGGACGCGCATCATTATTGCGTCAATACGGCCGGATGCAAGCCGCAACAAGTGGCGGCCATCGAGCATTTCGTGAGCCGCAACGCCATGAATATCGAAGGACTGGGCAAGGAAACGGTGAAATTGCTCTACGACGAAGGGCTCATCCGCAATGTGGCGGATTTGTATGATTTGAAAAAAGAGGATTTAATCAAGCTGGAAGGCATCCGCGAAAAGACGGCGTCTAATATTCTGAAAGGCATCGAACAATCCAAGGAGCGTCCGGCGGAAAAATTGCTCTACGCCTTGGGCATCAAGCATGTGGGCGAAAGCACGGCCAAGAAGTTAATGAAACATTTCGGTAGCATCGACCGGATTATGGAGGCCACGCCGGAAGAATTGACGCAAGTGGAAGACGTAGGCGAAAAGGTAGCCGAGAGCATTTACAAATGGTTCCGCAATCCCGATAACCGCCAATTGGTGGAACGCCTGCGCAAGGCGGGCCTGAAATTCGAAAGCGAACAACCGGCGGATGAAAGTCAAAACGTGCTGCAAGGCAAGAAGTTTGTGGTGAGCGGCACTTTCCAAAACTTTTCCCGCGACGAAATCAAAGCCGATATCGAGCGGCACGGCGGCGAGGTGGCATCGTCCGTGAGCCGCAAAACCGATTACCTGCTGGCGGGCGAAAAGCCGGGACCGTCCAAAGTGGCCAAAGCGCAACAGCTGGGCATTCCCATTATTAGCGAAGAAGAATACCTGAAAATGACCGGGCGTGGCTAAGCAACCGCCGCACATACGCATTCCCGGATCCAAGAGCATCAGCAACCGTTTGCTGGTGCTGCAAGCGCTTTATCCCGGCCTGAAAATCCGTAATTTATCCGCCGCGCGCGACACGGCGCTGCTACAACGGGCATTGAAGGGCGACGGCGATACGATAGACGTCATGGATGCCGGAACGGCCATGCGTTTTGCCACGGGCTATTATGCGGTGCATACGTCGAAACCCGTTCTGATTACGGGCACCGAACGGATGAAACGGCGACCCATCGGGCCGTTGGTGGAGGCGCTTCGGTCGTTCGGCGCCAAAATCGAATATGCCGGTGAGGAGGGCTACCCGCCGCTGAGGATTTTTCCGGCGAAGCTGCGTGGCGGCGAAGTAAGCATAAATCCCGGCGTGAGTAGTCAGTTTATTACGGCTTTGATGCTCATTGCACCTTCCTTGCCGGAGGGATTATGCATTCGTTTTGATAAAAATGAAAGCGTGTCGGTGCCGTATTGGAAAATGACGGCGGAACTATTAAGACAATTGGGCGCTACCGTAAAAGAAGTAGCGGACGGCATTTGCATCGAGGCGTTGAACAAGCCGAAAAAAACGGATTTTACGGTGGAGAGCGATTGGTCGTCGGCGTCGTATTTTTATGCCGGAACGGCTTTGACGGGCAAGCCGGTGCGCTTGTCGGCTTTTCAAAAACCTTCCTTGCAAGGCGACAGTATTACGGAAAAGCTTTTTGAGGGCTTCGGCGTCAGGACCATTTGGGAGGGCGACAGCATTTTATTGCAAAAAATCCGCGAACCGGAAAAAGACTACCGCCAAATCGATTGCACTCGCTTTCCTGACTTGGCGCAAACCTTGGCCGTAACCTGCTTCGGATTGCAAATTCCCTGTAAACTCACCGGGCTCAAAACTTTGCGCATCAAAGAAACCGATCGTATTGCCGCCTTGGAAAACGAACTAGCCAAATTGGGCGCTACGGTCCGTTCCGGGCCGGATTGGTTGGAAATCATTCCACCTGCCGAATTTCCGGTAGCGCAACCCGTCCGCATCCATACCTACAACGATCACCGTATGAGCATGGCCTTTGCCGCTTTGCAACCGCTTTTCCCGAATATGGAAATTTTGGACAAGGATAATGTGCGGAAGAGTTTTCCGGGTTTTTGGGGGAGCTTCTTTTTTTAGTGAAGGAGTGAAGGAGTGAAAGAATGAAGGAGTGAAGGAGTTTTTTTAGTGAACAATTTTTTTAGTGAATTAGTGAGGTAGTGAGATAGTGAATAGTTTTTTTTTGGACGCTGATGACGCAGATAAACACAGATTTCACAGATATTTTCCATGTTCTTTGTGGTTAAAAAAATTGCGGACTATATTCCACAAAAACCGAATAAAATGCGGGTTGCATTCCGCAAAAATTTCCCTTGCTTTATTTTACCCGGGATTTTTTATGCCGGAATATAATTTTAACCCGGTTAAAATGTAAATGAATAAATACCCGGATTTTATTTTTCCAAAAAATACAACTTCCAATAAGGCAGAAAAATTACTTCCGTGGTTTCTATTTTGGTTTCAAAAAAATCGCCGGTATGGACCACGTAGGCGCGCGGTGGTTTGTATTTTTCAATAAAACTACGAAGGGAACGACTGACAACCGGTTTTTTGATTGGGGAAAATTTGACTTCAAAAGGAATAACTTGTCCGTCCCTAATAATTACGAAATCCACTTCGGCCTTATTCTTGGTTCGCCAATATTTGACGGGCGATAACGGACGTTCGAATCGTTCTTTCAAAATCAAATAAACAAAGTTTTGAAAATCCATGCCGGTTTTCAGGTTTCCGGGCAAGGTGCCGCGAAGAAAATGCAACATACCCAAATCATTGAAATACACCACCGGCGATTTGGTCAGCTCTTTTTTGGGATTGGTAAAAAAGGGTTTCACCGTATGGATCATAAAGGTTTGCTCGGCATACCATAAATAGGTTTTAAGGGTTTGGACGGTAACCGTAACATCATGCGCCAAATCGCTGTATCGCAACAAACCGCCCGCTTGCGCCGCAAGCAATTGCATCATCCTGACAAATTTATCCGGAGATTTGACATGCAACAGCCAAGCAATGTCTTTGGTCAGATAGGATTGAAAAATTTCTTGCATGATGCCGGTTTTGTCATCTTGCGTAGAAGCCGTTACCACCGCCGGATAGCCGCCGTAGGTCAGATATTCATTCAAAAGCAATGCAAGGTTTTCTTTTTCTGTTTCAAAATACAGCGCCAAGCGGTTTTCGTAACGGTAGGCGGTTTTGTATTGAACAAATTCATCAAACATCACCGGCGGCAAGTAAATCAGGATTTTACGACCCGTGAGCGCTTCGCCGATTTTTTGTTTGAGTTCCAAACTTCCCGAACCCGTTACGGTAAACTTATACGGCAAATCCATATCGTAAATTCCCTTCAAAAAAAGTCCGGCTTCTTCCTTGCGCTGAATTTCATCAATAAACACATAAGCGGGGGCATCGCCCAATTCCAAACGCAATTTGTTCAAAAAAGTTTCTTGTGAGCGAAAATAGTTCATATCCCGCTCGATATCCAAATTGAAATAAAGCGTTTTTTCGCCTTTGGCTTCCAATTCACGGATAATTTCTTTGATAAGCGTGGTTTTCCCCACCTGGCGGGCACCGGTCAGCACGGTGATTTCCTTTCGATTTAACGATTGTAAGAGGTCTTTTTTACGATTTCGCTTAATCATCCCGCGAATTTTGATACAAAACTAACATTTTAACCCGAGAAAAACAACACTTCACTATCATTTTAACCAGGTTAAAATGCAAATAAACCGGAAATGCGGGAAAATTGTACGAAAAAAGACAAATTTAGTTTGATGTATAAATTTAGTAAATACTTACAAACACTTAGGAAGCCCTGTTTTGAATTTTTATCCTTTCATAAAATAAAGTAGTTTTGTAATTACCGGATAAGGCGGATTGTATTAAATCAAATACCATGAACCGAAACCACAAACTTACCCTCACTGAAGCCGTTGCCCTGGCGGTAGGCACCATGATCGGCGCCAGTATTTTTTCCATATTCGGATTGGGCGTTAAACTGGCCGGGGTAAATTTGCCTTGGGCTTTCTTGCTTTCGGGTATTTACGCCATGGCGGTGGCATATTCTTATGCCGTTTTGGGACGTAAAATTATTTCGGGGGCAGGTCCCATGGCGTTTATCCTCAAAGGCTTGGGCGACAACCTGCTCACCGGAACACTGAGCATCCTCTACTGGTTCGGTTTTGTGGTATCCATCGCCTTGTTTGCCAAAGGTTTTGCCGGTTATTTCCTGCCGCTTTTTCACCTGCCCGAAACGCCCTTTTATCACGATTTGGTCATGGCGGGATTGGTGCTGTTTTTTACGGCGCTTAATTTTTTCGGTAGCAAGGCCGTGGGCAGGGCGGAATTTTGGATTGTATTGGTGAAGGTATCCATTTTGCTGCTTTTTATTGTAGCGGGATTTCACAGTATTCATTGGGAGTGGCTTCATCCACAGTGGGATACGGAGCATCTCAAAGGCATGCTTAACGCTTCCATAGTGTTTTTTCTGTCCTATATGGGTTTCGGATTGGTGACCAATGCATCGGAACACATGAAAAATCCGCAAAAGAATGTGCCGCGGGCTATTTTTATCAGCATTTTTATCGTGATGGCGATTTATGTGGGTATTTCGGTGGTAACCTTGGGCAATTTGTCCGTGCCGGAAATCATCCGCGCTTCGGAAAATGCCTTGGCCGTGGCTGCGAAACCTTTCTTGGGCGAATGGGGCTTTTTGCTCGTTTCGGTGGGGGCATTGTTTTCCATCGGTTCGGCCATGAATGCCACTATCTATGGCGGGGCCAACATCGCCTATGCTTTGGCTCGAAACGGCTTTTTGCCCGAACACTTCGAACGCAAGGTTTGGTTCGGTGCACCGGCGGGCTTGTATATAACGGCCGGCTTGGGATTGTTTTTGGCTTTGTTTTTCAATCTCAACGGTATCGCTTCCATTACCACGGCGGTTACGACGGTGATTTACCTTTTCGTATTGATTTCGCATTATAAAAACATCGACAAATTCGGCGGAAAAAAGTGGTTGGTTTTCCTTAATCTATTAATTTTAATCTTTGTATTCATCTGCTTGATGCGTTATCAATGGCAAACGGAAAAAGATGCCTTTATTGCTGGATGGTTGATTTTCGGCGCGGCCTTTTTATTGGAATATGTGTATAGGCGATACGGCAAGCGGGATTTCAGTCGATCGAGGGTGTTTAAAACGCATTAAAACTCATAAATTCAAAATGGAAATTAAGCCAATTGAATCTGTTTACAAAATTCCGCACGGAATTTTCCACCAACATCCATTACCCTTTAAAAAGTAAAAATGCTTATAAGCCGGTATCATATACAAAAGACTGCCCGAAATAAGGCAGTCTTTTAGCAGCGCATATAAATTTTATTTACAATTTCTCAAATCTGGCTTGGAAGAAGCGTAGATATTTCGGTTCATAAACCATTTTAAGTCCCTTGGCCCGATGGGCGTTTTTAAATACCTCAATGACCGACTCGGCCGTTACGTCCATGTGGGCCTGCGTATAAACCCTTCTGGGAATAGTCAGCCGGACAAGTTCCAGTTTCGGATAATTATGCTTGCCGGTTTCGGGATTTCGACCCGCCGAAACCACGCCCCGTTCCATCGCACGCACACCGGAATCCACATATAATTCCGCCGCCAAAGTTTGGGCGGGAAATTCATCTTGTGTCAAATGCGGATAAAATTTTCTCGCATTCAAAAACACGCCGTGGGTCCCGATCGGTTTGACCACCGGTACGCCTGCATCCAAAAGCAATTGGCCCAAGTAATGAACCTGCCCTACCCTTGCCTTTTGGTGTTCGTCCATTACCGATTCTTTTATTCCGATAGCCATGGCTTCCATATCACGTCCGGCCAAACCGCCGTAAGTATGCAATCCTTCATAAACCACTACCAAATTACGGGCTTTTTCAAATACATCCGCGTCGTTGGTAGCCAAAAATCCGCCTATATTGACCAATGCGTCCTTCTTAGCGCTCATGGTGGCATGATCGGTTAAGGAATTAATTTCTTTTACAATCTCCGCAATCGTTTTGTCGACGTAGCCGGGTTCGTTTTGTTGAATCATATATGCATTTTCCGCCACACGAGTCATATCATGCACAATGGCGATGCCATATTTAGATGTTAATTCGCGTACCGCCTTGAGGTTTTCCAAGGAAATGGGCTGACCACCGGCCATATTAACCGTGGTGGCAATAGATACATAAGGAATTTTTTCGGCCCCCACTTCATCGATCAGGGCTTGCAATTTGTTCAGGTCGATATTTCCCTTAAACGGATGTTCAGATTCCGGATCGTGTGCTTCGTCGATGATAACGTCTACAAACTTACCGCCGGCCAATTCTTGATGCAATTTAGTGGTGGTGAAATACATATTTCCCGGAATATAATCGCCGGGTTTGATAAGGATTTTTGAAATAATATGTTCGGCCGCCCGTCCCTGATGAGTCGGTACCAGATATTTGTATCCGTAAACTTCGCGTACCGTTTCTTCCAAATGATAAAAATTACGGCTTCCGGCATACGCTTCGTCACCCAGCATCAATCCCGCCCATTGGCGGTCCGACATGGCCGATGTGCCACTATCGGTAAGCAAATCGATATATACGTCTTCCGAACGTAACAAAAAAGTATTATATCCCGCCTCGGCAATTGCATGCTCGCGTTCGCGCTTCGATAACATGCGGAGCGGTTCAACCATCTTGATTTTATAAGGTTCTGCCCAAGATTTTTTCTTCATAATGAAAATTTTTGTGCTAAATTTAGAAAAATTGACGAATACCAAAAATCACATCCGTTAGTTTTCAGGTAATTCTTTTTTAAATCCACTTCAAAGCATTCTACCGTATGCTTTTCCGTGGGTCGCGGAATCCATAGCGGTTTCCGCTCCTGCCGGCAAGCCCTTCGGTCTTGCCTCTCTATCGCGGAGCCCGCCGGTCTCCGCTCTATTACGTTTATTAAATATAATTTGAAAAAGAGAACCGGTAAGGCCGACATCCCTGAGTTTCGATATCATATCGCCAATTAATCTTATTTTTGCATGGAACCCCAATATGTGTAGTTTATTTATGAATAATTCACTCATCCGGTTTTTACCTCTTCTCAGCGGACTTTTATTTACATTGGCATGGCCGGAAAACGGATGGGCACCGTTAATTTTTTTGGCATGGATTCCCTTGTTATTTTCATCGGATTATTATATGGCCCACCGAAAGAAAAAATTCTTCCCCATCCTCTATTTGAGTTTTTTTCTCTTTAATTTATTCACCACTTATTGGATTTGGTATGCCACTCCCGTAGGAGCCATAGTGGCTTTGACGGCCAATTCGTTTTTAATGGCATTTACATTTTGGATATGGCATAAATTCCGTGCGAAACTTCCCCGCAAAATGGCATGGGCGCTGCTTCCCGCCTTGTGGATAAGTTTTGAAAAATTACATTACGTATGGGATTTGGAATGGCCGTGGCTCACCATGGGCAATGTATTCGCCGCGTCGCCCGAACAGGTTCAATGGTATGAATTTACAGG
The DNA here is from genome assembly GCA_027067965.1 of Flavobacteriales bacterium. GTDB lineage: Bacteria > Bacteroidota > Bacteroidia > Flavobacteriales > Flavobacteriaceae > JAADED01. The sequence continues at coordinate 3,288 of JAMOUV010000027.1, read as the reverse complement.
CGTTTTCGGCGGCACATTATGGATTTTATTGGTTAATATGTATGTGTATTTTTGGATAAAAAACCGCAGCCGTTTCCATACTTTTCGTTGGGTTTTTACTCTTTTTCTTCCTTTGATACTATCCTTTTTCCTATACCGTTCCTACCGGGAAAAAGGCGAAGAAGCATCCGTCCTGCTCCTTCAGCCCAACATCGATCCGTGGACGGAAAAATTCGACCGGAAAAACAGCGAAAGCATCGTAGATTTAATCAAATTGGCCGAACCCTATGCCGATAGTGTGGATTTGATTATCGCCCCGGAAACCGCCTTGGCCCGGGCTATTGATAAAGACGACATGGGAAATGAAAAATTCACCGCCCTTCTCATGCAATTCAAACAAAAACATCCGCGTGCCGACTGGCTTATCGGTGCCACTTTATATAATTTCGTGGATAAAAACGGCCCCATTCCATCCACCGCCAATCAAACCCGGGCAGGCGATTGGTATCAACTCTATAATTCCGCCTTATACTACAAATCGGATAATCAGCCCGAAATGTATCATAAAAAAATCTTGGTTCCCGGTGCGGAAAAAATGCCTTTTCACCGTTTTTTAAGTCCGTTGATAGGCGACATCGTATTGAACTTGGGCGGTGCCACGGGTACCCATACACCCAGCCCGCAGCCGGTGGTATTCGAAAACAGTAACCGGCGAATAAAAGTCGCCCCGATTATATGCTACGAATCGGTTTTCGGCGATTATGTACGCCGGTATGTCCAGAAAGGGGCCAATTTACTTGCCGTGATCACTAACGACGGATGGTGGAAAAAAACGGGCGGTTACAGGCAACATTTTCATTATGCCCGCTTGCGTTCCATAGAAAACCGGCGTGATTTGGTTCGTTCGGCCAATACCGGACGTAGCGGACATATCAATCAGCGGGGCGACATCATGGCCTCATTGGCTTATGACCGGCGAGGTGTTTTAGTTGTCAAACCCCGTTTGAACGAAGAAATAACCTTTTATGCACGGCACGGTGATTTTATTGCACGCGTAGCGGTATTTGTGGCTTTGGTTTTGTTAATTTACGGGCTGGGTAAAAAAAGAATCAAATTATCTTTCTGAATTTTCTATAAACAAATCCCATAATTTGGAAGCCGCTTCGAAGGGCGTGATTTTCTTTTGTTTAATCCGGTCCAGTAATAAATTACGCTCCGCCCGGAGCAATTGGTTGCCTTCGAAATAGTTTCTAAACAGTTCATTTAAACTTTCTTCGAACCAAAATACCAATTGTTCGGTCCGTTTTTCCTCCAAACGACCCGATTCCAACAAGTGTTTATATTTTTTTTCCAATAATTCGGCTACTTGTTCAATGCCGCTATTTTCCATACTGCTCACCGCCATTACATCGATTTCGTCTGTGTTGCGGAAGGTAAAATAATACAATGCGTTTTTGAAAATTTGTACGGCTTTGCGGGCTTCGTCTTTTAATTCTCCGTCCGCTTTGTTGATAATAATCATATCCGCCATTTCCATCACACCGCGTTTGATTCCTTGGAGTTCGTCTCCCGCTCCGGGAAGTTTAAGCAATAAAAACAAATCGGTCATGGAGTGTACATAAATTTCGGACTGTCCCACTCCGACGGTTTCCACCAAAATCCGGTCGTATCCGGCCGCTTCGCAAAGGATAATGCTTTCTCGGGTTTTGCGCCCCACTCCACCCAAATGACCTCCCGCAGGCGAAGGGCGAATAAAAGCCCGGTCGGATTTGGATAAATTATTCATGCGGGTCTTGTCGCCGAGGATACTACCTTTGTTCAATGCACTGGACGGGTCGATGGCCAATACGGCTACGCGATGTCCGCGTTCGATAAAATTCATACCCAATTTATCGATAAATGTGCTTTTTCCCACGCCCGGCACGCCGGTTATTCCTACCCTGAACGAACGTCCCGAATATGCCAATGCCTTTCGGACGATTTCGTCGGCCAATTTCCTTACCGAAGGCGATGAACTTTCAATTAAAGTAATGGCCCGGCTTAAGTATTCCCGGTTTCCCGCACGAATTTCTTTAATAAACCGGTCCGCATCGGGCAAGGGTTTTTTGAATTTTTTGTAATGCGAATTTATTTCCGGATGAAGCCGGTTTATATTTTCCGATGAGTTTTCGTGTGTCAAAACTTAGGAATTTATTGTAAATATCCGAAAAAAAATCAATATGCACCTCTCCTTATTTTCTTCAAATAATACTGCCCTAATTTTTCCAAAGTGTCTTGTTCGAAACGAAAACCTTGCTCTCTAATTTTTTCTGAGGACACGGGCACACCTTCGGTGATGAGACAAGCCCTTTCTCCTAAAATGAATTTCAATAAAAAGGCAGGAATGGCAGGCAAACAACAAAATTTATTCATAATGCCGGTGATACATTCTACAAATTCGCGGTAAGTTACCGGCTTGGGAGAAACGGCATTGAATATACCCCGAAAGGGGTGCTGTAAAGCATAAAGATACATCCGTGCAATGTCTTCAATGGAAATCCAGTCGATATATTGTTTTCCGCTACCCAAAATAAAAGGAAATCCTTGTAAAATAGGTCTTACCAACCGAGGAAAAACACCTTCCCGCGGGTGAAACACTACACCGGTACGAAGAATCACCACCCGAGACGCTACGGCATGCATCATATCCGATTCCTTTTCCCATTCTTCGACTACTGCCGCTAAAAAATCATTACCCGGCGGGTCATTTTCCTTGCGCATCATATCATCCGTCACACAACCGTAATAACCTATCGCCGAAGCACCTATAAAAACCTGCAGATTAATATTATTTTCCAATAAAAATTGCCTGATAAATCGTAAAGACAAAATCCGGCTGCCTGCAATTTCGGCTTTATATGCCGCTGTCCATCTCCTTTGACCGATATTAACCCCCGCCAAATGAATAAATCCTTCTACATTATCAAAAACATTCGCATCAATTTCTTTCTTGGTCCAATCCCAATAATGATAAGTTACTTGAGATGAGTCGGTATGCCTTTCCGGAAACCGCGTGAGTATTTTTACCCGATAGCCATTATCAAGCAAATGCGAAGTGAGGGCCCTTCCGATCATACCGGTTCCACCGGAAATTAAAAGCGTTTTCATCTTTTAAAAGAACTTGTGTAATAATGATTACAACAAATATATGAACATTTTTTTGATTTTTACCATCTACCTGATTTATGTTTTATAATATTAATAATTTTTTAAGGTTTTATAAACTCAAAAAAAAAAAAAAAAAAAAAAAAAAAAAAAAAAAAAAAAAAA
>JAMOUV010000026.1 GCA_027067965.1 Flavobacteriales bacterium | reverse complement strand
GTTTCGAAAGAAGCTTCGATATGCAAAAAATCCCACGGATGCGGATGAAAATGGAGGGCAGTTTCATTTCCCCATAACAACGCATCATCTTGAGTGTAAGCATATACCGGCAAGCCGTTTTCCCATTGACCCGTGGGTTGGAGATAAATATAATTTTTGATGTAATTGGTATAAAATTCCGTTGAAATTTCAAAATGAGATGATTTTCCTTCGGCATTAAAATCGATTTGGTAATTACTTTCGTTTTTCAGCGACGGATTTCCGAGTTCAATCCGGGCGGCATGTTGGCCTTGTGAGGTCAATTCCGCCAAATTGGGCGCTCTAAAACCTTTGGCAATATTTAGCCGTAGAAACCATTTATCTTGAAAATTCCTTTTTACCCCCAGTGATCCGGAACTGCTCAAGAGCGTTTTATTAACCGCTTGCGGGTGGTCTTTACCGGCACGGGTAATGATACGGTTGACGTCTCCGCGCACGCCGGCTTGCAGGGACCAGTTTTCTTTTATTTCCCGCTGAACCGTCCCGAATAAAGCAAAGGAACCGATGTATGCATCGGGCAATAAATGTTGAAATCCGTAATTTTTATTTTGTTTAAGATAGAGTTGACTGCCTGCAATCCAGTGTGAATTACCGCGATTAAAATGTTTTTTTACATCAAAGGAGAAATTGTGAAGTTTCATGCCGATAAACGGATTAATTTCCTTCACCAATGCTCTGTCAAATCGGGTATATCCCGTTTTGATGTCCCACCGGGAATGATGTTTGCTTATCCGTGTGGAGAGAGACACAATATGGGATTGGATATCTTGATAAGGAGTGTTTATTTGTTTTGAAGGGACGGAACCCGTACCCGTATAAATTCCGTTTTTTCGCGAATGATAATTATAACGTAATTCCCAATAATTTTTCTTTCTCGAAAATTTCATCCCGCTTTTAAAATCCAACGACCGAAATCCCGAATTCAATACATAGGCATTGCCCGGAATACGATAGTCGCCGGCATTATCGAAAGTAAAACGGGCCAAATATTTCAGATTTTTATTTCCGGATTTTATATATCCGCCGCCGTGAAAATGATGATTGTTCAAAGCTTCGTGGATATATATGCCTCCTACTGTTTTTCCGGTAGGGCCGAACGGCTCGGGCACCAAATAGACAATACCTCCCAATGCATCCGAACCGTAAAGCAAAGAAGCCGGTCCTTTGATCACTTCAATGGAGCGGGTACCTTCGCCCGACATATCCATTCCGTGTTTCCCTCCGAATTGATAATTTTCATACCGGATGTTTTGACTATACATTAAAACGCGGTTCCCGCTAAGACCTCTAATGACGGGCTTGGAAAAAGGAGACGAGGGAATGGTCAGACGAACACCGGGAATTTCATCGAGCGCATGTAAAGTATTGGCCGTTCCTTTTTTATACAAGTCCGCGCTCAGCCGGACGCTTACTTTCATCACGTTGTCCTTTTGAAGCTTGGCAAACGGTGTAGAAATCAAAACTTCGGACAGGTTAAACACTTTTTCTTGTAATAACACCGGGATAAAGACGGCGGATGTATCCAATTTTAATTTTTTACGGTAGGTCTTGTATCCCATCATAGTTACCACAAGGGTA
>JAMOUV010000025.1 GCA_027067965.1 Flavobacteriales bacterium | reverse complement strand
TGCAACAGGCGGCATTGCCGTGGTGTGATAATTAGCGGTTCCGCTAGTGATTTTATTGCAGCAGTCTTTGGTTTTTCCAATAGGCGTTTTAGCGCGTCATTGGCAGCTTTTAGGTCGAATGAGCCCTGGGTAAAGGTTACGGGAATAAGATCCGTGGGTTTTGTGTAGTCCTCGCACCCGGAAGAATAAAAGCAATGCAAATACTTATTATCAAATTCCCTTGCGTCGATTTCGGTTAAAGCGTTTTTGTAATCTCCTTCCATGCAAACGGGTAAGCGTTCGGTTGGAGGTGTTGGAAAAACTTTTTCCATTTCAACCGTATGCCAAAAACCGGTAAGCCAATCGTAAAAATATTGAAAGTTCCTGATATTTTGATTCCACAAGTGCGCAAGGCGGATATTTGTTGTATCCGGCGGCGGTTTGCCGTCGAGGCTGAGCATAAAAACCGGTCCGTAAACCGGAGGCGAAATGGTTTTACCTTTGATTTCAAAATAATAATCTTGCTTTACGGGCCATTCAAATACGGCCCGGATAATTTCGTCCAATTGCGCCAAGGTGGTATTTTCGTCCACCCAAACGCGTCGCCATGGCGGATAGCCGGGGAGGGAAATTTTAAGTTGAAATGTTCTTGACAAATTTTATTCTTTTGAATTTTCTTCGTCCGGGAGATAGCGTTCCAATAAATTTACCATTTCGGTATGGGCGGCGGCTCCGACAAGGAGGCCGAATAATTCTCCTATATCATCCAAAACGTCATAAGTTTGGTTGGATTCATAAACTTCTAGATTATAAAAAAGTTCCGTTATTAAATAATCCAATTCAATTATCATTCGTCCCAAAAGCGTGTCCAATCCCGTTTCTTCGTCCGGCTCTTCATCATCCTCATCCAGAAAATGCACGTCAGAGTTTGCGCCTTCTTCCAATAATTCTTCTACGGCTTTGAAATAAAAGCGCTCGCCGAGATAATGCAAGAGAATGTCTTTTTCGGAATAGCCGCGTTCGAGGAAATAATGCAAGGGTTTTTCATTTATTTTAAAACCGATGTCTTCAAAATCTTCATCCGCATCGGGCAGGCAGTAAAAGAAATCGCAATATTTCCGGTATCGGTATGGCGGCTCGGGGATGGGATTGCCGTCTTCTTCCCAGAAACGGACCATTTCTTCGGTTTTTTGCCTGTTTCTGATAACCATTTCCATATGGCTTTCACTCCAATTTTCGTCCGTCCAAACTACACGATTGAAAAAAGTTAGATCGGGCAAATATATTTCCGTTTCTTCATCGAGCGGAAAGCGGGTGCGCAGGGCATATAATTCCGGGTCGTTATCTCTTATGGCTTTCAATGTGTCCGTATCGCCGTAAAAAACGGCCAGGAATAATTCTTCGAGTTGTTCGGGACTGAAACGTGTTTTGCTTTTCATTTTTTATAATTAATAAAACGAAGCCGCCAATTGATTTCATCCAAATCGAATTTTTCCGGGTCATAATCGCCCAACCAGTCTGCAATGTATTCATACTCGGGATGAGAAGGGTCCCGGGCCACTTGCAAATGATAGTAAAAACCCGGCACACCGCCGATGTCTTCGGGAGGTCCGTTATATTCGCCTTCCACACATACGGGTACGGG
>JAMOUV010000024.1 GCA_027067965.1 Flavobacteriales bacterium | reverse complement strand
ACCAGAGCGGTTTTTTAGGGAGGTTCTCCTTTTCGCTTATTTATCCGTCGGCCGGCCTTCTTCCATTTGAATTCTTATTTCCTTCTCTTTTTTAATTTCCTCCGGCACATCTTCTTTTCCTTCACATCCGAGAATTTTAAATTCGGTGCGGCGGTTCAACTGGTGCTTCCATTCGGGACATTTCACGCCATCCTTACATTCATTAACCAATTGACGTTCGCCGTGCCATGTAACCACCAGCCGGTCGCGGCTGATACCTTTTTTGGTTAAATATTCCACCACGGACAATGCCCTGCGTTTGGACAAACGCATGTTATAGGCATCCGAGGCTCGACTGTCGGTATGGCTCGAAATATGGAGACGCAATTCGGGATTAGCCAACAAAATTTCGGCTACGCTGTCCAATTTTTTGAAATAACGCGGCCGGATAAATGATTTGTCCAAATCATAATAAAGCGGACTGATTTTGATACTGCAATAATCCGGAATTTCTTTTTCGAGTTCGATAATTTTGAATATATGCCAGCTTTTCTTGGTTTCTTCTTTGGAAATTTGCACCTCATTACTACCGTATTTGGGTTTGGTAGCTTTAATCTTATAATAACGGGGATTGGTTAACTCGGTAAATTCGAATTTACCTTGCAAGTCGCTTGTTTGTTGCCGTACCAATTTACCTGTCGGATCATATAGTTGCACCAATGCATCCGCAATAGGTTCTTTGGTTTTCTTATCTTGCACAATACCGCTAACAGTAAAGAAATTGGTAACTTTAGAAGCGTCGAAATTCAAAAATCCGTAAATATCGTCATCCCCTACCCCGCCTTTTCTGTTACTCGAAAAGAAACCGTTTTTCTTGTAATTTTTATAAGCCAACGAAAAATCATCATACCGTGTATTAATAGGCGGTCCTACATTTTGAGGCAAGCTGTATTGAGTAAAATCCTTATTGACTTTCAGCACAAAAATATCCAATCCGCCTAATCCCGGTAATCCGTCGGAGGTTATAAAAAGATAACCGCTTTTGGAATCGTAAAAAGGAAACATTTCATCCCCTTCCGTATTTACATCCGGTCCTAAATTCTTGGGCGTGCTCCAATTGCCGTCGGCATCACGGAAAGTGATATAAATATCCGTACCACCATAGCTGCCGGGCATATCGGAAGCAAAAAACATGACATCGCCTTTATCGTTCAATGCCGCATGTCCGCAAGAATAGTCTTTACTGTTAAATGACAAAGGCTCGGGTTCGGACCATTTTCCATTCTCGTCTTTATGGGATTCGTATAACCATAATTTATTTTCTTTTACCCTTTCCCCGTAAATATTCCGCGTAACCACCATAATATCGCCGTATTCATTAAAGGAAGCCGGACCGTCATGGTATTTTTTATTCAAAGAAGAAACAAAAAACTTCCGCACATCCTTCAAATTATTATCCGGGGTTATAGTGGCAATATAAAGATCCAAAAAATGCTGATAATTACCTCCCCATACTTTTCCAAATCCTCGCGAAGAAGTAAATACAATGGAACTATCCATATAATATGCCGGGCCGAAATCACTTTTATCGCTGTTAATATCGGTCAAATAGACAACGGTATTAGTCTTCTTACTCAATAATTTTTCATAATAATCGGGATCTTCAAGGAATTTCATCGCCCTAATATCCTTCGGTCTTAAATCGGCATATTT
>JAMOUV010000023.1 GCA_027067965.1 Flavobacteriales bacterium | reverse complement strand
ATACGGGAAATGAACCGCATCGGGATGATTATTGATCTTGCCCATGCCTCCGAAAAAGCCATTGATGATATTTTGACAATCAATACGCGTCCTTTGGTAATTTCTCATACGGGCGCCAAAGGTATTTGCAATAACGGCCGCAACCTCTCCGACAAACACCTGCGCGCCATCGCCCGCTCGGGCGGACTTATCGGAATCGGTTTTTTTAAACCCGCCCTTTGCTCCGCCGATTACACGGAAACCGCCCGTACCATGCGTTACGTAGCCGATTTGGTGGGTACGGAATACGTATGCCTCGGTTCCGATTTTGATGGCGCCGTAGTTACCCCTACCGGTATTCGCGGCTTGCATTATTTGGTGGAAGCTCTTAAGAATCAAGGATTTTCCGAAAAAGAAATCCGGCAAATTATGTATGAAAATTATTACAATTTCTGGCTAAAAAATCTGCCCGAATGACCATAACCGGCCGGTTAAAATATAAATTAAAATCATGGACGGCACGCATAAAATTAACGGCCAAACATATTCATCTACCTTTTTTTAAGGAATTAACCCTTTATGATATTTTACATTTTTATACCATCGGTATTGTACGCGGTTTTCTTACCATGCGAGCATCAGCCATTGCTTACAATTTTTTTATGGCATTATTTCCGTTTCTATTATTCGTTTTGAGTGCCATCGCCTTTGTGCCTATTGAAGGATTTCAGGAAAATGTCATTCAATTTTTTCATGACGTATTGCCTCCTAAAACCCATGAACTCTTTGACGGAATTATATACGATATTGCCACTCATCGCCGTAAAAGCCTCTTATCGGCGGGTATTTTGCTCTCCGTATTATTTATGGCAAACGGTGTCAACGCCATGCTAACGGGTTTTGAATCTTCGGTTAATAAAGTGTTGGATTACAGAAAGTATTATAAAAAATATGCCTATGCCCTGCTTATATCCATTATCTTAATTCTCATCCTTTTTATCACCTTGGCAGGCATCATTTATTTTGAAATTTATATCATTTACAATCTAAAAAAACACGGCGTCATCCATGATATTTCACCGTGGGTATATTGGTCCAAACGAATTTTTTACTTTTTTATGACATTGATTTCCGTATCGGTGATTTATAAATTCGGGACCGAAGAAGGAAAAAAACTTCCCTTTATTTCTCCCGGCAGCATTTTCAGTTCCGTTTTTTTTCTCATCGGCTTTTATCTTTACGGTCTTTATATATTGAATTTCAACCGCTATAATCAGTTATACGGTTCCATTGGTGCATTGTTGATTTTACAATTTATGATTTACGTATACGCCATTATCCTCCTGCTCGGGCATGAGTTAAATATGAGTATCGTCAAATTAAAAACAAAGAAAGCCGCCAAGCTTAATTCAATTCCGGATTAAGCGGCGCATTTTTCCATAATGCCAAGTCGGGAGCGGTTTTAACCAACAATTCTTTCCACAAAGTTTTGGGATTTATACGGATAGGATCGATTTTTTTGTCCGTCACCAACCATGCGCCCCGTTCGATTTCTTCCTCCAATTGCCCTTTGGACCAGCCGCTATAGCCAACAAAAAATTTAATATTTTCGGACAATTTGTCATGCGGAAGTGCGGCATTTTGTAATTTTCTTAAATCACCGCCCCAAAATAAATCGGGATAAATTTCATACCCTCCTTCCACCAAATCCGGCAACCGGTGAATAAAATATAAACGGTCCGGCG
>JAMOUV010000022.1 GCA_027067965.1 Flavobacteriales bacterium | reverse complement strand
AAGTCGGACGGATTGGGAAATGCGGACATGTTCTGTGGCGTAGCATCAAGAGAAATAGTTTCGTCTTCACAACGTTTTTGATCATCTCCAAGATCTATTACAGGAGTGGGAATAATTACCAATTTTCCTTCGGCATATTCGGTAGTAGCGCTACCGGTACAATCATAATAAGTTATTTGACAAGTATAAGGTCCATTGTTATTATCTACCGGAACTACTAATGTATCCGCATGTTGTCCGGGGATCGTATCGCGATTTGCATCAAACCATACGATTTCCGCATTAATATCAGGTTTGAAACGCCATGCTTCGGGATTTAATGTACTATCAATTTCCCAAACACTCGTATTGCGGTTGACGATGGAGGAAGGAGAAGTGTTATCACCCGGATAATATCCGCATTGTGCGTGATCTTTTTGAATACCGAGAACCGATAATCCATCATTCCATGTCATACACACGGGTTTATGACGCATATGTACTTCAATGCTATAATCTTTTTCATGAAGAATGATTTGCTGGGAAGTAGTAAGATTCGTACAATCGAATTGAGGCATTTCATAAAATGTTATGATGAATTTACGGTTAGGAGCGGTTCCTCTCAATTCGTATTTTAATTGGGAAGTATTGGTTCGCCTTCCGGGATGGATGTCGTGATAGGCGCCCATGATAGAACCATAATCTCCTCCATCATAAGGTAATTCAGTGCTGGGAATTAAATCGGTGGCATCGATGGGCCACGAATCGTAGGTGCCGCCAAGAGCGGGTTCGAAAATAATATCTCCGTTAGCTCCTACTACAAGAGATTCATATTCTTCACCGAAAAAATAAAAGGGAAATCCAATGTGGATGGCATCCGAATAACGATCATCAATATCAATGGGGACGCCATTTAATAATACATCGGAGGCATTGGAAAAATCGGCATCATAATGATAAGGTATTTGTTCCGTAATGTAAGCGGAAGTCAAAATACCGTGCAATTCCATTCGCAAAACACCATATTCTTCCGTATCACAAACAGTATCGTTTAATACTTCTACATGCTGTGCCTGTAATACAGGTATTGCATATAGCCATAGGATGAGAAGATATAAAATTCTTTTCATAACTTTTTCTTTTTAATTTTATTTACAAATATAATTTATTTCCTTTGGTTTTTCAAAATATTTTCAAACCTAAATATATGGTTTTTTTTTCGAACATAAAATTTCATACGCTTTTTTTTTATATTTTTATGGCATAAACAAATGCAAACAAATTAATTAAGCGATTAATCAATGATGGTGAGGAAAAATTTTTTAAAAAAAATTCAAACCTATTTCCGACATTATACCGATTATCTTATGGGTATAGAGCGGGATATTAAAACTCAAAAACTAAGAACAGGTATTACATTCGCCATTATTGCCATTGGCATTATGGCATTGGTGAGCAATTTAACCGTTGTTGAGGCTCTTAATAATACTTTCACGGGAAATTTAAAAGCCAGAGGAGCAAATACATTTACCATACAACGTTATGCCAATCCCTTTTCGGAAAGAAAAGCGCACGGTCGACAAGTTCAAAATCATCCGCCGATCTTATTAAGAGAAGCATTGTTATTTAAAAAAAATTATCATTTTCCGGGAACTAAAACCGGTATCTATTATAATTTTGATGTAAATGTCAAGCTTAAAAACGGAACATCCGAAACTACTATGACGGAAATAAAAGCGGTGGATGAAAATTTCGGTAAAA
>JAMOUV010000021.1 GCA_027067965.1 Flavobacteriales bacterium | reverse complement strand
TATAGGCTTGAACATCGATTTTATCGGATTGTTTACCCGGTTTAAACCCGAAATTTATGTGGGTGGCGAAAATACGGCTTTCTGGGGTCCGTTGGCATGGGCGGTAATCGACGGTTTGACCTTTGCCACTTTTTTAACATTAGTGGTGGTGCCGAGCATGTATTTTATTTTGTTCGGAAAGCGAAAAAAAGAGGCACTCACATAATAACTTTTTTCGGCTTAAGGGCTTGGAATAATAAATTTCATCTCCTACTGTATTTGCAGTAGTAAACTAGCGTAAATAATCAAGCATAACTTTAAAGATAAAAAGCCAATTTACGATTTAATAATTTAAAGAAATTAACTCTTACCGCTTAAAACTTCTTTTACTTTCTTTCCTATTTCTGCCGGTGATTCCACTACATGAACGCCGTGTTTACGCAGTATTTCCATTTTGGCTTGCGCCGTATCATCTTTTCCGCCCACAATGGCACCTGCATGTCCCATGGTACGGCCTTTGGGAGCGGTTTGCCCGGCAATGAAGGCGATAACGGGTTTTTTATTTCCTGCTTCTTTAATATATTTAGCTGCTTCGGCTTCTAAATTACCGCCAATTTCTCCAATCATGACGATGGCATCTGTATCGGGGTCGTTCATAAACATTTCTACGGCTTCTTTCGTTGTAGTTCCAATAATAGGGTCGCCGCCGATACCGATGGCGGTGGAAATGCCCAAACCTTCCTTAGCAATTTGATCAGCCGCTTCATAGGTAAGCGTTCCCGATTTAGATACCAAGCCGATACGTCCTTTCTTAAATACAAAGCCTGGCATAATACCCACTTTGGCTTCACCTGGTGTAATGACGCCCGGACAATTGGGACCTACCAAGCGTGCGCCATAACGTGTTACATAATCTTTGGCTTTCACCATATCGGCCACCGGGATACCTTCGGTAATGGCAACAATCACTTTTATTCCCGCTTCGGCGGCTTCCTTGATGGCATCAGCGGCAAAAGCAGGTGGCACAAAAATAATGGAGGTATCCGCTCCGGTAGCTTCTACTGCTTCCTTCACGGTATTGAAGACGGGACGCCCCAAATGGGTTTGTCCTCCTTTTCCAGGCGTAACGCCTCCAACGATATTGGTGCCATAATCAATCATTTGTCGGGCATGAAACGTGCCTTCCGAACCGGTAAAACCTTGCACGATAACTTTCGAATCTTTATTTACTAATACACTCATCGGTTGCAATTTTTTTCAATTATGCAAAATGAAAAAAATCCCATCAAAAAATACAGGCATTTATCAGTTTTTGTTTTTAAGATATGAAAGAATGATTTTTTAGATGATCCATAATAAATCAATCCATTTCGTTAACTTTGTTTTGTCTAATTGAAATTTTGAAAACTTACATTATGACTGCCAAACATAAAGATCTCCTTATCCGTATCTTGCAAATACTCAGTGAACAACCACGTAAAAGCTTTAATTATAAACAAATAGCCGCCCGTTTGGAATTAACCGACGAAAAATCCCGCCGCCAAGTGCAACAGGGGTTGGAAGAATTATTGGAACAGGATAAAATCGAAGAAACCTCTCGCGGAAAATACCGTTTGAAAAGAAAAAACATTTATCTCGGCGTATTGGATATGACCAATAACCGTTCGGGTTTTGTCGTAACGGACGAACTGGAAAAAGACATTTATATTCCTTATGAATTTCTCAATAAAGCTTTGCATGGCGACTTGGTCGAAGCCCGCATTTTGCGGG
>JAMOUV010000020.1 GCA_027067965.1 Flavobacteriales bacterium | reverse complement strand
ATGAAACTTTTCAATGAAATTGAATCCGAAGTCAGCGGAAAAATAGTAAAAGTACTGGTTGAAGACGGCACTCCGGTTGAATACGACCAACCCTTGTTTTTGGTAGAACCCGCGTAAATTAAAATCGAGAATTCATGTTCAAAAAAATACTCATTGCCAACCGCGGGGAAATCGCCTTGCGGGTAATACGGACAGCCAAAGAAATGGGCATTAAAACCGTGGCCGTTTATTCCAAAGCCGATGCCGACAGTTTGCATGTGCGTTTTGCCGACGAAGCCGTGTGCATAGGTCCGGCCGCTTCATCCGAATCTTATCTGAACATTCCCCATATCATCGCCGCTGCCGAAATCACCAATGCCGATGCCATTCATCCGGGATACGGTTTTTTGGCCGAAAATGCCAAATTCGCCAAGATATGTTATGACCATGGCATTAAATTTATTGGTCCTACTCCCGACATGATCAACCAAATGGGTGATAAAGCCACCGCTCGTGAAACCATGATAAAAGCCGGCGTGCCGGTGATTCCCGGTTCTGAAGGAATTTTGGAATCCTATGAAGAAGCCGAACGTATAGCGGACGAAATCGGCTACCCCGTTATGCTAAAAGCCACTGCAGGAGGTGGAGGAAAAGGCATGCGCGCCGTTTTTGACAAAAAAGACCTAAAAAAAGCCTGGGAAACCGCTCGGCAAGAAGCCAAAGCTGCTTTCGGAAATGACGGTATGTATATGGAAAAACTTATCCTTGAACCCCGCCATATCGAAATTCAAATCATCGGAGATCAATATGGTAATGCCGCTCACCTTTCCGAGCGGGATTGCTCCATCCAGCGACGCCATCAAAAATTAGTGGAAGAAACACCTTCACCCTTTATGACTGATGAATTGCGCGAAAAAATGGGACAAGCTGCCGTCAAGGCCGCCAAAGCAATTAATTACGAAAGTGTGGGTACAGTGGAATTTCTCGTGGACAAAGACCGGAACTTTTATTTTATGGAAATGAATACACGAATCCAAGTGGAACATCCCATTACCGAACAAGTTATCGATTATGATTTAATTCGAGAACAAATAAAAGTTGCAGCCGGTATTCCGATTACAGGTAAAAATTATTATCCTAAACTTCATTCTATTGAATGCCGTATCAATGCCGAAGACCCATATAATGATTTTCGCCCTTCACCGGGAAAAATTTCCTCTCTTCATATTGCTGGAGGACACGGCGTGCGTGTAGACACCCATGTTTATGCCGGATATTCTATCCCGCCTTATTATGATTCTATGATAGCCAAACTCATCACCACCGCCCAAACCCGCGAAGAAGCTATCGCCAAAATGAAACGTGCCTTGGAAGAATTCGTGGTGGAAGGCATAAAAACAACCATTCCTTTCCATTTACAACTTATGGATAATCCCGATTTTAAAGCCGGAAAATACACAACTAAATTTTTGGAAGACTTTGAAATTAAACCCACCACCGAAGATTGATTCCTCTGAATCTCAAAGGAGATCGCTTATGGAATAAATACATACTTTTAATCCTTAGGAATGTACTCCCCTCAAATTGATAATTAAATTTTTCCTTAATTTAATTTTACTTTATTAATCCCGCAGTTTATACTTCAAGGTTTCGGCAAATATTGTGTTTAACCACGAAGGACAATGCAAAAAAGATACAGAAAACCCGAAGATTTAATAATTATTCATTTGAGGGTAATTATTTAATCAACAGCTAACAATGAACAGGAAGTAATTAATGATTATACCAAT
>JAMOUV010000019.1 GCA_027067965.1 Flavobacteriales bacterium | reverse complement strand
TTTCGATTATTTTATTCGTTCCGTTTTCAAGACCTCTATTATACCGACCCGGAACATTTTTCCTTCATAAAGGGACATTGGCTGCATAATGCCGGTATAGGAATCGGGAACTCTCGCTATAGATTTGAAGTTTATGTTAAAAATCTTTTTAATCAATATTATCAGCTTACGCCTTCCTATCCAATGCCGGGAAGGGAAATTAGATGGAAAATATCATTAATCTTAAAAAAAAATAAATATTATGAAAAACAAAACCTTTAAAAAATTAGGATTTTTTTTCTTTCCCATGCTTGTGCTTTTTGCTTGCAAAAATCCTGAGCCAATTCCTCCCAAAGGAGATTATGAAGGAGGATACATTGTTATCAACGAAGGGCAATTTCAACACGACAATGCGAGTATTAGTTTTATAAGCGAAGATTTTTCATCTGTAGAAGACAGCGTATTTTATAAAGTAAATAATGAACTGTTGGGTGATGTGGCTCAATCGCAATTTTTTAATAATGACAAAGCCTATTTTGTAATGAATAATTCTCATCGGGTCGTGATAACCAATCGATGGACCATGAAAAAAATAGGTCTCATAACCTCTCGTATTCATTCGCCGCGTTATATGGAAAAAATTAGTAATCGTTTCGCAGTAATAAGCAATTGGGGTGAAATTTACGATGCCAATTGGCAAGATGTTAATGATGATTTTTTGGCATGGGTGAATTTAGATAATGATGTTGTTACCGATACACTTCATATTGCCACGGGACCGGATAAAATGCTCTTTATCGGCGGAAAATTATATGTACTTATTCCGGGCGTAATGACATTAAACAATAAAATAGCCATTGTCGATCCTTTTAACCGCCACATAATGCGCTATATGGAAGTCGGTGATGTTCCCGCTGCAATTGTGAGCGATGGAAATGAAAAAATTTGGATAGCTTGTAAAGGAAAAGAGGCATGGACCGGCAACGAAACCGGTGGAAAATTAATTCAAATCGATCCAGTTACCGACGATATTATTTTTAGGATGGATCTCAATACCACGCAACATCCTTATTTTTTGAACCACAAAAACAATTATCTTTATTTGCTTGTTCAACATAAACTTTATAAATTTTCCGTCAATTCTCCCGCCGTAGATGCTTCAACGGAAATATTGGATTTAAGCAATTCTGTAATTACACCCTACGGCATGGCAATCATCGAAGATAAACTATTCATTACTGACGCCGGTAATTTTATGGAGCCGGGAAAAGTATATGTATTCGACTTGGAAACAATGCAACAAATTGCCATAGTAAGGGCAGGCTATTTGCCGAGAGAAATAGCGCCGAATTTTTAAAAATTTTACATAAAAAAACCGCCGGAAAGTCTATTACCGGCGGTTGATTATTTAAGAGCAAAAATAATTAGGCAATTGACATTGCCGCCTCGGGTTTTTCTTCGGTAATACGAATATTTTGAGCATGCGGGGGAACGGATACCACTTTGGAACGTTTGATTTTTCGCTCGGGAAGATGAATTTCCTTACCGCGCACATGAATCACCGTCGGACGAACGGGAATTACATAAGTTAAACGAATACCGTAAACCGGATTACCGAAACGATTAGTAAAAATTCCCGGACCTTCGATTTTCAAATTTTCATAATTGCCGGGCAAATAGATGCGTTTGGCATATTCACGCTTGCGTTTGGGATTATAATATACCAACCAAATCACCTTGGCAGGGACTTTATACTTAACTTCGGTAGGAATATAAGTATCGGCTTTGGCTTCTTCTTCAAGAATCTTT
>JAMOUV010000018.1 GCA_027067965.1 Flavobacteriales bacterium | reverse complement strand
AAGAAGATAACATTCTCCCCGCTATACGGGGCTTTCTTTGAAATATTCCGGTGGAAACCGGACGGTTTTTAATGCAAGGAGATTTTCACGGGTGTTTGGAGCTCGCGGAATGATGCGGTATTGGGCTTGTTAAAGTCAATTGATTGAAATTATAACATTTGACTGGTTCATGAGAATTAAGCCTGTCAAACGGCCTCGTGCATAAGGAGTATATCTAATTTTACATTTATGGATTGCTGTAATTTCGACACTACTTATTTGTTTTCCGCTTGCTTCTTTTTTGGAAATTTGATAGACCAAATGCCGCGTAAATCACCTTTTTTAAAGAAGATCGCCTTATCAGCAGGATATAATTCCGCCAGTTTATTATTTATGTCATCGGGTATATCTTTATTCGGGTCGCCGTGGCACATTAAGCATTTATCTTGAACCATAATAGGTAAATACACGTGCGGATTGCCGTAATTATCGTAATGCACATAAGGCATGGATTTCAGGTTTTTATGAATGCGTTGTTTGAAAATCTCCATGATTTTATCTTCCTGGTCCGTCGGTTTGTTTTCCGGATTGCGCAAACGAAAAGAGGTGCGTTTAATTTCCACACCGTAAACTTTCGATAAGCTGTCCGTAATGCGCATGGCATTATCTTTACAATATTGTAATGCTTCGGCAGGGTGGTTTTCGGAGAAAGATTTTTTTAAATGAGCCGAAAAAATATCGAAGGCCGTTTTGGCTATAACTTTTGCACTGTCGATGTATTGTTGTTTTTCTTGTTCGGTCATGGGCGGTATGATGGATGCATCCACCACATGATCGCCTTGTTCGTGAGCTGCATTTTCCTTATTGATTTCTTCTTGCGTAAGACCTTGGCTTTCTTTTTTGTCTTCTTGGGTACATGCCAAAAGCAGGAATAAAGAAAGGCTGGCAATCAGTATTTTTTTCATAAGCTTATTTTTCTATGGGTTTATTTTGGGCTATCCATTCTTTTATGCCGTTTTTAAGATTTACTACACGAAATCCTTTTTCCGCTAAAAATCTAGCCGCCACCATGCTCCGGTTTCCACTCCGGCAGTAAACCAATACGGGAAAAGATTTGTTTAAGGGTAAGGACAGTATTTTGGTTTTAAAATCCGTGTCGTAAATATTTATTAATTTGGCTCCAGGTATATGGCCTTCCGCATATTCGGTTGGCGTGCGTACATCTATTAATTGCTTGGTGCCGTATTCATCGATAAACGATTGAAATTCCGCAGCGGAAACCGAAATAATATTTCCGTTTTGATGGAAAGCCGATAAGAAAATGACCCAAATCAGGATTGCAAAAAATTTTTTCATTAATCTACTTCATTTTCGGATGCAAAGATAATATTTTCCCGGAAAACGGACTTTATTTTTTGTTTTTTTGCATTAATTCCTCGATTTCGTCCGCTTCGATGGGTATGGTGGCCATTAAATTCAAGGGTTCGCCTTCGGGTTGCACCACGTAATCGTCTTCCAAACGGATGCCGAAACCTTCTTCGGGAATGTAAATCCCCGGCTCGACGGTAAAGACCATACCGGCTTGGATGGGTTCTTCCAATATACCGTAATCGTGGGTGTCAAGTCCCAAATGATGCGAGGTGCCGTGCATGAAATATTTTTTGTAGGCGGGCCAATCGGGATTTTGGTTTTTGACTTCTTCTTCGGTAAGGAGGCCCAGTTTCAGTAGTTCTTCGGTCATGTATTCGCCCACTTTTTTGTGGTATTCGGGAATGGTAATGCCGGGTTTGAGCAATTTGGCGGCTTTATTTTTGACGCGCAGCAC
>JAMOUV010000017.1 GCA_027067965.1 Flavobacteriales bacterium | reverse complement strand
GAGAGTGAAAAGTTTAAAAATCTATGAATGAATCACGGGCTAGTCAGGTATGGATTTTCTGTCATTTCGACGACTGCAAGGAGGAGAAATCTCAGCGAGAGAGTTGAAAGTTTAAAAGTTAAAAGTTCATAGTTTAATGTGTAATGTGTAATGTGTAATGATTGGAATGTGGTATAAATTAAATATTAAGTGTTAGTTGTTAGATTATAGGACAGAAAAGGCAAGATTAATAAGTGTTATTGGAATTCAAAGTTATTTAATTCTCATAGGCAAATAGGTTTGGCAAGTGGAAAGTTAAAATTTATAACTCATAATTCATAACTCATAACTCATAATTTATAACTCATAATTCATAACTCATAACTCATAATTCATAACTCATAACTCATAATTTGTAACTCATAACTCATAACTACAATAACTCACAACTTCCCCTTCACCATTTCATTGAGTTGTTCGATATAATCGAGGATTTCTTTTTGTCCGGTTTTGGTTACGGCCGAAGTTTTAAAAGTTTTAGGCATGCTTTCCCATCTTTCGAGCATTTTTTTTTGATATTTCTTGATATTTTTCGCTATTTCATTACTTGACAATTTGTCCAGTTTGGTAAACACAATAGAGAACGGAATTCGATTTTGGCCCAGCCATTCCATAAAATCCAAATCGATTTTTTGAGGATCCAAGCGGCCGTCCACCAATACGAAAACATTTACAAGATTCGGGCGGGATTTTAAATAGTCCGTAATCAATTTTTTGAATTCCTTTCGTTTGGATTTGGAAGTTTTGGCATAGCCGTAGCCGGGCAAATCGACCAAAAACCAATTGTCGTTTATTTTAAAATGATTGATAAGTTGCGTTTTTCCGGGGGTAGATGAAGTTTTGGCAAGTTTTTTATGATTGGTCAGCATATTGATAAGCGAAGATTTACCCACATTGGACCGGCCGATAAAGGCGTATTCGGGAATCGGGTCGCCCGGAAGTTTCGATATATCTGAATTGCTTACGACAAACTCCGCTTTTTTGATTTTCATAGGTATAATTTAATTAAGTAAACAAAAATAAGAATTATCGTCCGAAGAAGATTACTAAGGTAAGGAATTTTATTTACAATCGTTCTAAAAAACAATTTGAATAATAGCGAAAAAATTAATACATTGACATTGAAAATCCATTTTCAATAAAAATTAGAAAATAAAATAACAAAAAAAGGGCATATTTTTTGAAAATTAATAAAAAAATTCTTAATTATAACATAATTTTGATATAACTCGAAAATGCCCTATCTTTGCAAAAAATATTCCGATGAAAAGAATAATTAGACCGGTTCCAATTAAGGAAGAAGTGCATTTGGTTCCGTACAAAACCATTATGAGCAAAACGGATGCCAAGGGTATCATCGAATATGCTAACGATTATTTCGTAGAAATATCGGAGTATAAGGAATGGGAATTGATGGGTCAGCCGCACAACATCATTCGTCACCCGGATATGCCGAAAATTATTTTCAAATTGTTGTGGGATCGACTTAAGAGCAAGCAGAATATTCATGCAGTGGTAAAAAACCTAACCAAAACAGGTAAATATTATTGGGTTATTACCGATTTTAAGTGGAAAGAAGATGAAAATGGAAACATCATTTCCTATTATTCCAGACGGAAAGCCGTTCCTGAAAATGTGAAAACTTTCATGGACTTTTTTTATGCCAGATTAAGGAAGATAGAAGAAAACAGTGGAATGGAAGGATCGGGCGCATATTTGGAAGGTTATTTGGAAGATGCAGGAAAAACATATGATGAGTTTATTTTGGAATTATTCGGATTGTCCGAAAAACAATTGATGGAATATATGCGAGCGGAGATCAGCGACGAAGAATTGATGAAAGGAAAGAAAAGTTCGGATACGGCCGAGGAAGCCATTAAAAAGACAACGAAAAAAGGATTTTTGGGCAGATTGTTTTCTTAATAAATAATTTGTCCTATTTTTACAAAAAAAACTTAATATGCGTGAAGTAGAAAAATTGATGCCCCCCGACATTACATTAGTATGCAAATTAGACAGAAACGGTTATATCACTTTCGTAAATAAAGATTATGTGGACATTTCGGGTTATTCCGAAAAAGAATTACTCGGCCAAAGTCACGAAATTTTACAGCATCCCGCCATGCCTGCCGTAGTAAGAAAATACGTATGGGATATGATAGCCGAAAATAAACACAGTTATTTCATTTCAAAAAATTTAACCAAAAATAAAGAAGTTTTTTGGACGATAGCCGACATCAACCCCATGCAGCATAAAGAATGGAAGAGCGTGGTATTTATCAGAAGAAAATTCTTGCCTTCGGATATAAAAAGCGAATTTGAAAAACTTTACGAAACTTTATATCAAATAGAAACCCAAGGCGGTGGCGAAAAGGTCGCCCAAAAATACCTCGACGGTTGGTTGGAAGAAAGAGAAGCCCAAAACATTTCGGATTATATTATCGACAAATTCGGCGGGCCTAAAAAATTAAAGGCCTATCTCACTTCCGAAATTTCAGATGAAGAATTGTTTACCGTGGATGCCAGTGAATTGTCATTGGACGAAATCTTAAAAAAAGTAAAGCAAAAGAAACGGCGATTCTTCTTATAAGAATTCTACATTTTACCGTATTTCCCAAATTTTAAAAAAATGAAAACGATTAATATATCCGATAAATTAATCCTGCGCATAAAACCCGACTTGAAAATCTATTATGTAAATGATGATTTCTTGAAATTTACCGGGTTCGACGAGTCGCAAATATTATTACATGAAATAACCGACGTATTGCCCGACACCATGCCGGACTTATACCGGGAAATGTTTGCCGCCAATATCAAACCCGATCAAGTTTCTTATTTTATTATTAAAGGTAAAACCGCCGATAACGATAATTATTGGGGGTTGCTACGCATTACGCCGTTTGAATCCAAATTAAACGGCGAAAAAAGGTATTTGGTAGAAATTAAAATGCTTCCTTTGAATGCCGTGAAAGCAGCCGGAAAAGTATTCGAAACGGTGGAAAAAATTTATGATAATACCGGAATGAAATTTGCAAAAAAATATCTGGAAGGATTTCTCGAAGAAAAAAATATGGATTTTGAGAAGTTTATATTCGACATTTTGGGCGTATCCAAGAAAAAAGTTGATAAATATTTTAAAATCTGATTCCACTTCCCGCTTTTCCGTTTGCATCCGCTTGTTTATTAAATTTTTGATTAATTCCTGTATCGACTTCGGATTTCATGTAGCCATTCCGATATCATTATTTATGCTTGAATATATTGTCGCTGCATGAAAAAATAATGAAATATTTTTGAATTTCTCTACCGAATTAAATGTTTAAATTAATTGGTGTTTAATTTCCGAAAGCTTCAACTTGCATTCGAATACCGGAGCTCTTTTTTCGCCATTCATACAAAAAATTTTTCTCATAAAGCAGCCACATAACCATGAGATGAAGAGCCGGACCAATTAGTCACTTTATAATCAATAAATAATAAGTTTTCAACATAAATTTGTTAGCAAATGCTCTTATTTTTTTGACCTGAAATACTCTAATTTTTTCTAAATTGTGCCTTGCATTAACGAGAAAAAATCCCCTGAAAATATGGAATTAGACGTAAAAAAAAGAAAGGTTTATTCGCACGACCAAGTGTTAAAGGCGACAAAATCCTATTTCAACGGAGACGATTTGGCGGCTAATATCTGGATGAGTAAATATGCTTTGCGAGATGCCGACGGAAATTATCTCGAATTAACTCCCGAACACATGCATCGGCGGATGGCAAAAGAATTTGCCCGAATAGAGCAAAAATACCATTCGGACAAAAAACCCGCAAGTTTATCGGAATATGGAAAGAAACGTAAACTTTTGACCGAGCAAAAAATTTTCGAATATTTTGACCGGTTCAAATATGTCATCCCCCAAGGAAGCATCATGTTCGGTTTGGGAAATAGGGAAGTGATTGCTTCATTATCCAATTGCGTGGTTATTCCTTCGGTATATGATTCGTATGGCGGTATCATGTATACCGATCAGCAATTGGTTCAATTGTTCAAACGTCGTTGTGGTGTAGGTTTCGACCTTTCCAGATTACGTCCCAAAAATTTTAAAGTACGCAATGCGGCGCGTACCACCACGGGAGCCGTATCATTCATGCACCGGTTTTCTTTTACTACCAGAGAAGTAGCCCAAAACGGACGCAGGGGAGCGTTAATGCTTACAATGGATATCAATCATCCCGATGTGGAAGATTTTATTACGGTAAAACAAGATTTGACCAGTGTAACCGGGGCAAATATTTCCGTTCGGTTATCGGATGAATTTATGCAAGCAGTGGTGAGTGATTCCGATTATTTGTTAAAATGGCCCATCAATAGCGAAAATCCGAAGGTCAAAAAAATGGTTCGAGCCCGTGATTTGTGGAATCTAATCATCAAATCGGCACACAATACGGCCGAACCGGGTTTAATCTTTTGGGATAGACAACATTATTATTCCACTTCAAGTATCTATCCCGGATTTAAAAACGAAAGCACCAACCCTTGCAGCGAAATAGCCATGCAAGGCGGCGACAGTTGTCGATTGATAGCCGTGAATTTATATAATTTCGTCAAAAATCCTTTTACACCCGAAGCGGAATTCGATTTTGAAAAATTCTATGAAACGGTTTACGAAACCCAGCATTTGATGGATGATTTGGTTGATTTGGAACTGGAAAGCATCGAAAGGATATTAGCAAAAATCGATGCGGATCCCGAACCGGAGCATATCAAACGAATCGAGCGCGAAACATGGCAATTGCTTTATGATACCGGCAAAAAAGGCCGCCGTACCGGACTCGGTTTTACGGCCATGGCCGATATGTTGGCGGCACTTAATTTGAAATTCGATTCGGACCAAGCATTGGAGATGGTCGATCGCGTAATGCGTAAAAAACTGGAAGCCGAATTCGATAGCAGTGTAGATATGGCTATCGAACGTGGAAAGTTTGAAGTATTCGATCCGGAAATCGAAAAAGAATCCGAATTCATTCAAATGATGCGTGATGAATTTCCGGGACTTTATCGCAGAATGATGAAACACGGGCGCAGAAACATTTCCATCAGTACCGTGGCTCCAACCGGCAGTTTGAGCATTCTAGCCCAAACTTCTTCGGGTATCGAACCGGTATTTATGCTCTCCTACAAACGCCGGCGAAAAGTATCTCCCGATGACCCGAATGCCAAAATTGACTTTGTGGATGATACCGGCGACGCTTTTGAAGAATTTACCGTATATCACCACAAACTGAAAAAATGGATGGATATCACCGGTAAAGATAAGATTGAAGAATCACCTTATCACGGGGCGACGGCCATGGAAATCGATTGGCAAAAACGGGTAAAACTTCAATCTTTAGTTCAAAAATATACTACGCATTCCATAAGTTCCACCATTAATTTACCGAGTGATGTGAGCGTGGAAAAGGTCGGAGAAATATATATCGAGTCCTGGAAGCAAGGACTGAAAGGAATTACGGTTTACCGCGACGGGTCACGAAGCGGCGTATTGGTATCGGACGATGATAAAAAGAAAAACAAAAAAGAAAAAACCGGTGATTCTATTCCTGTCGATCAGTTGCAAATTAATGTCTTCCCTAAAAAACGTCCCAAAAAATTGGAGGCCGACGTGATTCGCTTTTTCAACAAACAGGAAGAATGGCTGGCGGTTGTCGGTTTGATAGACGGAAAACCCTATGAAATTTTTACCGGTAAAATGGAAGATGTGTTCCGCTTGCCCGATTGGGTGGAAAAAGGATGGATTATCAAAGAAAAAGACGAAACCGGAAAAAAACGTTATGATTTTCAGTTTATCGACCGGCAAGGATACAAGGTCACCATTGAAGGACTTTCACGGTCATTTAATCCGGAATTTTGGAATTACGCCAAATTAATTTCCGGTGTGATGCGCCACGGTATGCCTATTCAAGAAGTAGTGAAATTGGTCGAAGGATTGAATCTTTCGGATGATTTCATCAATACTTGGAAAAACGGTGTGGCTCGCGCCTTGAAACGCTACATTCCGGACGGTACGGCTCCCAAAGACAAAAAATGCCCGCAATGCGGCGACCCCGAAGGTTTGATTTATGAAGAGGGTTGTCTGGTATGTAAAAGTTGCGGCTATAGCAAATGCGGATAAAACGGCCCAGACCGCTTAATTTCGGCAATTAAAATATATTTGATTACCATCCGGATGAGGACTGTCTTCCGGGAGACAATATGCTGCAAAAAAATGATTCATGTCATTTTTTTATAACAATCTGATTGAAAACATATAGCCGGGTATGATTTTTGCATATATTTATCCATAATAAATATTACAATGAGAAAAACATTGCTTTTACTCGTCATTATATTTATGATATCGAATACCGGTTCTTGCAGAAAAAAGTTCGAGTAAAAGATAAAGAAGACATCCTTTGTGAAGATATTTGGCAAGGTGATAAAATTGAATTTTTGATTAAAATGGAAATCTACAATCCACTATGGACAAGAGTGAAGAAAAATTGGAATTTATTAAAGAGTCACATCGATTTAACGAATATTATCTTGAAATGATAAGGGCAAAGGGAAAATGGGAATATCCGGAAGATACGATTGAATTGAAACGTTATTACGATGATGAACTGGAAAGATATTATCGGTAGATAAATTAAAGGATACGGAATTGGAATTGCAAAGGGAGCAATCTTCCGGTTCTAAAATGATTTTTTATATTATAATAGAAACAAATAACTTGATCCACTAAGATGAAATTTGATTATTATAAATCTTATTAATATATTTAAATTTTATATTATGAAAAAAGCATTGTTATTCACTTCGGTTTTCTTCATGCTTGTCAGCATGACTTCATGTAAGAAATTACTCGGACTTGATCCGGAATCCTTATTATCAAAAGACCCGTGGGTAGGAGATAAAGTGGAAAGATATGAAAATGGAGAATTTAAGGCCTCTCAGACTATTTCTAATTGGAGTTTGGAATTCGATAAGAATACGCATCATTTTAAATTTAAGAGTACTAACACGGGTGAAGGTCAATGGTCTTATGATAAGAAAAATAAGATTTTGACTCTGAATTTCGAAAATGGAATGAATATGGAATTAAAAGTAATTATACTGAAAAAGAAAAAATTAGTAGCTTCATGGATTTCGCCAAATAATTCACAAATAGAATTTAAATTTTATTTTAAAAGAGAATAACTAAAAATTTTACCAAATATAAACCTTTTATAAGCCATGAAAAAAATAGTTTTGTTAACGAGCATTTTATTTATAATGCTCGGCATGACATCGTGCAAAAAACTCCTCGGACTTGATGCGGAATCACTACTTACTCGCGAACCTTGGATTGGAGTAAAAATGGAAATATATGTGAATGGTTCGCTTAATGAAATACTCACTGCTAATAATGACGTGCTGATATTTTATAAGAAACCCAAAACTTATATTGGATTTCATAATAATATTGAAAGTGATAAAGGAACTTGGAATTATAATAAAAAAAATAAAAAATTAACCCTAGATTCAGAAAATATAGGCGCATATGTATATGATATGATTAAATTGGATAAGAAAAATTTAATTTTCAGTATAAAATTAATGGATGATGACGGAACTCTAGGTTTGTATAAAATATATTATAAAAGAGATTAATGAAGAAGTAATATTATAAATTACAAGTATATTAGCCATGAAAAAGGCATTGATATTTACTATGGTTTTCTTCCTATTAATAGGCATGACATCATGCAAAAAACTCCTCGGACTTGATGCGGAATCACTACTTACTCGCGAACCTTGGATTGGAGATAAAACGGAATTATATAAGAATGGAATTTTTCAAAATTCCCACGATATAAGGGACTGGACCATTGAAATTATCAAAAAAAATCATCGTTATGTCACATACCACTATGGGATAATAAATGAAAAGGGAGTATGGGCATATGATAAAAAAAGGAAATTATTAACCTTCGATTCCGATCTTAATGTCGCTTATGTATATAAAATTATAAAACTTAATAAGGAAAATTTGATTTATGAACATACCATAAATGACTCCGGTGAGGAGGTTACATTTAAATGGTATTTAAACCATTAACATTCAACCTATTAAATTAATAAAGCCATGAAAAAAGTATTATTATTCACTACGGTTTTCTTTATGCTTGTCAGTATGACTTCATGTAAGAAATTACTCGGGCTCGACCCGGAATCATTATTAACCAAAGCACCTTGGCAAGGGGATAAAATGGAAATTTATCTGAACGGAAGCTTGGCACAAATCGAAACAATAGATAACATGACCTTGGAATTATTTAAAAAAACGCATAGATATACGATGTATAAGAATAATGTGGTAACAGAAAAAGGCGATTGGTCATATAATGAAGATACAAAAAAAATAACCTTTGATGCGGATACTGGACAGCCGTATGTTTTTGATTTGATTAAATTGGATAAAAAAAATTTGGAATTGGAAATAAAGAGTGTTGAGAATGGTGATGAAATATTAATAAAATTATCATTTAGACGCGAATAGAAATACACGAAATAGATTTTGAATTTACATTCATAAAGCCATGAAAAAAGTATTATTATTCACTACGGTTTTCTTCATGCTTGTCAGTATGACTTCATGTAAGAAATTACTCGGGCTCGACCCGGAATCATTATTAACCAAAGAACCTTGGCAAGGAAATAAAATAGAAAGATACGAGAATGGAGTATTTAAGGTATTTGACGATGTGCCTACTTGGAATTTGGAATTTGACAAAGAAACTCATTATTTTAAAGGAGATTTCTATTACGAGTCCAATTTGGAAGGTAGGTGGGCTTATGATGAGGAAAATAATCTTATAATTTTGAATTTTAATGGTGGAAATAGAATCGAATGGAAAATAAAGGTGTTAAAAAAGAATGAATTGGTAGTTTCTTGGTTTCGACCTTCACAAGTAGAAATCAGATTATATTTTAAAAGAGAATAAAATGTTTTGGTTCAAAATTAATTTAAACAAGCCATGAAAAAAGCATTAATATTTACTACGGTTTTCTTCATGCTTGTCAGCATGACTTCATGTAAGAAATTGCTCGGATGGTTAGACCGGGAATATATGCTTACTTACGAACCATGGAAAGGAGTGGAATCTAAAATAATTGATAACAACGGAACTGTAGTTAGCCATGTGGATATGAGTGATTTTACGTATGAATTTATTCGCAAAACATATAGATTTATAGAATATCAGAATGGTGCCGTTAAAAATGAAGGAGATTGGGAATTTGATAAGGAAGATAATGAGCTGTATTTGTACTATGATAGTGGCTTTGATATACATTATAATGTGACCAAATTGACAAATTCCAAAATGGTTTGGGAAGCAGGTTCCAATTTCAAATTAATAGTCGTTTTTGAACGTTAAAAACGAATATTTTTTGGTATTTTCTTTATCTTTATAGGATATAATTTTTAAATTTTATCCCATACGGTATTATTCGAAAAAACAAATACCGTAGATGAAGTAAGTTTTGTTTTCTATTATCTTGAGAATTAAATTTTTTTTCTCTTAATGTTTATTTTTATTCTTTAATTTTTTAGAAGTTGAAAAAGATTAACCGTATTTTTATTTTTATGATACATTCATAAAATTACTCATTATTTCTTCTAACTTTTCTTTAATAGTGGTGGCCGTTATTTTCTATCCGTACAAATATTTTTATAAGAAATACAATTAAATAATGGGTGATTTCTTAATAATTTTCTCGGAATATTTTTTCAAACTATGGGGATTATTAGTAAATTTGATAAAAAATTACAATTATGAACAATCTGAAGTTTGCTTTTAATTACGGCTTGGCGGTAGCCATTGTAGGTATTATAGGTCTCTACTTACAAAATATGGTAGAACCGGGTTCCGTATATGCGTCCATCATCTCTATTTTGGTCATTTTATTGATGGTATTTATAATTTATTCGGGCATTATTAATTATTTTTCGCAAACCGGTAAAAAAATTCAACTATCCGATTCCATTAAAATAAGTCTGATTATTTCACTAATCGGCGGATTAATCTACGGCATATTTTCCTATATCTATTATGAATTTATTTCTCCTTCCACTAAGGAAAAATTAGTAAAATACGCATTGGAGCAATCCAAATTATCCGGTGAAGAACTTGAAAAGGCGAAAGAATTTATGGAAAACTTTTATGGCTATTCCACATTTGCCGGGGCAATAGTGACAGTAGCATTTATCGGGTTGATAACCGGGATTATCATTGGTTTATGGAAAAAAGAAGAATAAAATTATCCATTATCATTCCTTTGCTAAACGAAGCGGAATCGTTGCCCGAACTATACGAGCGCATTCTTTCCGTTTTGAAAACACATCCTTATGATTATGAAATGATTTTTGTGGATGACGGCAGCAATGACCATTCGTGGAAAGTCCTAAAACAATTGGCCGCAAAAGATCCACGCATCAAAGCATACCGGTTCAGAAAAAATTACGGCAAATCTCAGGCACTTCATTTGGGCTTTAAAGAAGCAAGCGGTGATGTGGTGGTGACCATGGACGCCGATTTGCAAGACGACCCCGCAGAAATACCCGAAATGGTGCGAATGGTGGCCGACGAAGGATATGACATGGTGTCCTGTTGGAAAAAAAAGCGCAAAGATCCGGTTTTAAAGAAAAATTTACCTTCCAAGATATTTAATTGGGCCGCCCGGAAAGTATCGGGCATTCCACTTCATGATTTTAATTGCGGATTGAAAGTTTACCGGTCCGATGTGGTGAAAAATATATCCGTTTACGGCGAAATGCATCGCTTCATTCCTTTTTTGGTCAAACAGGCGGGATTTAAAAAAATAGGTGAAAAACCCGTCCGGCACCATCCGAGAAAATACGGGAAGACAAAATTCGGTTCCGACCGTTTTATCAAAGGCGTATTGGATTTGATTAGCTTATGGTTTCTGCTACGATTTTCCAAACGGCCGATGTATTTATTCGGTAGCATGGGAATCATTATGTTTATAATCGGATTTATTTCGGTACTTATTATTTTTGGTGTAAAGGCGTATAAATTATACCATGGCATCCCCACTCATTTGGTAACCGACCGGCCTTGGTTCTACATTGCACTTACCGCGGTGATTTTGGGTATTCAGTTTTTCTTAGCCGGATTTCTCGGAGAAATGATTCTTCAACAAAGACATCGAGACGGAGATTATGCCGTATCGGAAAAAATAAATTAATACTTAAAGTTTTTTACTGGCTCGCGATCTTACAAAATAGATTACCGGTAATAAGATAAAAAGAATGACGGGATGAATCAAAAGTCGTCTGATATAAAAAAGTATGCGATAATTTCCGGGCTGATAAAAATGGAGAGTTAGCAAAAAAAGTAAAAAGAGAAAGATGCCCGCACCCATATATAATTTAATGACAAACTTGGTGATTTCCTTATCCTCAAATAAAATAAAAATAAGAATTACCGACAAAACGGAGTTGGATAGATACCGCAAAAGCATATTAAAATAATCCGTAAAACCTAAAGGTGGCAGTGGTTCCGTTAAATATTGTTCCGAACCGAAAAAACCAATTAAGGACTCGGGAAACCATTGATTTTCCATGGCCCGAATACTCATAAGAAGCAAAATAACAAGTAAGGCGATAAGAATTTTAAACCGGTTGCTTTTATTCATGTTTTTGCGATTCTTTTTCTTTTTCTAATAAATATTCTATTTTTTTTATTTTCTTCTCGTATTTTTTTTCCTTCATTTCGGTGATCTTCAAATGTTTTTTGCCGGGAGAGATATACATGATATTCAAACCTAATCCTCTTAAAATAAACAAAATACCTACAATAGCAACACCAATGGGAATGAGTTTGTTTAACTTATTGCGCAATGAAGCGGATACTGTGGTTTTGAGAAGTGTAATGGCATAAAGCGCGGGAGTTGTGCCCAATCCGAAGAATATCATATAAAGGGCCCCTTCCCAAGGATTGCCCGTAGCCAAAGCACCGACCATGGCTAAATATACTAGTCCGCAAGGTAAATAACCGTTAAGAAAACCCAATACGAAAAACGCATGGTAAGAACGCTGATTCAAATATTTTCGCATGGCGGCATTGAGTTTGCCGATAAAATTCGTCCAAAAGCCGGGGGCTTTGAACCGAAAAAAATTGGCAGCCGGATAAAAAGCGGCTATTACCATTACCAAGCCGAAAATCAAAGAAATTTTTTGTTGCAACCCGGCCAATTGAAGACCTTTTCCCATAAATCCGATTATCAAACCCAAGGTGCCGTAAGCCAGCATCCGGCCGGTGTGGTAAAGCAGAAGTTTGATATTCTTCCGCCAAAAATTATCGCCTTCCACCGGCAATATCAGGGCGATAGGCCCGCACATACCCACACAATGAATTTCGCCCAGTAATCCTAAAAGCAATGCCGAAATATAAGTTGTTACCATCGATTCGTTATGATTTTTTGTATCCGAATTTTTTTAGCCAGCGTTCGTCTTTACGCCAATTCTTTCGAACCTTGACATAGAGTTCCAAAAATACCTTTTTGCCGAATAATTTTTCCAAATCTTTTCGGGCCTCCGTTCCGATTCGTTTCAAACCGCTACCCCTGTGGCCTATAATAATACCTTTTTGCGAATCACGTTCCACATAAATAGTGGCACGAATCTTAATTAGGTCGTCCGATTCTTTGAATTCCTCTACAACCACTTCCACCGCATAGGGAATTTCCTTCTTATAATGAAGCAAAATTTTTTCGCGTATTTTTTCACTCACCAAAAAGCGTTCTTGGCGGTCGGTGATTTGGTCCGTATCAAAATAAGGCGGATTTTCGGGCAACAATTCGATTATTCGGGCCTTGACCTGATCCAAACCGAAGCCATGTAAGGCCGAAATAGGGATAATTTCGGCTTGCGGAAGTATTTTTTTCCAATAAGCCATGGCCTTTTCCACTTTTTCCTGATTGGCCGTATCGATTTTATTTAGCAGAATCAATAAAGGAATTTTCGTGCTGCGGAGTATTTCCGTCAATCGTTCGTCTTTGAGAATTTCTTCGTCCGGAGTAACCATCAGCAGCAATATATCGGCATCTTCCAACGCCTCCTTGACCGAACTCATCATTTGTTTTTGCAATTCGTAGGCGGGCTTGATGATACCCGGCGTATCGGAAAATATAATTTGATAATCCGGACCGTTGTCAATACCCAAAATACGGTGCCGGGTGGTTTGGGCTTTGGGTGTGGTAATGGCCAAATCGTAGTCAATCATGGCATTTAGAAAAGTGGATTTGCCCGTATTGGGATTGCCGATAATATTTACGAATCCCGATTTGAATTTTTTTTCTTGTTCCGACATCATGCGATTATAATTGTTTTTCTCGTAAAATAAAATTTTGTCCCAAATAAACTTTCCTGACCAATTCGTCTTCCGCCAATTCCTTGGGGGTTCCGTGTTTGAGAATCCGCCCTTGATACATCAAATAGGTTTTATCGGTAATGGCCAAGGTTTCTTGCACATTGTGGTCGGTGATAAGAATACCGATATTTTTCTTTTTTAACTGTGAGACGATACGTTGGATATCTTCCACGGCAATCGGGTCCACTCCTGCAAAGGGTTCGTCCAGCAGAATAAATTTCGGATTGGTGGCCAGGGCGCGCGCTATTTCGGTCCGGCGTCTTTCGCCACCGGAAAGCAATTTGCCTAGCCGTTTCCTTTTTTCGGCCAAGCCGAATTCCACCAACAATTCTTCCAATCGTTCTTTGCGTTTTTGTTTATCCGGCTCATTGATTTCCAAAATGGCCATAATATTATCTTCCACGCTCATATTTCTGAATACGGATGCTTCTTGGGCCAAGTAGCCGATGCCTAATTGCGCTCTTTTATGCATGGGATAGTCGGTAATATCCAAATCGTCCAAGTAAATTTTTCCTTTATTGGGCTTAATGAGTCCCACAATCATATAAAAGGTGGTGGTTTTCCCTGCACCGTTCGGACCGAGCAAACCGATAATTTCGCCTTGCGAAACTTCAATACTCACTCCGCTTACTACTTCTTTGTTTCCGTATTTTTTATATAAATCGATTGCTTGTAGTTTCATTCGTAAGTTTTTAGTTCGGTTTGACGTTTTTTCTCAATTAATTTAGCTACATAAATACTGATTTCATACAAGAAAATCAATGGTATCGATACGATAATTTGACTCACCATATCGGGCGGCGTAATGATGGCCGATAAGATTAGAATCACAATAACGGCATACTTGCGATTCCTTTTTAGAAAATTACTATCCACCAATCCCATTTTCGTAAAAAAGTAAATCATGACGGGTAGTTCGAATATAATTCCGTTGGCCAAGATAGTTGTTCGCACATTGGTAATATAGGATTTGATATCCACATAATTTTCCACTTGTTCACTGATTTGATAATTTCCTAAAAAATTGATAATCAATGGTGTGATAATGTAATAACCGAATAAAATACCTGCAAAAAACAAGATGGAAGTAGTTACAATAAACTTAATACCTGTCTTTTTTTCATTTGCATATAATCCCGGCGAGATAAATTTCCATATTTCATATACAATATAAGGGAAAGCAACGATAATGCCTCCATAAATAGCTGTCCATAAATGAACGGTGAATTGTCCTTGTAATTGTCTTGAAATTAACGTGATAGGTATTTTTTCTATACAAAGCAAATCGGAGATTTTGCAAAAAAAACGGTAGGTTATAAAATCGGTCGATAAAGGGGCGAAAAGGATTTTATCGAAAACAATTTTTTTAGCTGAAAAGACCAATGCGCCTCCCAAGAAGATGGCAATAAACGAATGCATAATCATTTTGCGCAAATCGTTCAGATGGTCGATGATGCTATATTCGGGTAAGTTGTCTTCGTTCATATAATTCCTTCTTTTAATAAATCATGTAAATGAATAATTCCTCTATACCGGTTGTTTTGATCGACTACGAGTAATTGATTAATATTATTGGCTTTCATTTTTTTTATGGCATCGGAGGCCAGGTCTTCTTCGTAGATTTTTTTAGGATTTTTTGTCATGATATCTTCGGCTTTGATATGATCGATGCGGGTATGGCTTCTAAGCATCCGTCTAATATCTCCATCAGTAATTATACCGGCAATGCGGTCCTGATCCATCACGGCCGTAGCGCCGATACGTTTAGCCGTAATTTCATGAATGACCTCCGGCAAAGGCGTGTCCGGAGCGACAAGAGGTGGTTCTTCTTGCACATGATCCAACACATTTTTTACTTTAAGCAATAATTGTTTTCCCAAACTTCCGCCCGGGTGAAATTTAGCAAAATCCGACTGTGTAAATTGTCTTTTATGCAAAATGGCAATGGCCAAAGCATCGCCCATGGCCATTTGGGCGGTGGAACTGGCCGTGGGAATCAAATCAAATGGATCGGCTTCTTTTTCAACGGGCAAATAAAGTAGATAATCGGCATGCGAAGCCAAATAGGAATCCTTGTTGGATGTCATGGCAATCACGGGAAAGCCGAAATTTTTTACCAAAGAAGTTAATAATTTTATTTCGGGCGTATTGCCGCTTTTCGATATAATCAATACGATATCATTTTTTCCGATAATTCCCAAATCACCGTGAGTGGCATCGGCCGCATGCATAAAAACGGCCGGCGTACCGGTAGAATTCAATGTAGCCACGATTTTCGTGCCTACATTGGCGCTCTTGCCGATACCGCTTACAATCAAACGCCCTTCGGAATGAAAAATCCTATCCACGACTTTTTCAAATTGTTCGTCGATATGATCACTTAATTTTCCGAGTACATCCGATTCGATTTTCAATACTTCCGTCGCAATTTCTTTGGAAGATTTACGTAAACCCATACCAATAAATTATATGCTTCAAATTTACGTTAATTTTGAGAATTGCCCGGAAAAACTCATTTCGAGTCGAATTTCTTCTTGAGGATGTTGTTTAGGCAAAATAAACTTAAGGGAATTAAAAAACTAAATAATGAAAAAATAAGTCCGTATAACAAAAAATCAAGATTAAAACGTTTGTTGATAATTTTAGTTTTAATCATGAAGAAAAATAAAAGAGAAAATAATGAAAAATAGGCCACAAATGCGGTAAATTGAATAAAAAAAACGCGTTTTATTTCGTTAAATTTAGCCACAAAAATAAAATTATTTAATTTTTCATTATGTAAATATACGAAAAAAAAATAATTTTTTATGATTCATTACATAATCGTTAAAAATTGAGCATCCTCAAAATTTTTTTTTCTAAACATTTTATTTAATTTGCATAAAATGATCTTTTATTAGCAATTTGCTGTTTTTGACGTATATTTGAAAGAAAATTTTTATGAAAATATTATAAGATGAAAAAAATAATTAATTTCTTACTTATTTCGCTTTTTTTTGTGGCATGTTCGCAAAAAACTCAAATTCGCAAGCCCGTTCAAAAGGTGACATATCAAAAAGAAATCATCCATCCGATGCAAGAAAAAATTAATCGATATGCGGTTTTTCAATTAAAAACCGATACGTCCAAGCTCTCCGATAACGAAAAGAAAATGATTCCCCTGTTGATCAAGGCGGTTCGAATGATGGATGAGGTTTATTGGTGGGAAACATTTGGAGACAAAAATGAACTTTTTTCCAAAGTTGACGATTCTTTGATGAGGAAATATGTAGAAATAAATTATGGTCCGTGGGACAGATTGGAAGACAATAAGCCCTTTGTGCCCGGATACGGTCCCAAGCCCAAAGGTGCCAATTTCTATCCGCCCGACATGACGGTAGAAGAATTCGAAAAGGCGGATTTGCCCGATAAAACATCGCTTTATACGTTGATTCGTCGCAAGGTAACCGGAGAACTAATCAGCATACCTTATCATGTGGCTTTTGAAAAATATCACAAACAAGCGGCCGAATATTTAAATCAAGCGGCGGAATTGGCCGAAGACGAAGGTTTGAAAAAATATCTCCGGGCACGTGCAAATGCCTTGCTGACGGATAATTATCAGCCGAGTGATATGCTTTGGATGGATATGAAAAACAATCATATTGATGTGGTCATCGGTCCAATCGAAACCTATGAAGATAAATTGTTCGGATACAAAGCTGCCCACGAGGGTTTTGTCTTGGTCAAAGATTTGGATTGGAGCAAACGCTTACAGAAATACGTGAGTTTGTTGCCCGAACTTCAGAAGGGGTTGCCCGTGGATCCCGAATATAAAAAAGAAAAACCCGGCGCGCGGTCCGATTTAAATGCCTACGATGCGGTTTATTATGCCGGAGATGCCAATGCCGGTCCGAAAACCATTGCCATCAATTTGCCCAATGACGAAGAAGTTCAACTCAAAAAAGGATCGAGACGGTTGCAACTTAAGAATGTCATGCAGGCCAAATTCGATAAAATTCTTGTGCCTATTTCGAATGTATTAATTGCGCCCGATCAAAGACAACATATCTCATTCGATGCTTTCTTCGGAAATACGATGTTTCATGAAGTGGCCCACGGTTTGGGAATCAAACATACGATCACCGGCAAAGGTCCCGTTCGAACGGCTTTAAAAGAGTTGTATTCCGCAATAGAAGAAGGTAAAGCCGACATTTTGGGATTGTATATGATTTTTAAATTAAAAGATAAAGGTCTCGTAGAGCCGGATATGAAAGATTATATGACCACTTTTTTGGCCGGAATTTTCCGAAGCATTCGTTTCGGCGCATCCGAAGCCCACGGTATGGCCAATCTCATAAGATTCAATTTCTTTAAAGAAAAAGGTGCTTTTGAAAGACGCCCGGATGGGACTTATGCCGTGAATTATGAAAAGATGCCCGGGGCGGTGAATGAATTGTCACGCGTCATTTTAGTTTTACAAGGTGACGGAGATTATCAAAAAACAAAAGAATTTGTCGAAAAATACGGCGTTATAGATGAAGTGCTTAAAGCGGATTTGGAACGAATTAATAAAGCGGGAATCCCGGTAGATGTGATTTTTGAACAAGGAACTAAAGTATTGGGATTATAAAAATAATTTGTATATTTGCATCACTTTTCAAAAACCGCTCGCGAAGGGTTCGTGATGTTTTTGAAAGGAAAGTAAAAAGATTGAAAAATGGACGATATTATTCGTTATGTTGAGGACCAATTAGTCGCAAAAAAAGATTTTCCCGAATTTAATGCGGGAGACACCATTACGGTTTACTACGAAATTAAGGAAGGAAACAAAGTTCGAACACAGTTTTTTAAAGGTGTGGTTATTCAAAGACGTGGAAGTGGTGCTACGGAAACCTTTACCATTCGAAAGATGTCGGGTGATGTGGGAGTGGAACGTATTTTCCCTATCAACATGCCCTCCATTCAAAAAATCGAAGTAAATAAACGTGGTAAGGTTCGCCGTGGACGCATTTTCTACTTCCGTAAACTTCGTGGTAAAAAAGCACGTATTAAAGAAAAAATGTCTTTCAAAAAGAAAGACAAACAAAAAAACGGGTAATCCCCGTTTGGTTTTCATGGCTTTATGAAAGGGCTGCCACAAAAAGTGGCAGCTTTTTTATTTCAAAAAATTTATACATAATCCATTTTAGCCGAATAACCAATAGGTGATTAAAATAGCCGATACGATGCCTACAAAATCGGCAATCAATCCCAAAGTAACCGCATTTCGCACTTTTTTGACACCGACC
This sequence comes from Flavobacteriales bacterium, assembly GCA_027067965.1. Taxonomy (GTDB): domain Bacteria; phylum Bacteroidota; class Bacteroidia; order Flavobacteriales; family Flavobacteriaceae; genus JAADED01. The sequence continues at coordinate 12,800 of JAMOUV010000017.1, read as the reverse complement.
GAACCGAAATATACGGCCAACACATAGAAAGTCGTTTCGGTGGATCCTTGTAAAATAGAGGTAAGATATCCGACAAAACTATCCACCCCGAACTGTTCCCAACTTTCAATCATGGCCGCCCGGGCGCCGCCGCCGGTCAACGGTTTAAGAAAAGCGGTCGGCAGGCCGTCCACAAAGCGGGTGTCCATACCCATATGGGAGAATACATACCGGAAGCCGTCCAAAATGTAGTCCATGGCGCCGGAAGCCGTAAAAACACCGATGGCGGTAAGCATGGCCACCAAATAAGGAATAATAGTGACGGCGACCTGAAATCCGTCTTTGGCGCCTTCGATAAAGGCATCATATACATTGATTTTTTTCCACAAACCCACCGCAATGAAAGATACAATCACCCCGAACAAAAGAATATTGGACAATAAACTTGTAAAAACGGCAATTTCGTCTTTGCTGAGTGTGCGCAAATACAAGGCCAATCCCAAGATTAATAAAGACATGCCACCCAAATAGGCCAATACGACCTTATTAAAAATCTGAAGCCGTTGGACCAAGGCGGTGACTAACAGTCCCGCTATGGTGGAGAAGAAGGTCGCAAGCAATATCGGCACAAAAACAATGGTCGGATTTTCCGAGCCCGCTGCAGCCCGGTAGGCGAGTATGCTCACGGGAATTAATGTCAGACCGGAAGTATTGAGCACCAAAAACATGATTTGGGCATTGCTTGCCGTATCTTTATTCGGATTAAGTTTTTGCAATTCGTTCATGGCTTTGAGTCCCAAAGGTGTGGCCGCGTTATCCAAGCCCAACATATTGGCCGAAAAATTCATCATCATTGCACCTATGGCGGGGTGATCCTTGGGCACTTCGGGGAATAATTTGGTAAACAAAGGCGAAACGGCTTTGGAAAGGATTTTTATCATGCCGCCTTTTTCTCCTATTTTCATCACACCCATCCATAAGGCCAATATACCGGTTAAGAATAAAGATAGTTTGAATCCCAATTCGGCCCGTTCGAAAAGCACTTTCATGATTTCCGAAAAAATCTCGGGGTTCGTTTCCGGTGCCAAGAAGGCCTTGTATATCGCGACGAGGAAAGCAATAATAAAAAATCCCGCCCAAATAAAATTTAGTGCCATAAATCGTAATTTTAATTATTTATACCGGTTTTCGATATTGATTTTCTTTCTCATAAATGTTTACTTACACCTTGATAAATATTCTTTTCTTATAGAGATACCATGCGATTAATCCGTAAAAAGTAACTACGGATAAGGCATACATCAAGGACGACAATTCGGGCGGATGGATCCATGCACCCCAAGTATGGGTATAGAGCCAATTATGCAAGGAAGTTCCACCGATTTTTATTTGATAAAAACTTTTGGCAATAAGTCCGTTCAGTACATATACGGCAATGGCGTTCATACCGAAAGCCACGAATGGAAGCATCCATCCTTTCCAAGGAAAATATTCGGAGAGGAAATAAACCAAGGAAAATAGAAGAAAGGCCAAACCGCCCATATAAAAAACGTAGGAAGAAGTCCATAGTTTTTTGGAAAACGGAAAATACGGCTCCCAAGCAAAGCCGATTCCCATTAAAATAACGCCTAAAACAATCATCCAAAAGAGCCGCCGGCGGGGCGAATGTACATATATCAGAATCATGCCCAACAACATGCCGAGCAATGCGGTGGCCAAAGAGGGAATGGTGGACAATAATCCTTCGGGGTCGTAATTGCCTTGCACCACTTTTCCTTCATCGGGTTCGTAATGCCGCCACATGTGTTTAATACCTAAAATTTTCCGGTCGATTTGTGAGACCAAATTGTCATTTTTATTCAAGCGGGTTTCTATTAAAGTCTCGGTCGGGATGCCTTGAAGTTGGTATTTTCCAATCATGACATACCAATATCCCACCGTCGTAAGGATAATCAGCCCGATTAAAGTAGCAATGGAAAAGATGCGCCCCCATTTTTTTTCAATGTATTTTAATAACAAATAAATCAGCGCCCCGAAAAAGAATACGATTCCTATTCGCACCAAAACGCCGACCAATCTGAGTTCCGAAAGCGATTTGAAAAAAGGATAATGAATTTTGAATCCCGATAGCAGCCAGCCGAGAAGAAGTAATTTTAGCGTACGGCTGACAATGCGTTTATATGTTTTTATATTCCTGGTGTCCCGGCGATGATAGGCCAACACAATGGAGGTACCGACAATAAATAGAAAGAACGGAAAAACCCAATCGGTAGGCGTCACACCGAACCATTCGGCATGCTCGAAGGGCGGGTAAATATGTGACCATGATCCGGGGTTATTAACTAAAATCATTAAAGCAATCGTAAGTCCTCGAAATACGTCAACCGAGACAATTCGTTTTGTCATAAACAAAAATTTGACAAACAATTTACATAAAATAATCAAATATTTTCGCGTAAAATATCAACGGGGCTAAAACGGATAATTGATTCCGAATTGTAGGATTCCGTCTCTTAATTTATACCGGGTAATCCATCGATGGCCTTCGGGACGGGCGGGGTCGAATATTTTATAAGCCCAATCGATTCGGATGGCAAAAAAACTAAAATCATAACGATAGCCCAAGCCGGCACCGATGGCCGTTTCATGAAGAAGTGAATATAATCCTTTGAATTTGGCTTCGCGATAGGGAATATCATCAAAGAGGTTCCAAATATTTCCTGCATCGACAAAAAATCCCAAATGGTGATTGTCATAAAAAGGCATTCGGTATTCCAAGTTTGTTAGTAGTTTGAAATTGGCTTCGTTAAATTCGCCCAGACCGCCGGATGAGCCGGGACCCAACTCAAAGGCACGCCATGCACGAATGTCATTGGAGCCGCCTGCAAAATAAGCCGACACAAAGGGTACGTTGGTAGAATTGCCGAACGGCACGGCAAGACCCGAGAAAAACCGGTAAGCCAAAATGCGTTTCTTGCCGAAATGCCAATGACGGATAAAGGTATATTCCAATTTCCAGTATTGAGCATAAGGGACTTTGTTGATTAATTTTTGACCGATATCGTTTTCGGGCATTTTCATGATTTGGGACAGCATGCCCGGTAACCAACCCGCCACTTCGGCATATACCCGATGCAAATAGAAATCATTATCCCATATATCTTTGCGCGTGTCGAAAGTAATTGTATGATTGGTATTGATAATAAATACGTTTTCGGTTAGACGTACTTTGCGTTCATATATTTTTTTTACGGTGCGGTATATTTCCGAATCCGGCGATTCATTAGACAAAACATAGTGAATAAAATTTTCGGCATTTGAGGGCGTTAGATACGTTCCGTAATGTTCAACGGACAAGTCGTTCAAAGTATTAAAAGCGGTGGTGTAAATTTCAAAATATCGTTCCGGATTTTTATAATGGACATAATTGACCTCCATGGGCGTAAATATATTTCTGACCGCTTTGCTGGGTTTCCATTCAAAGGAATTGATGGCATATAAACGTTCCCGGTCGAGTCCGATATTGGTTTGTGAAGTAAAACGGAGACTATAAATGGTCTTCGGATGCATATACAACGGGATAAATCGTCGTAAGAAAGGCATGGTAAAGCGGGGAATTTTCAAACTGATATCCAATGAAATTTCCCGGACGTTTAAAAAACGGTCCGAACCGCCCGAAGCAAAACGTTTCGATGCCGCTTGATGAATCATTCCCGAAATTTCCAAATTTTCAAATCCCCGAAATATATTTCGCCAAGTAATGGCTCCTTCCATAGATAGGCCCAATGGGCGGATGCTGGAGTTGGTTACGTTAAATGAGGTTTTGACACCGTATTTTTTTAAAGGAAGCAATACTATTTTTCCGTTTAATACGGTATCATTCACTTTTTCGTGAGAGATGTAAACTTGCCTAAAATTTTCAAGAAAATAAAGTTGCTTTCTGGTGAGGTTTACATTTTTGTCGGAATATAATTGACCGGGTTTTAAAAAAATGGCTTCTTTAAGATATTTGGGTTTAAAAAAACGGTTTCCTTCATAATAAAATCCAATGGAATCGCGAATATAAATTCTCTTGGCAATCAGTTTGTCGAATTTTCTTTTGTTAACCACATACACCTCGATATTTTTATAATGATAAGGCAAAAAAGGTTCTTCATATATGCTATCTGCAATTTGAAAAATCTTATTATAAATAAATCCGTTTACATCCAATTTTTTTTCTTCAAAATGCTTGATAATATCATAATTAATATAGGAAGATTGAAAATCGAACAAGCCGTTATTTCTGAAAAATTGAGTGACAAATTCCCGGTCGTTTACCAAGTAAATACGGTTATAAAATTTATCGGGTTTTGTTTGAAGCCGGGAACGAATCAGATTGAACAACCGGCGGGCATATGCCGATTCGATTTGCCAATGCACGGTATCGATGACATACCGGTCGTTTTCTTTTATATGGTAATTTACAATGGCTTTGATATCCGTTTTGGGAATGATTTTATAGCGCGTCACATTGTCTAAAAAACCGTAGTTTTTAAATAATAAATGAAGATTTTGCCGGCTTTTTTCCGTTAATTTTTCGTCTATGATTACCGGCTTTTCCCCGAAATTCTGAATTTGCCGGTTAATATTGACATAATATCTTTTTAATTGAAAATAGACTTGTTTTTTGGAAAAAATCTTTTCCATGACTCGAAAAGTATGCGGATGTTCCATTACCGCCTTGTTGAAACTTAATTGCGGATGTGGATCGGCAATGGAATAAATTCCCACTAAAAAAGGATAGCCCAATACATAAAAATTGGGCTGCTGCAAGATATAAACACTGGCTTCTTGCGGTTTGATGGTATCTTTGACTTTATATTCCAATTTGTTTTTGCGCAGTAAATACTTTCCGGGAGGAACTACTTTGTAAATATTACATCCTCCCAACAAAAAAAGGATGGAAAATAACAACGGAATATGTATCTTTATCTTCATTTAAATTATAAAGTCGAACAAAATTAAGTTTTTTTAAGCAACTATGAACAATCATGCACCTGCCAATTTATTGAAACTGGTTCGTAAATTACATTTAAAAAAATACCGCGATCGCTACGGACTGTTTATTGTAGAACGCCTGAAAACCATTAAACCTTATCTGTCAAACGGATGGCAACCGGAATATATTTTTGTATCTGATGAGGCGCAATATGAGATTTTTAAAAATTATCCGGTTTTTTATGTGAATGAACGGGAGATGAAAAAAATAAGTTTGTTTAAAACACCTCAAAAGGTATTGGCGGTTTTCAAAATGCGTAATTTCGAACCTTTGGAACCGAAAGGATTGATTCCGCTTTTGGATTATGTGCAAGATCCGGGCAATTTGGGCACCTTGGCACGTACGGCCGATTGGTTCGGTATTACCCGGATGGTGTGTTCGCCCGGTTCGGCCGATATTTATAATCCGAAAACCATTCAAGCGGCCATGGGGGCCTTGGCGCGAATTAAAGTATATTATGCGGATTTAAAACAATTGATAAAAAATAGTCGAATTCCGGTTTATGTAGCCGATATGGATGGTGTCAATTTGTTTAAAACGAAACTGCCCGAAAATTTATTCATTATCTTGGGAAATGAGGGACACGGCGTTTCGAGTGAATTAAAGAATATGGCCAATTATCGAATTACAATTCCTTCGGCTCCGGATAAAATTTCCGAAAGTTTGAATCTGGCCATGTCGGGCGGAATCATTTTTTCGCATTGGTTTTATTTGCAAGGTTTTGCCACATAAATAAATAAAAAACATATTAGTTAACTGATTTTGTTTAAAATTTAGGTATGTAAAATTAAAATATTGATAATCAAAATGACGAAAATCATATTTAGACATATAAATTATTGGTAATTTTCATAAAAATTTTATTAAACCCTAATTGCTATGTTATCAAAACAACAAGCCAAAATGCTCTTTTTGATAGGGACTTTCGTAACTTTTGCCGTTTTCATCGGGCTTACGATTTATTCCCTTTCTTTAGTCGATGAAGAACAACCCGCCCTATCTGAAGCTGCTGCCAGAGGTAAACACATCTGGGAAAAAAACAATTGTATGGGATGCCATACAATATTGGGAGAAGGTGCATATTATGCCCCCGAACTGACCAATGTCATTGAAAGGCGTGGAGAGGCCTTTGTCAAAGCCGTATTAATGTCCGATCAACCATGGGCCCCGAATGGACGGAAAATGGTGGCATACGGCATGTCGGAACAAGATGCCAATGATGTGGTTGAATTCTTTAAATGGACCAATCAACTGAATTTGAACGGTTTCGAGTACGTGGACCGTAAAGTATCGCCATTGGCAATTAAAAAAGTAAAGTAAAACACAAAAATTTGGACTCATGAAATACAAATCACAAAAAATCGCATATTGGTTTTTCGCTTTTTCTATGTTGGTTTTTGCCATCCAATTGACCTACGGATTTATTATGGGGTTTGCACGAGTAGGGATGGACGGACTACATGAATGGATTCCGTTTAATACGGCTCATACCGTGCATTTGAATTCTTTGGTTGTATGGTTGCTATCGGGTTTTATGGGAGCGGCCTATTATATCATTCCCGAAGAAACGGAAAATGAACTTTGTTGTGTGAAATTGGCCTATGTTCAACTTATTACATTGGCCGTTGTGGCTGTGGCCGCATTAGTAGGTTATCATATAAATTATTGGGAAGGTCGTAAATTTCTTGAAATTCCGCGCCCGTTAGACTGGTTGGTGGCAATTAATGTGATCTTATTCCTCTTCATTTTATTAATGACCATTATTAAAGGTAAAAGAAAAACAACCACTTCGCTCGTACTATTCGGCGGACTTGTAGGTGCAGCCCTCCTTTATCTGCCCGGAATGATTTCTTTTAATAGCCAAATATTGGATTCGTTTTTCCGTTGGTGGGTAGTTCACCTTTGGGTAGAAGGCGTGTGGGAATTGATAATGGGAGGTATCTTGTCCTTCCTGCTTATTAAATTGACCGGCGTGGACCGCGAAGTGATCGAAAAATGGCTCTATGTGATTATCGCATTAACCTTTCTTTCGGGAATACTCGGTACCGGACACCATTATTACTATATCGGAGTAAACAAAATTTGGTTGATTATCGGTGGTATATTTTCATCTTTGGAACCCTTGGCATTCTTGGGAATGACACTATGGGCGTTGGCAATGTATAGCAAAGGCGAAAAGAAACACCCGAACAAATTGGCCATATACTGGACCCTTAATGCCGCCATTGTTTCCTTCTTGGGGGCCGGATTGTTGGGATTGGCTCACACCTTGCCTCAAACCAATATTTATACCCACGGAACGCTCGTAACGGCCATGCACGGCCATTTGGCATTCTGGGGGGCATATGCATCCATCGTATTGGCAATTATGTATTATGCCATGCCTAATATTACCGGTCGAAAATTCTATAACCATACACGTGGCAAATTGGCATTTTGGTTGGCCAATATAGGTATCTTTACCATGGTAGCCGCCTTTGCGGCAGCCGGGGTGGCCCAAGTGTACTTGGAACGCAAATTGAGTTTTGATTTCGGTCAAGTGCAAAATGAATTACAAGTTCATTTTTGGGTGCTCATTACCGGAGCCACCATTCTTTCTACAGGTATCATTTTGCTCCTGATAGACTTTATTAAATACGGTATGCCTACCGACGAAGCATTGGTAGAGGCATAAAACAGGCAAAATTTATTCCTGAAATTTAAGATTGTCTCCATTGCGGAGGCAATCTTTTTTTCTTATCTTTTCCCAAATTTTTTTCATGATGAATAAAACACCTTATTATAAACCTGTCGCTAAGGAAATAGAAGTATTCGAAAAGGCATTCGAAAATAAACTTCCCGTGCTGCTGAAAGGGCCTACCGGAACGGGAAAATCCCGTTTTGTGGAGTATATGGCCCATAAACTGGGTAAAAAATTAATTACGGTAGCATGTCATGAAGAGACCTCGGCTACCGATTTGACGGGTAGGTTTATACTAAAAGGTAATGAAACCGTGTGGATGGACGGTCCGCTGACCAAAGCCGTAAAAGAAGGATACATTATTTATTTGGATGAAATTGCCGAAGCGCGCCCCGATATTATTGTGGCCATTCATCCGCTTACCGACCACCGCCGTGAAATGTATATCGATAAACTGGGTACCTCGGTAAAAGCCCATGATGATTTTATGCTTGTGGCCTCATTTAATCCCGGATACCAACACGGATTTAAAGATTTAAAACCTTCTACCAAACAACGATTTGTGGCATTAAGTTTCGATTATCCCAAAGAAGATGTCGAAAAGGAAATTCTGATTAATGAATCGGGAATCGATGAATCGACGGCCAAAAAATTGGTCAAAATTGCCAATAAAATCAGGAATTTAACCGAATTCGGGCTTGCCGAAACCGTATCAACACGGCTTTTGGTCGATGCAGCCAAATTGATCAAAAGCGGATTACCCAAACGTTTGGCGGTCCATACCGCTATCATCCAACCCTTGTCAGATGAACCGGAAATTATCCGGTCCTTAGAGGATTTGGCGGATCTGATGATATAAATTAACCGAAGATCTAATTGTAAATGAGTTTCGACGAATATTTACATGGCATTATTGAGACCTACTTCAAGTTTTCGTCCAAAAGCAAAAAACGAAAGCAAAAGGAATTACTTGCCATGGACAAAACGGTCAAATTGGAAGAAATCACCGACCGGCTTACCGTGTTGGCGCGTGCCGTTTCCGGAAGGCCCATTCGAATTTTTCCGGCCGAAAGGGAAGGCGGTTATAAAAACAATGCCTTTTTTCTGCCCGAATATTTCAGTGAATTCGACACTTTTGATGAAAATTTTTCCTTTTATCTCTTTCGCATACTTTTTCATATTTTTCAACAACAATCGGGAATATATTTGAAGGAGGGAACGGATGATGCCGAAAATGCCCGTGCTTTGGCTGTGAAATATGCCCCCGAAGTATTGAATAAATTATTTGCCGAATTTCCGTCCGTTAAATCCGTTTATGACAAACTTATAGCCCGCTATACCGCCAAATCCGGAAAAGAACCACCGGACTTATCTTATATTTACGGAAAATTGATGTCGGCAGAACCTGGAAATGAAACTCAAATCGACGATAAAAACGAACGAATAAGACAAGCCATTGAGGAAGAAATTAAGAGTATGAAACAAGCAGGAGCAGTGGAAGAAATGAAAGTGCAATCAGTGGATAAAAAACAACAGGAAGATCAAGTTGTTCATAATTATTTCGAAAAAATCGAAACCATTGAAGAACATACCGGCGGTATTTGGCGCGATTTTGACGGAAGCGACGAAATGGACGAACATGCCGACGCTTTAGAAGAAGTAAACATGAAAAATGTCGTACGAACCGACGAAGAAACCCATACTATTTACCATACGGAATTTATTGAAAATGTGGCCGTTCCCGAAAGTAAAGAACTCCAAACCGGACGTTTTCATTTTATCTATGACGAATGGGACTATCAAAGCAAACGGTACAAACGGAATTATTGCAAACTTTTTCCTGAAAATGTGGATACTAAAGATTTCGATTACTATAAAAAAACTATTTCCGAAAACAAACCGGTTCTCAACGGACTCCGAAAAATACTCGCTAACTTACAAAACCGTTATACCGAGACCAAACGGCAATATGACGGTGAACATTTCGATATTGATGCCCTGACCGATTGGTATATCGATCTGAAGGCGGGGCGTACACCGGACGAGAAAATCTATGTGGCCAAGCGTCAGCCGGAAAAGGATGTTTCCTTACTTTTGCTCTTGGATATAAGTCTTTCAAGTGACGGATATGCAGCCGGTAACCGTATTATCGATGTGGAAAAACAAGTGGCTTTATTGTTCGGAGAAATTCTAAATGAATTCAAAACGGATTTTGCCATTCATGCATTTTATTCCAAAACCCGAAATAAAAGTGTTTTTGTGCAATTGAAAAATTTTGAAGAAAAATGGCAAACCGCAGCAGGAAAAATTTCCGCCATCAGGCCGCAAGGATATACGCGAATAGGAACTGCTTTGCGGCATGCGGGATATTTATTGGAAAAACGTCCTTCCAAAAGTAAATGGCTGATTTTATTGTCGGACGGCAAACCCAATGATTACGACCGGTATGAAGGACGTTATGGCATGGAAGATATTAAACAAGCCCTGCGGGAACTCAAAATGAAAAATATCCATACCTATGCATTGGCAATTGAGGCGCAGGCCAAATATTATCTGCCTCGAATGTTCGGAAAAAATCGTTATCAAATTCTCACATCACCGATTGAATTACTTAATGCGTTGGTCAAGTTATATGAAACCGTAAAATATTTTAAATAAAAAAATATGGAAGCAACAAGCATGCAACAAAAAAGTTTCTTATATCCGCCCGGAGGTATTATGATTTGGATTCTTATTACTTTGGAAATTATCACTTTCGGGGCTGCTATGATTGCATTGGGCGTCAGTAGCCGGGAAAATCCGGAATTATTTCATATTTCCCGGTTAAAACTCAATACGCTGATGGGAACCGTAAATACGGTTTTCCTTCTTACCTCGGGATATTTTATGGCGGTTGCCGTACAGCATGTCAAACAACATATGGCCCCTGAAGCGGCAAAAAATATCCTTTTTGCCTTGCTGGGCGGATTATTATTCGTTGTGGTCAAAGGATTTGAATATTATGCCAAAATAGAACACGGTTATACCATCGGATACAATACCTTTTTCACCTTTTATTGGTTGCTCACGCTGTTTCATCTCATTCATGTATTGGTGGGTATGGGCATTCTGACGGGATTGTATTTCTCCGTACGAAAGGGTATCACGGAAACGCGGCAAGAAAATACCGAAACGGGTGCCGCCTTTTGGCATATGTGTGATTTGATATGGTTGTTTTTATTTCCGGTATTGTATTTGATTTTTTAAACGGGAAAGTATGAAAAAACGTTTGAATATTACCCTCACATGGCTTATAATTTTGACTGTGACTACCGCCATCATTTCGGGTTTTGAAAACTTTCGTTTGGCGCCTTATTTGATTTTAATTCTGGCCGCCGTAAAGTTTAATTTGGTGGCTTTTGAATTTATGGAATTGCGCTCGGCACATGCATTTTGGAAATTTTTGGTGATTTTTTATTCACTGGTTTTTGTCGGAATTTATACTATTATTTTGTCTAGTTAGATAAACGATGCAATGCGCCCGATTAGCGTTCTTTTGTCCGGGAATTTATAATTTTTTGCAAATCTTCCGGGCCGATTGCTTTTAACTTGTGAAATTCTTTCGGGTCGGTTTCCTTAATAACTTCGGGAATATGTTCCAGTAAATAATGAAATTGGTTTTCGTCCAATCCCAATACAAATTCGGCAAAAGCACGGGCTTCTTCAGTAGGACGGGTATATTTTTCTTGCATGCGTGCCACTTGCTTCAGCATGGATAAATACGGACTTAATGCTTTGGTGGTCGATGCTTCGTCGCTGTCTATCCACACAATCGGCACGATTTCAACGGCGTTTTTATCCATCAAAACGGTTCGGAGAAGAAGTTCGATATCAAAGGCAAATTTTTTCTCAATCATGTCTTTCGTAATTTTATTTACGATTTGACTGTCGAATGCCTTGAATCCGCATTGCGTATCGGTGATGAAATCCAATTGCGGTAACATTTTTTTCCATAAGAAAATAAAAAGTTTTCCCCGGTAATTGCGCATTCCTTTTTTGATGCTCACCGAACGTTCTTCCCTCCGCGAACCGATGGCGGCTTTTTTGTTTTTTCGTACGATGGGATCTATGAGCAAGCCCGTTTGACCCAAATGGGTGGATAAATCCGCATCGGTATAAACAATAACATGTTGGCTGTCAACATTTTGATTGGCTGCATGCCACATGCCGTACACAATCGATCCGCCCTTTTGACTTTCCGAAGTGCTTTTAAGAGAATCGACTATGTCGAGTTTATTTTTTATGGCGTCTTCGAGATATAGCACCGAAATTCCGGGCAATTGTTTTTCTTTGATAATTCGTTCGGCTTCTTTTCCGCTTTGTTCGGGACATCCGTCATCCACCGCGATTATTTTAGCCGTAATAGCCGGATTGTCCTTGAATAACCATTGTAATTGTTTGACTTTTTCCTCCAAAAAATTTTCCCCCAACGGAAATGCGGCCGATTTTTCTTGCATCCGTTCTTTTTCTTTATATATGGCAAATATGACGCTTACTTTTAGCGGTTCTTTTAATCGATTCACAAGCAATTTGGATAGGGCGTTTTTAAGGGCCAGTAAAAACAATACCGGAATACGGTCTCGAACATTTTTATATATAAAATCTTCAAATTGAGAAGCGGTTTCGGGCGTTTTTAATAAATAAGTCAGTTGTTCCGAACTATTTTTTACCCATTCTGCATGCCGGCTGTTTGTCAGGTCGGGTTCCGCCGGCGCCGATTCCATTATTTTTCCCACCCGGAGACCGTCTTTTTTCGATGAAAAAAAGTCCTTGATATTCATGTTTAAATATTTGTATAATTGCGCGAAGGTAAAAGTATAAAAAATAAGTGATTCGGGTTATCATACGGGAGGTTTTCCGGACTTTAACGTTAACTTTCACTTTGACTATTTTAAATCTGCAATCTGCAATCGTTAATCGTTACTCGTTAATCTCAACCGTCATGACGAGGAGCGACGGAAAGGGAATGGTCGCCGAGCTTGGGTCTCATAAGTTTGTCGAATGGTCGAGGCGATACTTGTTAGGGAAAATTCATCATAGTCAAGGAATCTGATTTTGCAA
>JAMOUV010000016.1 GCA_027067965.1 Flavobacteriales bacterium | reverse complement strand
GATATTTTTTTGATTTTGATTATGGAATAATTATTGAAGAGGTTTAATCATGTTATTTTTCGAGCATTTCAAAGCAAATACCATCCAAATCGGGATTTATTTATTGATTTTTTTAATAAGCATCAGGATATCATTTGCCCAAGAAAAAAAGCCCGATTATATTCCTCCGTTGGACATACCCATGATGTTATCGGCAACTTTCGGTGAATTGCGTCCGGGGCATTTTCACGCGGGTTTGGATATGAAAACCAAAGCCCAAACAGGTTTGAAGGTTCGGGCAATTGGGGACGGATATATTTACCGCATTAAAATTCAACGGGGCGGTTACGGAAAAACGGTCTATATCAAGCATCCCGGCGGAACCATCAGCGTCTATGCCCATTTGGATAAATTTGCCGGTGATTTGCAAGACTATGTCAAGCGCCATCAATACGACAAAAAAAGTTTTTTCATCGAACTTTTTCCGGGCGAAAGTTCATTTCCCGTCAAAAAAGGTCAAATCATCGCCTACAGCGGCAATACGGGATCGTCGAGCGGGCCGCATTTGCATTTTGAAATCAGAGAGGGTGAGTCTTATCCGGTTAATCCGATGCGTTACGGTTTCAGGGTAGATGATACCATTGCGCCGGTGCTTCGAAATTTGTATGTATATTCATTAAACGATACGTCTTCCGTACAAGATGCCCGCGGCCGGGTGAAGGCCGTAGTCCACCGGAAAAAGCACCGCTTGTACGAAGTGGAAGGGATGGATGCATACGGCATGATAGGATTGGGTATCGATGCTTACGATCAGGCCAATAATACGTATAACAAAAACGGACTTTACCGGGTGGAAATGTGGGTAAACGGACTGAAAGTTTACGAAACCCGGATGGATAAAATCAGTTACGGGACCACCCGGAATATCAATGTATTAATCGATTATCCGTATTATGTGCGAAAACGCAGGTATATTCAGCGCTTATGGAAACATGACGCTGCGCGTTTGCCTGTTTTTTCCGTTTTGGTGAACAAAGGAAAAATCAAGGTGGAAGACGGCAAATTGTATCGCGTAAAAATCAAATTATCCGATTTTGAAGGAAATGCTTCACTTGTAGAGATGACGATTAAAGGTAAAAAAACAAGCATAACCGGTTCTCCGGCCAAGACAAAAACGCCTTTTTTTGTAAGACGTAAGAAAGATTTTAAAATAACGGGACAACGTACCGAAATTTATTTTCCTCCGGGAACCTTTTATGAAGATGTTTATTTGAAGTTTACCGAATTTGCCAACGGTTTTGAAATTTTACCCGATAATATTCCCGTTAATAATAAATTTACCGTAAAATACAGTCTTGAGAAAGTGCCCGGCAGCAAGAAGAAATTCGCTTATTTGGCCAAGGTAAATCCGCGAACCAAAAAGGCATATTTTTCAACCGCCCGTAAAAAACACGACAGCATTGTATTGCGCACCCGTTCGTTGGGTACTTATTTTATCAAATACGACAGCATTGCGCCGAAAATTACCAAAATCAATATTAAAGACGGGCAATGGATTACCAATTACCGTTATTTGCAGTTTAGGGTTTGGGATGAGACGGGCATTCAAACCGTCAATGCATACATTGACGGAAAATGGATTCTGACCGAATGGGATTACAAGACCGGCAAGGCATTTTACGATTTTAATGACCTGAAATTCGAAGGAAGTAAACATACTTTGCGAATTGTGGTAACCGACCGGGTGGGGAATAAAACCGAAAAAAAACTTATCTTTCACAGAAAGTTCCGGTAATGGATACACATTCTCATTTTATGCGCCGGTGTTTTCAATTGGCCCAAAACGGTAAGGGAACCACTTATCCCAATCCATTGGTAGGAGCGGTTATCGTGCATCGCGGGCACGTGATTGGCGAAGGATGGCACCGCAAAGCGGGCGAGCCGCATGCCGAAGTGATGGCGGTTCAGTCGGTCCGGGACAAGTCGCTTTTGAAAGATTCCACGCTTTATGTCAATCTGGAACCATGTTCTTTTCACGGGCGCACGCCTGCTTGCAGTACGATGATTATCAGGGAAAAAATTCCGCGGGTGGTAATTTCCACCCTTGATCCCAATCCCAAAGTATCGGGAGCGGGTATTGAAATGCTCAGGGAAGCCGGTGTGGAGGTCGTTCCGGGTGTATTGGAAAAAGAAGGTAAAGAATTAAACCGGATTTTTTTTACCAATCAAATCAAACGGCGTCCGTATGTCATCTTAAAATGGGCTCAAACTTCCGACGGATTTATAGCGGGCGAAAACGGAAAAAAAGTACTCATTTCAAATATCTGGTCGCGTCAATTGACCCATAAATGGCGGAGTGAAAACCAAGCCGTTTTAATCGGAAAAAATACCTTGCTTCATGATAATCCGCGATTGGATGCCCGTTTATGGAACGGCCGCCGGCCGGTACCGGTAATTTTGGGATACTCGGATAGCATTTTCACTTCGAATTTGTACAAAATTCATGAGAAAATTTTTATTGTGGATCATGCGAAG
>JAMOUV010000015.1 GCA_027067965.1 Flavobacteriales bacterium | reverse complement strand
TAAAATTGGGGGTAAGCGGACTCATCAATGCATACAAAACTGCGGCCAAGTCCGCATTGGAACAATCCGAAATAGTGGAAAAGGAAATTTTAATTCCCTTGGAAATTTATTTCCCTTATGAAAAAATGAATGAAGTCATGCGTTATATCAAGAAAAATAATATCCGTATTCTCGAGCGGGGTGGGGCCGGCAAAGCATATTTGAAATTGGGCATACGCCCGGGCATATGGGAAGAGGTCAGGGAAAAGATGGATATGTGGCTATAAACTTCTTTTTTGACTTTTGTTTTGACTTTAACTTTTTATTATTTTTAAAAATCTACAATTCGTGATTGTTAGTTGATAATCTTGATCCCGGCGTGACAAAAATGGAATATTTTTTTAATGGAATGTATTGACTTACAGGCATAATTTTTGTATATTGTGGCTCAGGTGAAAAGCAGGTCATCTTGTCGCTCTCCGTATTCGGAGGGAGGAAAGTCCGGACACCACAGGGCGGCCTAGCGGGTAACACCCGCCCTTCCGGTCAAATCCGGAAGAGGACTAGTGGCACAGAAACCAGGTACAGTTCGGCTGTAGTGAAAAGGCCAAACTCTAGGCGGTGCAATGCCAAGTAAACCGGCGTTTGAGGTCGGCCCGGCCGAGCCGGTGGGTAGGCAGCTTGAGGTTGCGGGTAACCGCAATCCCAGATAAATGACAAGACTCGACAGAATCCGGCTTACAGGCCTGCTTTTCACTTTATTTTTAATGCTTTATGGAAGTTCATCATTATCGTATCAACGGAATTGATTTTACGGTAGAAATTTACAATAAAACGGATCCGCTTCCTTCCGTATTGGAAGGGTATTTATTGACTTCCGCTTCTAAGAAAAAACCGGTTAAATTCAACAAAATAGCTCGCATCACAAGTCCTCATAAAGAGGATGTTTCCTTTATAGTGATGGATTGTGATAATTGGGACTCCATGATGAATTATTTATTTTCGGAAGAGGAATATGAAATCATCGAGTTATTAAAGAAATTACGTCCCTTAATGAAAACTCCACCAAATGAATAAATCTTCCAAAAGACCTTTTATTGTCATATTAACAGGTGCGGGTATATCCAAAGAGAGCGGTATTCCGACCTTTCGTGATTTGGGTGGGTATTGGCAGCAATATCGAATTGAAGACGTGGCCTCGCCCGAAGCATGGGAACGTAATCCTCAATTGGTATTGGATTTTTATAATTTACGTCGAAGAAAATTAAAGGAAGTAAAACCCAATGCGGCTCACTATGCATTGGCCGAATTGGAAAAGTATTTCGATACCTATGTCATTACACAAAATGTAGATGATTTACATGAACGTGCCGGCAGTAAGAATGTATTACATTTGCATGGTGAATTGAAAAAGGTTAGAAGCGAAAAGAATCCTGAATTGATTTATGAATGGGAAGACGATTTACATTTAGGCGATTTGGCGGAAGACGGCGCTCAATTGCGGCCTCATATTGTGTGGTTCGGCGAGCCCGTTCCGGCTATCAGTCAAGCGGTAGATCTTACCTCACAAGCGGACATATATATTATTGTCGGCACAAGCATGCAGGTCTATCCCGCGGCGGGACTAATATTTTATTTGAAAGCCGGTGTGCCTGTATATTATATCGATCCGAAACCTGCTTCGGTGTTTCATCATCCGATTGAAATTATACCCCGAACCGCCGTGGAAGCGGTTCCTCCTTTGGTGAAGAAATTGATCGAGAAATATGCTGGATAAGGATTTTTTTATTCGAGATACTCGCCTTGTAGCCAAAGAATTATTGGGTAAATATCTTTATCGTAAAATCGATGGTAAATTATTTCGCGGTATTATTTCGGAAACCGAAGCATATCATGGTAAAGACGATTCGGCTTGCCATTGTTCCAAGGGCAAAACCGCCCGGACCGGTGTGATGTTTGAAGAAGGAGGTAAAATATATGTTTATCTCATCTACGGGATGTACGATATGTTGAACTTCACCACTATGCCCGAAGGTTTTCCGGCTGCAGTACTTATTCGCGGAGTGATGCGGGCGCAAATTTTTCAAGACGGAAAATTCGTTTCGCTTGATATGAAAACCGACGGCCCCGGCAAACTTACTCGTGGTTTTAGAATTACAAGAACTTTAAATCGGAAACCTTTACATCAATCATCCGGCCTATGGGTGGAAGAATCGGGAATTGTTCCTGCGGAAATTATTCAAACTCCCAGAATCGGGGTGGATTATGCCGGAGAATGGAAGCATAAGCCCTGGCGTTACTTGGTTAAAAAATTGTAAATTGAACAATTAAAAAATACGACCAATGAAATCTTTTTTCAAATTTTTGTGGTGGCTTGCCGGAATCGGTATTTTAATTTCTTGTCAGGAAAAACGGGTGAAAATAAAGGAATTTCCCACCAAATGGCATCATGGTAAATCACCGGTCATTATTTTTGAAAATGTAAAATCATCCGATGTAAAGGCCATAAGTTTTAAAGTGGATGGAGTTATAAACGGTGGCGCACGGATTGGTGATACGGTTATTTTGCCGGGAAAAATGGGTTTGCGACTCGGCAGTCATGATATTACGTTTTTATTTGAATTTCCCGACGGTTCCCGGCAAGTTATTAAAGAAAAGTTTACTCTTTTTGCAGGAAATCCGCCTGTAAAATTGTCATATGAACTGGTAGCCGAATATCCCCATGATATGCATGCTTTTACCCAAGGTTTGGAATTTGACGGAGATACCTTGTTTGAGAGTACGGGCCAATACGGTCAATCGAGTTTGCGTAAGGTAGATTTTCAAAGCGGAAGGGTATTGAAAAACTATTCATTCGATGATAAGATTTTTGCAGAAGGGCTAACCGTATGGCACGACAGTATAATTGTACTTACTTGGCAAAATAAAAAAGGTTTTATATTCGACCGGAATTTTAATCGCGTAGGGGAATTTCCTTATGAAAAAAGTAAAGAAGGATGGGGGCTTTGTCATGATGAAAAAGTTATTTATAAATCCGACGGTACGGAAAAAATATGGATTTTGGATCCGGTTACCCTAAAAGAAACCGATTATTTTAATGTATATGCTTACAAAAATAAGATTAAAAGAATCAATGAATTGGAATGGGTGGAAGGGAAGATTTTTACCAATATTTGGATGAAAAATGCCTTGGCGGTTATCAATCCCCGATCCGGGGAAGTGGAAGCCGTTTTGGATTTAGCGGAACTTTTGAAAAATATAAAAAAACATCCCGATTTGGATGTATTGAACGGTATTGCTTATCATAAAAAACGGGGCACCCTTTTTGTAACGGGAAAAAATTGGGATAAAATATTTGAAATAAAAATTTTATATCCTCGAAAATGGAAATAAAATGCTTTTGGTCATTTAATTTTCCTTGAATACTTAATAATTTTGATATAAGATAATGAAAAGAGCATTTAAAGCCCGAATCCTTGGCAAAGTGCAAGGAGTTTGGTTTAGAAAATACACCCGGGATAAAGCCCGTGAACTTGGTATTACGGGTATAGTAAAGAATGAACCGGACGGAAGTGTGTATGTGGAAGCCGAAGGAGATGAAGATGCTTTGAACCGGTTTAAGCGGTGGTTGTACGAGGGTTCGCCGATGTCAATAGTAGAAGAGGTGATTACTGAAGAAATGCCGGTCAAAAATTATTCTAATTTTGAAATCATTTATTAAAACCAAATAACTATGAAAGAGTCAAATATAATGGAAGAAGAAAAAGCCGTATTGGTAGTGGACGGTAAAGAATTAGAATTTCCGGTACGAACCGGAACAATGGGAGACAAAGCCATTGATATCAAAAGATTGCGTGCCGATTCGGGAGGTGTGGTTACTTTGGATCCCGGTTATAAAAATACCGCTTCAACAGTAAGTAAAATCACCTATATTAACGGCGAGGAAGGCGTATTGTTATATCGAGGGTATCCTATCGAAGAATTAGCCGAAAAATCGGATTTTTTGGAAGTAGCGTATCTTTTGATTTTCGGCGAATTGCCCACTAAAGCACAGTACGAAAAGTTCGTAGCGGATATTAAAGACAAATCATTTGTCAATGAGGAAATGAAAAATATCATCGACGGATTTCCCCGTTCGGCCCATCCTATGGGTATTCTTTCTTCGATGACCAGTGCGCTTACCGCATTTTATCCTGTAAATGTGGATTTCAATGACAAGGAAGAACTTTACAAAATCATTGTGCGGTTATTGGGAAAATTTCCCATTTTAGGTGCATGGGCAATGCGCAAACGCAACGGCTGGCCTTTGACTTATGCCGATAGCCGTTTGAACTATACGGGCAATTTGTTGAAAATGATGTTTGAAAAACCGATGGAACCCTACAAAGTCAATGAAGTATCCGCCGAGGCATTGGATAAGCTTTTAATTCTTCATGCCGATCATGAACAAAACTGTTCCACTTCGACGGTACGGTTGATAGGTTCGTCGCATGCAGGATTGTTTGCAGCCATTTCGGGCGGAGTTTCCGCACTTTGGGGACCGCTTCACGGTGGTGCCAACCAAGCGGTTTTGGAAATGCTTGAACAAATTCGTCAAGACGGTGGCGATGTACAGAAATATATCAACAAAGCCAAAGATAAAAACGATCCATTCCGTTTGATGGGATTCGGTCACAGGGTTTACAAAAATTACGATCCGCGAGCTCGTTTCATTAAGCAATATGCCGATAAAGTTTTGGCGGAATTGAAAGTGAGCGACCCGCTTCTCGATATTGCCAAAACATTGGAAGAAGCGGCATTGAAAGACGAATATTTCCAAGCCCGCAAATTATTCCCTAATGTGGACTTTTATAGTGGAATTATCTATCGTGCATTGGGAATTCCCACCGAAATGTTTACCGTGATGTTTGCTATCGGCCGTTTGCCCGGTTGGATTGCTCAATGGAAAGAAATGCGTGAAAATAAAGAACCCATCGGACGTCCCCGTCAGTTATATGTAGGAAGCACGCCGAGACATTATGTGCCGATTGATAAACGATAATTCGATTCGACTATGAATTAAAAATCCCGCCTTCAACCGAAGGCGGGATTTTTTTATTTCAAACAACTGATTTTATAAATAAAATCCTTTTTATTTATGTTTTAAAATTATTTTTTCGTTCTGTTTTAAAATGATTTTGTTATAAAATTCTTTTAGGTCTTTATAATGGGCTTTTTGAATCACCGGATGATTAATTACTATGGTAGATTTGATAATAAGAGTATTACCTTTCGGCGTAACGGAATATGAAAACACACCTATTTCATCGGGCATGGCATATTCGACGGGAGCGGGAATATTTTCAATATTATAATCTTCGGGAATGCTTAATTGGACGTTAATAGACTCGGCCCATGGTTTGTTAAAAAATACGGGAAAGTGTCGTTCTTCCGATTTAAAGGGATTTTCTTTTTTTCGCTTATAGAGTAAAGGTGTAATATAGATTTTATCACCTATTTCTTCAAAAAACGATTCCGTTTCGAATTGAATGGTCTCCGTTATTTTTTTGGATAAATTTTCCAAATTTGATACCCGGGCATTGAGCACATCGACCTCTTCTATTCTTTCGTCAATCCATTTGCGCAATTCGTCTTTGTTTTTTCCAATGGCTTTTTTTCTATAACTTAAAAGAAAATTGTTGCTCAGCGTGGTTCTGCCGATGCCTTTGATTTCATCGCCTGTAAATTGGGCAATAATCCGGGTTTGTCGGATGGAGTGTTGTTTGGGATATAAATCCACCCAGTCGGTTGTGCCGTCGTCTTTGATGACCAGTCCGTGAAAATTATAAACTCTTTCGGGGAGTACGTCGGGCAAGGAATACTTTTCCGTGGCATCCAATAACACATGCTTCCCATTGAAGTTCACTTTGGCAATCACGTAATTAAATCCGCTTTCCGTAGGGAACATTGGAATCCCGTGATTAATGGTGCTCACCAAGACCGGCTCCGCATCGAGCCCGGCGTATTTTAACATTGCAAGTAAATTCAAATTCACATCGGCCACATTGCCTTTTCCTTTTTTATATGCCTGCGCAATGCCGTTTTCGGAATATTTGCCGTAATACTCGTTCCATTTGACTTTATTTTTTACAAATTCAAGGATGGCCGATATTTTTTCTTCCGGCGTTGAGAGCCCGGACAACACCGGGTCCAAATCATCTTCGAAATGTTTTGTCTTATGGATTTGTTTTCCGAAATCGGAATTATCTTTCAAATTTTTCGCCACATCTTTCCAAGTGGTGGTATAATTTTTTATTATTTGATTATCACGCTTAAATTGGGCTAATTCATAAAGAATACCCGATTTGTAATTGTTAATATTACCGGCGTAAGGTTCTTTTTTTATAGCAGGTACATTGGCGGTTTCGATGATATTGATTTCTTCTTTGAATTCCAATGCGGCATTTCCATGTACCTTTTGATAACCCAAGGGCGCATTCACCATGTCGTCATAAACAAAGTTGGCACGCCGGGTTTTATAATCTTTTTTGATGCTTGGCACGGGCAAATATCCTTTATATTGGATGTTATAAACGAAAAATTCCGGAATGTAAATTTTAGTAAGTAATTTTTTTATGGGGATGTCTTCTTGTAATACGACTTCGTCCAAACTTTTTATATAAGGTGTCTGAAAAGTATATTTCCATTCGACTACCGAGCCGGGCTTGATGTCAGGCAATGTAAATTTATAAATGTCATAATATTTATTCTTTTTTTCTTTGAAAACCGCATCTTTCGAGAGTTTGGTTTTGATGATTTTGCCGTTTTGTAAATTATAAGTTACTCCTTTTATACCCGTGACTTTTTCGGTTTCTCCTTCCGAGTGAAAAACGGGAATTTCTACGGTGGCCTTGTCAAACCCTTCTTTATTATAAATTTTTAATCTCATGTAATATTCTTCATTCAAATAAAATCCTTTATCAGGAGAAAAATTATAAGTGGAAATTCTTTCCATATACAATATAGTGGCATGGGCACTGGTATCGGACGGATATTGTTTTTCCGATAATTCCGATTTGGATACCTTGCCGAATTTATAAGTTTGGGCATGTATGCTAAAGAACAGAAGCCCGAAGCCAAGAACGATTAGTTTTTTCATGAGCCGTTATTTTATGAGTAGAATTTTTATATTTTCAAGTTTTCTTATTTTTTTGCGGAACTTGCGATATTTTTCATACAAATCCTTCGGATATTTTCCTTTATTCAAAATAATAATTCGAGAATACTTGATTCGGTTCCCGGGCAATTCTTCTATTTCCACGATGTATTTACCGAATTGATTTTCGATTCGGACGGGTTGCGGTAAACTTTCGGGCCGGTATGCCGAAGGAAGCCGGATGATATAGGTATCCGAATCTTTATAACCACGCAGAATTTCGAATGAAGTTTTCCGGTCGGGTTCGCGTTTGGGGACAAAATTATTTCTGTTCAATACATTTAAATTCATAATCATGCTGCCGTCGGGATTCTCAGTGGCATAATGCTCGGCGGAAAGGGCGATGTCCAATTCGAATTTTTTTTCATTTTTGTTGTTGGTGGCTTCAATCTCCGAAATATTCAAATTATGTAAGTATCCCAGATATTCTTTTGCATGTTTTTTTAATTCGTCGGGAGACAAAGCATCGAAATAAGACAAGAAGTTTTCATATTGCGTGCCGTAACTTTGCCATTTGGCCTTTCCTTTCAAATCTCCGTTTTCGGCTAATTCGAATTCTCCTTCGATTTCCAATAAATTTTCCTCCGGTGAATAAGTATCGGTATGCCTTATTTTTCCGTCGCCGGGCATCACTACCCATACATCCCGGTCGTCGGTGAAACTGTTTTTGTGTCCGAAAGGAAGTTTGTGATTGGTACATTCCAACCATATCGTGTCGTTTTCATTCGGCAGACAAAGTATGGCATGATTGCCTTGAATGGCCACCAAATCTTTTTCAATATTTTTTTTGTAGGAACTCCCGGCATAAACGACGGTATAATAGGCCTCTACGCCGGCCGCTTCCATGAGAGAGAGGGTATAATAGGTAAGCGCTTTGCAATCTCCGTAGCCCAAGCGGTCCACATCGGCGGTACGCATGGGTTGCCACCCGCCTATACCGATGGCTACATTGATGTATCGCGTTTTTTTCTGCATGTATTCATAAACCACTTTTGCCCGCTCCATGGGGTCGGATATGTTTTGAACCATTTTCCG
Source organism: Flavobacteriales bacterium (assembly GCA_027067965.1). Classification (GTDB taxonomy): domain Bacteria; phylum Bacteroidota; class Bacteroidia; order Flavobacteriales; family Flavobacteriaceae; genus JAADED01. The sequence continues at coordinate 107,154 of JAMOUV010000015.1, read as the reverse complement.
GATGGCGGAAACGGTGCTTTCCGGTAAATTATTTCGAGGTTTCAGAAGTTTGTCATACATCCAAGCCCCTAATTTTTTCCAACTGCCGGCTTCGCCTTCTTTTCCGGCCAAATAAAATTTATCTATGGCTATCTTTACCCAAGGCGTTACTTCTTCCAAAGGAGGACCTAAGGTTTCACGCCGAATGGGACTTATGTCCGAAATCATATATCTGATCCAACCCGGTTCCGAACTCCGGTACACATTGAAAGTATCCAAATTTTTTTCCAATTTCTGTACTTCAAACGAAGAGTCGGGATATCTGAATGAATAAGTGCTTTTTTTGACCGCCGTACCGGAAGAAGCCACCGGATGCCATGCGGGAATAAAAGCCGTATTTTTGTTGATCATTTCGTATTCATACCGGATGGTATAAGGATAATCGTTCGGTAAATATTTATAATAAAGCACCCGGTCATCGGAGTATAAGGTTTGATGATCGGTGGCGGAAAGGTCTTCGAAATCCGACTTTTGAATTTTTTTAATAAGGTTTCCTTCCTTGTCATATATTTCCGCACGAACATCCTTGATGCGATTTTGGGTATCATAAAATAAAATCAAGCTGGAAAAATGATCGCCTTTTTTATTTAAAACGGTGATACTTGCTTTTCGCCGTATGATCATTTTGCTGCGGTTTACCAATTCGATATCCAAGTCATCGAATGTAATAATGGCATCGGCATCTTTTTCGGTGGTTTCCGAAACGGTATTTTGTGCCTGAAGAGCAAAAATACTCCATCCGAGGTATAAAAAAGTGAATAAAAAACGCATTTTAAGTTTTTATGGAAATAAAGTTAAGAAAATTTTTAATTTATTTGAACTTTTTTGAATTATAAATCGGGCTTATTTGTAAGACCGGATAATGATTCTCTTGCAAGAACTACTTGTTTTTGCGATAAAATGCATTTAAAAATTTTGATAAATGGATGGAATTTATTTAAAAACTACACGGGTTTTCCCCATAAAGTATAAGCGTCCGCCCCGGTGATTTCAATATCGATGAATTTTCCCGGGCTTAATATGCTATCTGTAATAATATGTACTTCGTTATCCACTTCGGGCGAGTCGAATTCCGTTCTGGCTATATATTCGTTGCCATAACGGGCGTCGATCAAAACACGCATGCGTTTGCCGATTTTGGCTTTGTTTTTTTGTTCGGAAATTTCCTTTTGAAGTTCCATCAAACGTTTTTTTCTCTCTTCTTTTATGTATTCGGGAATGTCGTCTTTCAACCGGAATGCCGCCGTGTCTTCTTCGTGCGAATAGGTAAAAACACCCACCCGGTCGAATTGCATTTCCCGTACAAAATCCATTAATTTTTGAAATTTTTCTTCGGTTTCGCCGGGATATCCCACGATAAAAGTGGTGCGGATATGAATGCCGGGAATTTTCTCCTTCATTTTTTTCAATAACCGCCGTGTGGTTTTTTCTCCTGCACCTCTTTTCATCGAACGAAGAATATCTTCATCGATATGTTGCAAGGGAATATCGACATATTTACATATTTTCGGTTCGTCTCGTATGACATCAAATACATCTTCCGGGAAGCCGGCGGGATACATATAATGCAATCGAATCCATTCGATTCCTTCCACCCGGGCAAGGTGCCGGAGCAATTCGGCCAATTTTCTCTTGCCGTAAATATCCAAACCGTAAAATGTCAAATCCTGCGCGATTAAAATCAACTCCTTCACGCCTTTGGCTGCCAATCGGCGGGCTTCGGCTACCAATTGTTCTATGGGAACCGATACATGATTGCCTCTGATACGTGGAATGGCACAAAACGAACAATGCCGGTCGCAACCTTCCGAAATTTTCAAGTAAGCATAATGCGAAGGGGTGGCAAGGAGCCGTTCGCCAATCAATTCCTTTTTGAAATCCGTTTTGAGATAAGCCAAAATCTCTTTCAAATGATGATTGCCGAAATAGGCATCCACTTCGGGAATTTCTTCGGGTAATTCCTGTTTATAACGTTCGCTCAGGCAGCCGGTTACAATAAGTTTTTCGATATTACCTTCTTGCCTTAAACGGACATATTCCAAAATGGTATGAATGGATTCTTCTTTGGCATCATGAATAAAGCCGCATGTATTGATAATGATGATATCCGAATCTTTTTCATCTTCATGGACTACTTCGTACGGTCCTTGACGCAATTGTCCGGAAAGTATTTCGCTATCCACCAAATTTTTCGAACAACCCAGTGTAATAATATTCACTTTTTTCTTCTTCGTATGAATCACAAATCCTAATTTTGAGCGAAGATAACCGATTTTTTCTTATTTTTGCATTGTTAATCACCGGCTCGTGTTGGTGGTTAATTTTTTTATTTTTAACTAAAACGGAAAATTATGGGTAAAATTTCGTATTACTCTAAAAACGGACTGAAAAAACTGAAAGCGGAATTGGAAGAATTATTGAAGGAGAAACCCAAGATCGCACAACGGATAGCCGAAGCGCGGGAATTGGGAGACTTATCCGAAAACTCGGAATATCATGCTGCACGGGAGGCCTTGGCTTTGTTGGAATTAAAAATACATAAACTTCAGGAAACCTTATCGAATGCAAGGGTATTGGAAGACGATGATTTGGATCCCGATTTGGCTTTAATTTTATCTACGGTTACTTACGTAAACACCGATACGGGGAAAGAATATACTTATACTTTGGTATCGCCCGGCGAAGCGGACTTCAAACAAAAGAAAATTTCCATCGAATCGCCGATAGGTAAAGCCCTTTTGGGCAAGCGGGTAGGGGATGAGGTGGAAGTGGAAGTTCCCGCCGGCATCATGCGAATAAAAATAAAGAATATTACGAGGGAATAAAGGAATTTCTTATACCGCTATTATCCCGAAAATTAAGAATAATACCGCAGCCAGTCCGGCACTTAACAAGGCATAAGGCAGTTGAGTTTTTACGTGGTCGATATGGTCCGTAGCGGCGGCCATGGACGAAATAATGGTGGTATCTGAAATGGGCGATGCATGATCGCCGAAAACGCCTCCGCTTAATACGGCCGCCAAAATCAAGTGAATAGGAAGATTCATTTTTAAAGCAATGGGAACCGCGATGGGAATCATAATGGCAAAGGTGCCCCATGAAGTGCCGGTGGAAAATGCAATGAAAGCAGCCAATAAAAAGACAATGGCGGGGAGCCATGCCGGTGAAAGAAAATCCTTGGACAGACCGGCCAAATAATATCCCGTTCCCAATTCCTTTGTGGCCGCTCCGATGGCAAAAGCCATCATCATCAGCAAAGCCAAAGGCATCATTTCGGAAATACCTTTGAGGGTCCATTCATTCAATTCATTCAATCCGGCAATACGTTGGGCTTTATACATGAGCGAGGCCACTATTAAAGCCGTAATCACCGCAAAAAGAACGGCGGTCGAGCCGGAACCGTTGCCCATGGCGGTAATTATTTTTTGCCAGAGCGTTTTATTTTCCCATCCGGGAAGCGTGGGGTCCCAGCCGGTAAGCATAAGTAACACGGGCATCATCAATACCATCACACCAATGGGAATAAGCATATTGTATACCCGCGGACGTGCATGAGGAACGGGTGCCACTTCAGTGAGTTCTTCCGAAATCATGGGTACGGCAAAGTCGTTCAATAATTTTCCCGTGGTTCGGACCCGTTCTTCGGCTTTTTTCATCGGACCGATGAGCCAATCGAAGCGAATCACCAAAAATCCGATGAGCAAGGTAAACCAAGCATAAAAGTTAAAAGGAATGCTTTTCATGAGTAGTAAAAAGGGTTTGTCAAGCCCTTCTACCAACAGCAGACCCATGATGAATGCCCCCCAAGCATTGAAAGGGAGCAAAACCGATACGGGCGCACTGCTCGAGTCGGCCAAGTAGGCCAATTTTTCGCGCGACATCCGCAATTTGTCAAACAACGGACGGAATACGGTACCTACGGTAAGCGAAGAAATACTGGTTTCTACAAAAATAATAATACCTGTAAGCCATGCAAAAAAAGCCACCTTCCGGCGAAGTTTATCTATATTTTCGGTTGCATCGAATTGTAGTTTTTCTCGCACATAACGCACAAAACCTTCCGTACCGCCGGATTTTTGAACAAACAAAATCAAAGCGCCCACCAAAGCGCTGAACATAATGGTTTTGGTATTGCCCTCGGACTGAAATACCTTTACCAAAGCCATTACGGCATCATAAAATGCTTTGATAGGGTGCCAATGGTCCAATACCAAATAACTCATCCATATTCCCCCGAACAGGGCTACAAATACTTTCTTGGTCCGGATAGCCAATAAAATGGCGACCAAAGGCGGTATCACCGACCAAATTCCATAATGTTCCATGATGTAAAAATAAATAAAAAGATTGGGAATGGGTTTTAATTTGGTAAAAAAATATTGAATTAGGCGCTTTGGTAATATGTCCGGTTGACAGGATTAAAACCGGATTTGGGATTTTCACACGGGGCTCTGTGAGGAATTTGGATTAGAGATAATCTATGATTTAACTTTCATACAACCAATAATTTAAAAACAAAATGGTGTATTTACAACTCGAATCTTTGTTGTTAAAAAAGCGGTTGCATTTTTTTGCGGATTTCTCCTGTGTTCAAAATCATGGAAGCATTTCAATTATACAGCAGCGCATAACATTTCTTTTGTAGCGCTCTGCAAGTAGTTATTCGTATTTATTATACGGCTAATTAAAAAAATATTTCTATATGACTTTGACATTATAAATTTATACTTTATACATTATACATTATACTTTTAACATTGAACTTTCAACTCTCTCGCTGAGATTTCTCCTCCTTGCGGTCGTCGAAATGACAGAAAATCCATACCTGACTAGCCCGTGATTCATTCATAGATTTTTAAACTTTCCACTCTCAAATTATTGACTAACCGACTGCCGACTAATCGACTATCAACTATCAACTACATTACACATTACACATTACACATTAAACTTTGCACATTACACATTAAACTATTAACTTTTAACTTTTAAACTTTCAACTCTCTCGCTGAGATTTCTCCTCCTTGCAGTCGTCGAAATGACAGAAAATCCATACCTGACTAGCCCGTGATTCATTCATAGATTTTTAAACTTTTCACTCTCAAATTATTGACTAACCGACTGCCGACTAATCGACTATCAACTACATTACACATTACACATTAAACTTTGCACATTACACATTAAACTATTAACTTTTAACTTTTAAACTTTCAACTCTCTCGCTGAGATTTCTCCTCCTTGCAGTCGTCGAAATGACAGAAAATCCATACCTGACTAGCCCGTGATTCATTCATAGATTTTTAAACTTTCCACTCTCAAATTATTGACTAACCGACTGTCGACTAATCGACTATCAACTACTTTATACATTGAACTTTGCACATTACACTTTAAACTATGAACTTTAAACTAACCACTTTCAACTAATTCACAAAAGCATATAATTTATTTATCTTTGAATCCTAAACCATTGTAATATGAATGTTCAAACGCTTATAGAAAGCCATACGGCAATTATTAGTTTTTCTCATCCACCCGTCAATGCACTTCCTTCACAGGTATTAAAAGAATTGGAAACCCATATCCATGCGGCGGGACAAAATAATGAAATTAAAATCATTGTTCTTCGTAGTGAAGGTCGTACTTTTTGTGCAGGTGCCTCCTTTGACGAGCTCATTGCATTGCATGATTTTCATCAAGCCAAAGAATTTTTCATGGGTTTTGCCCGGGTGATTTTGGCCATGCGTTCGGCACCCAAGCCGGTGGTGGCACGCGTACAAGGCAAAACCGTAGGAGGAGGCAATGGCATTGTGGCGGCCGCCGATTTGGCCGTAGCAACCGAAGATGCCGCCTTTAAACTTTCGGAATTGAGCATTGGGATTGGTCCTTATGTGATTGCGCCGGCCATTATCAGAAAAACGGGGATTTCGGTTTTTGAGCAAATGGCTTTTCAACCTTGGCGATGGTTTTCGGCTTTCGATATGAAAAAGCACGGCTTGTTGTCTCATGTCACAGAATCGGTTAGCCGGATGGACGAAATAATTGAAGAAATTACCGTCGCTTACGCCAAATATGATAAGGAAGCCATTTCCGGATTAAAAAAGGATGCATGGAAAGACACGGCGGATTGGGAAAAATTATTGGAAAAACAAGCGGAAAAAAGTGCTTCTTTATTGCTTCGCGAAGAAACCAAAAAAATCATAAAAGAATTGAAGAAATAATTTTCAGGCGGGAAAAATAGATTTTGACGGGAGGGGAATCTTTTCCTATCCCCCCAATCCAATCCGAATGTTTTCATTAACTTTGTGCTAAAAGCAAATGATGATGAAAAAATATTTGAAAATTATCTTTTTTTTCTTGGTTTTCCCCGCGCTTTTCGCACAAGAACAAAAAACACTCTCACTGGAAGATGCTGTCTTCGGATGGTGGAAAGGATTGTATCCCAAACGCGTAACGAACTTGCAATGGGCAAAAGACGCGCCTTTGTTTATGTTCAGCCAAGCGGATAGCATTATTATCCGCGATGTCAATAACCAGACGCGGCGGGTTATTAGCAAAGAAACTTTAAAAAAATCCTTTCCCGGACTCAAAAACTTACCGCATATTCAAATTTTCACTTCGACATATTTGGTGTTTCAAAAAGATTCCGCATTTGTTTTTTATGATTATAAAAATGGTAAACCTATTACGATAAAGACCCCTTCGGCTGCTGAAAATCGGGATGTTTGTGTAAAAAATTTGCAGGTGGCCTATACCATGGAAAATAATTTATACCTGGCCGGAGCGGATAATCACCGCATACCGGTGGCGGTTCATGAAAATAAAAATATTGTGAGCGGTCAGGCCATTGCCCGTAGTGAATTCGGCATTACCAAAGGAACTTTTTGGTCGCCTGCGGGGCGATATTTGGCCTTTTATCAAAAAGACGAAACCGATGTGGATACTTATCCGTTGGTGGATATAAGCCAAACACCTGCGGCATTGAAACCAATTAAATATCCGATGAACGGACGCGGAAGCGAAGAGCCCGCCGTTGGGGTTTATGACACAAAAACCGGCCATACGGTTTATCTGAAACTTTTCGATAAAGCGGGAAAATATCATTATGTGACCAATCTTTCTTGGGGTCCCAATGAAAAATATATTTATTTGGCCGAGGTAAACCGTGACCAAAATCATATGTGGTTCAATAAATATAAGGTGGCCGACGGTAGTTTTGTGAAAACGCTTTTCGAGGAAGAAAACGAAAAATGGGTGGAACCCGAACATCCGGCTTATTTTGTGCCCGGCACCCAACAATTCGTATGGTTGTCCGAACGGGACGGTTTTATGAATTTATATCTTTATGATGCCGTGAGCGGCCGCTTGATTCGTCATTTAACGGACAATCGTTGGGTGGCGAAGGATATGGCCGGTTTTTCCAAAGACGGTAAATATGTTTACTTCACCGGAACCGGCAAGGATCCGAGGCAAACTCATTTATTCAGGGTGAAGTTAAAAACCGGCTTGCAAACCCAAATTACCCGTGACGGGGGCACGCACCATGTACAACTCGGATATGACGGCAATTATTATTTGGATGCTTATTCCGCCGTGGATGTGCCGAATATTACCTGTTTGCGCAAAACCGGAGCCAAAAAGCCGGTGGCCAAACTGCTTGAAGCCCCCGATCCGCTGAAAGATTACGGTTTGAAAAAGCCCGAAATGATTTCCCTCAAAGGAAGTTTTACCGATGTATTATACGGCCGGCTTATCAAACCCTCACATTTCGATCCGGCCAAAAAATACCCGGTTTTGGTTTACGTATATGGCGGTCCGCATGTGCAATTGGTCACTGATACTTGGATGGGCGGCGCCTCCTTGTGGATGTATTGGTTAGCCGAGCAAGGTTATATTATTTTCACTTTGGACAATCACGGGTCGATGAACCGCGGTTTCGATTTTGAAAGTGTCATATACAGAAGATTGGGGCAAGTGGAAGCCCAAGACCAAATGTATGGGGTGGCTTATTTGCGTACGCTTCCTTATGTGGACACCGACCGGATTGCCGTTCACGGCTGGTCTTTCGGCGGTTATATGACCTTGACTTTGATGACCGAATATCCCGAAGTATTTAAAGCCGGTGTGGCCGGAGGACCGGTGACCGATTGGAAATGGTATGAAGTGATGTACGGCGAAAGATATATGGACACTGAAAAACAAAATCCCGAAGGATTTAAGAAAACTTCCATCTTAAACAAAATTGAAAATTTACAAGGCAAATTATTGACCGTTCACGGCTATATGGACGATGTGGTGGTGCCTCAACACAATATTGCCTTGCATGATGCGGCCATTCGCAAAGGTGTCCAAATGGATTTTTACCTTTATCCGCGTGACAAACACGGCGTACGCGGCAAACGCCGCCTGCATTTGATGAAAAAAATGTTGAATTTTATTATGGAAAACAACAAGTAACTGTTAAATTGACAGTTCGCCTCAAAAGGCATATATTTTGAAAAGAACCAGAAAAAAAACATAACCATGCAAGCAACTTTCGAACAACTCAAGCAATATAAAGCCAACCGGAATAAAGCGGATTTCAATAAAGTTTTGGAAAAACTCTTACCCAAATTGGAACGTTATATCCGGCATAGAATTCGCACCTATGAACTCAAGAAAAAGTTACCTAAAAATTATTATGCACCCGCCGATGTGGTGGCTGATGTGTATTTGAAAATCTATGATATGTTTGACGACATTCCGGACGAAAAAACTCTCCGGGTCAAAATATTCCGGCTGGCCGATGAAATTGTTGAAAATTATGTGGAACAACACAAAAAACCTCACAAGAAAGTGAATACGGACGATTTGTTGAAAGAAGAATTGAAAATGCTCAATGAAGATTTTACCGTGGATGCCGACGGCGAATTGATTCTCATCGAAGAATTGGACGATATATCTTATAAGCAAGACGAATACAAGCGCAAGTTTTTTCTTTTTGACAAAACGGCTGAGGAATATTTTGCATCCGCATTGGGGTTATCGCCAGATGATTTTAAGGATGAAAAATTCCGGGCCTTATTCGGTAATTTGTATGTGAATTTACCGGAAACCGCGCGTCGTATTTTGGATTTGGTTTCACAAGCCGGTTTAACCCCGTCGGAAACGGCCACGGTAGTGGGAGTGGATGAAAGTGATGTAATTGCGGTTTTGGAGCGCATCCGGACTATCTTGAAGAGATAACCATTTGGTTTTAAAATAGTTAAAATCAAGGTCAAGGTTAAAGTCCGGAAAAGAGATTCCTCCCGCCTGAGGCGGACACGGCCTCGCTCCCTCGATAGTCATCGGGGTCGCTCTGCTCGTCCATAGGTCACGGTCACAGACTCAGTGAGACTCTCAAATGAGTCGGCGACCTTTGGAGATCCTCCATAGGAGTCGCATCGACCTTTGGGAAAATGACACTTTTCTTTCTTAGTTTTGGGTTTTTTACTCCAAGGTTCCCGCGCGAATTCTTGCCCTGGGGGTTTGCGCTGTTTTTGCATGGGTCAATTTCCTTGAAGTTAAAGCGGCACTTCGGCTGAGCTCAGTAACCGCTTTAACTTGCCAGTGTTCCTGCGCGAATTAATTCGCGTGGAATATTTCCAAATTTACAAACCCATTTCCCTGTAATAATTATTGTAGGCCATCGGGCTTATCAAACCCGAAGGGTGAGTCGTATCGACCTTCGTCCACGGGTCACAGTCGCAGACTCAGTGAGACTCCCCACGGGGGTCATTATGACGTATCGAGACCCTCCATAGGAGTCGTATCGACCTACGGGGGGAGGATGACAGTAGGGATTAACGATTAACGATTGCAGATTTTAGATTTCAGATTTAAAATAGTCAAAGTCAAGGTCAAGGCTAAAGTCTGCAAAAGAGATGTCTCGTCGTCCCGATAACCATCGGGACTTGCCAAGATCGAATACTCTCACAGCGCATGACAGTAGGGATTAATGATTAACGAATGCAGATTGCAGATTTTAAAATAGTTAATGTGAAAGTGAAGGTAAAAGTAAGAAAATTAAAGTCCGATTTCTTCGGCCAGGACTAAAAATAAATCTTCAATTTTTCCGGCCAGAAGACGGTATTTTTTTTGCGAATTATTTGTAAGAGCAAGGGCTTCGTGAGGCAATCTGCTTTTGAAACTAACTTTAATTTGATTTTTGAACGAAAGCCCTTTAATACCGGCCGCCTTATATACGGCTTCTTTGGCACACCAAAGATAAATGGGAAGATTTTTTTTGACCAAAGTTTCAAGCAGGGATATTTCGTCGCCCGAAGCGAATTTATTCAATATTTTTTCCGGCTTATCCGAATATAATTGGATATCCAATCCCACCGGCACGGATTTGGAATGCGCTATGCCGATATAATCGCCCGAATGAGAAATAGAAATATAAGATCCGTCTTTTAGAAGGGGTTTTCCGTCGGGTAAATAGACCAATTTTTCCAATAGCCCTTTTTTATTTAGCATATCGATCTTTAAGGCCTGTTGGTAAAGATGTTTTTTTGATTTTCCCCGAAAAAATTCTTCCAAATCTTTGTCTGCTTTATATTTTTCGAGCAGTTCTTCGCATTCTTCGGGAGAATATTTAGCCAAATATATATCCGTATCCGGCGTTCGAAATGAGAATTCTTTCATTTCTTTTTAATAAATAATCGTGTCAGCAGAAATCCTAAGGCCGCTCCGGCCAATACACCCAAACTCATCGATACGGCTTGCTTCATACTAATGGATTTAAACAAATAAAGTGCCCATACGGCTATAAGCATGTAAATAATCACTCTTAAATACGGATTTTTAGTCATGGTCATATTTTTTTATCAAGTTATAAAAAATCTTTTTTCCGGCAGATAAATTCTGTAGCCGCGTAATGTGATTAATTATTTTTTAACAATCGTTCCACGGCTTCTGCATATCCATCCATTCCTTTGCCCACTATGCTAAACGCCGCTACGTCTTTAATATAAGATGTATGCCTGAATTTTTCGCGTTCGTAAATATTGCTAATATGAACTTCCGCTACAGGAATTTCAATAGCGGAAACCGTATCACGTAATGCAATGGAAGTGTGTGTATAAGCGGCCGGATTAAAGACAACGCCGTCGTATTTCACACCGGCTTCTTGTAATTTATCAATCAAGTCGCCTTCGTGATTGGATTGATAATAATCCAGTTGCACTTGTGGAAACATTTTTTTTAATTTCCGGAAATAATCTTCAAAAGACCTGTTTCCGTAAATTTCAGGTTGGCGTTTGCCCAACATATTCAGATTTGGACCGTTAAGAATAAGGATTTTTTTCATGAATATATCAAATACTTGCTTCTTATTTTTTTGAATTTTTTCAATCCCGGTTGCCAAGTTTTTTTAATCGAATCGGCAGGCAATCCCCGCTTAATTTGTTCGCGTAATAATGCATTTCCGGCAATTCGCTCGAATCCTTTTCGAAAAAATTTATCTTTTTCGGAATAGTTGGCATATGCCCATAAGATCCAGTCCAAATAAATGCCTTCGGGCGGTGTGATGTGTCTTAAATCCTTGCCATAACATTTCTCTCCCTTATGCTTGGGATATTTGGCTCCTTCGTTGGGTTGAGGAACAAACCAAAAATCCGATGGCGGCAAATAAGGCGATCCGAAAACCTGAAACGGCCAATCCGTTCCGCGACCCACACTTACGTCCGTCGGTTCCATCAAGCATAAGGAAGGATACAAAGCAACCGACTGGGCATTGGGCAAATTGGGTGAGGGTTTGACAGGCAAAACATATTCGGCATGTCTGGAATAATTTTCTATGGGTATGACGGTCAAATTCGCCTTAACACCGTTTTTCAACCATCCTTCACCGTTAATCATTTTGCCGTATTCACCAATGGTCATTCCGTATAAAATCGGAACGGGATGCATGCCCACAAAGGAAAAGTATTCGGCTTCCATCACCGGACCGTCAATTTCATCGATATGCGGATTGGGACGATCCAATACAATGACGGGAATGCCGTTTTCCGCCGCCGCTTCCAATACATAATGCAAAGTGGAAAGATAGGTATAAAAACGGGCGCCCACATCCTGAATATCAAAGAGTAAGACATCCACATCTTTCAAATCTTCCGGGCGAGGTTTTTTATGTTTGCCGTAGAGTGATATAATAGGTAAGCCGGTTTTATTATCGTGCGAATCCTTAACCTGTTCGCCGGCGTCGGCTTTGCCCCGAAAACCGTGTTCGGGTGCAAAAACCTTAACCACCCGAAAGTGATTTGCCAATAACAAATCGACCAAATGCACGGTGTCATTCATGGAAGTTTGATTCCCCACTACGGCAATGCGTTTTCCTTTGAGCATAGGAAAATATAATCCGGTTTGATGAATGCCGGGCAATACGCGGACGGATTTTTCCTCCCGGCTCCGGTTAATTTTTTTATCCTGTTTTTTGGTGGACGAACAAGCCGTAATTAAAAATGCGGAAAGGAATAAAATCGTAACTTTGAACCACAGAAAACGAAACGGTTTGCGATTTGAATATTTCATTGCCAAACGCCTTATAGGTAACAAAAACAAAGATAGTATTTCCCGGCCGATTGTAAAAATTGCCGTCGGTTCTATTGTCTTGAGTATTGTTATTATGCTATTGGCGATGATGGCCGGCAAAGGGATGCAACACAAAATACGCGAAAAAATATCGGGATTTACCGGTCATATTCTCCTGTTGAATTATGATAACAACCAAACCCAAATCACTTTACGTCCCGTATCATTAAAACAAGATTTTTATCCGGATTTCTCACGTTGGGAAGATGTGGAAAGCATTTCGCCGTTTGCCAGCATAGGCGGGTTATTAAAAACGAAGCAAGATTTCGAAGGGGTGATTCTCAAAGGAGTGGACAGTACCTATAATTGGAAAATTTTCCGGCAATATCTGATCCGGGGGCAGATGCCCGCTTTTAGCGGAAAAAAAATTTCGGACAGCATTTTAATTTCACAAGAAATGGCCAACCGCCTTCGCTTATCGATAGGCGATAAAGTCAAAGCTTATTTTATGCGCCCCGGGTCGGACAAACCGCTTATTCGCCAATTCAGAGTCGCGGGCATTTATAAAACGGATTTTAAAGATTATGATAAGACGTATATTTTCGGCGATTTGCGACAGGTTAATAAATTATACGGTTGGAACGATACGCTCACGGGTGGATTCGAAATTCTTTTGAAAGATTTCGACCGGATTGATGAGGTAACTCGAAAAATCAATGCGGACATTCCGCCGCTTTTGGAAGCTCGCAGTATCAAAGACCTCAATCCCATGATGTTTGATTGGTTGGCCATGTTTGATTTCAATATTTTGTTTATCATTTTTATCCTCATCGTCATCAGTGCATTGAATATGACCACCGTTTTGCTTGTGATGATCATGGAACGGACCCGGTTTATCGGCACTTTGAAAACATTGGGCGCTACGGATCGAAGTATTATGAGGATTTTTTTATTGAAAGCCGCCTGGTTAATTGCCACCGGATTATTTATAGGAAATTTGATTGTTTTTGTGATTTATTATGTGCAAAAGAAATACGGAATTATTAAATTGAATCCCGAAATATATTACATCAAGGAAGTTGTATTCGATATCGGTTTGATGCATTTATTGGGCATTAATATTTTGGTTTTAATTCTGATTTTGATATTGCTCCTTTTACCGGCCCGCAGTATCGGGAAAATTTCACCGGCAAAGGTGTTGAAATTCGAATAAATTATCCTGTAAATAATGAATAAAATATAGAAATGCGGAAATTGGCGCTTTATATCAGATATTTGAGAAAGAGATTGCAAACCAAAAAATGGGTTTACAAATTTTTCAAATGGCGATATAAGCATATTAGTAACGAACACTTTCTCAGCATTTTAAGCATTATCGTAGGATTGCTTACCGGATTGGCCGCCGTCACGATAAAAAACTTGACTCATCTTATTGAAAAGGCATTGGAAACCGACTTCATGCACGATATTCACAGGGCCTATTATTTTATTTTTCCCATTATCGGCATCGGTTTGGTTTGGTTGGTGGTAAAATTTATTATAAAAAAACCGGTCGATAGCGGTATTCCTTTTATTTTGTATGCCATAGCCAAACTCAAAAGCAAGATACCTTCCTATCATACTTACGCATCCATCCTTACCGCTCCATTGACGGTAGGTTTCGGTGGTTCGGTGGGTTTGGAAGGACCGACTTCCATTACGGGTGCCGCCATCAGTTCCAATTTGTCCGAACTGTTGCACCTTAATCTCAAACAACGCAACCTCTTGCTGGGTGCGGCGGCGGCAGGCACTTTTGCTTCCATTTTCAAGGCACCCATTGCCGGTATTTTATTCTCGGTGGAAATTCTCGGCTTCGATTTGACCATGACATCGCTGATTCCCATGATATTGGCCTCGGTATCGGCAGTGCTCACCTCCTATTTCTTTATGGGAAAAGATATTCTGCTTCATTATTCGGTGAATGAAAAATTTCTTTTTTCCGATCTGCCCTTTTTTATTCTGCTAGGAATCATCGGCGCGATTGTTTCCATCTTTTTCACCAGGATCTATTACCGGATAATCCGGTTTTTCGAAAAGTTCGAAAACAATTGGAAACGTTGGGCCGTAGCCGGATTTTTCTTGGGATTGATTATTTTTCTTTTTCCCACTTTATACGGCGAAGGATACGATATTTTGAATCATATTCTTTGGGACAACTATCATTATGTGCTGAACACGGCCAATGTGCCTATCAATCACAATGACATTTGGTTAATCATCTTATTTTTTGTTTTGCTTGTCGTTTTTAAAATTATCGCCATGTCTTTGACCCTCGGTGCCGGAGGTGTGGGAGGTGTTTTTGCGCCCACCCTTTTTGCAGGCGGATTATCGGGCTATGTTTTTGCCATGATCATCAACCAAACGGGACTTTTCGGTCATGAATTAACCACCGAAAACTTTGCGCTTACCGGTATGGCGGGCACCATTGCCGGCGTGCTTCAAGCCCCTTTGACCGCCGTATTCCTCATAGCGGAAATTAGCGGCGGTTATGAATTGATTGTACCGATTATGGTGGTAGCGGCTATTTCGTTTATTATAAGCAAACGCGTTCTAAAATATAGTATTTACACCATGCAACTGGCCGAAATCGGAGCCATTCCCACCCATGACAAAGACAAATTCGCCGGACAATTAATCGAATGGGAAGAAGTCATTGAAAATAATTTCTTACCCGTCACGCCCGATATGAGTTTGGGACATTTGGTCCATCAAGTGGTGACTAAATCCAAAAGAAATTTGTTTCCCGTTTTGGATGAGGAGAATCATTTTCTCGCTCTGCTCTCCTTGGACGATATCAGGCAAATCATGTTCGACAGGGATATGTATGATAAAATTTTCGTCCGGGATCTCATGCATAAAGCCCCCGATGTGATTTTATATAAAAAAGATCATTTCCCCGACGTGATGCGAAAATTTGCCGCTACCGGTGCTTGGAATTTACCCGTCATCCAAGACGGCCGCTATCTCGGATTTATTTCCAAATCGAAATTATTAAGTGTATATAGACGCAAACTCTTGGATATCACTTCGGAATAATACCCAAATTGGGCGCGGCATTAGTCTTTTTTCTTAATCAGGATAATATAGACCGGAAAATGGTCGCTATAACCACCCAAATATTGACCGCCGGCATAGGTCCGGTAGGGATATCCTTTGAATGCCCCCTTGCGATTGGTCAAAAAAGGACTGTTAAAAATTCCGGATTTCCACAATTTAAAAGTGGAATAATCTTTTTGCTCGCCCAATGTTCCTTTAATTAAACTGTATGAAATGAATATTTGATCAAAAAGATTCCAACTGTCTCGGTAAGCCAACGTGCCGATTCCGGCCCTGTAATAATGCTCCATCACAGCATATAATCCGCCGGGCAGTACCTCGGATTTCTTACCCTCGACACGCAGCACATCTTTCACACTGGGACTTACCGGGTCATCGTTCAAATCGCCCATGATAATGATTTTGGCAGCGGGTTCGTGCTTGTAAATGGAATCCATAATTTGCAAATTCAATCGGGCTGCCTTTATTCGAAGCGGACGACTCCGGGCTTCGCCCCCTCTACGCGACGGCCAGTGATTGACCAAAATATGGATTTTTTCTCCGTTCAAAAATCCCGAAACCACCAATACGTCACGGGTGTAAATTCTTTCACCGTCTTTATAAATTTTCAAAGGCACCGCACGTGAATTGACAGGTTTGAAAACGGATTTCATATAAATCAATCCCACATCCACGCCCCGCCGGTCGGGCGAATCGTAATGAACAATCCCGTAACGGTAAGATTTCAATTCGTCTTCGTTGATCAAGTCCTCCAATACTTGGCGGTTTTCCACTTCAGCCACACCCAAAACCGCCGGCGGAATACCGGTTTCTTTTTTGCCTATGCGGGCGATAACACGGGCTAAATTTTTTAATTTTTTCTTGTACCGGTCCGAAGTCCATGCATTCCGGCCCGAAGGTGTATATTCTTCGTCAAAAGTCTTGGAATCATCAATGGTATCAAAAAGATTTTCCAAATTATAAAAACCTACGGTTCGAACAATATATTGATCCTCATCGGTTTGAGACGAGGCGGTTATCCGTTTTTCCGAAGGAGTGTTTTTTACTTTGGTAGAACCGCAAGAGGTGAGTAAAAATAAAGAGACTACAATTCCCGTCAGTATCAATAAAGAAGATATTCCTTGTTTAAAAAACTTATTCATAAAACTAATCTTAATTTTTCACGTCAAATTTACATGAATTTTTTATCAATTTATAAAAAATCAAACCACAGCCATTGGCAACAAATTTCCTGCCTGCAACTCATAGTAAAATTGATGATTTCAGATTAACGATTAACGATTGCAGATTTCAGATTGCAGATTTCAGATTTCAGGTTTCAGATTATAAAAAGTTAAGGTTAAAGTTAAGGTCAAAGTCCGGAAAAAAGATCCCTCCCGCCTGAGGCGGACACGGCATCGCTCCCTCGATAGTCATAGGGGCGCTCTGCTCGTCCATAGGTCACGGTCACAGACTCAGTGAGACTCTCAAATGAGTCGGCGACCTTTGGAGATCCTCCATAGGAGTCGCATCGACCTTTGGGAAAATGACACTTTTCTTTCTTAGTTTTGGGTTTTTTACTCCAAGATTCCCGCGCGAATTCTTGCCCTGTGGGTTTGCGCTGTTTTTGCATGGGTCAATTTCCTTGAAGTTAAAGCGGCACTTCGGCTGAGCTCAGTAACCGCTTTAACTTGCCAGTGTTCCTGCGCGAATTAATTCGCGTGAAATATTTCCAAATTTACAAACCCATTTCCCTGTAATAATTATTGTAGGCCATCGGGCTTATCAAACCCGAAGGGTGAGTCGTATCGACCTAGGATTGAAGACTCTTACAGAGAATGACAAAAAGATTTCTGAGCATCTGTCATTCTGAGGAGCAAAGCGACGTAAGAATCTTATACTTAGGATTGGAGACAATTCTTTTTCCAAAAAAGTTAAAGTCAAAGTGAAGGTCAAAGTCCGGAAAAATTAAAGTCTAATTTCTCCAGTCAGGACAAAAAACAAGTCTTTAATTTTCCCGGCCAGAAGACGGAATTTTTCCATGCAAATTATTCTTCTTAATTTTGCATTTTAAAATCATTCTAAATAAACCAATAGATGGCTGTAAACAAAAGCACCAAAATAGGTGAATTACTCAAGATGGGCGACGAAATGACGGAATTGATCACTTCGATTCATCCGAAATTTACCAAACTTTCCAATCCTTTTTTGCGCAAAGCCATTGCCCCGCGAGTTACCGTTCAGGATGCGGCGAGAATAGCCGGAATTCCGGTCAATGATTTTTTAAAAAAATTGGAAGAAAAAGGAATCGAAGTAGAGTATGAAACAACCGATACCGAGGAGGAATACGTCACCCAATGCGACTTGACCGAAAAATACAAACCGGTTCGACTGAATGCTATCGAATTGCTGGAGAAAAATATCGATCCGTTCGACCCGGTGATGAAAAAATTAAAAGAACTTGCCCCCGGTGAAGCGTTGGAAGTGGTGGTGGATTTTATTCCTTCCCCTTTAATTGATATCCTCAAACGGCAAGGTTATGAAAGTTGCGTGCTAAAAAAAGACGGCATCTATTATACTTATTTCTACAAGCCCTATAAAAAAAGAGGTTTTTGGGAAAAAATTAAAACCATATTCGGCAAGACGCATAGCGACAGGGAAGAAAAACATTCCGGTCCGGCCCACGAAGAAGACTTTGAAAAAATCAAACAACAATTCGAAGGCCGTATGAAAATCATTGACGTGCGTGATTTGGAAATGCCCCAACCTATGATGAAAATTCTGGAAACTTTGGATACTTTGAAGCCGGGCGAAGCCCTTTTTGTGGAGCATAAACGCATTCCGCAATTTTTACTTCCCGAATTGGAAAAGAAAAACTACCTTTGGACCACAAAAAAATTATCCGATGATCATACCCGAATGTTGATTTATAAAAAACACGAAGAATGACAAAAATCCATACCCAAAACGCTCCGGATATCAGTGTGGTCAAACCTCATTTTTTGTTTGGTGCGATTTCTTTTGCCGTAGCGGTTATATTGATGCTTTTGGCACGGACGGAATTATTTTTACCTTATTATCATACCAAAATTTTGGCCATTGTCCATGTGAATTTATTGGGATGGGCAATGATGTTGGTTTACGGATCGTTGTACCAATTGGTTCCGGTGGTATTCGAAACCAAACTTTTCAGTGAATTCATTGCCAAACTGACTTTTTGGATCACGGGTATTTCGGTTTTTCTCATGGCCTATTCGTTTTGGACGGGACATTTGGACGATTATTTGATTTGGTCGGCGGAGTTGATGTACACCGGCTTGTTTCTATTTGTATTGAATATCGGGCTTTCGTACAAAAATGCCACCATTAAAAATATTAAGAATTACTTTATTATTGCAGCCATTTTCTGGTTGCTTTTTGCCCAAACCGAAGGTTTATTGATGGCCCTGAATTTTAAGTATAATTTCCTCGAAACTGGCAATTTACATCATTTGAAAATTCATGCCACTTCCGGACTGGTCGGTTTTTTTATTCAAATGATTTTCGGGGTGGGAACTACTTTGATTCCTATGTTTTTGGTATCGCATAAACACAGCGAAAAACCGCTCTGGCCTTCCTTTATTTTTCTTAATTCCGGTTTGTTATTGCTTGCCTTATCATGGCTTTGGATAGACTCCCGTGGAATGATTATTGTCGGATGGATACTCATTTTTCTATCGGTTGTGTTTTATGTGAAATTCGTCTATGACGCATACCGGCAACGTTTCAAAAGAATCTTGGACGAAGGTATGCAACCCACCATGCTGATTTTTATTCTTATCTTCATTCCGGCATTGATCGGTATGGTTTTACTTTTTCAGTCCGGCGAACACTCTTCCTTGGCCCTTACTTTAACTTCTTTGCTCTTGTTTAGTGTGATTTTCGGCGTAATTAATATGATTATTCTCGGACAAACTTACAAAACCATTCCTTTTATTATATGGTTGGAACGCTATCAACCTTATGTGGGTAAATATCAAATTCCTTTGCCTAAAGAAGTATATCATGCCACTTTGGCTTTGTGGCAATATCGTTTATATTTGGTGTTTTTCTTTATGTTTTTGCTGGGTTTAATTACGAAAAACGAATGGATTTTAAATATCTCATTGGTCATATTGGCAATAGTGGCAATTTCTTATAATTTTAATATGTTGAAGATGTTTTTCCACAAGCCGGTTTTGAAACCATTGGAGAAAAAAACTAAAAAAAATTCCACTAAAACCACTTCCTGATTACCGTATTATAATCCAAATAATAAATGGCTTTCACAATAAAATTATGACGTTGTGGTTGTTTGAAAAGTTGATCCAAATTTTCGGCGTAGGTTAAGTCGTACTTCCTATTAAATTCTTGCAAATTGTTTCGATAAAGCAAAGTCAATTGACTTCCCGGTGCAAATTCCCAGGTATAACCGAAATCGAAATTCCATACGTTGAAATTAATATTTTCATTTCGGCCGCTATCGGGTATGGGCGTTAAAGTACCGTCTTCTTTTAACTTATAGAATGCCGTGTAATGAACCGGCGCCCAATAATGACGAAAACTCAAACTTAAGGCCGATTTGACCGTAAAATAATAATTGGCCGATAAGTTTTGCGAAATACTTTTTTTGTTTCTTTTTCCGAAAATAATGTCTCCTCTTTTGATTCGTACAAATCCTTTTTCATCAAATATTTTATTATAAATCAACATATACCGCATACTGAATTGATTGGATAGCCGCAGCAACGGACTCAGCCGAATCCTAAATCCGCTTCCATCTGAAGCCAAATAATTATGGCCGCCGATTCCGGCATCGAAAGCCAGTTTTTTACGATAATCGGTTGAAACAAAAATATGGGCCATCATTTTAGCCGGATCCAAATAAAATCTTCCGGGCAAACGCGGTTCATAATAATCCTTGGTGTCCGAGATGAATTTTATACCGCCTCCTAAGGATAATTGTTTCTTGGTAGTGGCAAAAACACGAAAACCGATATCCTTTCTATATATACCATATGGTTTATATACATGGTCCAATCCCACATCAACGGCAAATTTTAATCTATTGAAATATTTAATCGGCTTAAGAATGGAATATTTATAAAAGAAATCATATATGACGATATTATTGGCATGCATAAATCCCAAATCTCGGATATCGTATTTATCATCCTTAAACATAAATTCGATACCGAACTCGTGTCCGTTAATTTTTTTATAAACATCCAAATTCCCAAAAAACCCGGCCGTCCGGGCTGAATCCATAATCAATGACATATTGGATTTTCCCGAAATTTTCAATGTATTATGCTGTAAATATAAAGTATAAAACAAGGAAGTGACATTGGCATCTTTATATGAACCGGCCCGCAGTGTATTGGTATTCATTATACCGGCCACATTATTTTTGCCGAAAACATAATCGATAACAGCCACATTATAATTGGTATAGGGCGAAGTTAAAACATGGCGAGAATTGCCCGTCACGGTATCCGTCAATACGGCTTCCGATTTATTGGTTATAGCATTCAAAATACCGATTCCCAAGCCGTTATCCGTTCTTCCGGAAAGTTTAATGGCATTAATTAAATTGGTTTTCTCGGGATTTTTTTCAATAATTTCAGTGGAAGTTTTTTCGTAAAACGGTCTGGAAAAATCAATCGGGCGTCCACCGATTCGTCGCGAATAAAAAATTCTTCCCTTGTTAAATAATTGCATGCCTTCGGTAAAAAACGGACGATTCTCACTGTAAAATTGCTCGAATGGCCCCAAGTTTAATACGATTTCATCATAAGGCACATCACTGAAATCGGGAATCAGGGTGGCATCCAATGTGAAATTTTCATTCAATCCGTATTTTAAATCCAATCCGAAGGCCGGCGATATTTTGGACTCTCCTTTATAATGCATTAAATTAACGGACGAATATGGATAAAAACTCAGGCGCACGGGGGGCTTTATATTTCTTATGCCTCTTAGTTCACCCGTAAAAGCCACAGGGTCCACTTGTTTGGTTTTATCAATCAAAATCCAGGAATATTTTTTTCGTATCGAAGTAATTTCCCGGAAGAAATTTACCGCCCAAATTTGCTCCTCTTTTTTTGGGAAACGCAAAGCCGAATAGGGGATGGCCATTTCCACCACCCATCCTCGATCCGTAATGGCCACTGCGGATTTCCATACGGCATTCCATGACAGGTCGGTATCTTGTCCTTGGAGCCCGTCCAGTTGGGTGCCGCCCGCCGAAACCATAAACAAATAATTATTTCCGGGCGCCCGGAAGGGATTGATCATAATGCCGAATAAATCCGATACACTGAATTGATCGCGAAGGCCGAACACTCGCATAATTTTGTCCGGATGCGGATCCTGCATAACCGCCAAAATATAAATACCCGTATCGTCATACGACACTTTGACTTCGGTATGATATGCCGGTGGTATCGGCTCTCCGAAACCGGGATAGAATTCGTAGAAGTTTTTTACTGCCGGAACCTTTCCCCAAGAATCGTCGATTTTGCCGTCTATTTTGGGAGGATGTGCAAGTCGAATCGCTTGTATGGTCCTTGTTTCTTGCGCCCCTACAGATTGAAAAAGAAAAAAGAAAAGGGCCAATACAAATAACGGGTTATTTTTCATTTATTAATTTTCTTATCCTCGCTTTATTAAACGATCTCTTAATGAGAAAATTGTTACATTTATCACGCAAATGTAAGATTATTACAAATTGTTTCCAATATTTTTTTCATACTTCCTAATCAATTTTATCAGCAATCATCTTTTATTAATTGCGTGCCCTATAAAAAAACCGGATCAACTCCTATTCTCGGCTTGAATTATGATTCCGCCCAGGTGGACAATTCCGGATTCATGTCCGTATGTACCAGCCCGGGGATAGCCACTATATATCCGTCGCGTTTTACAATGGATTTGGGCGACCAGGAAAGTAACCACCAGTCGGCATCCGAACCTTGACCGGGGCGTCCTTTACCCGGTTTGGGCGCGCCCACATACGGGTTGGGAATGGGCAGATTGTCCATCAAGTATTGCCTATGCATGAACAAATGATGAGCCGGTGCCGATCGCAAGAAAAATACATCAATTCCGTTGATTCGGTCCGCTTTACAAATTTTATGCGGTTCACGATGCATACCGGTTATCACCGGAAAATTCTCATGGTGGGCCACTTTGGCCGTTTTTTCAAATAAATCTTCCTCAATAAGGACGTCATCCTGAAAATAATGAATCCATTCCACATCCGGATCGGAGAGAAAGTATGCAAAACCCGTGTTCATGGAAAAAACCAATCCGATGTTTTTCGAATTATTGATAAAATTTACCCGGGGAAAATCTTTTTTTATTTGGTTGTAATGTGCCATAAATTTTTTGTCCGAACCGTCATTCACTACCATGATTTCTTCCGGGCGTCCTTTCAATTGCTCCAGCAAGCGTTCCAAATATTGTGGCCGGTTATACGTGGTAATCAAAATGCCATTGCGTTTGTTTGTATCCTTTTTATAATATTTTTTCCATGAAATTCTTGAGGAAAAAAGGTATTTGGATGCCTTTAATTTTTCCAAACGGGAAGGATGTTTCTTCAGTATGACAAACAGATGATTAGCCCAAACCGCCTGATATTCCTTGCGTAACATATCCAAAAAGTTATTGGTCATATCTTCGGGAAGTTTTTTGTGAAATACCACATATTCCCAATTATAATCGCTCAAGCGAATGTGCTTCAAAATTTGATAGGGCAATACTTTGGGAAAATCGTATAATAATACTTCCGGAGCAAGGAAAAATTCATCTTCCAAACCCTGTTTTTTTAAATATTTTACCAAGGGATTCCAGTATTTGTTTCGCGGGTACATGTTGTTACAAATTAAGGGTTATGCCATATAATACGGCGAAAAAAAACGTAAGTAAAGAAACTTGCTTCAGGGCTTTATTATAAGTAATGGGTTGGGCCGGGTTTAATTTAAATAAATGAAAAAAAAGGGGTACGTAGAGAGCCAATGCCAAAAATTGCCAAGAAGAATTTAAATATTCCAAAGTGTAATAAAGCATGAGCAAGAATGATAAAATCAATATGCTCCGGTGATATTTCATCGCCGAAGAAAGCCCCAATTTAACCGCCAGGGTCTGTTTTCCCGCACGGCGGTCATTTTCCAAATCGCGCATGTTATTAATGTTCAACACGGCTACGGCAAGCAATCCGATGGCTGTAGCAGGCAAAAAAATCATGAAATCCAAATCTTTGACATACAGGTAATAGACGCCTGCCACCGATACCCAACCGAAAAAAATCAATACGAATAAGTCGCCTAATCCCATGTAACCGTAGGCCTTGGTTCCGACCGTATATTTCAAGGCGGCCCATATGGCTGCAATGCCGAGGATCAAGTATAAATAAAAAGTTTTTCCGGTTTGCGGAAAGGCCGTTTTTAGCAAAATTACGGTCAGGATCAGAGAAACAATAATGTTGATATAAAGGGCTTTTTTCATGGCTTGGCGACTAATCAAGCCGGACTGAACGGCCCGTTGCGGGCCTACCCGGTTTCGGTCGGTTCCTTTGAGGCCGTCGCCGTAATCATTGGCCAAATTGGATAAAATTTGATAAGAAACAGCCGTTAAAACGGCCAAAATAAAAATTCTTATATCAAAAAAACCTTTCGAAGCCGCTATACCGCTTCCCAGAATAATACCTGCCAATGACAACGGCAGGGTACGCAAACGCATAGCGGAAATCCATACTTTTCCTTTATTCATCGGCCAATAATTTTCGTGCTTTTATCAAATCCTCCGGGGTATCGATTCCAATATTCATCGCCCGGGTTTCTTTCATCTTAATTCGAAATCCCGCTTCCAAAAAGCGCAAGTTTTCCAATTTCTCAATTTGTTCCAATGCCGACTGGGGCAATCGGGCAATTTGAATCAATGCTTCACGCCTGAAGCCGTAAATACCGATGTGTTTCCAAGCACCGGCAAATTTTCCGTCTCGAGGATAAGGAATCGGCGCGCGCGAAAAATATAGGGCAAATCCCCGGGCATCGGTAACGACTTTTACTTGATTCGGATCATAAAAATCCGTTTCGTCTTTTATCCTCGTCATCAATGAAGCAATATCCGCTTGGCGGTCTATGTCTTCTTCGAATATCCGAATCAGTTCGCCGAGCGATTCTTTATGAACAAAAGGTTCGTCCGCTTGTATATTGACAATTATTTCCGCGTCCGTTTCCGAAGCAAATTCCGCAATGCGATCGGTGCCGGTTTGATGGGCGCGCGTGCTTATAAAAACTTTCCCGCCGGCCTGGCTAATCACATTCGCGATCTCTTCGCTATCGGTGATCAGTATTACTTCGTCAAACAAACCGGAAGCCACGGCATTTTGATATGTATGAAGCACTACCGGTTTTCCGTTTAAATCCTGTAATAATTTCCGTGGAAAACGCTCCGATTGCAGGCGTGCCGGGATAAAGGCCACTACTTTCATTCGGCAATATATTTGTCCAACAAGTTACGAATTTTAGCGGCATTCCAATTCATGGCACCTGTCTTTTTTACTCTTAACCGGTGGTTTTTATCCAAAATAAAGGTAGTGGGAATGCTTCCGCTTTTCAAAACAAAAGGACGGGCGGTGGCTGAGAAATATACCGGAATTTTCAAATTTTTTCTTGCCAAAAAATCTTGTACTTTGTCCGGGTTGTCGTCGGCCAAAAATATAAAATGTACCCGGTCTCCGTAATCTTGATATAACTTTTCCAACGAAGGTAATTCCGCCACACACGGCGGACACCAGGTGGCCCACACATTGATTAATACGGGTTTGTCGCTAAATTGGGCTAAGCTTACAACCTGACCGTCCATGGTAACCAATTGCCACTCCAAATCTTTGTCGCTTAAAATTTTCCGGTCTTTTTTATTCAATTCGAAACTTTCTACCACGGTTCGGGCTTTGCCCATCATATCGGTTAATAAAATTCGAAGCGGATTTTTGGGGAAAATAAACATCAGCAATACAAAAACGACAAAAAGGATATCGGACTTATGCTTTTTCCATAAATTACGGGGAGATAAGGGTTCCTTTTGCATCATTTAAATATACTTTTTTCGTTCTCTATCCAATTCACGGGCAATATCGCGTTCACGCAATACCTGACGTTTATCGAATTTCTTGCGTCCGCGTGCCAAGGCAATTTCCATCTTAGCCAATCCGCGATTATTAATATACAGGCGTAAGGGTACAATGGTTACGCCCTTGGTTTGTACCGCCTGGCGAAGTTTACGCAACTGTTTTTTATGAAGCAATAATTTACGTTGGCGCTTGGGCAAATGATTGTAATGCGTACCGTGATCGTATTCTTTGATGTACATATTGGTCACAAAGAGTTCACCTTTGTCGTTGAATTCGCAAAAACTGTCGGCAATAGAGGCCTTGCCCATCCGGATGGATTTAATTTCCGTACCGGTCAATTCAATGCCTGCTTCGAATTTTTCAAGAATATCATAGTCAAAACGGGCTTTTTTGTTTTGAATATTGATATGATTCTTAAAAGGGCTTTGCTTCTTTTTGGCCATGTTTCGACTGTCTTTGCGATGTCTCGTAAAACGAGCCGTGCAAAGTTACGGAATTATCGGGATACGTTTGATTCGAGTGAATTTTTCTATTTACTTCGAAATTTTATGGAGTAAAGAAAATGCAGCGCCGAAGGATTTTTCCGGATTTTAACTATTTCCAAAGTATAAAGGAAGTTTAAATAACGAGTCGAAATATGATGAGCATTATTCGGTCAATTCTCCTCGCAAGGATTGCATAAAGGCGGTACGGAATGCTTTATGACTGAGATTTTTCCCCAATAGATAAGCCATTTTGGCCACGGATGCTTCCAAGGTTAAGTCGCTGCCCGGAATAACGCCGAGTTCATAGAGATGACGTCCCGTTTCATAGCGGCCGGGATGAATTTTTCCATGCATACATTGGGTAATGCTCACTATATGAACCCCTTTGTCGATGGCGTGTTTAATTTTGTTTTGGAGCCATTTTAGTCGCGGCGCGTTTCCGCTTCCGTAAGTTTCCAATATCACGCCTTTGATTTGTTCCGAATCCAAAATGCTAAAATAACTTTCTTGAATGCCCGGATAAATTTTCATCACGGCAAAAGCACCGGATAAGTCGGTAAAAATTTTAAAAATATCTTTCCGGTGAGGAAGAATCAAGTCGCGGTTAAAATAAATTTCTACACCGGCTTCCGCCAAGGGCGGATAGTTAGGCGAGTCGAAGGCATTGAAATGTTCCGAACTGATTTTGGTTGTCCGGTTGCCTCGCAAGAGTTTATATTCGAAATAAATGCTTACTTCGGGTACGACGGGTTTGCCGCCGGCCTGTTTTCCTGCAATTTCCAATGAAGTAATGATATTTTCTTTGGCATCGGTCCGCAAATCACCGATGGGCAATTGGCTTCCGGTCAGGACGACGGGTTTGGAAAGGTTTTCCAACATAAAACTCAATGCCGAAGCCGTATAGGCCATGGTATCGGTTCCGTGAAGGATGACAAAGCCCTCGTAATCATAATAGTGGTCGAGGATAATGCCGGCCAGTTCTTTCCAATTATCAAAACTCACATCCGATGAATCTATCGGCCGGCTTACCGACACGGTTTCAATTTCATGCGGGAGGAGTTTTAATTCGGGAATATGATCGAGCAGGTATTTGAAATCAAAAGGAACCAAATGTCCGTCGGTATTTCTCATCATCCCGATGGTTCCACCCGAATAAATCATTAAAAGTTTGCTCATACGTTAATTTTTTGTTGGAGTGGATAGGATGTCATTCTAATAAATTCTTCTATCCGGCGTTCGATATCCCGGCGTGTAATTTCTTCCAAACGGTCGGTACCGAATGCTTCTACTGTAAATGATGCCAAATTCGATGCACAAATTAAAGCATTTTTCATTTCGGGCAGACCGATTTTATCATATAACGAAAGATGTCCGGCAAATCCGCCCGCAAAGGTATCTCCCGCGCCGGTTGGGTCATATACCTTTTCCAACGGGTAGGCGGGGGCAAAAAATATGTCGTCTTGTGAAAATAAAATGGAACCATATTCGCCTTGTTTTATTATGACGTATTTTGGCCCCATCCGCATGATTTTTTTTGCTGCATGAACCATGGCGTATTTACCGGTAAGTTGCCGTGCTTCTTCTTCATTTACCAACAATAAATCCACTCTTGAAATCACCTTTTTTAAAGACTCCATGGCCGTATCCATCCAAAAATTCATGGTGTCCAGGATGACCAAATCCGGCCGAGAGGAAAGTTGATTGAGAATTTCCTGTTGGATACCCGGGTGCAGATTGCCCAAAATCACCAAATCGGCTCGTTTGAATTTTTCGGGCAATACCGGATTGAAATAGGCGAGGGCATTTACTTCCGTAATGAGGGTATCCCGTTTGTTCATATTTTCGTAATAAAGCCCTTTCCAATAAAAGGTCTTATGTTCTTTGGAAATTTCCACTCCCGAGATGTCGATATGTCGATTGGTAAATTTTTGTAAATATTTGCGGGGAAAATCATTTCCTACAATGGAAACCACTCCGATTCGGGCAGGAAATAAAGCACTTGCAAAAGATAGATAGGTAGCCGAACCGCCCAATTTCTTTCCCGAATGTCCGAGCGGGGTTGTCACTTCGTCAAACGCAATGGTGCCGGCGATGATAATCTTTTTCATAGGGCTGTGTAAAAAACAAAAATAGAAAATCCTTAAATGGCATCCAAAAACAAAAAAAACCGTATGCATTCGCACACGGTTTGTATCTCCGTTTTGTTATACTGTCAAGGGTTATTTGACAATAACTTTCTGTATGGAACTCTTGTTTCCGTCGGTGATATGAAAAATATAAATTCCTTTCGCCCAATTTTTTACATTTATTTTGCGAGATATTTTGCCTGTTTCTCTAAGAGAGGAACGGTAAATGTGCCGGCCGTTCATATCCGTTACGGTTATTGCGGGATTTTCAGTGGAAGCGTCAAATCGAATGGTAATAAAATCATCGGCAGGGATGGGATAAATTTCCAAATTTTCGACAGGATTCTTTGAAATATCCACCAATGTCATTTTACATAAATTGATTTTCCAAGAGTTAAGGATTCCACTATCCTGCCGGTTGTGATCGGAAACTTTTAAAGTCCAAAGACCGTGGGCATTTTCTCCTTCGATTACGGATAAAGGATTAATAGGTTTGTATCTTCCGCCTGAATTCATATTATCACAATTTATATTATTGGCGGCTTCGTCATCAAATGTGACATTGATATTATCTTGTCCCGAACAATTACGATTCCAGACCAATACTTCGGTTCCTTGGGGCGAAATAAGTTTTATTTGTAAATCCTGAATGTAAGTGTGCGAAATATCGACGGTCAAATTTATATCGCTTATTTCGAATGAATCGTTTATGGAAATGGTAGAAATGGCTCCGTTAGGATTATCATCGGGAATTATTACCGCGGTGTTATTGGTAAAATTATTATTACAATTTTCGGTATAATTTCCGATGCGAATTTTTCCACGGTTAATATCGAAAAAATAATTATTATGGGCTTTGATCATATATCTTGCATGATAGGCATGGAGGGATGAAGGCAAAGTAATGGTTTGGGAACCGTCATTGGGTGTATTGGAGGCCAATACGTAAGGGAAGGTATGCCCGCCGTTTGCAGATAAAAGAATATCCACTGAACTACAATTGACATTTCCACCGGTAGTGCCCGCCACATCCCAGGTTACTGTATGTGTACTGCCGATATCCCATTGTTCGTCGGTGGTGGTAGAAGTAATTCTGAAAGGACCGGTAGTGGCATCTATACCCAAAGCGATATCGTCATGAGCAATTTGTCCGCCGGGCGCCACATTATCTCTCACGACAACTTGAAATTGCAAAATCCTTGAAACATTGGGCAAGACTTCCCAATCATTGCCGTAACTGCCGTCCAAAATATTCGAAATTCGGGGAAAATATCTGTAGTTTTCGGGATGATGCACATTCACTTTAAACATAGGGCCCGAAGTGTTATTTTCATTCGGAGTAGCGTTGGTATGGCCCGAATCTCTGAAAACATCCATTTCATCCCAACTGTAGGTTAAGCTATTTCCGTCTGAATCGGAAGCGGTGGCTTCCAGTAAGAAAGGGGTTTTTTTAGGAATATATTTGTCTTGGCCGGTAGTAACCGTAGGCGCATGATTATTAGAATTTGACGTGGCGGCGCAGGTATGAGATGAAATGTGGTTCCATATTTCATAGAGTGATATATAATGAAACTGTGGATCGCTATCTTCTTGTACGTTAGGCGCGCAAACGCCGGCATAAGCCATAATGGTATTACCACTGCCGGGTTCGACGGATGTTGCAGGGTTCCTGTTGCCATTGCAATAATTGGCAAAAGTATGATTGGCCCCGAATTGATGTCCCATTTCATGGGCGGCATAATCGATGGCATATTCGTCTCCTACCGGATTTGCCAAACCCGTTTCGCCTTTTGCCTTTCTACCGGTAACACAAACCGAACCCAAACTGGCCAATCCGCCTCCACCCGTCGAGGCCACATGGCCGATATCGTAATTGGAATTTCCTATAACGCTGTCTAAGTTGGATTGATTTTCCGTAAGCAAGTTGCTGGGATTGTCATTGGTATAGGGATCTGTAGAAGGGTCTAAATAAATGATACTGAGGTTATTTGGAATAATCTCCATGGTAATTCCGGCATCCACCTCATATACTTCATTTATGCGGTTCACAATGACTACCAAAGCATCTAAAACCGATTGTTTTTTTTCCGCATCGGTGGCATTGCTGCTCAAAGTACCGTTATTTATAGCACGTTGTATATGAAATTGCGAAAACTCACCGGTGGTTGCGTAGGCCAAACGGTATTTTCTGATTAACCCGTCGTCAAACATGCCGGTGGTGCGTTGGTAAAAGTTTTCGTCATATTGAATTTGTTCCGTCACACCGCAGGCGTGTTCCTCGGGTCTTGTTTGCATATTTTGATAATACAAAATATAAGTTTGATCGTTATCGAAAATTTGAAAAACAGCCGTCGATTTTTTCAATCCGTAAACGGCATAGAAAACTCCGCTTCGGTTGATGTCTAACCGGAGGCGCAAAGATTTTTTTCGATTAATACCCCTAAATGATTTATTATCGGGCATTTGTTCTTCCAGTTCGGGTGCCATGGGATGTGTACGAAACATTTCGAAAATTTCCATGCTTCCGTCGGGTAAAGGAATACGTATTGTGACCGGGGAATTTTGATTTTTTATATGATCGGGGGCTTCTTCAAGTGCCGCCAAAAGTTGGGTTTTGTTTACTTTATATAA
The DNA here is from genome assembly GCA_027067965.1 of Flavobacteriales bacterium. Classification (GTDB taxonomy): domain Bacteria; phylum Bacteroidota; class Bacteroidia; order Flavobacteriales; family Flavobacteriaceae; genus JAADED01. Next base: position 76,087 of record JAMOUV010000015.1, on the reverse strand, counting down.
AATATATTCCGAGGGTATTCTGTTTTGGGGCAATGTAATGGTTCCCGAAGGGGAATGAACCGGATTAAATATTTTTTGTGCATTTGTTTGAAAATATAATAAAAGAATGACTGCCAAAAATATTTTTTTCATGGAATTAAATTTTAAGTAAATGTTTTTTAGTAAATACTGATTATTCCGTTATAGAAATATTTACCTTGATTAATTTGCAATATATAATTTCCTGCGGAGAATGTATCAACTTTTAAAATTAAATTAACATTCCTCTCATTCGGATGAAAAGTTTTTTTCAATAAAAGTCTTCCGTTCAAATCGAATATTTGTGTGACCACGGCTTGCGATGCCTGATTATGAAATTTAATATGAATGTTTTCATCGGCGGGAACGGGATAAATTTGAATGTTTTGAAAATTGGTTTTTTCCACTCCTTGCTGGAGATAACAAAAATCCAATCCCCAAGCATTCAACACACCGCCATCGGGCGAGGAATGATCGCTGACTTTTAGAACCCAATCACCTTGCGTGTATTGGGAATTAAATACCGAAAGCGAATTAACGGGCCGTAGGTTACCCGACAGGTTCGAACAATCGATTTGATTACCTTGATCATCGAAAACGAAATTGAGATTATCTTGATTTCCGCAATTTCTGTCCCATAAAACCACTTCGTTTCCTGCAGGGGAAATTAAACTTATTACCAAATCGGCAATGTAATTATGCGAAATATCGACATATACATTGACATCCGAAATATATTCATTGGTTGCTATGCTTATGGTATCGGAAATACCCGAAGGGGTGTTATCGGGAATTGTTTTGGAAGGATTTGCATTAAAATTGTTATGACATGCAACGGTATAATTTCCGACTCGAATTTTGCCAAGTGCAACGGTGAAAAAATAATTATCATCAGCTTTAAGCATAAGCCGGCCTTGCGGGGTGTTTAATCCGTTGGGAACAGTAAAGGTATATGCTCCCGTATTGGGTATATGGGCGGCAAGTGTGTCGGTAAAATGTGCTCCGTCGGGTGCCATAATTAAATGCACATGAGAACAGCTGATATTGCCTTGGTCGGTTTGGGCTACATCCCATGTAATGTTTACGTTTTGTCCGTGTTGCCATACCTCATCCGATGTTTGAGAGGTAAATTTGAACGGCCCTGCGGTAGTATCCACACCCAAAAATATTTCATCGTTGTGGGTTAGACCTGCTTCGGTATTATTATCCCGGACCGTCACATTAAATTTCAAAATCCGTTGAACGGCGGGCAATACTTCCCAAGCGGTGGACGGATTAGCCGTAGTGGCCTGAAGAATGTCTTCCAGTTTCGGAAAATAGCGATAATTTTCGGTTCGGGCGGGATAGGGACGAAACATGGGCCCCGTGATCCAATTTGCCTGCGGCGTGCTACTGTGGTTATGATTGGGTAAATCTTCTTCGTCCCATGTATAGGTAAGGTGGTCTCCGTCCGGGTCGGCTCCCATAGCACTCAATACAAAAGGTGTTTCTTTGGGAATGTATTTATCCGGTCCTGCATTTACTTGGGGTTCATGATTGACTAAATCTATATTTTGACTGCAACTTCCGGTAGTGATAAAAGATGATTGAAAATCTCGTAGTGATATAAAATTAAACCGGTCATCCGTATAGTTTTGTATATTCGGCGGACAAATTCCTGCATAGGCCATGATAGTGGTGCCGCTTCCTGTTTCCACCGCATGATTATCCGAGCGGTTACCTCCACAATTATTATAAAATACATGTGAAGCACCGAATTGATGACCTAATTCATGCGAAGCGACGGAAACGATAAATCTGTCCGTCTCGGGATGATTGCCCCGTACGGCGCCCATAGCTTTGGTTGAATTATTACATACACTATTTAGCATAGCCAATCCTTGCAGCCCTCCCTGACACCAAACTTGCCCCACGTCATAATTCGACTCACCGATGTGGTTATTCAATGTGGTTTTATTGGCACTTAATAAAGAATTCATAGAGGTAGTAGAATTATCGAACGGATCGGTATTGGCATCCAAAAAAATAACCGCATCATTATTACTTACCAATTCGAGACTGATAGCCGATTCTCTTTCATACACACTATTCATGCGCGTGATGGCCGTAATTAAAGCGCCCACCACAGCCGCCTTTTTATTCGCTTCGGTTTCGGTGGCCGGTATGCCGAGCCGGTTTAATTGATATTGGGTGTACTCCCCCGTGGTGGAAATGGCATATCTGTATTTTCTTAAAATGGGTGAGGAAGAGGCCCGCTGTGAATAAGGACGCTTGTCATTTTGACTCGGAATGGCATCCGTTTCGCATACAAATTCTTCTTGAGGAAATTCCTGTTTGGTCCTGTCGAATCCAATCCATCTCGTGGCGTCATATTGTTTGACCAAAAAAGTATTTTTTCCCGGACGTAAAACAATACCCGTAATTTCATACGGTGTTATGCTTAAGTAAAGGGTCTTTCCGTTTTTACTTTTTCCGACATAAGTTTTGATGGCAGGGTATTTCCGGGCCAAATCGGCTTCCATATAACGGGTGCGGAATAAATTGAATTTTTCATAACTGTTTTTATCCACCGGAAACTCCAAGTAAGTATTTGACCGATCGGATTCCCAGCGGAAAGGCGCTTCTTCGAGGCGGGCTTTGTCAATCAAATCCTTTAATTTGAAAAAAGTATATTCCGCCGGTAAAGGTTCATGAAAAACAATTTTATAAGGTATAGAGGATTTATTGTTTTTTTGTGAAAAGATTTTAAAAGGTAAAATATAGCTGAGGGCTAATAATATAAATAGGGCGGAAAAATGTTTCATAACGATTTTAAAAATTTTAATTAACAGCAAAAGTAAGGAATAATTTTGAAAAGCCAATTTGTTTATTTTGAAATAATTACGTTTTTTTTGCGGATAATCCGCTTAATCCGGTTTCCCGTATGCTTCCGTTTTTTTTCTAATGAATAACTTACCTTTGCAATTTAAACGACATGAAGATGAAAACAAATATCGTGCCGCCCGAACCTCGTAAAAAACCGGTTGAACTAAAGAAATTCGATGACATCAGAATAGATCCTTATTATTGGCTTCGTGAACGGGAAAATCCCGAAGTGGTCGCTTATCTCGAAGAGGAAAACGATTATTTTCGAAAAGTCACTTCCGATACGGAAAAATTCAAGGAAAATCTTTTCGAAGAATTAAAATCCCGGTTAAAAGACGAAGATGAAAGCGTGCCTTATAAATACAAGCAATATTATTATCAAACCAAATACCCCAAAGCCAAGGAATATCCTGTATTTCTTCGTTGGGAAACCGGTCGGGAAAAGGACAAAGAAATATTTTTCGATGCCAACGAAAGAGCTGCCGGAAGAGATTTTTACCATCCCGGCGGGTTAAAAATTTCGCCCGACGACAAAATTTTGGCTTTCGGCGAAGATTTTCAAGGAAGACGTCTTTATGAAATCAGGTTTAAAAATTTGGCAACCGGAAAAATATACGACGAAGTATTAACCGGCACTACCGGAACCGGCGTATGGGCGCAGGATTCCGGGACTTTTTTTTATGTGGTCAAACATCCCGAAACATTGCGGGCCTATCGCTTGTATAAACATACATTGGGAACCGATCCGGCAACTGACGAATTGATTTACGAAGAAACCGACCCCGAATATGACATCCATGTATCCAAAAGCAAAACCGAAGCGTATATTTATCTAATTGCATCGGCCAATACGACAACCGAGTATCGCTATATTCCCGCCGGCCGGCCCGGGGCGGAATTTAAACTGGTGGAAAAACGTCGTAAAGGTATCGAATATTATCTCTATCATCTTCATGACACCCGGTTTTTGGCCGTGACCAATGACAAGGCCGTAAATTACAAACTGATTCGGGGAGATTTAAATCAATCCATGGGTGAATGGGAAGAATTTCTACCCCACAGACCGGATACTTTAATCGAAGAATTGGAAGTTTTTTCGGATTTCATGGCCCTTACCGAGCGAAATAACGGCCTGACCAAATTGCGGCTTCTATCCTACGACCGGAAAAATGATATTTATATCGATTTTCCCGAAGAAACTTATACGGTGTATATAGGTATGAATCCCGAAATGGATTCGAAAAAATTGCGATATGTATATAATTCTCTCACCACACCCGCCAGTGTCTTGGAATATGACGTGCGGACGAAAGAGACCGTGGTTTTGAAAGAAGACGAAGTGGCGGGAGGCCGGTTTGATAAAGATAATTATCGTTCCGTGCGGTTATGGGCCCCCGGTCGAGACGGCACCCGCATTCCCGTTTCATTGGTCTGGCACAAAGACACGGATTTATATCAAAACAATCCGCTTTTGTTATATGGCTACGGGGCATACGGTATTACGGTGGACGATAATTTCAGCAGAAACCGCTTGTCCTTGCTCGACCGGGGATTTGTGTTTGCCATTGCGCATGTGAGAGGAGGTGAATATCTGGGACGGAAGTGGTATGAAGACGGAAAATTACTAAAGAAAAAAAATACTTTTTATGATTTTATAGATGTGGCAAAATACTTAATTTCCGAAGGAATTACTTCGCCCGGAAAATTATATGCCATGGGTGGTTCGGCGGGCGGATTATTGATGGGTGTAGTGGCCAACTGGGCCCCCGGCTTATTTCACGGCATTGTGGCTCAAGTGCCTTTTGTGGACGTGCTGACCACCATGTTAGATGAAAATATTCCGCTGACCACGGGCGAATACGAAGAATGGGGCAATCCGAACAAGAAAGTATTTTATGATTATATTAAATCCTATTCGCCTTATGATAATATTGAAGCGCGTGAATATCCCAATATTTTGGCAACCGCCGGTTTCCATGATTCGCAAGTGCAATATTGGGAGCCCGCCAAATGGGTGGCCAAATTACGGGACCATCAAACGGCCGATAGGGTGATCCTGTTACATACCGATATGAAAACCGGACATAGCGGGGCAACGGGGAGGTATAAGTCCTTATATGATACGGCTCGTGATTTTACTTTTATTTTGGATTTGGCTGATAAAACGAATATTTAATGAAAATAAGCGATCAAACCAAAGGATACTTATGGACTTTCCTTTCGATAATTGCCGTATCGAATGTCTATATTTTCAGTAAAGCGGTAATGAATCAAACCACCTTTCCGCAATTCGGTTTTTGGTGGTTTTTTACGGGAGGAATTTTCATAGTAATTTACGGTCTGGTTACCCGTTCTTTTCATATTTACAAAACTTTCGGAAAGAAGGAATACAGTATTTTATTGATAAACGGCATTTTGGAACTGACCGGTACATTTTTCTTTTTTAAAGCCATTCATAGTGTCGAAAATCCCAGTGTGGTGTCCTTTCTTAATAATTTGTCTCCCGTATTTGTGGTTATTTTGGGAATTTTATTTCTGAAAGAAAAAATAAATTTGCGCGAATTTATCGGTATTGTGATTGCCTTGAGCGGTACGTTTTTAATAAGTTATAAAGGTGGTACCAATCTTTCGGATATGTTTATCGACGGTGCTGAATTCGCCATTATTTCCATGTTTATTTTTGCTTTTAATACCATCTTGCTAAAAAAATACGTAAGGCGATTGTCTCCCGTGGTTTTGACTATAAACCGGGTTATTTTTCTCACGACCTTTTTCTTTATTTATCTTTTGCTCAGTGGGGACGGATTCGTAATTCCCCGCAAGGCCTATTATAATGTGTTGATCGGTTCGTTTTTGGGGCCTTTTCTTACGGTAATTGCTTCATTGCATGCCCTGAAGTATATCGAAGTATCGAAAAAATCGGTACTTGGTACCACCAAGGGATTTTTTGTCCTAATTGGTTCCTATCTATTTTTCGGAAATTTTCCTACCGAAATTCAAATTATCGGAGGTGTTTTGACCATTATCGGAGCCATTTTGATTATTACGGGGCGAATGAAATTAAAAAAATCCTTAACCCCCGAAAAAAAATCAAAAGTGAATCCGGTCAATTAATATATGATACCGGAATGAAATAAAAATTAAATGTTTAAAGAAAAATAAAGGAAAATATTACCGGTTTTTTCTTTGTAAAACTCTTTTGACCGCCTTGTAAACGGCCTCATCGTCCAAGCCGTATTTTTTCATCAATTCTTCTCCTTTTCCCGATTCGCCGAATTGATCGTTTACCGCAACAAATTCTTGCGGATAAGGATGGTGGGTGGCCAATAATCCGGCAATGCTCTCGCCCAATCCACCCAGCCGGTTATGTTCTTCGGCGGTTACTACGGCACCGGTTTTGGCTACGGAGCGCAGTACCGCTTCTTCGTCGAGGGGTTTGATGGTGTGAATGTTAATAAGTTCAACTGAGATGCCTTCCGATTCCAATTTTTCGGTGGCTTCGACGGCTTCCCAAACCAAATGTCCCGTAGCGATAATAGTTACATCTCGGCCTTCTTGCATGATCCATGCTTTGCCTATTTCGAAGGGCATGTCTCGGGGCGTGAAATTGGGGACTTTCGGCCGGCCGAAACGCAAATATACGGGACCCTTATGATGCGCCACGGCAAGTGTAGCCCGGTAGGTTTGGTTATAATCACAAGGATTGATGACCGTCATACCCGGCAACATTTTCATCATGCCCATATCTTCCAAAGCTTGATGTGTGGCGCCGTCTTCTCCTACGGTCAATCCGGCATGCGAGGCGGCTATCTTTACGTTTTTTTCGGAGTAGGCAATGCTTTGGCGCACCTGATCGTACACCCTGCCCGAAGCGAATTCGGCAAAAGTCCCCGCAAACGGAATTTTCCCTTCCAAAGTAAAGCCCGCGGCCATCCCCATCATATTGGCTTCTTGGATACCTACATCGAAAAAGCGCTCGGGAAATGCTTTCGCGAAAGCACTCATCTTCACCGAACCGGCCAAATCGGCGGTCAATGCCACGATGCGTTCATTGCTTTTTCCCAATTCCAATAATGCATCTCCGAATCCCGAACGGGTGTCTTTTTTCTCGGTGTAGGTAAATTTAGCCATGAGTTGATTTTTTAGCAAAGATAGATAATTTATTTTTGAAGGATAATTTGATTTTTTTTTCTTAAAAACTGTTTGCATAAGATGATTTTTTTTCGAGAATGATGCTTAAAACTAATAATTTAATCCCCGGGAAATTTTATATTTTTAGCTAAACGTATTTGCTTATCTTTGTGCAAACCCGATAGATGAGAATAAGTTTGGTCTTCATAATTATGCAATTATTCATGTCCTGTCAAAGGTATCATTACCGGACGGGTGACTTGATTTTTCAGGATTTGGATTGCAAACTATGTGATGCCATTGAACACGCTACTTCGGGTTATCAAAATAAACCCGTTTCCCATATGGGAATGATTGTAGTGACCGATTCCGGAACTTTTGTATTGGAAGCATATGACCAAGTGCAATTGATTTCCCTCGATACCTTCATCAAAAGAAGCGAGAAAATTATGATAGGAAGATTAAAAAAGCCGTATCGAAAATTTATACCGGCGGCAAAAAGTCGGGGAATAAAAAAACTTGAATTACCCTATGACGATGTTTTTCGGTTAAATAACGGAAAATATTATTGTTCGGAATTGATTTACGATATTTTTTTGGACGAAAACAAACTGCCGATATTTGAGATTAAACCAATGAATTTCAAAAATTTGAAAACGGGAAAAATCGACCCGGTATGGATTGAATATTTCCAAGGTTTGGGAATTCCGGTTCCCCAAGGAGAACCCGGCTGTAATCCGGCCGATTATTCCAAAAGCGATAAGATACACATCATAAAAATAGCATATTAGAAAGAAAGCAGGATATATTTTTATATCTTTGTAAAAAAACATTGTAATTCATGTTTCTCAGATTAATATTGATCATATTGATAATATACTTGTTCGTACGATTAGTTAGTCGAATATTGGCGCCTTTTATGATAAAAAAGATGGTCGATAAGGCACAAAGACATTTCGAAGAGCAATTTCAAAATCCTTATTATAAGGATGAAAAAACGGAACCGGGAAAAACTTATATTGATAAGAAAAAATCAGCCCGTAAAGTTGAAGATGCCGATTTCGAAGAATTGGAATAACCGGAAGCGGAATGTCAAAACAAAACATCAAACAACTTGATTTAGAGCAATTAAAGGCCCGGTTCTTGCAATGGGGCGAACCGGCATACAGGGCGGTTCAAGTCTATGATTGGTTATGGAAGAAGCAGGTTTCTTCTTTTGAGGAAATGAGTAATTTGCCCAAAGGTTTACGCAAATTTCTGACGCAAAATTTCGAAATACCCAAGACACATTTTACCCGGACGAGTCATAGCCGAGACGGTACGCTCAAAAATGCCGTCATGTTACCCGATGAATTGATTGTGGAAAGTGTATTGATTCCCGAAAGAAAAAGAGTTACTGCATGTATTTCTTCGCAGGTAGGGTGTAGTTTGGATTGTACCTTTTGCGCAACGGCCAAACTGAAGCGTATGAGAAATTTAAGTGTGGATGAAATTGTCGATCAAGTGGTTGAAGCCAGCAAACAAAGCATGACACATTACGGTGTTCCCTTAACCAATATCGTATTTATGGGAATGGGAGAGCCCTTATTAAATTATGAAAACGTATTGGAAGCCATTCGAAAAATTACCTCGCCGGCAGGTTTGCATTTTTCCGCCAAACGAATCACCCTATCCACTGCAGGTATTCCGAAAATGATTAAGCGTTTGGCCCATGATGCACCACGAATAAAATTGGCCGTTTCATTGCATGCAGCCATTGATGAAACCAGATCGAAACTCATGCCCGTAAACAAACGTACCGGAGGATTGGAAGCATTGAAAGAATCACTTCAGTATTGGTATAAGCATACCAAATCACCCGTTACTTTTGAATATTTGGTTTTTAAAGGAGTGAATGATGATGATGCGCACATAAAGGCATTAGTCAAATATGCCGGACAAATTCCTTCCAAAGTAAATTTGATTCAATATAACCCTACGGATTCTTTTTCGGTGTATCAACAAGCCGATTCCTCGGTTGTGGAAAAATATCGCCGAGTTTTAAAAGATGCCGGTATCATGGCTACCGTACGTCGCAGTAGAGGTCAAGATATCGAGGCCGCTTGCGGACAATTGGCGGCAACATACGAAAACAGTGATTTGCCGAAAATACCATACAAAACCGTTCGCCAATCGAAAATTAAAAATTAAATCATATTTGTTTAACATTTCATTTTTATTGTAAAAAGATTTTAATTAAAATTTATATTAATTCCGTTTTGTAATAATATGCTTGTTTTCAGAAGCTTGTTAAAATGATGAATAAGTTTTATTTTTTTAATTAAAAAATTGATTTTTATTTCCTGTTACCAGGTAAAAATTTATTAATTTTGAAAAAAATATAAAGGAAAAGGTGTTTCCATTAAAAAAAATATCTGCTTGTATATTATTCGGTTTGGTGTCATTTTATGGTTTTTCACAAGTAAATTTGTGGGAATTGAGACAAAAAGCGAAGCAGAACGATTCATTGGCCCAATACGAATTGGCTCTTTTTTATCAACAACCCGGCACTTTTCATAGTGAAGAAAAATCGTTAAGATGGTTAAAAGAAAGTGCCCGGCACGGTCATGCGGAAGCCCAATTTTTAATAGGAGAAATTTATGCTGCAGGGGAGATGCTTAAAAAAAATCCGGATTCATCCTTTTACTGGTTGAGCAAAAGTGCGGCTCAAAATCACAAGCAAGCTTTATTCAAATTAGCCGAATATTACCTGAAAGGTTACGGCACGGAAGTGGATTACAGTAAAGCATATGAAAATTATCTGAAAGCGGCCAAAGCGGGACATGTTGAAGCCCAATATATGACCGGTGTATTATTGGAAAGCGGCAAGGGAGTAAAAACAAATAAAAAGGAAGCTTTTCAATGGTTTTTGAAGGCCGCCGAAAACGGTCATCCTCACGCCCAATTTATGACGGGGATTTCCTATTGGACCGGCGAGGGTGTAAAAAAGGACAAAAAGGAAGCGGTGAAATGGTTCCTTAAAAGCGCCGAACAAAACGATCCCGACGCCCAATTTATGTTGGGGATGGCTTATTATACCGGCGAGGGAGGATTGTCATTGGATTATGTAAAAGCCGCCGAATATTTCAAAAAAAGTGCGGAAAAATCCCAAGATAAAGCTCAATATATGCTTGGAATAATCTATTGGCGAGGTAATGGAGTTTTTCCCGACAAAGCAAAAGCCGCTTATTGGTTGAAAAAATCCATTGATCAAGGCAACAGGAAAGCCAAAAAATTCTGGGATAAGTATAAAGTAAAGAAATATTATATACCGGATATCAATTCCGATCGTTAAGCCGGTTGGTGAAAAAGGAAAATTAAATTATTATCTTTGTGATAATGATTAATTTAATGGGCTGATGAAAAAAATTACTTTTTTATTTTCTATACTGACCATCACTTTGGCTATTATATTCCTTGGTACCGGCGCTACGGAAAACCCCGTTAGCGATAAAGCCATAAAAGAAAAAATTAAAGAAAATTATCATGTATATGCAGTTCCGCTTCCCGATTCAATGGATTTTTCCGGCGAAACGGTCCCCTTGGAATTTCCCGATGTGCGTGAAAAATTGGATAAGGAACTCCTTATTAATATGTATTGGCAATCCAATACATTATTAAAAATAAAACGGACCGCTAAATATTTCCCCGTCATTGAACCGATTTTACAAAAAAACGGAATTCCGGATGATTTCAAGTATCTGGCATTGGCCGAAAGCGGATTGGATCATGTAGTGAGCCCGGCCGGAGCCAAAGGAATTTGGCAATTTATGCCGAAAACCGCTCGTCGATACGGCCTGACAGTCAACCAAGATATCGATGAACGTTACCATTTGGAAAAATCCACCCAAGCGGCATGTCAATACTTTAAAGACGCCTATAAAAAATTCGGTTCATGGACATTGGTGGCGGCGGCATACAACCGGGGCATGCAAGGACTGGAAAAGGCCATTGCAGACCAAAAAGAAAATAATTATTATAAACTGTATTTGAATCCGGAAACCGCGCGTTATCTCTATCGAATATTGGCTTTGAAAGAAATTATTAGCCATTGGGAAGATTACGGTTTTCATATTAGAAAGGAAGATTTATACACTTTTCCCCGTTTTACCACAGTGAGCGTGAGCGCTCCCGTGGAGAGTTGGCCCGAGTTTGCCCGGCACTACGGAATTTCTTACGGCCAGTTGCGTTACCTTAATCCATGGATACGTTCTTATTCGTACGAAAATAAAAATAAAGATACCTTAATTTTAAAAATCCCCTTGTTCGATTAAAAAAAATATTTATATATTTGTTTATTGTTAAAAATTTAATTCCACTGCCTATGTAACATATCTACGCATTAAATCGAGGATTATGAACTTGAAAAAAACAAGTGACGCCAAACTGGTGCGTAGATATGTAAATGGTGATGAAACTGCACTGAACGAACTCATTCTTCGTTACCGTCACAAACTCTACGGTTATATTTTATCGCGTGTAAAACATCCGGATATTGCCGAAGATATCTTCCAAGATACCTTTATTAAAATTATTAATACCCTCAAGCGTGGTAATTATAATGAAGAAGGCAAATTCGGATCTTGGTTGATGCGAATAGCCCATAATCTCATTATCGACCATTTCAGGCGCCAAAAAAGAAGTCAATTGCGTTATGACACGGAAGATTTTTCCATTTTTGATATACTTTCCGATAATCAATTGGCCGAAACACAAATTATTCGAAGCCAAACGGTCGATAATGTGAAAATGTTAATCGAACAATTGCCCGAAGAACAAAAGACGGTTTTGAAAATGCGTATTTACGATGAAATTCCTTTTAAGGAAATAGCGGAATTGCAGAATATAAGTATTAATACGGCCCTTGGCCGAATGCGATATGCTTTGATTAATATCCGGAAGATGATTGAAAAGGATAATCCTTTTTAAAAAAGAAATATTTTGTTCCGTTTGAATATGTATTGCCAAAGAGACATTGCTTGGCAATGTCTCTTTGATTTTTTTATGTAATAAATTCGAATATAAAAAAAAACCGCCCGGAAAAAATTCCGGGCGGTAATAAAGAAAAAATATTTATTTTTTTAAGGTGCGGAAATTTGAACGGGACGCACCATCACATAAATATTAGTGAATTTCAGCGATGCACCGTTGCTATTTTTTACTTGGAAACTCAAGAGCCAAGGTGCAATACCTGCATTCCACGGTTTCCAATCGGTTGAAATCATGTAAGTGTCAGATTTCAGTTGCGTCCAAGTCCAAGTATCGGTGGGCGCAATTATGGTGGAAGCGGCACCGTTTTGTAATGCTCGAACTCTGAATTGATGGTCGGATTGCGTGCCATTGAAGCCGGAAATTTTGGCTACAATTTTAATTTCGACCATGCCTGTTTTGCTATAATCCTGAGGAGAGAAGGCGACATTGTATTTAGGCAAGTCCGCCCAGTTGGTTTCATTATTTTCCAGCCAAACACCTGCTGCGATATTGATGATGCTAATATAGTTTCGAGCCGTTACATCACCTTTGAATACACCGGCCATGGCGGTGGGGTCGTTGTCATCGACTTCGCCGTATACCGCAATATGCGGACCGGTTCCGCCGGGACCTACTTTATTGAATGAAGCCACATGAAGTCCGTTTCCAGTGGAAACAATACTGTTAATAACGCCGTAATGCTGGCCGTTTCCGTCACCTCCAACCGTATTAATTTCGCCTATCCTTTTGGCATCGCTATCGCCTGTTACGGGAATAGGATTGGTATAATCGGCCGGGTTCAAAATCAATCCGATTACATTGGTTTCACCGATACGTACGCGATTACCGGTATCGGTAAGGTTATTAACGGTACCTGTGTGGATGCCGGTGGTAGAAGTATTGGTATTGTTTACGTAGTTATGTCCCAACATGTTAATTTGCCCGGCATGATAACCGTTTCCGGTGCTGATGACATTATTGGATTCGGCTATATGCATGCCGTTTCCGTCACCACCAATGCTATTTACTTCGGCAACTCTTCGGGCGTCGGCATCGCCGGTCACATGAACCGGATTCATCGGGTCTGCAGGATTCATAATTAATCCCATAAGATTAACCGAGCCGAAACGGTCTTGATTGCCGGTATCGGTTAAGTTGATCACCGAACCGACATGCAATCCGGTAGTAGAAGTGTTGTCATTAGTCGTATAATCATGTCCTAAAACGGTTACTTCACCGGCATGAAGTCCGTTTCCGGTACTGATGATGTTGTTTGCTTCGGCCACATGAATACCACCGCCGTTACCGGCCACTACGTTAATTTCGCCAATTCTTTTTCCGTCGCTGTCATTGGTGATGGGGACGATATGATCGGTATCTTCTTCAGGTACGCCTGCGCCGATGGCGTTTAAAGTACCTATATGCGCGGCAGGTCCTCTATTTTTAATTTCATTGATAGTTCCGATATGTTTTCCCGTTCCGCTATTCACAATACGGTTAAAGGCACCGAATTGATTTCCATTACCGCTACCTCCCATACGTCTGTATGTACCGAAGCGTAAACCGTCTCCATTATCTACAAAATATTCGTAAGTTCCGAAGATGGTACCGTCTCCCGTTCCGTAAAACATATTTAAGGTACCGTAATGATAGGTATTTTCGGGCACATTTCCGTAGAGATAATTATTAGTACCGATTTTAAAGGCACTGTTAGTTCCTCCTATTTCGTTCACCGTACCGTATTGGTACTGGGTATTGGTGTCGTCTCCTATAACCATGTGATAAGCACCAACCAATGGAGCAAATCCGTCGCTGGCACCGTGTCCGCCTATTGTAGAAACAATTCCCATTTTTCCATTCATACCGATGGATCCCGCACCATCAATATTGAATATACCGGCGGTTCGTTTTGCTTCGGCGGTGCTTGCATTTTCTACCTTTAGCACATTACTTGCCTGATCGTCAAATACATCCAATTTATCTGTAGCCGTGTTTTTTCCTATGGCTACGTTACCCATATGAAACATATTGTCCGTTATATCGGTAGGAGCCGTTGTAGTTCCTTCTTTATACCAATCTTTGTCTTCCGAAACAGCACCACTACCCATTGCTTTCCATTGGGTTCCGTCCCAATACCAAAATGAATTGGTATCGGTATCATACACATAGAGCCCGTTTTCAGCAGCACCCAAATTCATTCCGGTTCGTTCGGCAGTACTCATTCGCGGAATTAGCATTCCCTTGTCATGACTACTTACATCCAACATAGCGTTGGGGTTAGGGTCGTCTCCTGTGGAATTTATGGCTACTTGCGCCTTTAATCCTTCTGTTAAAACGACCGCTATGAACAGCAATAAAATGATCTTTTTCATCTTACCATGATTTATAATTATTATGCAATATACAAGTTTTTAAAATAATTAAAGAATATGGCCTAGTTAATCTTCTGTTAAAAAAGGGATCTTTAATATTTTCGGTATAAAATATTTTGATATAATCGGTTTCATGAAGATTTTTTTATAATATCATAATGGAATTTTTACGAAATGCTTCTTTACCGCCAATCAGTTATAATAGGAGATTTTAGGTATAAAAAAAGGCACTTTTCAAGTGCCGTTTTGCTCCCCCGGCTGGACTTGAACCAGCGACACATGGATTAACAGTCCACTGCTCTAACCAACTGAGCTACGGGGGAATGTTTCCGGGTGCAAATATATAATTTTTTAATTATCCGGGCAAGTATTTTCTTTGATTTTTTTGTTCGATAAACGGGAAGGCCTAAAAAGTTTGAAAATGAATTTGTTATCTTTATTTTTTTGGTGCCGGCGGATTGATTTTTTCGTATTCTTTATCGATTTTTAAGCGGTGTTTGGGTTGTTTGGCGGCTTTTTTGGCTAATTTATCGCAGTATTCGTTTTCGGGATGATTGTTATGACCGCGGGTCCACCAAAATTCCACCCGGTGCTTGTCGAGCAATTCGGCCAACTGTTTCCATAAATCGGGGTTTTTTATTTTTTTGAATTTTCTTTCTTTCCAGTTATCCAACCAACCTTTGTTGATGGCATTCGATACATAGGTGGAATCGGTGACGACAATTACTTTTTGGTCGGGCCATTTGATTTTCTTTAACGCTTCTACTACGGCTTTCAACTCCATTCTGTTGTTGGTGGTATGACGAAACCCTTCGGAAAAACTTTTCTTGTAATTCGTATCTTCCAAAATCATCAAAATGCCGTATCCGCCCGGACCGGGATTTCCCAAAGCCGAACCGTCGGTGTAAATAATGATCCGTTTGTCGTCGTTTTTCATTTTTTCTTTTTTGATTTGATCAATTGGGCTAATAAATCCCATTGCTCGGGTGTGATTTGGTCGAAAGCATTGAATTGCCCGGCATTGTATATCCATTCGCCCCCGTCGATAGTAATGACTTCTCCATTGATGTATGCCGAATAATCGCTGATGAGATACGATACCAAATTGGCCAGTTCAATATGTTCGCCTACACGTTTGAGCGGAACCCGTTGCGCCGGGTCGAATTTATTTTTTAATTCGCCCGGGAGCAATCGCTCCCAGGCCCCTTTCGTAGGAAAGGGGCCCGGCGCAACGGCATTAAATCGCATGCCGTATTTTGCCCATTCGGCCGCTAAGGAACGGGTCATGGCCAGCACTCCCGCTTTGGCCGAAGCGGAAGGAACCACATATCCCGACCCGGTAAAGGCATAAGTGGTTACTATATTTACTACCGAAACGGGTTTTATTCCGTTGTTAATCCAATATTTGCCGGCGGCAAGTGTCATGTTTTTCGTACCCTTTAAGACGATGTCGATTATCACGTCGAAAGCATGGGCCGATAAACGTTCCGTCGGGCTTACAAAATTGCCGGCGGCGTTATTAATTAATCCGTTGACGTAGCCGAAACGGTTCACGGCTTCATCCAATGCCTTTTGTGTATCTTCGTATGAACGCACATCACAAACGGCATAGCTTACCTGACCGCCGGTTGCTGATTTTAGGTCTTGAACGGCTTGTTTTAATTTTTCTTCATTACGCGAACATATCAATACTTTGGCGCCGAGTTTCAATAGGACTTCACTCATCGATTTTCCCAATCCGCTTCCGCCGCCCGTCACGATAATGTGCTTATCGCTCAAACTGTTTTCGCGCAACATAATTTCTGTATATTTCATAAATACTGCTTTTATAAATTCAATTTCATCCGTACATGCGGCATATTTTCTTCCAAATATGCTTCACTTACGGTTTTGAATCCCAAGTTACGATAAAATTTTTCCAAGTAGGATTGGGCGCTGATAATGAGAGGAATGCCGGGATAATTTTCTTTGAAAAAATTAATACTTTGCTTCATAATTTCTTTCCCCAATCCTCTATTTCTATAATCTTTTAATAGAGCCACTCTACCCAAGGAAGAAGCATCTTTCAGATAGATACCGGGCGGGAAAAGCCGGGCGTATCCGATAAGTTTTTCGCCGTCATGCATCATAAGATGAAAAGCCGAGGGGTCTTTACCGTCCGGATCCACACAAGTACATTGCTGTCCGACCACAAACACTTCTCCCCGAAGCCGTAAAATGTCATAAACTTCATATAGCGATAAAGCTTCCCAATTTTTAATTTCGATTTTCATCATTAAAATATAATTTCATTCGCACGTGGGGCAAACCGTCTTCGAGATATTGATTGCTAATTTGAACGAACCCCAAACTTTGATAAAATTTTATCAAGTAGGTCTGGGCGCTTATTTCCACCGGATATTCCGGATAATTTTGTCTTAGAAAATCAATGCTTTTTTGCATTAACACATATCCTAATCCTTGATTTCTATAAGATTTGTCCACCGATACGCGTCCGATACAGGTACTACCTGAAAAATAGCCGCCCGGACCGAAAATCCGGCTGTATCCGACAATTTTTCCCTTTCGGTTTCGGATAAATAAATGCCAGGCAATTTGATCTTTATTATCCGGATCGAGATAGGGGGCTTGTTGTTCTTTAATAAATATTTCCGCTCGCATTTGCAAAATGCGATAGAGTTCTTCTTTGTTTAATTCATCGAATTTTTTAAGCGTTATCTTCTCTTTGTTTTTCATTCGATTTGTTGATTCTAGCAAAGCGTAACCGCTTAAAACTATCAGGATAAAAATTTATTCGAAGATTAATCTCTTTTGCATAGTCTCCTACTTTTTTTGCAGTAGCGGGATTCAATTCAAAAAAGAGTAGTCCCTTTGATGACGAGTTGTAAAAATCGATAATTTTCCGGTAAAAAACAATAGGATCATTATCCGGAACGAATAATGCCCGGTGCGGTTCAAAATGAAGCACATTCTTTTGCATGAATTTTTTTTCACTTTCCATGACATAAGGCGGATTGGAAACAATGAGGTCGAAATTTTTATTAGGAAATTCATTTTTATTTATGTCGCCGTGGTGTATTTGAATTTCAAGATTGTTTAGCCGGGCATTTTCTTCGACCAATTCTAGTATTTCTTTCGAAAAGTCCATGGCCGTAACCTGACTACCGGGAAACAGTTTTTTTAGGGCCAGGGCAATGGCGCCGCTTCCGGTACCCACATCCAATATATGAAGAGGCGGATTATTTTTTAATTGTTCAAATACGAGGAGAACCAATTCTTCCGTTTCGGGGCGTGGAATTAATACCCGATGATCCACCTTTAGTCGCAAGGATAGAAAATCGGTTTCGCCGGCTACATATTGCCATGGTTCGCCGGTTTTTAACCGAGATAAGGACTCGATACATTTTTCCGCTTCAATTTCCGTGGAAGGATTTGTAAAATATTGTGTATAAGAAAGTCCGCACAAACTTTCTAGTATAAAGAAAAAAATCCTGTTTATTTCGGTGGAAGTATAAAGTTCCGAAAGTTCTTTTGCAAAAAGCTTGCGTAAAAATTGTGCTTCTATTTTCATTAGTTTATCACGGCTGATCCAAGTAATTCGTCATCCACATACCATGAAGCGAATTGACCTTGAGCTACTCCTTGTTGGGGCTTGGCAAATTCAATAAACAATACGTCGTCAAATTGATGCAGCTTGGCGTCTTGTAAGGGTTGCTGATGACGGATGCGAACTTTGACATTCATTTTTTCGCCCGGTTCGAGTTGTAAATCTTCTCTTATCCAATGGACATCTTCGAGTGGTATTTTTAATGCTTGCCTATAGAGCCCCGGGTGGGTATAATGTTCTCCTATATAAACCGTATTGGTCCGGGTATCGGTACCGATAACAAAGGTTCGTTGCTTGAAACCGCCGATATGGAGCCCTTTACGCTGTCCGATAGTGAAATAATGTGCTCCTTGATGTTTCCCTACCACGCGGCCGTCTTCGGGCGAATAGGTATATTTTTCGGCTAAAAATTCAAGCCGGGCACGCTCGTCGGGAAAGGTGTCCGGACGTTTAATGCGATCGTAAAAACTACGGGGAATGTAAACGATATCGCCTTCTTTCGGGGCCAATTGTTGGCGCAGAAAATCGGGCAAATTCACCTTTCCGACAAAACAAAGCCCTTGGGAATCTTTTTTCTCCGCTGTAATTAAGCCCGACCGGGCGGCAATTTCACGTACTTGGGTTTTATGTAATTCTCCAACGGGAAATAAGGCATGCTTGAGTTGTTCTTGGTTGAGTTGGCAAAGAAAATAGGATTGGTCTTTCTTCGGGTCTTTGCCTGCCAGCAAGCGATAAATGGTCCGGCCGTCTTTAATAATGCTGTCTTTCCGTGCATAATGGCCCGTGGCTACATAATCCGCACCATATTTTTTGGCTTCTTCCCAAAACAAATCGAATTTTACTTCCCGGTTACAAAGTATGTCCGGATTTGGCGTGTGACCTCGTTCATATTCCCGAAACATATAGTCGATGACGCGTTGAAAATATTTTTTTCTGAAATCGAAAATATAAAACGGAATGCCCAATTGTTCCGCCACTTTTCGGGCGTCTTCGCTATCCTTTATCCAATGCATTTCGTTGGTTTTAAGATAGCGCTCGTCATCCCAATTGAGCATAAAGGCCCCGATCACTTCATATCCTTGATCGAGTAATAATTTAGCCGCCACCGACGAATCCACACCGCCGGAGAGGCCTACCACAACTTTTCCTTTTTCGGACATTATCTTTTGTTAGTTCGGTTGCAAAAATACAAAATCACCGCTTGTGTAATCCTGCAAACGGTGATGAAACTTTATTTTTACTGTAAATTAAGCCGGAATGCTTTGTTCGGTTTGCGGTTGGTTTTTTTGAATATCCGCCCCCCGACAATCTTCATACGAACCGCATGAACTCAAGGAAATGACGATGGCTAAGATTCCGAATATGGCTGCAATTTTCTTCATTATAAAATATTTAAAGGACAATGCTTATTCCTGCATGAAGCCCGGAATAATTTTGTATGTTATACTGGACAAATATATGTAAAAATTTCAAATTCAACAATATACCTGCGGAACTTGTGGCTGTTAATAAAGAGAAATTTAAATCGACTGGGTTGTTGATGGTTTCCGGTTTAATGCCTATTACGTGACCGCTATTGTCCACAATTTCATATTCATATTGTATTTCTCCTAATAGTTGAAGACTATTATTTCCTTTTATTATTCCCATACTTCCGTAAATGCTCAAGAATTTCCAATCAAAAGATGCAAAGGTTTGAAAATTCAGGGTGGTGATTTGAAAAGTGCCTTTCATGTCCGGATAATCCGGGGCTGCCGTTTTTATATGCCCCGAAGTATATGATGCCAATATAGCCAGATGAAAAGGACTTTTTCGGAATAAAAACCGGCCGATATCGTGTTTGAAACCGATTCCCATAAAATCGATTTTGGTAGGGGGAATATGAATTGCCGGAAAGTATCGAAACATAATCTCCGAATGAAAAGGTAAACCGGCTCTTATTTGAATCATGGCACCGGGCATGCCAAGCGGAAGTCCTTCGATAATATTTTCCAGTTCCTTTTTATACCCATTCGGAACGTCGATAATCAAACGATTTTTGGTGCCGGGAAGTGAACCTTCGGTTTCCATTAATATTCGATAATTCGAGTCGCCGCCCAGTAATGTCGGCAGGGTAAGTGGTTCGTTTACGGGATTTCCGTTTTCATCCAAAACGGACAAGGTTTCGTATTCTGTCGGAATGAATTTAAAATATTGTTTCTGACTGGGAATAAAGGTATAATCAGCCATCAAATCCAATGAAAAATGAAAAGTTTTTAGGGTTTTGGCCCGGTGCGCCCAACCGTCGGAAAAATTTATCATATTCGCTTCAAAAAGCGGAGCGGCGTAATGTGTCAAGTATGTATTAACATCCGGCTTGATGTTTTCAAAAAAATTTTGTCCAAGCGAATTTAAACCGGTTAATAGCATTATTATCCATAAAATATATCTTTTCATGGCCATGAAAATTTAATGAATAACCTTACCGGTATGAAACAACAAAAATTACGCCATGTTACACATCGACATTGGCATAAATGGCATTTTTTTCGATAAATTCTCTCCTGGGCGGTACTTCGTCACCCATTAACATGGAGAAAATACGGTCGGCTTCGGCGGCGTTTTCAATCGTAATTTGTTTGAGTATCCGAGTTTCGGGATTCATGGTGGTTTCCCATAGTTGCCCGGCATTCATTTCTCCCAAACCTTTATAACGTTGAACGTGAGCGCCTTGGCCGAATTCTTCCAATAGTTTGTCTCGTTCTTCATCGGTCCATGCATAGGCCTTTTTATTCCCTTTTTTGACTAAATAAAGGGGTGGTGTAGCCAGAAAAACATGGCCTTTTTCAATCAATTCGCGCATATAGCGGAAGAAAAAGGTTAATATCAAGGTGGAAATGTGACTTCCGTCCACGTCGGCATCGGTCATGATGATGACTTTGTTATAGCGGAGTTTGTCCAAATTCAATGCTTTGCTGTCTTCTTCGGTACCTATACTGACGCCAAGGGCGGTGAAAATATTTCGAATTTCTTCGTTGTCGAATACTTTATGTTGAAGTGCTTTTTCGACGTTAAGTATTTTTCCGCGCAAGGGCAAAATGGCTTGAAAATTCCTGTCACGTCCTTGTTTGGCGGTGCCGCCGGCGGAATCACCCTCTACAAGGAAAATTTCGCATTTTTCGGGATCGGTTTCCGAGCAATCCGATAATTTTCCGGGCAGTCCCGAACCTCCCATCACCGTTTTCCGTTGCACCATTTCGCGGGCTTTACGGGCGGCATGACGGGCTTGGGCGGCGAGAATAACTTTTTCTACGATGCGTTTGGCATCTTTGGGGTTTTCTTCCAAAAAGTTTTCAAGCATTTCCGAAACCGCTTGGCTCACGGGCGCCATGACTTCGCGGTTACCCAATTTGGTCTTTGTTTGTCCTTCGAATTGGGGCTCGGCCACCTTTACCGAAATAATGGCGGTTAGTCCTTCACGGAAGTCGTCACCCGAGATTTCAAATTTTAATTTATCCAGCATGCCGCTTTTTTCGGCATATTTTTTGAGCGTACTGGTCAGTCCGCGACGAAAACCTGTGAGGTGTGTACCGCCTTCGTGCGTGTTGATATTATTGACGTAGGAATGAATATTTTCGGCAAAGGAATTGTTATATATCATGGCCACTTCGACCGGAATACCGTTTTTTTCGCCTTCCATGTGAATGACTTGCGATATAATCGGCTCGCGGTGCGCATCCAAAAAGCGGATAAACTCTTTCAATCCTTCTTTGCTCAGGAAAGTGTCGTGTCTGGGATTTCCTTCTTCGTCCTTTTCTCTCAAGTCGGTAAGGGTAATAGTGATTCCTTTATTGAGAAATGCCAATTCTCTCAAGCGGGCGGCCAATGTATCGTAATCGAATTCAATGGTTTGCTTGAAAATTTCCGGATCGGGATGAAATTTTACGTAGGTGCCGGTTTTGTCGGTTTCTCCTACTTCCTTGACCGGATATAAAGGTTTTCCGCGTGAATATTCTTGTTGCCAAATTTTGCCGTTTCTAAAAACTTTGGCCAATAAATGATCCGAGAGGGCATTCACAACCGACACACCCACACCGTGCAAACCGCCGGAAACCTTATAACTTCCTTTATCGAATTTTCCGCCTGCTCCGATTTTAGTCATCACAACTTCCAGGGCCGAAACCCCTTCTTTTTTGTGAATGTCCACGGGGATTCCCCGGCCGTTATCCAAAACCGAAACGGAATTGTCTTCATGTATGGTTACATCAATCCTGTCGCAATATCCCGCAAGGGCTTCGTCAATGGAATTGTCCACTACTTCGTAAACCAAATGGTGCAATCCTCGCGGACCCACATCACCGATATACATCGACGGACGCATTCGCACGTGTTCAATTCCTTCGAGCGCTTGAATGCTCGATGCATCATAAGAATGACTCGGTGAAGTTTTTTGTGCGGGTTTTTGACTGATATTTTCTTGTTCGTTTTTCGTATTTTTCTTTTGTTCTTCGTTCATATAAATGACTTTTACGTACAACGTACAAATATAACCTTTTTTAACGAGAAAACCTAATTTAAAGCGCTTTGTAACATATTGGTTTTCAGTAAATTATAAAGATAAAAAAGCGTATAAGACGGGGGAGGATAAGAAAAGTATTTTATAAGAGATTTTTTCCGGTATAAAAACCGATGGCTGCGGCAAAAATTCCTGTAATTACACTAGTGGTTACATATACCGATGCCATGGCCCAATCATTGTTTCTGATCATTTGTAAAGTTTCTAAAGAGAAGGATGAAAAGGTAGTGAATCCTCCTAAAAAACCAAGCATGACGAAATACATCAAATAGGGATTGTGAAAGGAAGGTTTGGCTCCAAATCCGCCTGCGATACCTATTAAAAAACTTCCTAAAATATTCACCGTAAAGGTGCCGTAAGGCATGAAGTAAGGTGATGCATTTAACCAAAGACCTATCATGTATCTGAGGACACTTCCCAATCCGCCTCCTACGAAAATCAGTAAAATCTTGCTCATTTCTTGACAGGATAATAAATTTCAGTCAGCCATTCTTCGGGATTTGGTGAACTTGAATGTCCCTTGATAAACCTGACCATAAAAGGGCGTGAATCATCCAAAGGAACGGTATCGGGAATCATTTTGGAAGTTTTAATAATATTATATTTAAGCCAACTGTAATTCCCGTTAAAGCCCACACAGAAATATGAACCCGGCTGAAGGGTGTCCAGTTTATATTTTTTGTCTATTTTTTCGGGAATGCGGCTCAGGGGAGAAGCGGCACGGAATTTCTTTATTAAAATTTGGTTTCCTTTTCTGTCAAAATAAAACAGTAAAAACGGTTTGAATTCCCGGTTATAAATATTTTTTGAAAAAGTATATAAAATTAAAGATGGAGAATGCTCGTTAAATATATTAAAGAAATCCAAGGTGTAAGGAAATTCTTGATATAAATAAGGAGTGCCGGGGATAATCTTATATTGATCATGAACTGTAAACCGAATGGATTTCTTCTTGGTTTCCAAAAAGTCCTGAAGATTTTCCATCAAATTATTCATGCACGAATCGATTTCTTTTTTAATGGAAAGATTAAAAATGGACACAAAAGGGCATTCGCCTTTAAAATGAACCCGGACTTTGGTTACGGTATCTTGTATGGGAATAAAATGCCATTCCGAATAAAATATTCTGTTTCCCGATTTGGATAAAAATACCTCTTTTGAAAGTTGGGTGTATTCTTCTCTTTCGGTGGTAATAATTTCCATTTTCTTTTTTCCGTGCGAAAGATAAACTTTGTCTAAACCGATGCTATCCAGATGTTCGCTTAAAATATCGTTCCATTCGGTTAGGTGATGTTTACTATCCAAAGTGGTGTAGAGTACGGTGGGAGGAACATTTACTGTAAACTCTTTGGTTATATTTACTCTTTTTTGGGCTGATTGATAGATGACGAAACCAATCGCAGCGGCAAGTAGAGCAAGCAGGGAAACGATGGCAAAAAATTGTTTTTTGTTTCCGTATTTAAAAATCTTCCTGAAATCACACATAGATTTCCATCAAAATTTAATATATTATGAAACAAAACTAATTAAAAATCATGAAAAAACAAGTTATTTCTTCAAATGCGCCCGCTCCCATCGGGCCGTATAGTCAAGCCATTGAGTATCAAGGATTTATTTTTGTATCGGGTCAAATTCCTTTGGATGTGGTAACCGGTGAGATAGAAACCGGAGATGTCGAAAAAGCCACTTATTTGGTAATGAATCATCTGAAAAGCATTCTAAAAGCCGCCGGTTCGAGTTTGGATAAAGTGGTAAAAACCAGCATTTTTTTAAAAGATATGAATGATTTTGCCAAAGTGAATGAAATATACGGCAGTTTTTTTGAAGGATCGATTCCACCTGCTCGTGAAACGGTCCAAGTGGCCCGCTTACCTAAAGATGTGCCGGTGGAAATTTCGGTGATAGCCGTTAAATAAGGGCTGAATTAGTTGTAATTTTTTCATAAAGTATATCAATCCGGTTGCATGAATATCGCTTTCGGGAAGTAGTATAATTGTGGATTTATAAAATATTTTCGATGATTTCCTTTTCGGAGATTCCTTCGGCTTCCGCTTTATAATTTCGAAGAATCCGGTGCGATAATATATTCTCGGCAATATATTGCACATCCTCGATGTCGGGCGACAATTTTCCGCGGGTCAATGCATGGGCTTTGGCGCCTAAAATCATATATTGCGAAGCGCGCGGGCCGGCTCCGTAGCGGATATATTTTTGAATAATTTCCGGTGCATTCTTTCCGGTTCGTGTTCTTCGAACCACATTGACGGCATATTCCACTACATGAGCGGTTACGGGAACTTGCCGGACCAATTCTTGAATGGCTAAAATCTCTTCTTTTCCCATGACGGGATTTATTTTTCCGGTTTTTTGTCCCGTCGTGCGGGTTACTATATCTATTTCTTCTTCCAATGAAGGATAATCCACATTGAGCGAAAACATGAAACGGTCCAGCTGGGCTTCGGGTAGGGGATAGGTGCCTTCTTGTTCAATAGGGTTTTGGGTGGCCAGAACAAAGAAGGGTTGGTCCAAAATAAAATCGTTTCCCGCTATCGTCACTTTTTTTTCTTGCATGGCTTCCAATAAGGCCGACTGGGTTTTGGGTGGCGTCCGGTTGATTTCATCTGCCAAAATAATATTCGCAAAAATGGGTCCTTTGATAAACTTGAAACGTCTGTCGGCATCCAAGATTTCATTACCCAAAATATCCGAAGGCATCAGGTCGGGGGTGAATTGAATGCGATTGAAAGTCAAGTCCATCGCTTCGGATATGCTTTGGATCATTAAGGTTTTGGCCAGTCCGGGAACGCCGATTAATAAACTGTGCCCGTTGGAGAAAATCGATAAAAGGATTTTATGGATAATGTCTTCCTGACCGATAATAACTTTGGCTATTTCGGATTTTAGTTTCGGATATTTTTCCGAAAGCAATTCGAATGTCTTTTCGACATTATTCATTGGCTGTCCAATTTATTTCAAAATTACAATTTTTATATTCATCCGCCAGCCGGATATAAATGTTTTTTATCCGGTCTTTAATCCATTCTTTTATTTTCTTTTGTTTTTTGGCTTCCAAGGCCATTTGCGCGATTTTAGCATAATCTTTTATGAAATCGGCTTTATGAGCAGGGATTTTTTTCTTAACTCTATAAATTTTGTAAGAAATACGTCCGGCCGGATCCGTTTCTTCGATAATATCCGTGATGTCTCCTTCATTTCTTCCTATAAGTTGCCCGTGGATTTTAGGGTCAAGGCGGGTTACTTCCAATAAACTTTCATTGCTGTTGGGGTCAATGAGTAATCCGCCGAGTTTTGCCGATTGTTCGTCATCGGAAAAATTTTTGGCTGCTTCTTCAAAAGTGAGTTCGCCTTTTTCGATTTTTTCTTTAATGTCTTGCAACAATTTTTTGGCTTCGTCTTTATTTTTTTGTTTGATTTTAGGTATCATCAGGATGTGTCTGATATCGCGTTTTCGCCCCTTGATTTTTTCGACGGTCACGATATGCCAGCCGTAGTCGGTTTTGAATGGCTTGGATATTTCTCCTTCTTCCAACATAAAAGCGATATCCTTGAATTCTTGAACCAAAGGGGTGTTTTTATCAATGGTCATAAGCCCGCCGTTAATGCGCGTGCCGGGATCTTCGGAATATAAGACGGCTTGCGCGCGAAAGGTTTTGTCGCCTTTCAATATATCTTCTCTAATTTCATTCAGACGTTTGACCACACGTTCTTCTTCTTCTTTGTCGGGTTTGGGTTTTATTACGATTTGTTGTAATTCGACTTGGGTGGAAAATTCGGGTAATTCTTCTTGAGGAATACTTTCAAAAAATTCTTTTACTTCGTCGGGTGTTATTTCAATGTTTTCGGTAATTTTATTTTGCATGGCCGAAGCAAGTTCGCGTTTGTAGTTGAAATCGGTAATGGCTTCGAGCAATTCTTCCTCCGAGTTTTTGTTATACATATCCAAAACCTGCTCCAATCCGCCGGCTTGGGCTTTAATGTAATTTAATTGTTGGCGGGCCTGTTCTCTTACGGTTTCTCGTGTAACATTTTTGGTTATGGTCGTATCACGAAGGGCTTCGTTGACCAATACTTTTTCTTTGAGAATAGTTTCCAAAATTTTACAATCATCCGTATCATCGGTAAGCAAGCCCTGTTCTTTTAATTGGAGCTTTAGTGCTTGAATATCGGACATAAAGACGGCTTCGCTTCCCACAATGGCGGCAATTCCGTCCACTTTGATGCGTTTTTTGTTTTGCTGGGCAAGTAAATTGTGACTAAATAATAAAAGAATCAATATGACTGTATAATATTTCATGGGTTGTATTGTTTTATTTTTTGTTTTTTATAAGCTTGATTGAGCATTTCGTTTTGAATCTGGTGAATTTTTTTGTTTAATTTTTTTTCGATAACGAAAGATTTTATACGGCTTTTTACATATTCCAAAGGTAAAATCTCCCCGGGCAATTTCATATCGATAATTTGAATCAAATATAAACGGTTTTTTTGAGATAGCGTAAGGGAATATTTTCGCGAATATAATTTGGGCAGGACCGGTACTATTTTTTTTGCTTCTTTATATGTAAGCCATCCGGTGGTGTCGGTTTTATAAGCCAAAAATTTGGAAAAGTAACTTTCCAATTCCTGTTGATCTTCTTGTTTTTTGGAAAAAAATAATTTTTTGATTTTATACCGGTCTTTTTCTTTTGAATCTACTATAAGAAAACGCCATTTTATTAATGTGTCTTTGGCGGGAAAATTCTTTTTTTGTTCGTTGTAAAATGTTTCGATATCATTATCCGAAATTTGTATCTCGTCTCTTAATTTTTGTTTCAATTTATTGGAATACATGTCCCGAAGCAAATCCTGACGATATTCTTCCAATAAACGATTAATATATGCGGTATCCACATTTTTTTCGGCAAAATGAATAAAGACGGTATTTCGAATCCATTGATCAATATAATGTTTGACGGCACGAATACTGTCGTCGGAATTTTTGTATATGGAAACAGGAATATCTTCGGCATATAACATTTTGTCAAATACTTTTACCACCGGTGTTTTCGGCTTTTCGTTAGATAAAGTACAACTTCCCGAAATCCATAATAAGATAAGGATAATCAAGAATTTAATGTTTGTATTTGGCACGTATTTTTTTCCAAGTATCTTCATAAATTTTTACGGGATATTTCTTCTTTAAATCTTCCAGCAATCGTTTTTCCAATTCGGTTTGATAATCACTGATCACCTTGCCGCGTATTTCTTTTAAAGGGGGTACATAAGCGGGAATTGTCTCCAAAACGCCTTTGACCATGTATTTATTGTCTTTTTTCTCAAAAATCCGCTTTTTAAGTGTTTGAATTTTACCCGGCTCGGGCTCATCCAATATTTTCACATGGATAATCGCTTTGTCTCCGGCTATCCGGCGCAATTCTTCTTCGCTTTTTTTCCTTTTAAGAGCACGATACAATTTTTTTGCCAATTTTTTATCTGAAGTCTGAATGATTGCATATTTGATTTTTCCTTTCCGTTGGTATTTAGACCGGTTGGCTTCGTAAAATTTTTGAATACCTAAGGTATCTTTCATGGCTTTTTCCCAAATTTGTTGGGATTTATAATTAAACAGGAGCAATCCGTCGTAGTATTCTTTAATAGTCCGGGCAAAATCGGGATAGAATTTTTCCAAATTCTTTTCGTAGTATTTTAATAACTGTTCGTCTTTGAATTTTTCAAATAAGCTGTCAATGACGGCTTTCTTTTGTTTGAACGCCTCCGGTCTGTTCATTTGATGACGATATAAGTAAGTCATGAAATCTCCGTAAGTAACCGGATATTCATTATTGATGAAAAATAAAACCTCGTCTCTTTTTTCAAATTCTTTGGGAAATTGCCATTGTCGTTTGAAAAAATCTTCATTGACCGATTTGTAAACGGGTTGCAAAGAATTTTTCATTTCAATTTTTAATTCCTTGCGGAGTTTTTCCAGTAATTTTTTTTGACCCAGTTGCGAACGGTCACTTTTGAGTATGTTATTTTCCAATGTTTTTTTAACTTCGCTAAAAGGCGGCACCGGGAATTTTTTAATCAATTTGACGATATGCCATGCATGGTCCGTTTCGAAGGGTTTGGATATATCGCCGGCATTTTTCAGGCCAAATACTTCCTTTTCGAATGCCGGAATTTTTTCGCGCAACCCGAAGGGAGCCATCACGCCACCTTTTTTGGCCGTACGCACATCGTCCGAAAATTTTCGGGCCAGATTCTCGAAACTATCTTCTCCGGATTGTAATTGGCGGTAAATATTATGAATTTTTTGCTTGGCCGCTTCGGGATTATTTTTTTTCGCTACCAAAATTTGGGCTACTTGCACCTTATATACGGCGGGTCTTTCATCTTCTTTTTTTACAATATGATAACCGTAGCGCGTACGAAAGGGTTTCGAGAAGTGACCTACAGGTGTTTCGTAAGCCATGGTTTCAAAGGGATAAACCGTTTGAAATACGGTAATCCATCCCAAATGACCTTTATTTTGCGCAACCGACGGGTCTTCACTGTATTTCAATGCGGCTTTTTCAAAGGGAAGACCTTTTTTTAATTGCCGGTAAATGCGATGGATTTTCCTGTATGCTTTGAGGGTATCGGCGGGCGTGGCATCTTCGGGGACCATGACCATGATATGCGAAACCTTTACGTCTTTTTTCATACGGTCGTATGCTTCCCGCACGAGCCGGTCTTTGATCGAAGGGTCCGAAAGATATTTTTTTGCCAATTCTTTACGGTAGTGCCTGAAATCTCTTTTGAAATTGATGTTTTTATCAAACCCTTGTTTTTTGGCATCGATTAATTGTAATTTGTAATTGATAAACAATTCTTTATAGTAGTCGATATCTTTTTGTTTCGGATCTTGAACCAAATCGAGATTCTTGGTAAACATATATTCGAATTCTTCTGCAGTAACGGTTTCGTCACCGATTTTCATCAGTGTGTCATTGTTATTTTGAGCCGAACCCAAACCGAAAAACAAAAGGAATAAAACAAACAAAGCGTTCCTTTTCATGCCATATATTTTAAAACTGCGCAAAATTGCTAAAAATTACCGACAAATGAAAGTTTTTACGGCCCGTCGTCCCGGTATTTTTCAAGCCCGAAGTTATTTCAAATGATGTGCCGGGAAAAGGTGCAAATGAAAAAAATTGGGCAATAATCATCAAACCGGAATATATCGCGACTTTTAAAACTATCATCTAACCACTAGCAACTAACCATTAGGAACTAGCCACTAGCCACTTTCAACTCTTTTAGTAACTTTGTATTTATGATTCAAGTAAAAAATCTTCATGTTCGCTTCAATGATACCGATTTGTACAACGGGTTGAATTTTAATGTAGCACAAGGCGAAAAAGTCGCGATTAAAGGCGAAAGCGGAAGCGGAAAATCCACTTTGCTTAATGTTTTGTTGGGATTCGTTCCGGATTTCGAAGGCAAAATTATCATAAACGGAATGCCGTTGGACGTGAAACATGTACGCCGGATCAGAACACACACTTCTTTTGTACCGCAAGAACTTCAATTTACCGTTTTTCCGACGGTCAAAGAAATGTTTTATGCCCCTTTCGGTTTTAAATTGAATACCATGCCCGGCGAAGAAGAAATAAATCGGATTTTTGATCTCTTCGAAATTTCAACCGATTTGTTAAACAGGAATATTAAGGAAATTTCGGGCGGACAAAAACAACGTATTATGCTGGCATCGGCTGTTTTGCTCCATAAACCGATTATGCTATTGGACGAACCTACTTCGGCACTTAATCGCGAACTTGCCGTCAAAATTTTGGATTATCTCATGCAAACCGAAGCTACCGTATTGGCAGCCACTCATGATGAAGAATTTATAAAAAGAGCGGATAAAATAATCGAATTATGAACAAAGGTGTTATCGATATCCCTTGGCTTTATTTGATTTCGGGTTATTTCCTGATGTTGGTGCCTTTGATTATTTTTTATGCCTACCGAACCGGATTGGTCAAACCCACTTTATGGGCATTGTTTAGGATGACCGTCCAATTGCTTTTGGTGGGATTATATTTGGAATATATTTTTAAATGGGATAATCCATGGATAAATTTACTTTGGATTGTTGTGATGACCATCGTGGCTTCTTACACGATTATTAAACGAACCGGATTGCGGCTTAAACTTTTTTTCTTTCCCGTATTATTGGCTACCATTTTGAGCATAGTATTGATCGATTATTATTTTCTCGGCGTGGTAATCGGGCTGAAAAATATCCTTACCGCCCGTTATTTTATACCCATTACAGGCATGCTGCTAGGAAATTCTTTGAAAAATGTCATTATTGCTTTGGATGCCTATTACAAAAGAATTGACGACGAAATGGTCACCTACAGGTGGGAGTTGGCCAATGGAGCCACGCACAGTGAGGCCTTACAACCCTTTATTCGTTATGCTTTACAGCGGGCATTCAATCCCTTGATTGCCACTACGGCCATAATGGGTTTAATTGCATTGCCCGGCATGATGACCGGTCAAATTCTCGGTGGTAGCGATCCGATGGTGGCCGTCAAATATCAAATCATGATTCTGGTAGTTATTTTTGCATCCACTTCACTAAACGTTTGGCTTACTCTCCGATTTTCGGACCGAATCGCTTTTGATGATTTTGATAATTTCAAACCCGAAATTTTTAGTAATAGAAAGCGTTATAAGAAGAAAAGCGAGCCGATGCGATAAATCCTATACTAGAAATAAATTATTCTTTATGATGACCGTTTTATAAAATCTAAATCAAATTAAATCAAATTTTTTTATTTCCGTTTAATAAAGGATTTATTTTAATCAAGCTTTTTTGTCATCCTTTGATATTATTTTTCTGATAAAAATGAATAAGATTAATTAATAATAATGAAAATCAAGAAAAATTAACAACTTTACATCATTATTCTTTTTTCAACGAGACATGTAGTGAAAATAATTTAAAATGTTGATATAAAACAATTTAAATTTATTCGCGATAATCCCCTTAATACTTTTGGTCTGAACCCGATTTTACTTCATTTTTTTAAATTTTATGAAAATTAGATTTGGTAAATTTTATTAACAAAAAAATAGGATTTCACCCTTGAGAATGATATAAAATCACCCTAAAAAATGATAAATAGGTAAAATGAATACCGGAAATTTGACCCATAAAAACACTTCAGCCATGAAAAAACTATTTTTAATTTTGATTTTTCTCATCCTTCCGGGAATTTATTTCTCCGCAGAAGGACAAATATTAAAACGGTTAAAACATCATGCCAAAGAAAAGATTAAAAATGAAGCCGAAAGAAGGGCGGAAAGACGCATTGATAAAGGAGTGGATAAAGTGTATGATGAAATAGAAGATTCAATAGATGGAAAAAACAGGGAAGACAAAGAGTCCGGCTCGCATGATAAAACAAATAATAATAATTCTTCTAAAAATGAACGGAGCCAATCAAACGGAGCGGATGATAAGGCCGCTGCCGCTTCACAACCACATCATACCGAACTCAAATGGAGTCGTTACGATTTTGTGCCCGGCGATGTGGTGATTTTCGAGGACGGTCCCTCTCCGGATGAAGAAAACGGTGAATTTCCGTCGCGGTGGGATTTGGTTAAGGGACAAGTGGAAATAGCCGAAGCGGACGGAGAAAAAGTTATGATGTTTATTTCCGGCCAACCGACTATAGTTCCTTATCTGAAAGATTCCGATAAGGATTATTTGCCCGAAGTATTTACCATTGAATTCGATTTTTATAAACCGCGCAATGGCAACCGGATTTCCGTTTATCTTTTTGACGATAAAAACCAGCGAAGTCATCCGGATTATGATGCGGGTATGGAAATAGAAATTAGTTCGGAGGGGGCACATGAACATTTGACGGATATTTCGTCCAACTTGGATTACATCAATTATTCCAATCGTAATGATGCCCGTTGGATCCATGTGGCCATTGCCTATACCCGGGGCAAATTGAAGGTATATATGGACGAAACGCGGGTAATTAATATTCCACATTATCCGGGTAATCCTTTGGGAGTAACCTTGCAAGCATACTGGGCGGATTTAGGTGAGGGACAACCCTTTTATTTCAAAAACGTACGCATTGCCAAAGGTGGCGTGAAATACTATGATCGAGTCATGACTGACGGCAAAATCATCGTCAACGGCATTAAGTTCGACGTGAACAAAGCCACCCTGAAACCCGAAAGCATGGGGCCCATCAATCGCATTTTTAAATTAATGAAAGACAACCCCGAACTGCGATTCAGCGTGGAAGGTCATACCGACAGCGACGGAGATGCCGATTTTAATCAGAAATTATCCGAACGCCGCGCCAAAGTGGTTATGGACAAACTCATCGCCATGGGTATTGATCCTTCACGGCTCAAATACAAAGGTTGGGGTGAAAGCAAACCCATAGATAACAATAGTACGCCGGAAGGAAAAGCCAATAACCGCCGCGTGGAGTTTGTCAAATTCTAATCGTTCAGTTAACTAAATCATTAAAAATTTTATCATGTTAAATAAGAATAAAATTTGGTGGATCCTATTATTGATCATGCTATTTGTGCCGGATGGATTTTCTCAAAAAATTCCCGGAAAATGGTTATGGGTTTCCTTCTCACAAAACGGACAAAAACAGAGTCCTTACCGGCAAGTGGAATTTACGGATGATGGAAAAATGTTATTCGGCGGTTTTGAATTAGCCACATGGACTTGCCGCAACAATAAATTCACTTTACAATCAAAAGCGGATCCTACATTTAACGGGAAAGGACGAGTGGAATGGCAAGGCCATGACCGCATGCGCCTGGAATTGGACGGTATGCGCATGGAGTTTCGCCGTTGGACGGATGATTTTTTGTTGCGTCCTTTGGCCGGCGTATGGATATACTATGATGATCCCGAGGTTTACCTTAAAATTAGTGATTCCGCTACCATTACGGAGTTTGTTCTGACCGATTACGGAACGGAAATGAGTGTGGCTTCGGGCATTTATTTGCCTGAAGAAAAGAAAATTATTATTCAAAATCCTGCGGGCTATTTTACCGGTGTTTATAAAGTAGAACGCGAGAATGAGCAAGATATGACTTTTAATCGTGACGGACGTGATTATGACCTGATTAAGGATGATGAAACGGCACCGCCACCTGCTTTGCAATTTACCTATGAGGATCTACCTGCCGATGAAGACGAAAGTCGTTTGCCTTGGAATGGTATTGCATGGAATGATTACGATACGTCAGTGGTTTATTATTTTCAACGCCGCACCTATATCGATTTATTAGAACGTTTCCATATCGTAAATGAAATGGACCGGCATAAAATAAACCGACGCAACAGGACTTTCTGCATTTCGCAACATTTGATTAAATCACATGGTGAGCGCCCTCAAATTGCCGAAAAATGCAAAGGATTCGTTGCGGAAAGTCATAACCCGTTCTTTCCCATGGATCGTCCCGACCGGTTTAGAATAGTTTCAACCGATACACTCTACGAAACACCCGATTTTGCTTTTCAATGCACGTTGATCGAAGGAGTTGATGGTGATAAAAAATTCCGGTATTGGATGATTAACGACCGTCCCGGCGTTTATGCCCGGGTCATGGTTCAATATCCGGGTGACCGCAATGACGAAGTATATTACATACGTGAATTTTCCTATTGGGAAACCGTAAAACCTTAAAATGATGAAAAAAAATCTTTTTAATTCCTTTCTTTTGATGATTGTGTTGTTTCCTTTTTATATACAAGCACAATCTTCAGGTGGCTACACCGACGAACAATTGGCTTGTGCCGACCGGACCTTACGGGCTTTTTATGCCGAATATGACGGCCGTTTGGGGCCCGAGCCGGTACGAAGGGCCAAATTTAATGACTATATTAATTGTGTAAATCCCTCCCTTTCAAAGAAAGATCGCGATAATGCATTCCGCATAGTGGATGCCTATATCCGCGGTGACGGAGGTGGTTTGTTATCGGAGGATAAAAAACTGGAAATCAGGCAACAATTACTTCGATTAGAAGAACAATATCGCCGTGATACCACCCGGGGCATGCAAGCGCTGAATGAACAATTAGGAAGAATTAAGCAAATGTCTTATGGGGAATATGCCGCGTATGTACGGGAAATGAATCCCGGTTTTACCGATAGTCAAATAGCCCGGAGTTACAATCGTCTGCACCAATCGGATGGGCGCTCGGTCAAGGTGCCTGAAGAAAATCCCGATGAGATGAATCAAATGAAGGCCATCGACATTGCTTCCCATCCAGAGAAATATGATTATCCTACATTTCGGAAAGCATTTTTAATGCTTGATCCGAATATAAAAGAAGACGAGTTGAGAAAAGTATGGGAATCCACACGAAAAAACAATTAAATCATAATTATTATGAGAAAAACAATTTTTTTATTACTGACAACGGCATTGTTTTTTTCTTGCCAAAATGAAAATAACAGTGCGACTGCTACTGCCGACTCCGAAGCCGGTTCCTCTGCTTCCGGCTCCAAAAAAGAAGTTCGGTTGAAACGTTATCAAGTCCCTTCCGGAGTGGTGGAATATAAAATAGATATTAACGGAAATATGGGTGTAGGAAGGGTTAGTGGTCATGGAGTCTCGAAACTTTATTTCAAAGATTGGGGCGCCGTCGAATTACAAGAAGAACAATTTGAACAAACCACGGCAATTAAAATGTTCGGACAAAATCAGGTTCAGAAAGATAAAACTCATAAAATGAGCAAATTGGACAATGGTGTATCCTATTCGGTGGATTTTAAAGCCAAGAAAATCTACAAAATGCAAGATCCGGCCATGGGTTTTTTCAAAAGTTTTGCCAAGGGAGATGTGGCCGGTAGTGTAGAAGAAATGATGAAGTCCATGGGTGCAAAAAAAACCGGTACCGAAAAGATTTTGGGTTATCCGTGTGATGTGTGGGATATGAATGGCGTGAAGATCTGGATGTATAAAGGTGTGCCTTTAAAATCGGCAACCAATATTGGTGGAATTAAATATGTAAGCGAAGCGGTTAAAGCCGAATTCGGCGGTAAAGTTCCTGAGAAATATTTTCGTTTACCTGATTATCCGATCACCGACAATCCCATGTTCGGCGCCATCGGAGGAGAGGATTTCAAGAAAGATATGCTCCAAGCCACAGACGGTAAAGTGTTGAATTACAAGGAATTTAAGGCGGAAATATTGAAAGATAGTCCGGATATGCCCGAAGAATATATCAAGCAGGCATATCATGCATATAAACAAATGAACGGAAAATAATAAATATAACAAAAATGAAAAAAACACTGGGAATTTTATTAGCCGTTATGGTTTATACATCGGCTTTTTCGCAACCCGAACTGGTGAAAATATCCTTATCCCCTATGGGAGAAGTTACTCTAATAGCGGCACAAATTCAATTAACCCATGCAGGCGGTGAAATATTCAATGCCGAAAATGACGCGGCCAATATTCATCTTTCCGAAGGTTTTATCGGGCCCGATATTTCCCAAATGCTGGAAGTCGAAGACTACACTTCACTGACAGGTGTTCGTATTTTCCCAAATCCCGTGAGTGAAAATTTACATGTGGATTTACCCGACGATCATATTTATGAAGTGTACTTACATGATTTGACGGGAAAGGAGATTTTTCGAAGCATTTCCGATAACAATTCTTTGAGCATTTATATGAAGAAATACAAAACCGGAGTGTATTTACTAAGCATAGTGGACCGGCTCAGTAAGCGTTTTGTCACGTATAAAATTCAGAAAGTCGAATAGAAATGAAAGACAGAATTAATATTATTACCTTGATAATATGGCTCGTATTTATACCGGTATCTTGCATAGGACCGGGTACTGGAGGTGAGGATATTTCTTATGATTTGCATATTAGTAATCCCTTGGATGGTTATGAGGTGCCTTTGGGCAATACCATAGCCCTTACCGTAGAACCCGATGAAGAATTGGGCGGTTTGGGTGAAGCCCAAGTGAAATTCTTTTTAGACGGAACCGAAATACAAACTACACCGATGGATAACGAAGATATAGCATTATTTCGTAATAATTTCGGTTTTCTGTGGAATGTAAGCGGTATCAATCCGGGTTCGCATACCCTCAAAGCCGAAATTATTCTAGATAACCGGATTGTAGCGCGTGACGAAATAAGAATTAATGTGGTACCGGCTCGATGGGAAAAAATTGATTTATCACCTATTCTGGGAGAAAGTAATTATTACATACGGGATATGTATTTGCTCGACGAGCATACCGGCTGGATATGCGGTTATTGGGGAAGTTCTTATTTTCTGCTTCGTACCGATGACCGGGGTGCTACGTGGCAAATGGTCAATAATCATTTGAATCTCAAGCGCATTGCCTTTTATAATAATCAAATCGGTGTGGCTATTTCCAATACGGACAAAGTGTACAAAACTTTTAATGGCGGTAGGTCATATATATTGGTGACCGACCCTTCAAGTGGCATTAACTTATTCAACCATGCTTACGATGTGGCTTTCGGTACCTCATCCAACGAATATTTTGTCACCACCCCTTATGATCTCGGAGATGATCCGGTATATATTTATCGCATGGGGTTAGCCCAAAATAATGTTTTGCAATCCACCCTTATTGTGAATGAACAGATCAATTACGGGACTTTTTCATTGCGATTTCACGGCAGGGATGCATTAATCAGCAATATGGAACATTACCAAAACAATATGCAATACGTGTGGATAAGTCATGACGGAGGACAAACATGGAATAATGCTGAAATTGCGCCTCCTGAAGCTTGGAATGGAGGAAGGAATAATTATATAGTGAATAATGGAGATATTTCAGGTAACTTGGTTTGGCTCTGTGGGGGCGACACAAGGGATTTTTTAGAAGGATTTGCAGCTGTATCAACGGATGGAGGCCACACATGGAACATCAAGGCCTTGGCGCATAAATTATCATTCTTTACCGGCGCTTTAAATGATATTGCTATTGCAGAGAATGGTCGTGTATATGCTGTCACCTATACTTCGCAATATTTGCCCGCCCTTTATTATACAATGGATAACGGAAATAATTGGTATCCGGTATATGAAGTTTCACAATCTCAAGATGAAGGGGTTTATAAGGTTGATTTTAAAGGAAACAACTTCGGGTTGGTAATTGGCGAATCAATGCTATTCCGATATATAGGACAATAATTAAAAATCTAATAGAAACATTTAAATAAACATCTAATAAAAACATTAAGTCATGAAAAAACTTACAATCTTACTCATTCTTTTTGTGTCTTTTTGGGTAAAGGCACAAACTACCGGATTTAATTACAAAGGTCTGGTGAGCGAAAACGGTCAAATTCTGGCCAATCAGCCGGTGAAACTCAACGTGGAATTCTACGAAAATGGAAGCCTTATTTACAGCGAACACCACGAGACCACCACCGATGCCAACGGTATATTTCACGTTACGCTGGGTGAAGGCACGGCCACCCAGGGACAATTTACGGATTTGGATTGGTCGCAATCTCATAGTTATAAGGTTTTTCTCAGTACCGATGGCGGGAATACCTATCATGATATGGGTATGCAGGATTTCAAAACCGTTCCTTATGCCAAGTATGCCGAAAACGGAGGCGGCGCGCAAGAATTGAATGATTTGGATGATGCCGTTTCCGGATCCAGCTCCGTCTTTGTGGGCAAATATGCCGGCGTAAACAATGATTTTTCCAACAATAAAAATGCCGGCATTGGTTATTATGCGTTGAACGAAAATACTACCGGTTCGTACAATGTGGCGATGGGCTATAATGCCTTACGTTACAATACGGATGGAGATAATAATATAGCCATAGGTGCGCAAGCACTCCAACTTAATCATACGGGTTATCAAAATACAGCGGTAGGAAATGCGGCGTTATTTCATAATACCGCTAATTACAATACGGCATTGGGCTCTTCTACTCTTCATAACAATACTAGCGGTGAATTGAATACGGCATTGGGCATTCAGGCATTATATGCCAACACCACAGGTTCGAGTAATATTGCATCGGGTGCCTACGCCATGAAAAACAATACCACGGGTTCCAATAACATTGCCACAGGGCATATGTCTTTATATTCTAATACAGAGGGTAATTATAACATTGCCATTGGAAAATATGCGCTGATGAACAATTCCACCGGTAATTCCAATGTGGCTATCGGCTACGGTGCATTGCACGACAATACAACCAAAAGCGTTTCGATAGCCATTGGTGATTCCGCTTTGTATCACTCCTACCGTGGCAAATATAACTTGGCCATCGGTCAGGGCGCTTTGTTGTCTTTGCAAGGAGGACATGATAATGTGGCCATAGGACACAGCGCCTTAAAGAACATGCAATATTATAGGCAGAATGTGGCCGTAGGTAATCGTGCCCTCTTAGAGATAACTACCGGCGAAGGAAACACGGCTATAGGGACGTCAGCAATGAAAAAAATCCAAAAAGGTTCGTCAAATACCGTTATAGGTTACGGCGCCATGTTTTTGGCGGATTCGGCCGATTATAACGTGGCCGTTGGAGCATTTACACTCATGTCCAATAACGGATCGAATAATGTGGCCATCGGAAAGGGCACCATGGAGGATAATAAAGGAGACAATAATACGGTGGTAGGTGCGCATGCTTTAAAAAGCTACGGCGATGGCGACATGAATTCGGTCTTAGGCTACGAAGCTGCCGTAAATAATACGTCCGGATCAACCAATTCGGTTTTAGGCTTCAGGGCATTGCACGAAAATACCACCGGTTACGGCAATGTGGCCTTGGGAGGATTGGCCATGGGCGATAATATTTCCGGATATCATAATGTTGCCGTAGGATTCAGCGCCTTTCCCCTGGAAACCGATTTTCATAACTCCATTGCCCTCGGCTATCTCACACGTGTCCATGCTTCCTACCAGGCACGTATAGGAAATATCGATGTTACCAGCATCGGTGGATATGCCAATTGGACAAATGTGTCGGACGGACGTTTCAAGACCGATGTGAACGAAAACGTGCCGGGCATGGCCTTGATAAAAAAATTGCGCCCCGTTACCTACCGGTTGGATATGAATGCCTTGGCCAAGTGGAACCAAATTCCCGACAGTTTGCGCAGCAAACAGTCCGAAGCCGCCAAGGGCGCCGAATGGCAAATCGGTTTTATTGCGCAAGAAGTGGAAGAAGCGGCCAAGAGTTTGCATTTCGATTTCCACGCAGTGGATAGGCCTAAAAATTCCAATGATATT
Source organism: Flavobacteriales bacterium (assembly GCA_027067965.1). Classification (GTDB taxonomy): domain Bacteria; phylum Bacteroidota; class Bacteroidia; order Flavobacteriales; family Flavobacteriaceae; genus JAADED01. The sequence continues at coordinate 36,214 of JAMOUV010000015.1, read as the reverse complement.
TACGGCCTGCGCTATGCCGAATTTGTGCCCGTGCTGGTAAAGGCATTGCAGGAGCAAGAAGAAAAAATTCAGCGACAAAATGCTAAAATTGAAGAATTGGAAGAACGATTAAGAAGATTGGAAAATCGTTTGGGAGAATAATTCTTTTATCATAGTACTCTGTTTAGATACCGGGATTTCATTCGGGAAGTCCCGGTATTTTATTAAGGTATATTGATAAGGTAAACACATATTTCAAAAGTTAATTGAAAATCAAATGATTGTAAAAGAAAATACGGTTTTTTTTATTTATCTTTATAAAAAAAATCAAATTAATTTTTTATGTTTTATATAAAAAAAACATTAATGAATTTATTAAAGCGTATTAGCATTTTTATTTTACTATACATTGGATTAATTCAATGCCATACCTTGCATGATTTGTCTCCACGTGAAGGTTATATTAATGTGCCCGGCGGGAAAGTTTGGTACAAAATAGTAGGAAAAGGATCCAAGCCGCCTATTTTAATGTTACATGGAGGACCGGGTGCTACGTCTTATTATTTGCGTCCTTTGGAATCCTTAGCCGCCGATCGTTCTCTTATTTTTTTCGACCAATTGGGATGTGGTCGTTCCACCCGTCAAATGGATACCACTCAAATGAATATTGCCTTTTATGTGGATGAAGTGGAAAGGGTGAAACATGCTTTGGGCTTGAAAAAATTCTACCTATACGGCCAATCATGGGGCACCATTCTGGCAGTGGAATATTATTTTGCTCATCCCGAAGGTATTCAAGGCATCATTTTGGCCAGTCCCGCCCTTAGCGGTAAATTGTGGATTCGTGATGCCCGGTTATTGCTGTCTCAATTGCCCGATTCTTTGCAACGTATTATTTATCACTATGAAAGATTAAAAAAATTCGATGCACCGGCTTACCAACAAGCCATGATGGTATATTATAAAAAACATGTAGCCCGCAAGCAACCATGGTCGGCCGATATTGATAGTACTTTTGCCTATTTGGGCCACGAGGTCTATACATATATGAATGGCCCCAGCGAATTTACTTTTACGGGTACTATGCAATATTATGATGCCACTAAAAAATTACCTCGTATAAAAGTGCCGGTCCTTTTTATATGCGGACAATATGACGAAGCCCGTCCGGAGACCACGGCCTATTATGCCGGATTGGTCCCGAACGCCCGGCTGGCAATCATACCTGATGCCGCTCATATGACAATGCAAGATAATCCGGAAAAAGATTTGCAAGCCATTCGGGAATTTCTTTATGAAGTTGAAGAAAAAAAATAAAAAGTTGCCTTAAAGTCGAGGCAATTTAACATTTTGTATTCAAATAGGGAGAGATTTCTCTCTCAATGCGCTTCCAACCAATTGTCGCCGTGGTGGATGTCCACCACCAAGGGAATGCTCAATTGCACGGCGTTTTCCATTTCGGACCGGATGATTTGTTCGGCTTTTTCTACATCTTTTTCCGGGGCTTCAAATACCAATTCGTCGTGGACTTGCAAGAGCATGGGCACAGCCATTTTTTCTTCCTTCAGCCGGCGGTCCACCTGAACCATGGCTTTTTTGATGATGTCGGCCGCGCTTCCTTGAATGGGCGCATTGATGGCAATCCGTTCGGCCGCCCCGCGTACCACCGCATTGCGCGAATGAATGTCGGGCAAGTAGCGCCGGCGTCCCATGATGGTTTCCACATATCCTTTTTCCCGGGCCTTTTCGATGAGTTCTTGAATGAATTCTTTCAATCGCGGATAAGTCTGGAAATAAGCGTCGATCAATTGTTTGGCTTCCGTGCGCGAAAGTCCGGTTTGTTGGCTCAGCCCATGGGCCGATACGCCGTAGATGATGCCGAAATTCACGGCTTTGGCTTTGGCCCGCTGGTCGGGTGTGACTTTGTCCAAGGGCACGCCGAAAACCTTGGCCGCCGTAGCGCGGTGGATATCTTCGCCTTTGCGGAATGCTTCCAGCATGTTTTCATCGCCGCTCAAGTGGGCCACCAAGCGCAATTCGATTTGAGAATAGTCGGCGGAAATGATTTTGTTTTGGGGAGATGAAGCCACGAAGGCCGCCCGTATTTGTTTGCCCCGCGGCGTACGGATGGGAATGTTTTGCAAATTGGGGTCGGTGGAACTCAAGCGTCCCGTGGCCGTCACGGCTTGGTTGAAATGCGTGTGAATTTTTCCGGTTTTCGGATGGATTTGCTTGGGCAAGGCATCCACATAAGTGTTTTTTAGTTTTTGCAACTGGCGCCATTCCAAAATATAACGAACGATTTCGTGCTTGGATTTGTATTTTGAGAGCACATCTTCCGAAGTGGAATATTGCCCGGTTTTGGTCTTTTTGGGTTTGGTATCGATTTTTAATTTTTCAAACAAAATCACGCCGAGTTGTTTGGGCGAAGCCAAATTGAAACGTTCGCCGGCTATGGCATAGATTTTTTCTTCGAGTTGTTTCAAATCTTTTTCGATTTCGGCCGATAATTTCTGCAAGGCCGCCGTGTCCAAGCCGATGCCGTTCAATTCCATTTCGGCCAATACTTTGACCAATGGCATTTCTATTTCGTCAAACAATTTTTCGGCTTTGACGTCTTTGAGTTTTTCCCGGAAACCGGGGACCAATTGATGTATGGCGTAGGTTTTTGCGGCGGTGATTTTTTTGATTTTTTCTGCGGTGGGAATTTCCTTTTTTTCCGGTTGCGGAATGTCCGTGTTCAAATAACTTTTGGCCAACAGCCGGATGTCGTGCCGCATGTCGGGATTGATCAGGTAGTGCATAATCAGGGTGTCGCGGAGTTTGACCCGGGGACGGATGCCTTGAGCCAACAAAAATTTCATCCATTCTTTCAGGTCGTGCCCTTGCATTTCAAGGTCGGGATTTTGCCATATTTCTTCAAAAACGGCAATCATTTCCTTGGTGCGCCCTTTTTCCACGGGAATATGATGCACAATTCCGGGCGACACGGCAAAACTTATGGCTTGGATGTCTTGGTCGAAATCGAAATTGTGGGGATAAAAATCAAAGGAAAAACGCCCGTTTTGAAGAATTTTGGACTTGAGTTTTTCCATGGCCTTGGGCGTGCCCGAATCTTGAACCAAATATGCTTGCCGCATTTCGTCGGTTTCCTGTGCGGCCGGCGACGGACCGAAATCCGCATCGTCAAAAAGGGAATATTGCATGCCGGGTTGCACGCTTTCTTTGGGCGCCATGCCGAACAATTCCTTGAACTGTTCGCCCAAACGGCGAAATTCCAATTCCTTGAATATTTCCAATACGGCTCCGGCATCGGGTTGGTCCATGCGGAAATTTTCTTCGTGAAATTCCACCGGCGCATCGGTGCGGATGGTGACCAAATCCTTGGACATGAAAGCCAAATCCTTGGCGTTTTCCACCTTTTCTTTGAGTTTGCCTTTGAGTTTACCGGTATTGGCATAGAGATTTTCCAAACTTCCGAATTCGGCGATAAATTTTTTGGCGGTTTTTTCGCCTACGCCCGGAATGCCCGGCACGTTGTCCACGCTGTCGCCCGTCATGGCCAAAAAGTCAATAACTTGTCGCGGATGTTCCACCCCGAATTTCTCCTTCACTTTTTCCGTATCCCAAATTTCATAACCGCCGCCTTTGCTCGAAGGCCGGTAGATTTTAATCTTATCACTGACAATTTGCCCGAAATCCTTATCGGATGTAACCACAAAAACTTCGTAGCCCTTTTCGGAAGCTTGCTTGGCCAGGGTGCCGATTAAGTCGTCGGCTTCCCAACCTTCTTTTTCCAGCACGGGAATGTGCATGGCTTCCAAAATTTTTTTGATGTAAGGCACGGCCAATTCAATGGCTTCGGGTTGTTCCAAGCGGTTGGCTTTGTAGCTCTCGTAGAGTTGTTCGCGAATTTCCGAACCGCCTTTGTCGAATACCACGGCCAACAATTCGGGTTTTTCGCGCCGGATGATATCGAGCAAGGTATTGACAAAACCGAAAACGGCCGATGTGTTTTGCCCTTTGGAATTGATACGCGGGTTGCGAATAAATGCATAATACCCACGATAAATCAAAGCGTAGGCGTCGAGTAGAAAAACCCGTTTCCCTTGGTTATTGTTCATTAAGGAAAGGTTTTAGGGCTTTGTCGGTTTGTTCCTTTATTTCTTTATACAATTCCGGGTCATATTGTTTAATAATATTAACCGTGGCATTGAGTTTATATAGTTTATCTTCCAAATCATCCAAATGATTCATCACTTCCGGTTCGTCCATCGAAGCGTAATAATTAATGAATTCCAAGTAGTGATTAACGATTTTACGGGCAATTTCTCTTGCTTTTTCTTTTTGACCCAATCTGTAATAAAGTTCCATCCCGTCCCATGCAGTATAATAATAGCCGTATTTGTCCAATGGTAATTTTTCAAACACCAAGTCAACGATTTCGAGTGCTTTATCTTTTTTATTTTCATCGGCCAATGCTTTGGCAAGCCGGAATAAGTTCATCCGGTACAAAATGGCTCCACGGCGTGATTCGGGATCAAGGTAAATATCTGCATTACTGTTTTTCCAGTCTATTTTTTTTACACGCTCATACATCACATCCGTATCGATACGTCCCAGTTCGGCTCCTTTGAACGGTGTTTCTATCGGAACCAATTTATAAGCCATGCCGTCTAATTGAAGATATTTTTTGGCCCAGATATAATCCGAATCCTTGAAACTGCCCCCGCTAAAATAAATCGGGCGTTTCCAATCGGAATTGTTCAATATATCAAGCATGGCCAATTGGGCTTTGTAAATATCGTCACCTTTCAAATCCAAAATAAGTTCATCGACGATTTTGGCCGAATCTTTGGGGGAGACGATACCGTATTTCAATACATTTTCCTTATTGACCGGTACGCGGATGTATCGCGAAGGATAAACATAAATTTTTTGATTGTTATCCGGATTAATAAAGTAAGAGCCCAGCCGGCCTTTCTGAATTTCTTTGTCACTCAGTACGATTTTCATAAAGGTTTTCAAATCCAAAGTATCCGGACCGATGGGTTGATAAATCAAAATTTCTCTTGTGCCATAAACATATTTTTTATGAGGCATTTGAATCGGTGCGCCTTCGGCATCATAGGTTTTTTTCTTCATTTGGTCGATATACCAGTCGGTATTGAGCAAGGAAGTATTGATGGTTTTTACGTCCGTTCTTATTCCTTCAATTTCTTGGGCATACCAAAGCGGAAATGTATCATTATCGCCGATGGTGTAAAGAATTCCGTTTTTTTGAACCGATTCGAGGTATGCTTTGGCGGAATTGAGCGCCGAATATTTTTTGCTCCGGTCATGATCGAACCAATTTTCTTTGGCCAACAATCCAGGCACGGCAATTAATGAAATTAATCCCGTGGCAATGGAGACGGGAAGCGGTTTGAATTTATCTTTTAAATAATCATAAATTGCAAATACTCCCATGCCGATCCAAATGGCAAAAGCATAGAAGGAAACCACTACCGCATAATCGCGTTCACGCGGTTCGAAGGGTTTTACATTGGTATAGAACAAAACACCGATTCCCGTAAAAATAAAGAGCAGGAACACGGCATAAAAACGTTGTTGATCGTTTTTATAATGAAACAACAATCCCATTAAACCTAATAGCAGGGGAAGAAAGAAATAAGTGTTTCTGGCAGGGTTGTTTTTCATATCGGAAGGCAAATTATCTTGCGGTCCGGTAATGATTTTGTCTATAAATTTTATGCCGCTAATCCAATTGCCGTGATTGTCCAGGTGACCTTGAATATCGTCCTGGCGTCCGACCCAATTCCAAAGGAAATAGCGCCAATACATATAGCCGAGTTGGTATTTCCAGAAGAAAACCAGGTTTTCGATAAGGGTGGGTTTTTTCTTGCTTCCCGGTCGCCGGCCCATGATTTTTTCATAGTTTCGCGCACTTCCGGGGTCCCACATACGTGGCAATATGCCTTTGTGTTTGCGAGTAAGATTTTGTTTGGCTTTCTTGTAGTTATTAACAATTACATATTTTTTTGCCACCGTATCCTGTTCGTATTTGGGCTTATCGTCCACATAGGGTTCCTGTTCGTCCAGCCCGACGAAGTAAGCCGTGTAATACGGGCCGTAAAAAAGATAGGTTTCTCCGTATTGCTCCCGGTTGTAATAAGCCAGTAATTCGCGGGCACTTGCGGGATTGTTTTCATTAATGGGTGTGCCGGCGTTGGCACGAATGGGCAACATAATCCAAGATGAAAATCCGATAAGTAAAAATAAGAAAATCAAAGTGATACGCTCCAAAAGCGGGCGGTTTTCTTCCTTGGATTTTTTAAGGAGTTTGTAGAATACGAAAGCCAAAATCAAAGCGGCGATAAAGGTGCCCGTATGAAAAGGCAATCCGATTTGATTGACAAAAAATATTTCCAATGCCGAGAAGTATTTTAAGACGGAAGGCATTAATATTTTAAAAATCACGACCAGTATTAATACCACCACTATATTGGCAATGATGAATTGTTTGCGGGAAGGATGAGGATATTTTTTAAAAAAATAAAGCATACCGATGGCGGGTATGGTCAGCAAGGCCAAAAAGTGGACCCCGAAGGATAATCCCAAAATAAAGGCAATTAAAACAAGCCATTTGTCCGCCCTGGGATTTTCGAAATTTTTAGACCATTTGATGCCCAGCCAAAACATTAAGGCCGAAAGAAAAGTGGCCGGTGCATATACTTCGGCTTCCACGGCCGAAAACCAAAAAGTATCGGAAAAAGCCAAGGCCAAGGCCCCGACCAAACCGCTAAAAAACAAAGCGATGGATTTGTGAGAAGGATATTCCGTTTCTTTATCGTTGTAAGTGAGTAATTCGACGATGGTCAAAAATAATAACATCACGGCCAATGCACTTGTCAGCCCCGAAAGTAGATTGATAAAATAAGCCACTTTATCCGCCGAAGGGGCAAAGCCCGCAATTACGGCGCCTAACATTTGATAGAGCGGTGCCCCGGGCGGGTGTCCCACTTGCAATTTGGCCGAGGTGGAAATATATTCGCCTGCGTCCCAAAAACTTACGGTAGGTTCGGCGGTTAGGGCATAAGTAATAAAAGCCACGATAAAACTTATAATGGCTCCTGTTTTTTTTATAAAAGAAAATTGGCTGATTTTTTCTGAAAAACTCATAGGTCGATGGGATTCGTGAATTTTACAAATTTACATTAATTTTTGTTTAAAATGGATTTATTTACATGAGCGGAATGATTTTTTTATCTAGGTCCATAAATCTGCATCTTCGACATTCATTTTGTCAATGGAATTTTAATAGAAATAATTTCCTATTTTATTCCGGTTGAGTTTTAAGGAAACAGATAAAATTATATAGCGGAAGGTGATTGCCGGGATTAATTGTTTTTTTGATGTGATAACAATTCCTTGACACTAACCCGTTTGCCGTTAATAAATCCCACAACAAAGGCGTCGTGATATCCGCTTTTTCTGGCAATTCGAAGGAGTCTTTTGGCTTCATCGAGATTTGGCGTTTTGCCGTAAAAATATTTATAAATACCGTCTATTTTTTTCTTGAAAAGCGGTGAAAGTCCGTGAAAATTTTCCGGTGTAGCCGGAATATCTTTGGTGCTGGATTTGATTTGTACGCTAAAGAAGGCCTTGTTTTCAGCGGTATGGGTTTCTGGTTTTGGCTCCGGTTTGTTAATTTCACTCGCCGTGGTGCCCGTAGAACTCGTCGAATTATTTATTTCGGTGGGGCGCACCGTGTTTTCTTCAAAGATTTTTTTGTAATCCAAAATGGCTTTGGAAATGGCTTGCGCCACTTTATTTTGACCGGACTCCGAGTGCAGGAATTTTTCTTCGGCCGGATTGGACAGAAAACCAATTTCCGTCAACACGCTTGGCATGTAGGTCAGGCGGAGCACGGCAAAACCGGCTTGCTGAACGCTCCGGTTTTTGGTGGGAATGCGTTTTTCGAATTCACGTTGCATCATGGAAGCCAAAAGAATGCTTTGTTCCAAGAATTCTTCTTGCAACAATTCCAATCCGATGAAAGTTTCAGGGGCATTGGGGTCGAAACCTTCGTAATGTAACTGATAATCGTCTTCCAGCAGAATTACCGCATTTTCTCTTTTGGCTACTTCCAGATTGTCTTTATTTCGGTGAATACCCAATACATAAGTTTCGGAACCTTTGGCTTTAGGGTTCTTCGACGCATTGCAATGGATGGATACAAATACATCCGCTTTGTTTTTATTGGCGATTCTCGCCCGTTGGTGTAGTTCGAGAAATTTATCCGAATCGCGGGTCATGATGACATTAATATCTTTATGTTTACGTAGATTTTCGGCTACTTTTTTTCCTACCGATAACACCACGTCTTTTTCGTAAATCTTGGTTTTTCCGGTTCCTTTTGTGCCCGAATCCTTGCCACCATGCCCCGGATCGATAACCACAGTGAATTTATCGGACTTTTGGGCATAAATTTTGTGCGGAAGAAAAAATAGAGTCAACCCGACGGAAAATAATAAAACCGAAACAATATTTTTACGTAATTTTGGCATCACAGTGATAAGTTTAAACAAAGATAATATTTTAATTTTGCATTTTAAAACCGGAATCTTTTTGCTTGCCTTCCTTATGTTTTTACCGGTATTTGCTCAAATTGACGCCGGTAAAAATCAACGCCTCGACTCGCTCCGCATGCATAACAAGCAAAAGGATTCTACGGCAACAGTTCAAAAAGCAGGCCAAAAAACGAAGGATAGTTTAAAAAATGAAAAGGGGGCGTTGGAACACGAATTATTCAAATCGGCGAATCGCTATCAATTGATCGACCGCAAAAACAAGCGGATTGTCCTCTATGATCAGGCGCGGATAAAATACGGTGATATTGAATTGGAATCGGGAATTATAGTAGTGGATTATGCCAAGAAAGAAGTCTATGCGGGGCGAATACCCGATTCGACGGGTAAATTAACACAACGGCCGAAATTTAAACAAGGCAAAACCGAAACGGAAAATGATTCCATTCGTTTTAATTTCGAAACCAAAAAGGCATTGGTATGGAATACCTATACACGTGACGGAGATATCTCACTTATCAGCGGGATTACAAAGAAAGTCAACGATAGTGTGAATTTTTTTAAGGATTTGAAAATTACCACGGCCGAAGATATCAACGACCCCGAATATTATATATTGGCCAAGCGAGGAAAAATTGTTCCCGGAAAAAAAATTGTAGTGGGCACCAGTGTGATGTATATCGAAGATATTCCCACGCCATTAATGTTGCCTTTCGGTTATTTTCCTTTATTGGATAAAAGAACTTCGGGTTTTATCATTCCTACATGGAACGAAAGCGAAAGGGGTTTCGGTATTCAAAATGCCGGGTTTTATTTGGTCCTCTCCAAATATGCCGATTTAGCGGTTTTGGGTGATGTCTATACCAACGGAAGTTTCGGAATAAGCTTGCATAGCAATTATGTAAAAAAATATGCTTACCAAGGACGCTTAAGTTTCAAGAACGAGAAAATTATTTTGGGCGAACCGGGTGCTCCCGATTATGTCCGGCGAAATATTTGGAATTTGACTTGGACGCATAACAAGGACCCCAAATCGAATCCTCATTTTAATTTTTCGGCTAATGTCAATATCGGAAGTAGCAAGTATTTCCGTACATCGTTCAACCAACAAAATATTCCGCATGTTTTAAACAATACTTTTAATTCTTCGATAAATTTGTCCAAGCGATTACATGTGATTCCGGCCGGTATGAGTTTATCCGTTACTCACAATCAAAATGTCAATACGGAAAGGATGAATATGAATTTGCCTCAGTTTTATTTCAAACTCGATCGTTTATATCCGTTTGCGCCAAAATCGGGTATAAAGAAAAATATACTGCACCGGCTCTTTTTCGATTATACTTTTAATGCGTCCAATCGTATTTCCACCTACGACCGGTATTTCTTGAAAAAAGAAATGTGGGATTCTTCCCAATGGGGATTATCTCAAAAAATTCCGCTTTCCACCAATTTTAAATTGTTTAAATATTTTAATTTTAACACCTCCGCTTCTATTCGCCAGGTTACTTACGGGCAATATACCTACAAATATTGGGATCCGGCGGCGAATAACGGCAACGGAGCCGTAATGGATTCTTTGGTAAAGAAACCCGTTTCCTTTACCGATTGGAATTGGCGCGTCGGAATGAATACGGCCATATACGGTATTTTTAAATTCGGCAACGCTAAACTCAAAGCCATCCGCCATACGATTCGGCCTTCGGTGACTTATAACTTTACGCCTTCCGCCGATAAATATATCAGATATTATCAGGCATCCAACGACCCGAACGATTTAAGGGAATATACCTATTTTCAAGGCGGTATGTACGGTCAGCCGGGATTGACGCCCTCCAGTATGTTAAATTTGACGCTTTCCAATACTTTTGAAGCAAAAATAAAAGATAAAGAAGGAAAAGATAAGAAAATCGCTTTGATTAAAAACCTCAATCTCTCTACCTTCTATAATTTCAAGGCCGATTCCTTGAAATTAGGACTAATCAATATGAGCGGAAGCATCGAACCGGTAAAGGGATTACCGGTCCGCATTACCGGGTTGTGGGATCCTTATGCGGTTGATACGATGGGGAAAACCCTTGATACGTGGGCTTACCAAGCGGGACAGGGACTCATTCGTTTGAAAAATATTCGTTTGAGTACTTCATTTTCATTGGATGATGTCAAATTGCGTAAATGGTTGGGATGGGATGACAACAAAGAAGAATCTTCCGATTTTATCGGCCAAAATCAAAACCGCAAACCGGCCGAAGAAGACATGGCTTATCGAAATCCGGTAAAATGGCGATTGAATATTTCCTATAATTTTACTTATACCAATAAAAAATATTTTCCGAGAAATCCTCTGTTTAAACCCATTTCGCCTCATACGATTAATTTCAACGGTCATATTCAATTTTCACCCGGCTGGTCCATGGGTTTTAATTCCGGGTATGATCTGGTAAAGAAAGGGCTGACTTATACCGTATTAAATTTTAGACGCGATCTGAAAAGTTGGTACATGACCTTGACTTGGCGTCCACTTCCGCCTTATACCAGTTGGTATTTTTATATAGGTATAAAATCTTCGGTATTGCGTGATATTAAATACGAGAAACGCAAAGAAAATTTCAATAGATTTTTCTAGCATAAATATAAAAGGATAGATATTAATTATTTTTTTCGGTGACTTCATTTCTTATATAAATTTTTTATAAATTTAATTTCCGTTATTTCTTTCTTTCTTCCGCAAGGAATAATTATTTAAAAGTACTTGTTATGAAAAAATTACTCTTCTCATTCTTTTTAATTTTATTTGCATTCGGTTTTCATGCACAAGAAAAAAAATCTTTGCAGTCTTTAACGCAAGACATCAAATTCCGCAACATCGGTCCCGCCTTGATGTCGGGACGGATTGCCGACATTGCTTTGCATCCCGAAGATCCGGCCGTTTGGTATGTAGCAGTGGGTTCGGGCGGCGTGTGGAAAACCGAAACGGCGGGGACTACTTGGAAACCCGTATTTGACGGACAAAAAAGTTTCTCCATCGGTTGCGTGACGGTGGACCCCAACAATCCGCATACCGTTTGGGTGGGCACCGGCGAAAACGTGGGCGGCCGCCATGTGAGTTTCGGCGACGGCATTTACGTGTCTTATGACGACGGAAAAACTTGGAAAAACATGGGGTTGAAAAAATCGGAACATATCTCGGAAATTATCGTGCATCCGCAAAATTCCGATATCATTTATGTGGCGGTTCAGGGTCCGCTTTGGTCTCCCGGCGGTGAACGCGGTTTTTATAAATCCACCGACGGCGGTAAAACCTGGAAAAAAACCTTGGGCGACGACCGCTGGACCGGCGTAACCGATATTGCCATCGACCCGCGTAATCCCGACCGCATTTATGCCGCCACTTGGGAACGCCACCGTACCATTGCCAACTACATGGGCGGCGGAAAAAATTCGGCCATTTACCGCTCGGAAGACGGCGGGGAAACCTGGAAAAAAATCATGAAAGGCATCTCGAGCGAGAAAAACGGAAAAATAGGAATTGCCGTTTCGCCCGTTAAACCCGATGTGATTTATGCCGCCGTGGAACACAACCGCCGCAAAGGCGCCGTGTATAAATCCACCGACCGCGGCGAAAACTGGGTCAAACAATCCAATACAGTTTCCGGTGCTACCGGTCCGCATTATTATCAGGAACTTTGGGCCAGTCCGCATAAATTCGACCGCATTTATTTGGCCAACGTGCAATTGCTCATTTCCGACAACGGCGGAAAAGATTTTCGTGCCTTGAATGAACGCGACAAATTCAAGCACGTGGACAACCATGTGTTGGTATTTAGAAAAGACACTCCGGGCTATATGTTAGCCGGCACGGACGGCGGCATTTACGAAAGTTTCGATGACGGCGAAACCTGGCGGTTTATCAACAATTTGCCGGTAACGCAATTCTACAAATTGGCCTTGGACGATTCGAAACCTTTCTACTACATTTACGGCGGCACGCAAGACAACAACACCCAACGCGGACCTTCGCAAACGGACAATGTGCACGGCATAGCCAACCGCGATTGGCAAATCGTGTTGCATGCCGACGGACACCAACCCGCCACCGAACCGGGCAATCCCGATATCGTGTATGCCCAGTGGCAACAAGGCAATTTGACCCGTATCGACATGAGAACCGGGGAAATTACCTACATCCAACCCCAACCCGGCGAAGGCGAACCCTACGAACGCTTCAATTGGGACGCACCGGTCTTGGTCAGTCCGCATAGCCCCACGCGCTTGTATGTGGGTTCATACCGCTTGTGGCGTTCGGATAACCGGGGCGACGACTGGACACCCGTATCGGGTGATTTGACCCGTTCCGAAGAACGCTTCGACATGCCCATCATGGGGCGTAAACAAAGTTGGGATTCTCCCTGGGACGTGTATGCCATGTCCAATTTCAATACCATCACTTCCATCTCCGAATCGCCCGTGCAAGAAGGCCTCATTTACGTGGGCACCGACGACGGATTGCTTCAAGTTACCGAAAACGGCGGAAAAAACTGGCGGCGCATCGATGTGAGCAAATTGCCCGGCGCACCGGCCAGGGCTTATGTGAATGACATCAAGGCCGATTTGTTCAATAAAAATACCGTGTATGTATGCTTGGACAACCACAAAACCGGCGACTATACACCTTATGTATATAAAAGTACCGACCGGGGCAAAACCTGGAAAAGCATCGCGGGCAATTTGAAAGCGCCTTTGATCGTATGGCGTTTTGCACAAGATTATCAAAACCCCGATTTGATGTTTTTGGGTACCGAATTCGGCATATACGCCACGGTAAACGGCGGCAAAAAATGGTTTAAACTCAATACCGGCGCCAATATTTCCTTCCGCGACATCGCCATCAAAAAAGGTGAAGACGACTTGGTGGGCGCCAGTTTCGGACGCGGTTTCTTTATCTTGGACGATTATTCGTTTTTGAGAGAAGCCGGCGAAAATATGTTGAAGAAAGAAGCCGGATTATTCCGTCCCAAAGACAGTTGGTGGTACATTCCGCGCCCCGTAGTGGGCTTCAACGAAAAAGGCACGCAAGGCGCCTCCTATTTTGTGGCACCCAATCCGCCTTATGGAACCACATTTACCTATTACGTGAGAGATACGTATAAATCTTTGACCAAACAACGACGGGAAAAAGAAAAACCATTGGAAAATAAAGGCGAAGACATCGATTTTCCCGGTTGGGAGAAATTGGATGAAGAAGTCAAGGAAGTAAAACCGCAAATGTACATTGAAATCATCGACCGGAACGGAGAAGCGGTCAACCGCGTGCCGGTGAAGATGACCAAAGGATTTCACCGCGCCACTTGGGATCATACGCGCTTCACCAAATCCATTTACAACAACAAAGAATATTACATCAAAGGCAAAGGCGTGAAGGTGATGCCGGGTACTTACCGGGCTTATATGATGAAAATAGAGCCCTCGGGCGAACACCGCATTCTGACCGATACGGTGAGTTTTGAAGTGAAACGCCTGAAAAAAGGCAGTTTGTCCGGCCGGCCGGATGAAGAAGTCAATGAGTTTTTAAACAAAGTGGACGACATGCGGGCAAGGGTTTCACAGTTGAGAACAAAATTCGAAAAGTTTTCCCGGGCTTACAAAACACTCGAACAGGCCTATACGCAAGCCAAAAAACCGGATGCGAATCTATTGAAAAATTTAAGGGAAACGAATCAATCACTGGTGAAATTGGAAAAACGCATGTTCGGTAGTCCTTCAAAAAATGAAGTAGGGGAGGCGGTGCACCCTACGATTTTCAGCCGGATGAATAAATTGCAAATGAATATACTCATGACCACATACGGCCCGACCGGAACCGACTTGAAAATTTATCGCATAGTGGAAAAAGAGTATCAAGCACTTGATTCGGAACTCAACACGCTCCGCGATAAATTAATTGGTATTCAAGATGCCATGAAACGCTTGGAAATTCCTTATATCGACACGGGACTTTGCAAGCAATAATTTCCTTAATTTGATCCAAAAACATACCCCGGTGATGAGCCGGGGTATGTTTTTAAAACAATGATAATCAAAACCCGATTAATTGTTTATAACCGACTTCAATTCGTTGATTTGTTGTTGTAGCTCCATAAATTTGGCTTTCATATCCGCATTCTCGGATTTTAAATTTTCCACTTGGTTTTGTAAGTGATAAATGCTATTTTGTTGTTCTTGCAATGCTTTGACCAAAACCGGTACAAATTCCGCGTAGCGCAGTCCGTAAATGTCGTTTTCGTTTTTCGGTTTGTCCACGGCATGGAAATCGAATCCCAACTCCCGGGCGGCTTGTTCCACTTCTTGGGCTATAAAACCGATTTGAAGTTCTCTTTCTTTAGCCCGGATGGATTTTTCGTCATTTTTATTCGTATCAAGATGTAATTTTTTATTTAAAGTAGTGATATTCAACCGGTAAGTCACGGGCCGTAGTTTTTCTACCAAGGCCATACCGGGTACGTTTTCATTGACGTCGGTTTTGAAGCGTCCGTCCGACACATTGGACCAATTCGCATATCCGCCTATACTTGTAACGGAAGCATTTCCTATGCGGACTTGATTGGAAGCATTAATCACTGAATTGTAACCGATGGCTGTAGAATTGGTGTGATTATTGCCGCTATGAAATGCTTTATAACCTATAGCCGTATTGTAATTTCCGGTTGTGTTGGAATATAATGCTTGATACCCCGAGGCGGTATTATAACTTCCGGTATTGTTATAATAAAGCGCACCGTTACCATGCGCCGAATTATGATCACCGGTGGTATGATATAATGCTTTATGACCGGTTGCCGTATTGGAATGCCCCGTTTTATTTTCAAAAAGAGATTCGTTACCTGTGGCCGTATTGTGAAATCCGGTTGTGTTCTTATAAAGGGCCTGATTACCTGATGCAGTGTTTTTATATCCGGAATTATTTCTAAACAAAGCCCTAAAACCCGAAGCCGTATTATGATATCCGGTTTTGTTGGAATACATGGCTTGATAACCGTTTACCGAATTATTTTCACCGGTAGTATTGCTAAACATAGCGCCGTTTCCAATAACCGTATTGAATTTTCCGGTGGTATTGGAATACATGGAGCGATAACCGATGGCGGTATTGGAAATCCCGGAAGTATTGCTACGGAGCGCTTCCTGACCGAATGCGGTATTATCAAAACCGGTGGTATTAGCATAAAGAGCTGCATATCCGGCAGCGGTATTATGACGGCCGGTTGTATTGGAATATAATGATTTATATCCAATAGCCGTATTGTTAAATCCCGAACTGTTATTTTTCATGGATTCAAAACCGATACCGATGTTTCTGTTATCGCTTTGGTCATCGTTTTGTCCGGCATTAATACCTAAAAATATAGACGAACCGTTATGCGAGCCGTCGTTATCGGATTTTCCGTCTTGTAAATCGTCGATTTTAACTGCGGAATGATTGGCATCGGTCAGAAAAACCCATTGCGTGCCGTCAAAATAATAAAAACCGGGCGTGTTATTGGTTTGATAAATTAACAAACCCGTGGCAGGTGAATTAATTCCGTCACGTTGTAGTTTGGACATGCGCGGAATCAATAATCCTTTATTGGAACTTTTGATATCCAACATGGCTGATGCATGCGGATTGGCCCCGTCGTTATTAATGGCTACTTGAGATAATAATTGACCTGTTGTAAGTAAAAATATTATTAAAATAGGATAAAGAACAATCTTTTTCATAACCTGAATTTTTAAAATTAGATGAAACAAATATAACAATTTATTTCATAAATTATACTAAATTACCAAAAAATAATTAAAAAATTATTTATTTATTCTTTCTAACCTACTGATGTTAAGTCCATTTAGGTCAATATCTTGACGGGACTTAAAAAGGGTCTGAATCTTTAATAATCGACTTGAATATGTGATTTTTTTCTAAGAAAACGACTTATTTTTCTAAAATAGACTTAAATTTCAATTACTTTTTGATTATTTTCCACCCATAATCCGTGAATATCCGAATCCGGGTAATATGTCTGAAGTCGTTTTTTTGCTAAATGAAGTTGTTCTATTTGTTTCTCTTTATTTTGCGGATTGCCGGCGCAGTCGGGATGGGCTACTATAAATATTTGTTTGGAACCGTGTTTTTCAATCGAGATGTCAAGCCGGTTAAGGATAGAATAAAAAACCGGCGTAAAATAATTTTCGCTTAAATATTTTACGGGTCCCGCTTCGGTGACGGTATCGGGATAATGGCTTGGATATTTTTGTTTTAAGTAATCCATCACCGGTTGTTGTATCCGGCCGTCCATACAAGTAATGAGCGTTAAAAATTTCATGAACTTTGTTTTGCAAAGATGTAAATTTTTTTGTAATCCTTTAGGTCGCTTTTTTTCCGTATATTCGTGGTTGAAAAA
Organism: Flavobacteriales bacterium; assembly: GCA_027067965.1. Taxonomy (GTDB): domain Bacteria; phylum Bacteroidota; class Bacteroidia; order Flavobacteriales; family Flavobacteriaceae; genus JAADED01. Next base: position 19,206 of record JAMOUV010000015.1, on the reverse strand, counting down.
GCATATATGAAGAGTTTGAGGTATCTATTGTTTTTTCTGTTTATCATTCAAAGCATACATCTAACCGCTCAGACGTCTTCGACGGATATAGTGGAAGTGTATGTAGAACAATACGGCAACAGGTATTTGCTCAATAACAATACCGTCAAACTCGACCGGGCGCCTTTTACGTTGGTTTTCATATTTAAACGGCCCGAAAAATATAACGGTATTTATATCAATACTTCTTATTCGCAGGATTATTTTAAACTTTTTCCTTCGGAGGAAATTCCGGATTTTCGTTATTTGCCTCAGAAAGTTTTGTCGGAATATAAATTCAATCCGAATAATGAACTGAAAATTCACCCGGAATTTTTTCAATATTTGGGTTACAATGAAAAACGAAATTGGTTTAAATTCAATAAAATCGAAAAGAAAGACGGGCGTTTAATCGGCTACAGAAAAGTCGAAAATTTAAATCTGGCCGATAAAAATCAAATCCTGAAGGTGGAGGAAAACAGGTTTCCGTTATACTTGTTTTTTACGGTTTTGGAAAAAACTCCCGAAGGTTTTGCGCCTCATAAGGAAGTGGTCCGCTTCAAAGGAAAAATCAAATTCAAATAATCAAAATCTTACGGTTAAATTAAGATTCGCTACGTGTATGGCACTTGAACTTTCGGGCTTGCGAAATTGATAAAATAAGTTCAATCGTATATTTTTTTGTAATATAATCGACGCATTCAAATCCGTTATGAAATTTTTTCCGGGGGTCAATCCTTCCAGCATCACAAAACCGGCCGGCGAAAAACTTTGACCGCTAAATTTATTATCGATTAATTGGATTTTGATACTTGCCTTGCCTTTTTTTACGGTATAATCGCCGCGCAATCCGTAGGTGGTTTGATTTAGTAGGTTGGAAGCGCTCGATTTTTTATAATGCGCCAAGGATAATTGAAAAAACCATGGTTTGCTCCTGTAAATTAAAGGTATTTCGTAACCCATGGTTGAAATGCCGTAATTCTTGGCCGGATAATATGCCGAGTAATAGGAAAAATAGCGTTGGGTATATTCGGGTTGCAATTTCCATTGGTCATTCCATTTCCATAATAATTTCCATATATGATTCCTTGAAAAATTTTTTATCAATCCGTTGTAAAGATTTTCGGTTTTTCCGGTGAGAGTAAACCGGTAGGATGCCTTCCAATTTTTAGAAAAACGATAATAGAGCCATTGTTTGACTTGATACCTCCCGTGTAGCGTTTGATTGCCCGGAAGAATTTGTTCTTTCCAGTCTATTTTTCTCGGAGTTTGGTTGGATATATCGGTGACGATTCGATAATTCCAATTTTTTATGAAAGGCGACGCCTGGGTGATTTTTTCGGGCTTGAAAACAAAAGAAAAACCGATTTCATTATTCAATGCGGGTTCATAATTTTTCGAAGGTAAGATGACTCTGATATAATCGGCTTGGTCGCTGTAATAAGCCGGTTCGAACTCTTCCGGTTCCGCAATTCCGTTTCCGTTGTAATCTATCCATTGAAATTGTCCCTGCCCGTCCGGCACTCGTTTATAAATTACTTCCGATTTAGGAATCATGCTTCCGAAGCGGGCGGCTTTCCAATGCAAGTCATAGATTTGATTTTTTTGGGCATGGCGTCCTTCTATCAATAAATTCCAATGTTTTTGTCCGGGACGATAGGTGTCGGACATGATATCCATTCGAAATCCCAAAAAATTTTTTTCGGTTCCGGTCCTGATTTGTGCAAATATACTGCGTTCAAACGATACGCGCTCAAAATGATTGTCTTTGATGCTATCGGTCGAAAGTATCTGCCACCCGGCTTTCCATGCGGTATTTTCGGTTGTTTTTTCGATGTAATTTTTAATTCTGAAAAATCCGAAGGAATTTTTTTCGAACCGGCCGGATTGTTGTTTGGATATTTTTTTATAATTCAAGTCCAAACCGAGTTTTCCGTTTTTGATATCGTAGGAAAACCGGTGATCGAAATGCCGGAATTTCCAAGCGGAAAGTTTATAATTTCCCGTGGTGGCGTAATTGGTTGAAGCCCAAAACAATTTGTTCGATTGCCATTGGTGTTGCCAGTGAATTTGATTAAACAAGGCCGTGCCCGGCAAGCGCAACCGCCGGAATTCGATAGCCCATTCGGTTGATTTTTTCTTAAAATGACTTCCCGTAAAGAAATATTCCAAATTATTTTTTAAATAAGCGGGATCCAATTGCCATGAATCGATGAAACCGTTCGTAAAAACAGGGTCCGACAGGTGGTATTCGGCAGGTAATTTTTGCCATTGAATAAAATAATTCCATTTCCATAAACTGTCGTTTTTTATCGCATAATCGGCCTTTATCCGGGATGCCAATCCGTGTTTGAATTTTTGGTTTCTGACAAAAGTATTCGGTGCATAAGCGTTAAAAACATGGTTGGTTTCTAATTGCCATTTTTCGTTTTGGAATTTCCAAGCAAATCCGGTAAAATGATTGTTTTGAGGCGCCGGCGGCACAAAATAAGGCGTATAATCACCGTTTCCGGTTCCTACATAACGCATCACCGGTCCTTGCGCCACATACCGGTCCAGCACATAATCGCCCAGATTTTTTCCGGCGTAATTGAAATGCACTTCATAGAGCGTGTCTTGTGTGGGGTGGGGGGCAAATTCAAAATAAAAATCCCCGCCGGTCCGGATTTTCCGGTATAAAACCTTATCCGAATCGAATTCGCTCGGTATGGCGGAAAGTATGTGGGGCGGTTCACCGTTTTCCGCCTGACGCAATGCCCGGACCGTATTGCTATCCAGGACAAATAACAAAGGTTTGAACTTGGAATCGGTTTCATTGAAATGAAAAATCTCTATTTCATGGCTGCCGAATCCGGTGCTAAAGGTTTGCCATGAAGCCCAGCGCTGATAGGACCTGTTGGCATAATTGAATTTAATGACCAGCAAGTCGTGGGTATTGATTTCAACCGAGGGCAAAAGTATTATTTCTGCGGTTTCGTGTATGATTTTATAATCTTTTCCGGGAATTAATTTTTTATCGTTTAAATAAACTTCTTCGCTATGCGGAATGATAAATACCATGTGTTTTCCTTTTACGCTAAGCGGAAACGGACCGTAATTTCCTTTGATTAAATAAAACCGGTTTTCGGCAAATTTTCCTTTGACTACCGCCGCTTGCATGCGGAATTTCGTCCGTTCGGTTGTCCATTCCATTCCCGCCCCTTTATTATCGCGTTTCATAACAAATAGCGGAGAGGTATATTGCCATGTGGTATCGCCGGCATGGATGTTCCAATTCTCGGCCGACATGCGCATATATATTCGATTAATATCCTTAAAGGTGGTGGTTACGCCTTCGTATCCGTAGGGCGCATTGTCATCAAAAATCGATATGTCCAAGCGAACTTGATCGGTGAGTTTTCCTTTAATTTTGAGATCTAATTTCGATACGGGCGAGGTGTTCATATTATTTCCGCTTATTACGCCCCGGCTAAGAAAACCGTCCGTTTTCAAGCCGTCAAAAAAATCGGTTTGGCGATTTGTATGATCGGGAGATGGAAATTCCGGCTCTTCCCGTTTGCGGACGGAAAGTATTTTGCCTTGCGGGTAAATCCAATATTCGGGATAAGTCAAAAAGGATATCTTGTAGGTCCGGTGTAATAAAGTCGAATCTTTTAGTACTATCTTGGCTTTGACATAATCGACCTTATAGAGGGAGTCGGTTATTGTTTTTCCGGTGCTATCTTGCATCTGAAAATAATCGGGAAGAATGGAAAAATCATAAAATTTCATGACGGGCTTATCCAAGCGAATCAGGGTGTCCTTTTTTTTGAACAGCGAATCGGTCTGTCCTTGCATATGGAAAACAAAAAGAAGGGAAAACCAAAAGAAATATTTCTGATAAGGATGCTTCATCAATTATATATCGCTCGGACAGGTAATTTATTTTTTACAAATTTAATCGGAATACGCAAACCCGGAAAATAGTGCACAACATATTAATCCTTATATTCGCAAAAAAGAATTCGGGTGATTATTTATCATTCTAAATTTTTGGAAGTAAATTATTTGGAATTGCAATATCTCATGCATTTCCGTTGGAGCCGTTTTGCCGCTTATATGGACAGGGAAGGGATTTATTATGAAACCGCCCGATTTGCCGAAAAACGTGTCAAACGCCGGGCCGATCAAATTTATTTGGATTGGCGGCATATATCCCATTTAATAGAACCTGAAACTTTACCGTGGCTTGAAGAATATATTTTTCCGAAGATTTTTTCTCATCATCCGCATAAGTTGGGTATTTTACTTGAAAAATTGCCCGATTTTTCGCTTCCCGGACATATCCGCTTGAATGAAAAAGATATTCCCGTACGGGTTTTCACTTCTCCGGAAAAACTCACGGCATGGTTGATGGAAGGTGCACGTCGAAAGGACCCCGGCGATCATGATCATCATCACGGGTCGTGCAGTGTGGATTGATTTGCCGGATGATGATGCTTGGAGAGGGGATTTTTAATAATGAGGATTGCAGTTCCGGTAGCCATTGGGATTAACGATTAACGATTTCAGATTGCAGATTTTAGATTTAAAATAGTGAAAGTCAAGGTAAAGGTTAAAGTCCAAAAAATCCACCTCTAACTATTCTCCGGTCAATAAGGACAAATTGACCGAAAAGTTTTACATTTGCACCTGAAACGGTGGGATGCCGGAGCGGTCGAACGGGGCGGTCTCGAAAACCGTTGTGCTCGCAAGGGCACCGGGGGTTCGAATCCCCCTCCCACCGCTTTATTTTCATACAATTTCCCCATCTTTTTACCAAAAAAGTAAGGGCACCGGAGGGTTCTCCACAGGTCCTAGACTCGTATCGAGACTCTCCATAGGAGTCGTATCGACCCTACGGAGGAATCCCCCTCCCACCGCTTTATTTTCATACAATTTCCCCATCTTTTTACCAAAAACAAGGGCACCGGTGGGTTCTCCACAGGTCCTAGACTCGTATCGAGACTCTCCATAGGAGTCGTATCGACCCTATGGAGGAATCCCCCTCCCACCGCTTTATTTTCATACAATTTCCCCATCTTTTTACCAAAACAAGGGCACCGGTGGGTTCTCCACAGGTCCTAGACTCGTATCGACCCTCGATCGAAGACTCTTATAGAGAATGACAAAAAGATTTCTGAGCATCTGTCATTCTGAGGAGCAAAGCGACGTAAGAATCTTATACTTAGGATTGGAGGCAATTCTTTTTCCAAAAAAGTTAAAGTCAAGGTGATGGTTAAAGTTCAAAAAATGAGATCCCTCCCGCCTGAGGCGGACACGGCGTCGTTCGTTCCTCACTTCTCAAACCCGAAGGGTGAGTCGCATCGACCTTTGTCCGCAGGTCACAGTCGCAGTCGCAGACTCGGTGAGACTCCCACAGGGTCAATGACGGTGAGACTCCCCACAGGGGTCATTATGACATATTGAGACTACTTCAAACGCTTTTACTTGTCTGTAAAATCAATATAAAGTTCGGGATTGACCGGTTCGCCGTTTCGCCATAATTCAAAATGTAAATGCGGGCCCGTTGATTTGGTGCCTACATCCCCGGAAATGGCAATGACTTCTCCCGCCTTGATTTTATCGCCTTTCCTTTTCAGTAGTTTCTGATTATGCTTATAAACTGAAATCCAAGGAGTTTGATGTTGAATAATGATTACATTTCCATCCTCGGGTGTCCAACCCGAAAATATCACGGTACCGTCGGCAATGGATTTAACGGGTGTTTTGGTTTTGACGATAATATCCGTTCCGAAATGACGTTTGGAAATATCAAATCCCTGACTGATCATTCCATGAAGCGGAGGAAGAAAACCCAATGAACCGCCGGTAAAATCTTTAGTGGTAAATTTTTCTTTTTCTTCAATTTCTTTTCTGAGCTCTAAATCGGCCTCCGAGGGCTGAAGAGCAAGGGTATCGACTTTTATTTCCGGGATGGCATTAGTATCGGTTAAATGTTGAATTTCAGTAGGTTTGACTTCACCTGTCAAGACACGCTTTAAATTGTCCAAATACAAATTTCTAATCTCCAGTTCTTTTTTTAATGAATCCAATTCGGTATTCATTTTATATATTTCTCTTTTAAATCCGGCCGAAGGATAACCCGGAATATATTCTCTCAAAGGAGTGGCGGCGATTATAAAGGCGGTTAATCCTATTAAAAGAACAGACAAACTCCCTAAAACTACAAATACATTAAGCCGCGAAAGATTAAAATCGACTTTGTGTTCGAATGTATCTTCGTCAATGATAATTAACCGGTACTGATCGGTTAATTTTTGAAAAAAACTTCGTTTATTTTTCTTATTTTTCATCATAAAGGTTCAGAAATTAAGACTTAAAGATATTTGAAAGCCCGTATGAGGCGGCACATAGCGGCAAACTCCTCCCACGCAAATCAACCCGCCACGCTCACGACCGTAACTCAACGCCAATCGGTTTCCTTGATTATTGTAAGAAATTCCGGCCGAATAATAATGGATTTTAGAACCGCCGTAATTAAACCTGTCCGAGGTATAAACGCCCCATTTGCCGTTCCAATTGTATTCCACCGCACCCGCCAACCAATTTCCTTCGTGTTGCCTGTTCCATAAATGTTCGATTTCCATGCGTACGGAAGAGCGTTTTTTTAATCGATATTGCCAATCGCTCACCAAAATAAAATTATGCAGCATACCGCCGTGTCCCTCTATTTTTTGCCGATTGTAATCCTGTATCATGACCAAAAAACCGGTTTTGAATTTTTTGTTGATTTTTCGTTTGATTTCCAAATTAATATCTTGATAATACAATTCTCCCGGTTCGAGAAATGCGCGGCGGTAGGTATGCAAGTCGGGAATGAATTCCGATTTCAAGCCGTGCCATCGCGACCAATTAAACGCCACGCGGGTACCGTACTTCCCGCCCAAAAGTGATTTACGTTTTAAAAAATAAAACACATCCCATTGCCCGCCTATTTCGCCCACACTCCGGTCGGCAAAAGAAATATTTGTCCGGGCGGAATACACAAAGAGGTTGGTAAGCAAATAATCGTGTTGTTTGGTCAAGGAAGGCACATAATTCAATATGCCCGTATTATAGGGATTATCCGACCATTTCCTTTCGGCAAAAAGTTGGATATTTTCCGCACGCCGCAAGCTGATATTCGTCCCGAATCCTTTCGTGGACCAACCGACATTTAACAAATAGGCATCACCATCAAAAAGGACCAAATCATCCAAAACACCGTTGAAAAACAATGCATCCGGTGTTTTATAAACATATTCGAAAACCAAGTCGAAATTATTCAGGAAAATTTTCGTCCCGGCTGAAAATAATTGAACCGTTGCCGGAAGCGTTTCGGTTTGAGGTTTTTCGAATTTACTCAAAGCCGAAAAGCCGAGTTGAATGGATGGGAATTTTTTTATTAGTGTTTCCAAATCGATCCGGACATCGCCCGCTACCACCGATGCATCCGAAATTTTCATTGCTGTACGCGGATTGCCGGCTATGAATCCGAGTTTAATTCCCGGCAATTCATAATGAATACCCACGCCGACCAATCCGTTATTAATCCCGATTTGACGGTCTTCCCAAGTACGAAAAATCAATCCGGAACCGAATTGCTCAAAAATAAATCCGGCTGTCACATCCCAATGTTCCTGCCTGTAGCGCGCATAATAGTTGCTAAACATGTATTTTTTTAGCGCCGGATTGTAGCCCAATAAGCCGGCAGGCAAATAACTTTCCAGTTGGGTTCCCAATTCCCAATTTCCTTTTTTATAATACAACGTAAAATAATTCATGCTTCGCCAATTGCCTTCGGGCGGAGCGAATTCGGTAACTGAATCGGCTACATAATATTGCCAAACCGAATAAAGTCCGCCGGAAAAATTATTTTGTTGCGCATAAAAAAATAATCCGGTCAATAAGAAAAGATAAGTGAGGGGGCGTTTCATTAATTATTTGAGGTTTTGAATTATTTCATAAAGTTTTTCTTCGGAACCCGGCGTGTAAGAGTTCTTTTTGTAAACGATTTTTCCTTTATGAATAACAATCAAATAAGGTACGGAAGTGATATGCAAGGCACGTTGCAATTCGCCTTTGTAGTCGTGATAAATTTCATAATCGGTCCAGCCGCGTCCATTGACCATGGGTTTGATTCGTCTGGCCGTTTTTTCATCATCCACCGAGATAGCAATTAGTTTCACACCGGTTTCTTCTTGCCAGTCGGGATAGACCTCCGAAATGGCATCCAACTCCTTGATACAAGGCACACACCACGTAGCCCAAAAACTTACAATAACAGGTTTATCACCGTTTTCCACCACTTGAGTAAACTTATGGGTATTGGCTTTCAAATCCAAAATTTCCCCTTCGGGTAAGGGCGAAAGTGTAACAAAAGAGAAAAATAACCATCCTGTAAGTGAAAGAACAAAAATTTTCATTAATTTTATTTTATGCAATTTTAATGATAATTCATAAAAATCAAAAACAATACCAGATATGAATAATAAAAAACTCACTCGCGATTTATCCGACAAATGGATTGCCGGCGTATGTTCCGGTTTGGCCCGGTATTTTAACATAGACCCGTTGCTCATGCGGTTTATATGGGTTTTGTGGTTTATAGCCGCGGCACCCTTTGCGTTGATTATGTATTTGTTTTTTGTAATTCTGATGCCTGCTTCAGACAAGGGAACGGAGTATGTAACCGAAATGCCCGACGACCATAATCCGGTGGTAAACGAACCGAAAAACGAAACCAATGTCTTTTTAGGACTGTTTTTAATCACCGTGGGATTGATATTCTTGTTCGATCGCTACTTCAGGTGGATTAATTGGCGCGACTTATGGCCCGTGGTATTAATTTTACTCGGCGTGTATATCATTCTGCAAGCTTATCAGGGAAAAACACCCACCGCCGACGATTTAATCGATTCGGTCACCGATATTTTTACGGGCGACAAAGACGAAGACGGTAAGCAAACCGAAGGTGAAAAGAAAGAGGAGATGCAAACCGGTAAAGAAGACAGCTCGGAGCAAAATAACAAGGAGAATAATTCGTAAATCAATTTGAAAAAAAATAAAATTACAATCAAGATGAAAAATCAAAATAGTTTAATCATCGGTCTGTTCTGGGTTCTGCTCGGATTGGCCTTTCTGGCCGATAATTTGGGCTGGGTACACTTTAGTATGAGAGACCTATTGAATCTTTGGCCGCTTTTGCTCATTGCTTTGGGGTTCAAATTTCTTCCGCTTAAAGAAAATGTCAAAACATGGATTTATTTGTTCATGATGTTGTTGTTTTTCGGGTTATTGATAACCGGACACAAATGGCGAAAAAGATATCATTCCGGTTTCGATTCATGGATAGTTCATACCGATAAGGACAAGGACGAATCCGGTGCTATAGCGGAAGCGGAAGATGAAGAAGATGAAGAAAACGGAAAGGAATTCCTGTTTATCGGCGATTTGAATGATGATATAAAAAAGGTCGAAGTGGATTTGGTGATTCCCGCCACCGAATTTTCCATTGAAGAACCTACTGAAAAACTTTATGAATTTATTGCCGAAGATATCCCGTTTGAGATTAAACAGGAATTGAAAATGAAGAAAGATAAGGCCATTTTGAAATTCTATCCGCCCAAAGCGGTGCATTTTAATCTCAATAATCCGCCTCATTTGAATTCTTTTATGGAAATGAAATTAAATCCGGATATCGTTTGGATACTCAATATAGAATCCGGCGCAGCGAATATGGATTTGGATTTGAGAAAGTTCAAAATGGAAAAGGTCGAAATCGATTCCGGCGCATCCAATATGGAAATCACAATGGGTGACCGGTTGGAAAAACAACGGGTCGAAATCAATTCAGGCGTATCGCAATTACGCATCAAAGTGCCTAAAAACGTCGGTGTGGAAGTAAAAACTTCCAATGTATTGGGCATCAACAATATTTCGGGTCTAAAGAAAGTGAATAAAGGTTTGTTCAGGAGCGAAAATTTCCAAAATGCGGATAAGAAAATTTATATCGAAGTGAATTCCGCCCTCAGTAGTTTCGAGTTGGATCGATATTAATAAACAAGCCGGAAACTTTGAAATAATAAACCATGCCCGCACTGGGCATGGTTTTATTTTACAGTATAATATTCATTCCCAAATAAAAATGTCTTCCCGCCTGCGGAAAATAATAAGCCGTGTCACCCCACATATACCCGTTGGAAGCATATTTTTTATTAAACAAATTGTTGATTTTCAGATGAATATCAAATTTCTTTGCCGGATTGATTTGTGGGGAAAACAGGATGTCTAATCCCGATACCGCATAAGCGGGCAATATAGATTCGGGTATATTCCGGTTGTCCATATATTGTTTACCCACATATTTGGTACGAAATAGTACGGCAAGAGGTTCGGCAACTTGATATTTCAATTGAAAGCCGGCCACCACCGAAGGAGAATAGGAAATATCGGTATGGCCGAAATTTTTCATTTGCGTGCCGTCCCATGCCTGATAATCGATATTTTTGTTACGGCTTAGGGTCAAATGTCCCGCCCATTCCCATTTTCCATACCGGTAATTGACTTGATTTTCCCAGCCCGCACGGTAACTTTTACCCACATTTTCCCGGATAGGGTTGCCCACTTCGTCTATGCGGCCGCTATAAACCAATTGGTCTTTATAGTGCATATAATACACATTCGTGTGCCATTGCAGATTTTTTTTCTGTAAACGATATCCGGCTTCCAAATCGTTCAGGGTTTCGGGTTTGGGTTTATGAACATTTTCAATATAGTCCGTCCGGTTGGGTTCCCGGTGGGTTTGGGCTATAGAAATATAAGCCGTTTGGTCCGGATTTATTTCATACGTTAATCCCGCCTTGGGATTGACGAAAAACAACCGGTCGGTGAGGTTGATTTTTTCATCCGGATCGTAAGTAACCTGCGGGTCGTAGTCGATTTGATAATCGATGGAGCGTAACTGAATATCGGTATATAATTTCAAATTATCGGCAAGTGAGTAGGTATTTTTAATAAAGCCGTTTATGCTTCGCTTATCGCCCAGGTTGCGGTAATATTGATGACGAATTTCCGAATCGTCGGCAAAGCGGGCCCAAATGACTTCACCGTAATGCCACCCCGCATATCGATTGGCCCCCAAGCCGAACAACCAGGTGGTATGGTCGGTGGTGAGGCGGGCATTGGCCACCATGCCGTAAAAATCATTATCCAGCCATTTTCGTCTGATCAAATCGGTATGATCGATGACATGGGTACCGATAACCAAGGGGTGGAATCCGTATTTATCAAAGGATTGATTTTGTTTGTATTGTTCATAGAATCCGTATCCTTTCACGTAAAATGCCGACACACCGAATGCCCACGATTCGCGGGAATTGAAATGATAATGTAATTGATAGTGTTTTTGGGTATAATCATCCACTTCATTATCGTAAAAATCGATGATATTCCAAGCGTCATCATAGATGGCACCGGCATAATTGAATCGGGGATTTTTTTCGAAAGTTTCCTTGTCCACGCCATACCATGCTTGATAGGTACGTTCATGACCGCCGAAATGAAGCAATTGGATACGGTGTTTTCCTTTACGAAAAAGCCCGGAAAAGAAATAGGATTGCATATCGGCAAAAGCGCGGTCTATATAGCCGTCGGAATGCAATTTGGAGGCCCGCATATTGAATGCAAAATATTTACCGACCCGACCCGTATTGGCTTTAGCCGTTATTTTATATGTATTAAACGAACCTGCGGCGGTCGAAAGCCCGAAATAGGCACTATCGGCGGGTTTTTCGGGAAGCAAATTGATATTGGCACCAAATGCGCCGGTGCCGTATGTGGAAGTTCCTACACCTCGCTGCACTTGAATATTTTCGGTAGAGGAAACAAAATCGGGAATATCGACCCAATAAACCGAATGCGATTCGGGATCGTTGAGCGGAATGCCGTTAAGCGTCACGTTGATTTGTTGCGGGCTGATGCCCCGTATGCGAATACCGGTATAACCCACGCCGTGGCCGGCATCGGAAGTAGTTACAACCGAAGGCAGGTTGCTCAGCACATACGGAATGTCTTGGGTCACATATTTTTCCGCTATATCTTTTTTTGTAATAATCTGATGTGTAAACGGCATTTCTTCACCGGCTCTGGTGGCGGTAATTATCACTTCGCCCAATTGTTCCGTTTTTTTTCGCAATTTGATTTTAATACGAAGATTTTTATTTACTTTCACCCGTGTTTCGGCATATTTACCGTTTTTCTCGGCCACTATGTGATAAGTTCCTTCCGGCACATTAAAAACGGCCGTTCCTTTTTTGTCGGTTATTCGGCTTTGACCGGTTTCAATAATTTTGACGGACGCGCCGGATACGGCAGCGTTATTTTCCGTTACTTGAACTTGGAGGGTAAAGTTTTGGCTCCATACCCACGAATGGAGCAATAGTCCGATTAATCCCATTATTTTTTTCATCGCATAATTATTTGCGAAGGGAGGGAGATTTACTTCGATCCCTTGGCGGCATTACCCGCCCAGGTTCAAAGGGTATGATCTCAGCCCGTTTTGTTAAGGCACCCCTTCATGTTTGTCGATGCAAAAATAGAAAAAACCGGCGCTTAATCAACCTTGCGGAAATAAAATTTGGCTTGAACGCCTTGAAAATTTTCGAATACAAATAAATAATCGGTATTGATAAAATGTAGTTCTTTCTGAATATTAGAGGTTTCGGAAGTATTGCTGTATTCTACATGAAAATAAAAAACACCGTTATTATAGGACCATTTTCCACGGTAATGCAAATGTAATTCGCAATTGCCCGTGCTTTGATAAAGTGTATAATACTTGCTTTCCGCATCGTGGTTGGATTCGAATATCATAAACGTTTGCCGGTTACAATCACTGATATTTTGTTCTACGCCGTAAATCATTACTTTGTCCAAAGTCCATTCGCCTACAATATAATCCGGCTGGGGTGGAATTTCCTTTTCATGTTTCTTGCATGAAAAAAAACTAAGCGTGATAAAAAACGCAATAAAATATAGAGGTGAAAATGATTTCATATAATATTTTTTAAATCGAAATAAGATCAAACTACAATCATACAAAAATCATTCCAATTATCCATTATTTATTGCATAGTTTATAATGAATCAAGTTTTTCTTTGTTAATTATTTTAAAATATTTTTATTTAATTGTTTATTTTTAATGATTTTTTTATTTCGAAGAATTTTTCTGCACGGGTATGGAATGTAAAATTTTTCTTACTTTTAGTGATGAGAATTTAAATTTTAAGTATCTAAAATTCAGCGGATATGCATGTTTTGAAACCCAAAAAATCGCATAATATTGAAGTCCTTCATCCCTTATTAAATCGAAAAGCGATAAGATTATTTATCAAACGCGAAGATATGTTACATCCGCATATTTCCGGAAACAAGTATCGAAAATTATTTTATAATCTGCTTGAAGCCAAGCGGTTAGGTCATAACAAAATTCTGACTTTCGGAGGTGTATTTTCCAATCATATTGCCGCTACGGCTGCGGCGGGTAGTGAATTCGGTTTTGAAACCATAGGCGTAATTAGAGGTGACGAGTGGAAAGGGCGTTTGGATGAACTCGGAAAAGAAAATCCGACTATCCGGTTTGCCCGCGCACAAGGAATGAAATTATATTTTATCGATCGGAAAACCTATCGGGAAGAAAAGGACAAACCGGCATTCATCGCCCGGTTGCAACAAAAGTTCGGTGAATTTTATTTGGTTCCCCAGGGCGGCACCAATGAATTGGCGGTCAAGGGTACGGAAAAAATTTTATCGGAAGAGGATGTAAATTTCGATTATGTCACTTGTGCGGTCGGGACCGGCGGCACCATAGCGGGAATTATAAACAGTTCTTTTTCGCATCAAGAAATACTTGGTTTTCCCGCATTAAAAGAGAATTTTTTACACGATGAGATCAATCATTATGCACATAAAAACAATTGGACTTTAATTCGTGATTATCACATGGGCGGATTTGCCAAAATTAATCCGGAATTGATTCGGTTTATCAATGATTTTTATCACCGGACCGGGATTCCATTGGATGCCGTTTATACCGGAAAAATGCTTTTCGGTTTGTTCGATATGATTAAAAAAGGATATTTTCCTAAGGGTACACAAATCCTTGCCATTCATACCGGCGGTTTGCAGGGGAATGACGGTATCAATATCCGGCTCAAAAAGAAGGGTGAGGACATGTTGGAAATCCCGTCATTCTATTCATCCGGAATTGTCCCCGGCTAAGCCGGGTTTGTCGTCGAGGTCACTTGAAATTTGACGGTTTAATACGCTTTATTATTAGATGAAAGGCATTTTATGCAGCAAAATCCGGTCGAAAAATTATTTTTTCGGTTTGGTTTCCTGTTTTTCCGGTTCGGATTCCAGTTTCTTTTTCATCAATTCCAAAGCCGCTTTGTTTTGTTTGGCCATATCGAATGGCGGATAAATTTTTAGGGCTTCATCGAAATATTGAATGGCCGCATCCAAATTATGCAAATCATAAGAAACCAATCCCAAAAGATTATAATAAGCCGCTTTCAAAGGAACCTGTTCGTTTTTATTTTTGACTCCCGGCATAAGCACCATCACTTTTTCCGGAAATTTCTTATCCTTCATGCTCATAAGCGTTTGATTGGCTTCTTCTATACGCTTGAGTTGATATTGATTCCATGCCAATTGAAAACCCACGTTCATATTATCCGGTTGCCGGCTATAAATTTGTTCATATAATTTGACCGCCTCTTTACGATTACCTAAATTTTCATAAGCAACGGCTTGTTTTAAAAGCAAATTCATATCATCGGGACGTTTTTCAATCAAATCATCGGTGAGTAAAATAAATGAAACAAGTTCGCCGGACTTGAAGTAATAATCGGCAAGGGTATCCATATAAACCGAGCCGGTTCCTTCCAACGAAATAATATCGAAAAGCGCGGTTTTGTAGCCCACTACATCGTTATATTTTTTTGCTAATTCCATTTTCTGCTTATAGGTCGCCAATAATGATTGCTTGGTTATTTTTTGAGAAAAACCCGGCAAACCGAACCATATTATAATTAATAAGGATAAAATTAATTTTTTCATTTTCGGACTTTTTCCAAAAATAAGAATTTATTTACAATTTGTTTGACAATATATTTCCTTCGATTTTCATTTGGAATTTTATAATAAAAGAAAAATAACAAAAACGGTAAATTATTGATAATTTTATAATCTCATTGCTTTTTTTGAACCTCATTTTATTGATTTTTCATTGATTTTGAATATTCATTGATTAATTGTATTTTTAATGCATAAAAATTAATGATTATGGATTTTTCATTGACAGAAGAACATCAAATGATAAAAGAAGCGGCCAAAACCTTTGCCGAAACGGAATTACTTCCCGATGTAATAGAAAGAGATATTCATGCCAAATTTCCCGACCGTCAGGTAAAAATGATGGGAGAATTGGGTTTTATGGGTATGATGGTTTCACCCGAATACGGCGGAAGTGGAATGGACACGCTTTCTTATGTGTTGGCCATGGAAGAAATTGCCAAAATCGATGCTTCGGCGGCTGTGATTATGAGTGTAAATAATTCATTGGTTTGTTGGGGATTGGAAAAATACGGATCGGAAGAACAAAAACAAAAATATTTGGTTCCTTTGGCCTCGGGAAAAAAATTGGGCGCATTTGCCCTGAGTGAACCCGAAGCCGGAAGTGATGCCACCCATCAACGCACTACGGCCGAAGACAAGGGCGACTATTATTTGCTCAACGGCGTAAAAAACTGGATAACCAATGGCGGCCATGCGGATTATTTCATCGTTATTGCCCAAACCCATCCCGAGAAAGGGCACCGCGGAATCAATGCCTTTATCGTGGAAAAGGGATGGGAAGGATTCACCATCGGCCCCAAGGAAGACAAAATGGGCATCCGCAGTTCCGATACCCATTCCTTGATTTTTCAAGACGTGAAAGTGCCCAAGGAAAATAGAATAGGGGATGATGGATTCGGATTCAAATTTGCCATGAAAACCCTCAATGGCGGACGCATAGGTATTGCCGCCCAAGCATTGGGTATTGCCCAAGGGGCTTTTGAACGGGCTCTTCAATATGCCAAAGAAAGAGAAGCATTCGGCAAACCGATTATCCGGCATCAAGCTATCGCCTTTAAATTGGCCGATATGAAAACCCGCATCGATGCGGCGCGCTTATTGATTTGGCGGGCGGCTTGGGAAAAAGACCAAGGAATGGATTTCACGCTTAGCAGCGCTTTGGCCAAATACGATGCGGCCGAAATGGCCATGTGGGTGACCACCCAAGCGGTGCAAATTCACGGTGGTTACGGTTATGTACGCGAATATCATGTGGAACGCATGATGCGTGATGCCAAAATCACCCAAATTTACGAAGGTACATCCGAAATCCAACAAATCGTGATTGCCCGGCAAATCGCCCAAGAAAAAATTAGATAAATTGCTTTGATATAAAGATTCCGGCTCCTTCGGAAGTTCGGGAAGTAATTTTTTCCGGTCGAAGTTACCCTTGTTCCATATAAGGGTCTCTTTTATAATACCCGATTTTTAACCTTAATTTTAGACAATCCGTTTCAGGAGGGAATTAACCGGAAGTATTTTAAAACGAAAATGCGGTGATTGCATAGGGGAGTTTGAAAAATATAAAAGGTATCACATGGTAAGGAAAAGAAAAATCCCAAAAGATTATTTATTTTCAAAACTATCCCGGCACAGCCCTTGTGACGGGATTTTTTTCTATTTTTAAGCAAAATTCAAAATCCCATGAACCCAAAGAAACTCATCGAATGCGTTCCCAACATCAGCGAAGGGCGCGATCTCAATAAAATCAAGGAAATTGCATCAGTAGTGGAAACGGTGGAAGGGGTAAAACTCCTGGATATCGACCCCGGAAAAGCCACCAACCGTACCGTGATTACTTTTGTGGGCGAGCCCGAAGCCGTTACCGAAGCGGCTTTTCGTTTAATCAAAAAAGCCAAAGAACTCATCGACATGCGGCATCACCACGGCGAACATCCCCGCTTCGGCGCCACGGACGTATGCCCCTTGGTTCCCGTGTCGGGCATCAGTATGGAAGAAACCGCCGAATATGCCCGCCGGTTGGGTGAACGTGTGGGGAAGGAATTAAACATTCCCGTGTATCTCTATGAAAATGCCGCCACGGAAGAAAAACGACGCAACTTGGCCAATGTGCGCAAGGGTGAATATGAAGGATTGAAAGATAAAATACAAGACCCGGCATGGAAGCCCGATTTCGGCCCTTCCGAATGGAACGAAGAAGTAGCCCGCTCCGGCGCCACGGCTATCGGCGCCCGTGATTTTTTGGTGGCTTACAACGTCAATCTCAACACCACTTCCACGCGCCGGGCCAATGCCATTGCTTTTGACATTCGCGAAGCCGGCCGTGTGAAGCGCAAAGGCCATCCGCTCACGGGCGAAATCGTGAAGGACGAAAACGGCAATCCCGTGCGGATTCCCGGTAAATTCAAAGGCGTGAAAGGCATCGGTTGGTATATCGACGAATACGGCATTGCCCAAGTTTCCTACAACATCACCGATATCAATAAAGCACCGGTGCATTTGGTCTTCGACGAAACGGTAAAAAGCGCCGATAAACGCGGCGTGCGGGTGACCGGCTCGGAAATCGTGGGACTGGTACCCAAAAAGGTCTTGCTCGACGCCGCCGATTATTTCCTGACCAAACAACAACGTTCCTTGGGTATTCCAGAAAAAGAAAAAATCAAAATCGCTGTGAAATCCTTGGGATTGGACGATTTGAAACCCTTTAATCCCGAAGAAAAAATCATCGAATATCAATTGGCAAAAGATACGCGCGGCCGGCGGCTGATTGATTTGAGTTTACAGGATTTTGCCGATTTGACGGCTTCGGAAAATCCCGCACCGGGCGGCGGTTCCGTATCGGCATACATCGGAAGTTTGGGAGCCGCTTTGGGTACCATGGTGGCCAATTTGTCTTCCCACAAACGCGGTTGGGACGAAAAATGGGACTATTATTCCGCTTGGGCCGTGAAGGGCGAGCGGTTCAAACAAAAATTATTGGAATTGACGGATGCGGATACCGAAGCGTTTAACCGCATCATGGAAGCATTCCGCTTGCCCAAGAAAACGGACGAAGAAAAAGAAGCCCGCCAACGCGCCATTGAAGAAGCCACGATTTATGCCATTGAAGTGCCCTTGGAAGTGATGCAAACGGCTTACGAAGCCATGGAAGTCAACGAAGCCATGCTCAGGGAGGGCTTGCAAACTTCTTTGTCGGATGCCATGGTGGGTATTTTGGCTTTGGCTACCGCAGTGGAAGGGGCTTATTTTAATGTGTTAATCAACGCCAAGGATTTGAATAACAAGGAAAAAGCCAAGAAATTGATAAATCGGGGCGAAGATTTGCTTAAAAAAGCAAGGAAAAAAGAAAATGAATTGAGGCAAGAAGCATTGGAGAAATTGCATCCGTCGATGACAAATTTTTAGAGATGATGGCAGTATCCAAGTCAAGTAAATAGTAATTCTCCCCATATTATCTATAAAATTTGCAATCTGCAATCTGCAATCGTTTATCCCTTCTGTCATCCCCATAGGTCAATGCGACTCACCCTTCGGGTTTGACAAACGCAGCGACGCCGTGTCCGCCTCAGGCGGGAGACATCTCATTTCCGGACTTTAACCTTGACCTTGACCTTGATTATTTTAAATCTGCAATCTGAAATCTGCAATCGTTAATCGTTAATCCCTACTGTCATCCCCCCGAAGGTCGATACGACTCCTATGGAGGATCTCGATACGAGTCTCACTGAGTCTGCGACTGTGACCTGCGGACAAAGGTCGGTGCGACTCACCCTTCGGATTGATAAACGCAGCGACGCCATGTCCGCCTCAGGCAGGAGGGATCTCAATTTTTAACTTTGACCTTGACTTTTACTTTTACTATTTTGGTATAGACCTATCTTGAATCCTGATTATAAAAACAAAAAACCCGGCGTACGCCGGGTTTTTCGGGTGTACATTCTACATTTATTTTACCTGATAATTTTTTCCGTGGCGGTGGTTTGATTTTCAAACCCGATTTGCAACAGATAAGTACCTGCAGCCAAATA
>JAMOUV010000014.1 GCA_027067965.1 Flavobacteriales bacterium | reverse complement strand
GGGCGAAGGAACATTCCGCACCAACGATTTACAAGACGGAGAAAAAACAACGAAAATTACCGATAGAAATAAAATTAACCGCCTCCCCGCCGTCTTTTTTATTTTCATCATAAACCGAATTTTAACTTTAACCGCTCCGGTGTTTTATTATTTACGGACGTTCATTTTTTTTCGAATGTTTTTCGGCACGGCATCTTTGTGAAGCATAATCATAGTAGTTTTGTATTTAAAATACGGATAAGAAACGAACAAATAGCCGTGAAGCTCATTGGTGTCGCCCCAGGAATTTTTGACAATAAAATATTTTTTTCCGTTTTGGTCTTTTGCCAATCCCACAATATGCATCCCGTGGTCGTCGGTGGTCAGCTTGCGTTCAAAAGCATCTTGACGCATTTCCTGCGTAACCGTGATTTCTTCAACAGGTTGCATAAATCCGTTAGGGACCTTTTCGCTATCGACCGTAAGGAATTTTTCGGAAGATTTAGGATCGGAAACGGTTCGTTCGTCTTTAGGCATAATAGCCAAGCCATTGCGATGTGAAAATCCTTTTTCGGACACATCGCTACCCCAAGCCACAGTGTATCCTTTCAGCAATGCGTGTTCGACGATTTGTGCCAGTTCGTCCATTTTTACGTTAAAAGCCTGCCGGAAATTCCAATTATCGGGAATTTCCAACGCGAACCTTGTATAAAACGGATGGTGTGTAAATGAAGTGAATTCCTCATAATTTTCGGGACGGATACCCAAATACTCGGCAAAGGACTGCGGTGTAAAAGTTTGACCGAATTTTTCAAATTTCAAATCCTCTGTATTCTCCGGCACTTGCCCCAAATAAGTATTCAGGTTTTTTTTGAAAGCCGGCAGCCATGCCATAGTTAAATGTCCGCCCTGAGGTTTTTTGTTGAGAGCCTTAAGCATGGCATACAATATGGCGTGCAATTCATTATGATTATGTTTGGCTTCGCCGTATGCCAATCCGGGATAAACTTCTTCGGGCACCAATCCGTAATTTTTTATCACCCAAGGAATATCATGAAATAAGCCTCCCTGACCGAAATTATTATAACCGTCGCGGCGCAAATAGTTTTGAGCCTTTCCTACATAAGCATGCCGTGCAATCCACATTTCCGATAAATTTACTTCGGGTTTGCCCATCCGCAATGCTTCCGATTCGAGAAAAGACATCCCGGAAAAACTCCAACAAGTTCCTGTCCTGTATTGATTTTTTACCGGCGTTACATCTAACAGTTTTACTATCGTAAAGCGATAATCACTCCCTTCTTTATTGGTAAGCGTTCGGTTTTCTTTTAAAACTTGACCGGGCAAAACATATCCTGTAAAAAGGAGGAATAAAACTACAACACGTTTCATTATTTTTTTCTTCAAATATACTAAAATATGGTTTGACCAAAATTTAAAAATTTGGGCATATGAATATCAACACTTCAACCAATTCTACAAATAATAATGAAGTAATTTATATTAGTTTTCCTTTAACTCTTTTTTTCACGCAACACGAAATTTTGTCCTAAATATACTTTGCGCACCAATTCATCTTCAGCTAATTCTTTGGGGGTGCCATGCTTGAGAATACGGCCTTGATACATAAGGTAAGTTTTGTCCGTAATGGCCAAAGTTTCCTGCACGTTATGGTCGGTAATCAGGATGCCGATGTTTTTGTTTTTTAATTGCGATACTATTCGTTGAATGTCCTCCACGGCAATAGGGTCAACGCCGGCGAAGGGTTCGTCAAGCAGGATAAATTTGGGATTACTTGCCAATGCCCGGGCGATTTCCGTCCGGCGGCGCTCGCCACCCGAAAGCAGTTTGCCCAACCGTTTCCGTTTTTCCGCAAGACCGAATTCCACCAAAAGTTCTTCCAATCGC
>JAMOUV010000013.1 GCA_027067965.1 Flavobacteriales bacterium | reverse complement strand
AGGGGATTATTACGTCGCGCTCCGTCCCCTTCTTATAACCCTCCCGGAGCGCTCCTCATAATGACACCGTATATCAAAGGACTATTCTTAAATGGCGGGAACAAGTGTCGCCTCGACCATTCGATTACCTCATGAGACCCTGGCTCGGCGACCGGTCTTTGAAAAATCAGATTCCTTGACTATGATGAATTTTCCCTAACAAGTATCGCCTCGACCATTCGACAAACTTATGAGCCCCAAGCTCGGCGACCATTTCCTTTTCGTCGCTCCTCGTCATGACGGTTGGGATTAACGATTGCAGATTGGAGATTGAAGATTTTAGATTTAAAATACTTAAAGTTAAAATGGCGAATTATTGCCTTATTTTCCTCATTGTTGTCCCCTTGCCCTTTGTTTATCAAAAATAATAAATCCGTTTAAAATTTTCATTTGACCGGTAGAGTGCGGATTATTTCCCCCGGGATCAATCCTACAATACAATTAATTTAATCGTATAATCCCTTTTTACCCATGGATACCGTTCTCTAATGACTTCCTCAATAGGACGTGGTGAAGGATACCCGGGGCGCATTACATATATGGTGTAAGGCGTAGATTTTTTCTTTTTTACCGTTTCAAAAAACAACAAACTTCGAAAAGGATATACGATAGGAATAGCAGGATATTCCTTTATCAAATTTCTTAAACTGTCGGGAGGAAATGTATCTAACGAAACATCAAAATTACTTATATAGTGCATCACATTTACATTCTTATTCGTACTCCAACCCCTAAGCGAAGCACGGGACAAATAATCAAAATCATTTTTTTTTAAATCAACGGTTCCTCTATTAAACAACAATCGACCATGACTAAAAACCGAATCCGTCAATACTTTATAATCACTTTTTTTATTCATCCGCTCCGTCGAATAAATGCCCAACAGATAATCCAAATTGGGATGAGTAAGTCTGTTTTCGTATCTCATGAGAATTTGCCTGTTCTGCCGTTCTTTTTCCGGATATTCAATAATAATTATATCCCCCGGATACAGATTAAAAACCGGACGGCGGAACAAGCGGTTTAAATTCCTTTTCCGAATTGTTCGGTCCAACTGTATCGTATCCAAGCGGTATAAAATTACGGAATCATTCTTTTTGACAACTCCCGCTCGCTGTGCACCCGCCGGCCAAATTATCCATATTAAGAATAATGCAAAAAAATACCTCAGTATTAACACCAATAAATTAATTTTTTTTCTTACCAATATAATCTCTTACATTTTATCTTTACCCAAAAAACATAGTAACAACATATCTCGTAATATTTCTTTTCGAAATGATTCCAATACGGACCACTACATTCCCAACCAATAAATTTCCTTGCCGCCGTGCTCCCTTGCCCTTCGTTTACGAAAGATAATAAATCCATGGAAATGGGTTGATATGTATTAATCTTTTTAAAATTTACCTCATCAAAATTTTCCCATCTTTTAATATATAATGAAATAAGTATGTGCTTTATTTCAAGTAGGCATCAAACTTGAAATCTACCGAAATATGTTTCTTTTGATCCAGCAAAACCTTTCGTGCATCATACAATTGCAAAATAGAATAAACCTGTATTTGATTGGAATCAAGATAAAATGTAGGGACACGAATATATGTCTTGTGTGTTCGGTCCACTTGTCCTACATAGGTCCCCCATTCCCCAATTTTTTTTGGTTTAATTACATTCACAAAACCCAAATATTTTATTTCCACGATAAGCTTATCTCCCGGATTTATCGGCTTTTTTAAACCACATATACTTCCCTGCCTTACGACTGATGATATGTGCCTCATAGAGGTATAAGATGATATGATTTCTTCATTGCCACCGGGTGGTTGTTTGCGTATATTGATCCTAAACAAAAAATACCCTCTATCGGTTGGGATCTTTTTCTTTAATCGACGAGCAGGCATTAAAAGAATATTAACTTCAATCCTTTTCGAAAACTTCTTAACTTTTTCGGATGAACCTACTTGCAATACCGATCTAACATATTGTCCGGGGTATAATTTAATTTTACGATGCTTACCGCCCTGTGTGAGGATAGTTTCATTTTTTAATTTAGTCATGATTTGAACGGTTGGCAAAACTATGGTATTATTATCTTCGGATGCCTGTTTATCCTTTGGTAATACAAAATAACGAAACGGATTATCCGGACTTACCCAAATAGTATCTGCTATTTGTCCCGGAGTTAAAATGATAGGAGACGAAGTAACCGGGGTTATTTCTAAAGTGTCGTCCGGAAAAACATATAATTCTCCTTTACGGAAAACAAAAAAGCTATCTTTCTTCTGAACATAAACGGGCTGGTCCCATACCAACCCGTTATTATTATTCATTAGGACAACTTTTTGCTGCGCAAAAATGAATAAAGGAAAAAAAATATTTATCGAAATAAAAAAACGTTTAATAATATTAATTGCATTCTGAATCAGGTACAACATTACAATATTACTTACATTCGGAATCAGGTGCAGGGTCACAATTAGTTGCAATCCAAAATACAAAATAACAGCATTCGCAATACACTCCGGCAAACTCATCGTACTCAAAACCGCAAGATTTTCCGAAAAATTTTCTTTTCTTTTTTGCCGCCGTGCCCCCTTGCCCTTCGTTTTCCAAAGATAATAAATCCGTGGAAATACTTTGCCCTTGAACCGCTCGCGCCCCGGCATTAAAAATTTTTCCCTGAAAACTTTCGCCCGTAATGAAATCGAAAGCGTAAATTTCGTTGCCATTCTGCTCTACAAAGTAAGCCAATTGTCCCAAGCGTTTATTCGTAACCGTATATGCTTTTATCTCACCGCCGTTTACCAAAAACTCTTCAATAAAATAAGGAGTGCCTTCGGCTTCGGTTTCAATCACTCTTCCCTTCATATAATGGGCATATTTACTTTGAATATACTGCTCTGATGCCGACATCATTTCTTTTGCGGATGATGTTTCCGTTTGTTTTTGGCACGAATGAATCGTAGTCATAACTAAAATAACTGCAACCATAGCTAATGACCATTGTAATGCTTTTTTCATCATTGTTTTTTTTTTAATTAATTCTTGCCTACTTTCAGTTCATTTTAGGTCGCTGTTTCGGCTAGTCCGACCATTGATTTTATACTTCCATCGCTTTGGCGCCTTAGGCATACATAAAATCTATACAAAGAAATATTAAAAAATAATATAAGTCAAGTAATACTTAGTTAAGGTTTTGTTAATATTTTTATCGCTTTCTAATGAAATTTCTTCATCAAAACGGCCATTTAGTTGAATTTATGGCAACATAATCGGTAAACAAAACTTTCTTATTAAAAATTTATAAATAATATTTCCTTACTGATAAAATTAATAATTTAAATATGTTAAAATAATTAAACGTATTTTTTCGGATGCGGCCATTCTTAGCCCGCGAGCCCGCGCGAATATTCACAATCTAACCTATAACTTGGGCCGCTCCTACCAATCATGGCAAAGCCCTGCATATATACATATAGGGCACTATATGGCCGGATGCAAATTGAACGGCTCCTCTTAAACGCGAGGGGATTATTAGGTCGCGCTCCGTCCCCTTCTTATATCCCTCCCGGAGCGCTCCTCATAATGACACCGTATATCGAAGGACTATTCTTAAATGGCGGGAACAAGTGTCGCCTCGACCATTCGATTACCTCATGAGACCCTGGCTCGGCGACCATTCCCTTTCCGTCGCTATTCGTCATGACGGTTGGGATTAACGATTAACGATTAACGATTGCAGATTTTAGATTTAAAATAGTTAAAGGGTAAAGTCCATGAAACGGTTTATTGTTCATTTAATATTAAATCCGAATCGCAAATGAATCTTAAACATAATACTTCCTTCCGATAATTTAGGAAATTCCCATTCGGCCGGAAATCTAGAATAAGAATGTATGTAACCTGTACCTCCTCCTATTTCATAGTAAAATTTCTTCCCTACTTCCCTCCTTACGCCCCACATCGGTACAATGGAAAATCCCGTCACATACATGTTATATTTCAAAAAAGAAGTGTTGGTGATATATTTACCATTAGGCAAGTAATTGAGGTTTAATGACAAAAAGTTACCCCCTCTTACAATTTTACTATCTCCATCTCCGGATTGCAAACGGTAATACCACTTGGGATATAAAGATATAAACGGCATCAAAAAAAGATAATCGGTCTGAGAGGAATAAGGAGTAATTAACAATCCACCCGCATAGCCGATTTCCGTTTTAAGAGAAATATTTTTTCCCAACCTCCTTTCATAATTCATCCACAAACCCAAATAACCGGCTTCAATTCCTATTTGTGTCTTTTTTAAAACAAGATCTTTAGACTTCTTATTCCGGGAAATCTCTTTGACCTTCTTTCGAATGGATTTATCCCAAAATTTAAGGGGCGAAACATTAATACCAAATCCGAAAAAACTCCCCGACTGTTTAAATTTGCCTCGTATCTCCGTATAAGGCCTGTTTCTTATACCTGTAATATAAAGATCCCCTTCCCACATAGGCGTAAAACTCTGATTGTACATCACATACGGCTGTATTAAAAGATATTTGGTATATAAGTTGCCCGCTATCCCAAACTCCATGGCAAAATGAAACCAATCGGGCTTGGCCGATATGGTTTCAAAAATTTCAATATTATTATAACCATTATAACCTTTACCGCCAAATTCTTTATAATAACCGAATTTCAAAGAAGAAAATACGGAGTATTTTGAATTTAATCTGTATTCTATACCCAAAGGCACGGACCACAAATAATCATCCGAATAAAATAAAATTAATTGTTCGTAATCTTTGTCCTCGTTAATTTGCTCTTTGTCAATGGATACAAAAAACCGTTGTCTGTAATGATATCTTTGTATACCGGTGTAGATGGAGAAATCAAGTGTTTTGTATATCGGCAAAGTAAAACCGAAATGCGGAGAAGTTACTCCTAAATAGTCATACCTGACCGGGCTATCATCCACATTGTAAGTGGTCTTACCTTTGAGATAACTACTTACACCGATATTTATTTTCCATGGCACATAATCATGCCGTTCATACCCGGGTTCTTGGCCATAAATGATTAAGGAAAAAAGTGCCGACAGGAGGGATGTAGTTATAATTTTTCTCAGTAATGCCATAGAAATAATTATTTCATAATATCTTTACAATAATAATATTTTTTTCTTAATTTGTCTTTAAAAATTGCAATTCCATAATGGGCAAGTTGGTACGGCCGTTTTGATAATCGCAATTTCTTAAGGTCGGCAGTTCTTCATAAGTATAATAAAATGTCACCCATACGCCGGGGGACTCATATGGCATAATGCCGTAGATTGAAATTCCTGCCGCCAATAATTGCCTATACGGATAAGGAGTAACGGCTAATACACCAAAATCGTGAAGGTTAAAGTGAAAAGTCCAAAAATAAAAGCAAACCGGTTCTGTTTATATTATTAGCAATGATTTGATGCAATAACCTTCTCCTTTTATTTATAGAAACTCCGTATTATAAATTTATCTTTCATTCTTACCTGAAATCTTTTCTTAATAATATAACACCAAACCAATTCGTAAAGTCCCTCCGGTAAAATATAATGAACGGGTTTGTGTAATGGGAAAATGATATTTATATAAAACTTCAAATGAAACATAGTTTTTTAACCATGAATATCTCCCTTTTCTTATCAGCTTGAGATTTACTCCAAGCCCGAGGGCAAGCGCTTGAAGATTACGAATATTATCCGCTTTGAAATTATAAAAATCCCATTGACGCACCCAATTATACGAACCTTCCAAAAATAATTTTTGATGTGGAGTAAAATAATATCGCATAGCCGGTATGGCGGCTATATAATGAGTTAATAAAGTTCTATCTCCATCAATTACATACGTATATAAGTAGGCACCGCTTATCAGAGGTGAAAAACGGTCGGTTAAAAAATATCCATACCCAATCCTGGCCGATGCCTGGTGTAAACGATGAATCGGTTCGACTCGATATCCATATCCCATATGTATCCACAATCCGATATATTGAGATTTTTTTCCAAAAAATTTTTCCGAATATTTTAAGGGTTCTTGAGAAAAAATCTGCATAATAAAAAACAGTACAAATAAGATAGTAAATAGTAACTTTTTCATAATTGCTTATAGTATTTATAAAGAGCCGGCAATAAAATTGCCGGCTCAAATAAATTAATGAAAAAATATAGATTCGATATCATTATTAAAAGGACCCAAATCCGGATCTTCTGCAAAGCCGGTTCCCAATAAAAATAAAACTCTTCCCCTCCACCAGGTACGCGTATAATAAGATCCCAATATACCAATCTGTCTAATGGATTCTGCTTTATTTCTAGCTTTACTGCCTACATTAGCCGTTATCCAATAATTTCCCAAATGATCTCTGAAATAAGTTTTATCATACAATCTTGCTACACCCAAACGCGCTGCATTCATGTCTTCCGCTTGTTTATCGGGAGTAAAATGCTCAATTATTTCATTTATTTTTTGTGAAAATTCGGGGGAAAATTCACCGTGTTCTTCAAAATATTTAACTTCATTAGACATTAATGCATATTCTGAAAGTTCTTTTATTTTCTTTCGATATAATAATAGATCAATTTCAAAATCTTGCTTTAATACCCATTCGGAAAAATTTTTCTCATTACTAAAATGAAATATTTTGTTTGGATATTTTAAAAACATATTACATATATCCCGCTATGCCCGGCGGCATAATATCTGCCCCGTCTAAAGAAACAGTTTAATGACGGTCCGTTTTATTACAACGGCACTTATACGGGCTTAGCCAAACCGTAGATTTAAATCTTTGAAAAGGGCGCCCTATTTACAAAGATTTAAATCTATACAAAGAAAAAAAAAAAACGATTCAAGTCAAGTAATACTTAGTTAAGGTTTTGTTACTCTTTTTGTGGTTTTCTAATGAAATTTCTTCATCAAAACGGCCATTTAGTTGAATTTATGGCAACGTAATCGACAAACAAAACGTTCTTAATAAAAAAATTATAAATTTAATTAACTCACTGCTAAAATTAAAAATTTAAATATGTTAAAATAATTGAATCTATTTTTGCTGAATATGGTCATTCTCAGCCCTTGAGCCCACACGAATATTCACAATCTAACCTATAACTTGGGCCGCTCCTAGCAATCATGGCAAAGCCCTGAATATATATATGGGGCGCTATATGGCCGGATGCAAATTGAACGGCTTCTCTTAAACGCAAGGGGATTATTACGTTGCGCTCCGTCCCCTTCTTACAACCATCCCGGAGCGCTCCGCATAATGACACCGTATATCGAAGGACTATTCTTAAACGCCGGGAACAAGTGTCGCCTCGACCATTCGATTACCTCATGAGACCCTGGCTCGGCGACCGGTCTTTGCAAAATCAGATTCCTTGACTATGATGAATTTTCCCTAACAAGTATCGCCTCGACCATTCGACAAACTTATGAGACCCAAGCTCGGCGACCATTCCCTTTCCGTCGCTCCTCGTCATGACGGTTGGGATTAACGAGTAACGATTGCAGATTGCAGATTTAAAATAGTCAAAGTTAAGGTTAAAGTTAAAGTCCGGAAAAGAGATGTCTCCCGCCTAAGGCGGACACGGCGCCGCTTCGCTTTTTAAACCAAAGATAGTCGTTTCGACCTTCGGGGGATGACAGTAGGGATTAACGATTAACGATTGCAGATTTTAGATTTTAACAGTGTAAATTTTTTCTTCCGCACAATTATAATTGAAACATTAGAAAAAGAATAAAAATACCAAATAACTGACCAAATGAGTAGAAATATAATTCAGATTTCGCTATTACCTGGCGTGTCTCAATGATTTTGACGATTTAGGGGTATATGACCACTCAATACCAATATATTCATTAAATTGCCAAACCGTACCCTCATATATTGAAACTCCCGACTCCATTTGATAGTCCCCGGACCAAGTGTAATAAAACGGCCAATTATATTTCAAAGTCAAACTCACCTTCCCCGATTGGGAATAAAATTCCTTGCCAATTCCTAAACCCAAATCTAACAGAAATTTCGGCCATTCAGACAATGCCAAATTCAACTTATTATGATTTTCCGATAGAGTTACCTTTTGTTTATATAACCAATAATATCCGGGATTAATGTTTAATCTTACAAAAAAATCTTTCAGATTGGCTTGAACTGTTCCGGTTAAATAAATACTTTCACCTACACGGAGTCGTTTAAATGTGACCCGTCCGTCTTCCATTCTAAAGTCCGGCCGAAATCTGATGGGATCATATTCCAATCCCAACTCTATTTTAAACAAATACTTCAAGTATAAGGTATAGGCGAACCCCAGAGAATAATCCCAAAAGCGAGTTGAATAAAAATCGTAATATGAATCCATATTATGCGGCATTAAAGCCCAATCCGAAAATAAATAGCGTAATTGAAAATAAAATCTGAAACGTGACAGATTTTTATTCTTATCTTCATACATATGATAAGGTAGCTTACGAACATATTTGATAAAGTTCATAGGATGTAAATTCACACCTACAACCCACCCGCTCCCCGTTTGATACATCGTTCCTTCGACATGTGTATATGATCTGTTTGCAATCCCTTCTATTGACAATCGAGTTTTATATAATGGGATAAAACTATATGAATAATAAAAATACGGTTCAAAAATAAAATATTTCCACGGCATGGACCATTTAAAACCTACATTTATATTAAAAAGAAACGGATTATTTTTTATATTTTCCCATTCAATAGAGAGCAGTCGAGAATAATTATCATAGGAGAAGTAGGAACCACGGAAGTCCTTTCCTTCATTATAATAGCCGGGTTCCGCTTCAAGCATTAACAACGCATGTTTGAAAATATTTGCTTCCAAACCAAACGGCACTTTAAGAACCCCGTCATAAAAATCCCACATAATATTTCGAGATAAGGCCATTGAGTTATCTCCCAATTGGCCGGCTTCAAATGTTTGAAAAATGTTTTCATAGATATGTTGCCAATGTATGCCGAAGTATAATCGAAAGTTCTTTTTATTCAAAAAAGTATATCGTAAACCGTAATTTTCCGCTACAAAAGCTTGAAATTTAATTCTTACTGGAGTATCTTCCTTGTTATAAACCGTATAACCTTTGGAAAAAAGCATTCCCCCTCCCGAAAACGAAAGGGGGAGATAACCATATGATGACTCCTGAAAAAATTGTGCATTTAATCCCCAAAATGTTATTATAAAAATGACCGGAGTAATTAATAATTTAATACGTTTGTGCACTTCCATCAAAAAAATCCATTTTTATTTTTAAATTATCATTAATAAAATCTAATCCGTCAAGCCATTCATTTTTAATGTATAAAACCGGGATGTTCCGGGTTTAAAATATAATAACGAACTAAAAGATATTAATATTTTGCCTTGAATCGATAGTCCTTTTTGCATAAACTCATTTCTAATCAAACTAAAATAAAGTCCTAAGATGATTTTTCATTTCTGTTAGGATATTTTTTTAAAAAGTTTTTCTCCCCCCCCTATTTAGTCATCCCTTAAAAAACCTTTCCACTACTGAAAAAATTAAAGAAAAAGGTAAATTTAAGTTTGGAAAATAGCAAGATTTGGTGTATTTTTACTGTAAGATCTTGCAATTTATGCTTGGTAAGCCTCTTCCTCCCGGTCAGCGCAAATCGTTAAATGTTTTTCTTAAAGACATTATCAATCCTCAGCACGAATTGGCTCTTTTGGCCGATAAAATCGATTGGAATTTTTATCTATGACTTGGAAATAAGTCTTATCCTTCTTTGATTTACACTTTCTTATCTATACATAAAATAAAGATAAAAAGCATATTAACACCCAATAATACTTATTTTACCTACTAAGTTATAGATTGACAACCATATTTTTAAGGCAAAATAATGCGATAAACAGGAAATAGCAGTCGATATGAGCATTTGCTTTAATCATATATAAACGAACTGTCCCTCTATATTTGTGACAGTTTATGATTGTTCAAATATATCTTCCTTCTCTCAAATATACAGGAGTTAAGTGACGTCTGGAACTAATTAACTTATGTATTCCATTAATTTTTAGAACGTTTTAAAATGATTTCCGTCAAAATACCACCAATTATGATGCTAAAAAATATAAAAAAGAGTTTATTAGATATTATTGCAGACCACCATAAAATAGTAATAACAATAAAAAGTATTACTGCTAAACGAATGAAATTAATATTTTTCATTTTCAAACGGTTTTAAAGGTTAAACAAACGGTTAAATTTAATTTGCCGCTTGCACCTTTAAAATGCCGGAATGTTTGCCGTTTTCTGTTGTTGGAGCTTGGTTTTTTGCCTATTATGCCAAGCCATATGCCTAAGCGGCATGCTTAAATCTTCAACAGTCCTTTGTTTTCAGGTGTCTGCGGCCAAGTTGCCGGAGCAACTTTTGATGAACGTAAGTGTATGCACGCGTGGCTTTACGCTTACGCGGGTTTACACGGGGTAAACCCTTGTTGTCTCACCACAGGTACCGCAATCGCAGGGCGTTTTGAATTTCTGCAGGCAAAACCCTAAATTCGCGGTGTTGAACCTGTGATTTAACGGCCGAGCGTTCCGGTTGGCGCCTAATTTATCCACCGGGACGCTTTTTTTTGGATCCGCCCGAAACTTCCCGGGAAAGTTTTGTTTGTTTCCACATAGTAAATATATAAAAATTTTAAAAAAATAACTTTTTGATTTTTTTTGTTTGTTTATTTTAACTTGAAAGTCAATATCTTAGATATGCATTTTATTAAAAGAAAGTAAGTTTTTTTGTTAAAAACAGAATAATGTATGGCTACATCGGCTGGAAATTGCATAATATTAAATTGTTGAAATTAACGATTGCAGATTGCAGATTTCAGATTTTAGATTTAAAATAGTTAAAGTGAAGGTTAACGTTAAAGTAAAGAATAACTTTAAAGTCCAACTCTCCCCCCTCTGATTAGCCGCAAAAACTCCAAGGCAGGAATCAATCTCGCTCCCAAACTCATCAAGTGAGCCGATTCCACTTGTCCGTCAATCAGTTTGAATCCCAAATTCCGGGCATTACGAACCAAATAAATCAATGCCGCCTTGGAAGTATCCGGCTCGAGATGAAACATGCTTTCGCCCGAAAAAATGCCGTTTCCCGGCACAATGCCATACAAACCGCCCACCAATTTATCTTCCTGATTCCAAACTTCCACCGAATGAGCAAATCCGAGCCGAAACAAATGCTTCACCGCTTCTTGCAATTCAGGTGTGAGCCAACTGCCCCGCTCTTTACGCCCCGGTTGTTCGGCACAATGATACACCACTTCATCAAATGCCTTATTCACAGTAATTTTATAATACGAATGCCGTCTAAACCACCGGCGCATGGATTTGGACACTTTCACTTGGCCCGGAAAAAAAACCGGTCGTATTTTGGGGAACCACCACAAAACCGGATGAATTGAAGGATCAAACCAAGGAAAAATCCCCCATTTATAGGCCGCCATCAGAAATTCGGGCGTTATCTTTCCGCCAACAGCTAATAATCCGTCGTCATCGGCCAATAACGGATGCGGAAAAACCGGATTATTGTCATCGATTAAATACGGCACGAGACAGTTTTTTTATAATTTCTTGTACGGCATATCCGTCTTTTACATGCTCGAATTGTAAATAATATTTATCCTCTTTCTTCTTGATCTGACAACAATTTTCATTACGGGTGGCATATTCCAATATCTTTTGCCAAATACCCGAATCTACAAAAGCCGGATTTCCGGTAAAATACAAAGAAAGTTTATGACCACGAAAAACTATTTTTTCAAAACCCAATTCGGCCGCTTCAAAACGAAGTAACATCATGTCAATCAATTGCCGGGCTTCGGGTGGCAGTTTTCCGAAACGGTCTTCCAATTCATCTCGTATTTTTTCGGTTTCTTCCACCGTCCGGGCTTCATTCAATCGCAAATAATAATGCATCCGCTCTTTTCCCGAAGGGATATAATCATCGGGAAATTGCCACCTGCGGTCGGTTTGAATTTGGACTTCATGCGTAGCTTCGAAGGTTTCTTCGAATACATCCTGAAAAGTTTCCCGCTTCAATTCTTCCACGGCTTCATTCAATATTTTCCGGTACATATCAAATCCCAATTCATTAATAAAACCGCTTTGTTCGGCACCTAATAAGTCACCGGCTCCCCGTATTTCCAAATCTTTCATGGCTATCTCGAAACCATCGCCCAAGGAAGTGTATAATTCCAATGTTTCTATTCGCTTGAGGGCCTCGGATGTGAGAGTTTCATAAGAAGGAATAATAAAATAACAATACGCTTTGCGGTCGGACCGCCCTACCCTGCCGCGCAATTGATGCAAATCGGCCAAGCCGAAATGTTGGGCATGATGTACAATCATCGTATTGGCATTCGGCACATCCAGGCCGCTTTCCACAATAGCCGTACTGAGGAGAATGTCATATTTCCCCTGCCTGAAATCGAGCATAATTCGTTCCAGTTTTTTCCCGTCCACCCGTCCGTGTGCTATGGCTATTTTGGCCCGGGGAACCAAATCTTCCAACATGCGTCCTATTTCTTCGATATTTTCGATACGGTGATGCACAAAAAATACTTGTCCGCCCCTGTCCAATTCCCGTTCAATGGCTTCCTTAATGATTTGCTTATTAAATTTTACCACGCGGGTTTCTACCGGAAAACGATTGGGAGGCGGTGTGTTTATAATCGACAAATCGCGTTCGCCCATCAATGAAAACTGCAGGGTGCGAGGAATGGGAGTAGCCGTTAAGGTGAGTACATCCACATTTTTTTTAATCTGCTTGATTTTGTCTTTGATATTCACACCGAATTTTTGTTCCTCGTCGATAATCAACAAACCCAAATCCTTGAATTTTACTTTATCCGATGCCAAGGCATGCGTCCCTATCAGAATATCGATTTCACCTTTTGCCAATTTATTTAAAATCTCTTTACGTTCCTTGGCCGTTCTGAAACGATTGAGATAATCCACCACGACAGGAAAATTTTTAAGCCGTTCCCTAAAAGTTTGATAATGTTGAAATGCCAAAATGGTGGTTGGTACCAAAATAGCCACTTGCTTGCCGTTATCCACCGCTTTAAATGCCGCCCGTACGGCCACTTCCGTTTTACCGAAACCCACATCACCGCATACCAAACGATCCATGGGACGCGCTTGTTCCATATCACGCTTGACTTCCTCGGTCGCTCTACGCTGATCGGGAGTATCTTCATACATAAACGATGCTTCCAACTCCAATTGCATCGGTGAATCGGGTCCGAAAGCAAAACCTTCTTGCCGCTTTCGTTCGGCATAAAGTTTAATTAAATCGAATGCCAATTTTTTGACCCGTTTTTTGGTTCGCTGCTTGGCCCGCTCCCAGGCCGAAGAACCCATGCGGTATATTTTAGGCGGCTTGCCGTCTTTTCCCCGGTATTTGGATAATTTGAACAGCGAATGAATACCTACATAAAGCACATCGCCATCACGGTATTTTAATTTCACCGCTTCCACCGGTTCCCCTCCCTTATCAATCTTTACCAATCCCTCGTAAATTCCTATTCCGTAATCCGAATGGACAATATAATCGCCCGGTTGCCAATCGTTTAAATTGACCAATAATCTTTTTTGTTTCTTCTTTTTCAATTCATCTCCCTTTCTGCGCAAGGGTCTTCCGAAAATTTGATGTTCGGGAAATACCGCCGTCCGGGTTTCTTCATCCGTATATCCTTTATGTAAATCGAGTAAAACCGGTTCAAAGATTAATTTTTCACCTGCCGAATCAAGAATTTCTTCAATCCTCTTCAGATTTTCCGGTTGATTTCCGGTAATGTAATTCTTATAAGATTGAGCGGTATTTTGTTTTAAAATATCAATAAAGCTCTTTATTTTTCCTTCAAACGGAGGCAAATCTTTTACGCGCGGAATAATGACCGGCGCAGCTGAAAATTCGCCCGAAAACAAGCGAACTCCCTTTTGTAATTTTTCCAAATCAAACTCCGTATCCACTTTTTCGGTAATGCGCTTTTCGATCGGAAGCGAACGAGACAGATCCGACAAATATAAAAACGAATGCGTATAAATCACATCGCCCGGATTGAAAATTTCATATAACGGAACCATGGGTTCCTCTTCGGACGGCGCACCCATGATACGTATTTCTTCCACCGGCTTGTCGGTTAACTGAGTCGCCGTGTCAAAAGTTCTTATGCGGGATATTTCATCAAAATCGAATTCGATGCGATAGGGCCGGGATGAACCGTAAGGGAATACATCCACCACATGACCCGAAACCGAAAATTCACCCGGACTTGTCACCAAATCGGTCCGTTCGAACGCCAAATCGAATAAATATTCATTCAAAAAATCCGGATCGATTTTGTCGCCAATTTTTACAATAAAATCCTCCGTTCGACGGGTTATAGCCAGCGGAATTTTTTCTAAAAATCCTTCGGTATAAGTAAGGACAACAGATGCATTTTGCCGCACGCTTCGATGGAGTACTTCCAGCCGGCGATTCAAATCGAAAGTATCGGTTCGCCGGGGATTATGTAAATGTTTGAATGATGAAGGCAGAAAAAACAATTGTGTTTCGGGAACAAAATTTTTTAAATCCTCATATAATAATTCCGCTTGTGCCCGGTCGCGTTCCACTAACCAAATTCTCCGGCCCGAACGCGTGAAATATTGCCACCAAAAAACGGCCCGGAATGAATTTTCGGGCAATAATAACTTGACGCGCTCCGACTTTTCGGACATAGTCAAAGCACGCTCAACCGAAGGATGTGGCAAGAATTTCTCCTTCCAATTCATTTCCCTGCAAAGGTAATTTATTTATACGGTTTTGAATCAAAAAAAATGCCCTTCTCACTAACCGTTTTTTTTCGCCGAAATCCATAAACGTATTTTCCATATCAATGCCTAATAATATTTCTATTCCTTCGTTTTCATCCTGATTTCAAGCGTACTTGGCGGGAGCATTAGAAAAAAATTCATAACTTGATTTTCGGATTTGAAGTGCATTGCATGATAAAAAAGGGCCTAATTTTATTTTCAATATTCATCTCCGCTTATGTGTTTGCGCAAGTGGACACGATTCGCCTGATGTTTACGGGTGATATCATGATTCACGGGCCCCAATTGGAAGCGGCGTATAACGAAGGTTCCGAAACCTATGATTTTGACGAGAGTTTTCTTTTCGTTAAAAAGATTTTTCGAAATGCCGATTTTGTCATCGGTAATTTGGAAACCACCCTCGGCACCGAACCTTATTCGGGTTATCCGTATTTCAGCGCACCGCCCGAACTGGCTACAGCCCTTAAAAAAGCGGGATTTACCCACTTGGTGACCGCCAACAATCATGCTTGCGACAAGGGCAAGGAAGGTATTGTCCGTACCATAGAAAACCTGAATAAAAGGCAAATCGGACACACGGGTACTTATGCATCCGCTGCATGCAAAGAAGAAAATCCCTTCCTTATTTTGCAGAAAAAAGGAATCAAAATTATCTTGCTGAATTATACCTACGGAACAAACGGCTTGCCCGTGCCTTCGGGTACTTACGTCAATTTGATTGATAAAGCACAAATAAAACAAGATATTGCAACGGCCAAATCGCAGCATCCCGATGAAATTATCGTTTTCTTACACTGGGGAGAACAGTATCGTGCCTTTCCTTCGGAAAAACAAAAAGAAATTGAAAAATTCCTCCATGAGCAAGGAATTCGTATTATCATCGGATCGCATCCGCATGTCATTCAACCCATTAAGTTTGAGAAAGGGAAACTCACGGTTTATTCTTTGGGAAATTTTATTTCCAATCAGCGGAATTTTCCTCGCGACGGGGCGTTTATTTTTCAAATGGATATGACTAAAGAAAACGGAAAAACAAAAATAATCCGGGCCGGTTATATTCCGGTATGGGTTTATAAATATGCAGAATACGGCAAAAATAATTTTGAAATTTTACCGGTGGACGAGTTTATCACGGAAAGCAGCTATTTCACCCAAAAAGCCGATTTCAATAAATTTTTAAAATTCAATCGATATATCACCCGGTTTATGAATAAAAATGCCGGCCGGATAGAACGCATTTCGGATTATGTTCCCCGGTATCGTACTCCTAAATTAATCCCCGTTTTTTCGTTTCATCCCGGTATCCCCCGAATTTTTCCATATTACCGCATGAAAACATTTTAAAATCCTTATCTTTGCTTCCATCAAATCACCGACTTATGACCGACATACATTTACTTCCCCCTCAAATTCGACGCGATATTGTAAGAATGGTTCATCTGGCCCAATCGGGACACCCGGGTGGTTCATTGGGAACGGTAGAATATTTTGTAGCCATGTTTTTCGATATATTGGATATCGACCCTGATAATTTTAATCCCGAAATTTCCACGGGCGAAGATTTGTTTATTCTTTCGAACGGTCATATCACCCCGGTTTATTATTCCGTCTTGGCTAGACGCGGATATTTTCCGGTCGAAGAACTGCGTACTTTCAGGAAGTTGGGAACCCGCCTTCAAGGACATCCTTCGGTTCACGACGGATTGCCGGGCATCCGAATTGCTTCGGGCTCACTCGGACAAGGCATGTCGGTGGCCTTGGGTGCCGCGCAAGGAAAAAAATTAAATCAAGACCCGCATTTGGTTTATTCTCTTCATGGTGACGGCGAAATGCAGGAAGGACAAATCTGGGAAGCCGTCCTTTATGCCGGAGCCAAAGGGGTGGACAATTTGGTCTCAACCGTTGATTATAATAACGCCCAAATCGACGGACGTGTGGACGATGTGTTAAGTCTCGGCGATTTGAAAGCCAAATTCGAAGCATTTAACTGGATTGTAACCGAAATTAAACAAGGCAATGATTTGGATGAAGTGATTAAAGGAATGCGCCGGGCCAAATCCCTCACCGGACAAGGTAAACCCGTAGCCGTATTGCTCCATACCAAAATGGGTTACGGTGTGGATTTCATGGAAGATGATTACCGTTGGCACGGCAAACCGCTCAATGATGAACAATTGGCACGCGCCTTGGCACAATTACCCGAAACACTAGGGGATTTTTAATACTTTTTCTAAAATAAGAATTGCTTTGATATTTGCAGGATGAGACCAATCATACGCCTCATTCTTAGATAGCAATTTCCCGACCTTTTCTGTTTGAAGAATAATTTACAAATAAAAATAAATTGATTTTTAATGAGCTTTTATACACGCCCTCATAAAAAACCTCACCCAAACCGCAAAATCTTATAAGTTTTTGCGAACGTATTCGCAAAATTTTTATTATTTTTGCGGAAAAGTAGTTTATGTATATACCTCGTCTATTGGAACCCGAATTGAAAAAACGTCTGGATGCCCCCATAAATAAGGTTTTGATCATTTACGGAGCACGACAAACGGGAAAAACCACTTTGTTGAAACGGGTGGTGGAAGGCAAGGAAAATGTGCTTTGGTTTGACGGAGACGAGCCGGAAGTGCGGGAACTTTTCGACCGGGCTTCTTCGGCAAGGTTCCGGGCGGTATTCGGAACCGGAACCGTTGTGGTGATAGATGAAGCGCAAAACATACCGGATATCGGATTGAAATTGAAAATCATTTTCGATCATCTTCCCGACATCAGACTTTTGGTTAGCGGATCAAGCGCCTTGGATTTATCGGGTGCCGTTACCGAACCCCTCACGGGTCGAAAATTGGTTTACACGCTTTATCCTTTGGCTTTTGAAGAAATGATGAATTATCACGGGTTGTTCGAAGAAAACCGGCGCCTGGAGCAACGCATGATTTACGGCTATTATCCGGGTATAGTTACGGCCCCGGAAGAAGACGCCCGCCTTTTTTTGAAAGAACTCAGCGGAAGCTATCTTTTTAAAGACATTCTGAGTTTAAACAAAATTCGCAAACCCGACAAATTGGTTCGCTTGATGCAAGCATTGGCTTTGCAAACCGGCCAGCAAGTTTCCTATCATGAATTGGGAGAAACAGCGGGTTTGGATAATGAAACCGTAGAAAATTACATCGACTTGCTCGAAAAAAGTTTTGTCATATACCGTCTGATGCCCTTCAGCAGGAATTTGCGTAATGAAATTAAGCGTTCCAGGAAAATTTATTTTTATGATAACGGCATACGAAATGCATTGATCAATAATTTCAATTTTTTGAATCTACGGGGAGACACCGGCATGCTTTGGGAAAATTTCTTGATCACCGAACGAATTAAATATACGGAGTACCATAAAATCTCCGTTAACCGTTATTTTTGGCGTACTCACAGCGGGCAAGAAATCGATTATGTGGAAAAACGAAACGGGAAATTATATGCTTATGAATTCACTTGGAATCCCCGGAAAAAGAAAAAAATTCCGAAAGCATTTTTGGAGAATTATCCAGTTGAAGAAGCCAAAGTGATTCACAAGGATAATTTCCATGAGTTCATACTTCCCGGTCTGTCATAAAACCGCAAAATCTTATAAGTTTTTGCGAACGTATTCGCAAAATTTACCGGTAAAATTGCGATTTTGGTTTATGATGGAAGGGCAATAAAAAGAATTTTATTATAGTAGGGTATATTTTATAGTGGTGATTTACAAATTTCGATAAATATTAAAATTAAGAGACCTCCCCGTTCAGATGGCTATCGAAAATTCTCAAACCGAAGATAAGTCGTTTCACCCTCGGTCACGGACTCTCACAAAGAATGACACAGTTTTGTCATTTCGATGACCACGGGGAGGAGAAATCTATATTTCCATGGGAATAAATCGAGATTCCTCCCGCCTGAGGCGGACACGGCGTCGTTCGTTCCTCATTTCTCAAACCCGAAGGGTGAGTCGTATCGACCCTCGTCCACGGGACCCCTACGGGGGGAGAATGACACTGTCCATTCTCAGTTCTTCGTTTTTAGTTATTCACTAACTCACTAATCCACTAAATCACTCTTTCACTCTTTAACTCTTTAATTCCCTCACTAAACCGCTAAAAGCCAACGGCTAACGGCTAAAAGCTAATGACTTAATATACTTAATGTTAAGGTTAAAGTCATGGTTTTTTTTAGAGATTCCTCCCGCCTGAGGCGGACACGGCATCGTTCGTCCCTCACTTCCCTCGAAATGACATCGTTCATTCTTAGGTTTTAGTTCTTCGTTTTTAGTTTTTAGTTATTCACCGAATAAATCACGTCTGAATCACCCCAGGATTAAATTCTTCCTCAATAGGTCTATGGTTCGCCATTTGAATACCTTCCGAAATCCATTGTCGCGTTTCCAAAGGGTTAATCACGGCATCCACCCATAGGCGCGCCGCGGCGTAGTAGGGCGATATTTGTTCGTCGTATTTGCGTTGGATTTCTTCCAAGAGTTTCTTTTTGGTTTCCGGGTCGATGGTTTTGCCTTGTTTTTTGAGCCGGGCTTCTTCGATTTGCAATAAAACCTTGGATGCCGATGCCCCGCTCATTACGGCGATTTCGGCCGAAGGCCAGGCCACCATCAAGCGCGGGTCGTAAGCGCGCCCGCACATGGCATAATTGCCGGCGCCGTAGCTGTTGCCTATGACCACCGTAAATTTGGGTACAACCGAATTGCTCACCGCCGCCACCATTTTGGCGCCGTCCTTGATGATGCCGCCGTGTTCGGCGCGACTGCCCACCATAAAGCCGGTTACGTCTTGCAAGAATACCAAAGGAATACGTTTTTGGTTGGCGGTCATGATAAAGCGGGCGGCTTTGTCGGCACTGTCGCTGTAAATCACTCCGCCGATTTGCATTTCGCCTTTGGCATTTTTGACGATTTTCCGTTGATTGGCCACAATGGCCACCGCCCAGCCGTCGATGCGGGCGTATCCGGTGATGATGGTTTTGCCGTAGTCGGCTTTGTATTCGTCGAAGCTGCCTTCGTCCACCAAGCGCTTGATGATTTCATACATATCGTAAGGTTCCGTGCGGCTTTTGGGAAGGATGCCGTAGATTTCCTCGGGATCGGCTTCGGGTTTGCGCGGTTCGGTGCGATTAAAGCCGGCTTTGGGCCGTTCGCCCATTTTGGAAACGATACTGCGGATTTTGTCCAAAGCGGCTTTGTCATTCGGCACTTTATGGTCCACCACACCCGAAACGGCCGTTTGGGTGGTGGCGCCGCCCAGGGTTTCGTTGTCCACGTCTTCTCCGATGGCCGATTTAACCAAATAACTGCCTGCCAAAAAAATGCTTCCCGTTTTATCCACAATCAGACTTTCGTCGCTCATGATGGGAAGGTAAGCGCCACCGGCTACGCAACTGCCCATAATGGCGGCAATTTGGACGATGCCCATTTTGCTCATAACGGCATTGTTACGGAAAATCCGCCCGAAATGTTCCTTGTCGGGAAAAATTTCGTCTTGCATGGGCAAATACACGCCCGCACTGTCCACCAAGTAGATAATCGGGATGCGGTTTTCCATGGCGATTTCCTGGGCGCGCAAGTTTTTCTTGCCGGTGATGGGAAACCAAGCGCCCGCTTTGACCGTGGCGTCATTGGCCACCACGATAACCTTGCGGCCGTGGATATAACCCAACTTCACCACCACGCCGCCCGACGGACAACCGCCGTGTTCTTCATACATGCCGTAGCCGGCCAATGCGCCGATTTCGGTTTGCGGTTTGTCCTTGTCCAACAAATAATCGATCCGTTCCCGTGCGGTCATTTTGCCTTTGGCGTTTTCGCGTTCGATGCGCTTTTTTCCACCGCCGAGGGCCACTTCGGCCAATTTTTTTCGCAAATCCGCTACCAGGAGTTTATGATAATCTTCGTTTTGATTGAATTTCAGGTCTTGTTTTTTCATACGTTCTTTTTCCGAAAAGTTGGCTTTTAAAGATACGGAATTTTCGGGGATTGGTGTTCAGGCATTTTATGCGTAATGGAATACACACAAAATCCTTTGCGCGTAATATTTTGACTTTTATTACGCACAAAATGTTTATGCGTGACTGAGCATGCGAAAACTTTTGTGATTGAAAAGAATAAGATATGGACATGCAAAACTAAATTGTGTGTTATATTTATCTTTAATTTCGCTTCCAAGCATACTATTCAAAAAAAACATGCATAAAACGATCCGATTCATATCAGAATATATTCAAGCACCTAATAATTTGAAAAAATCGAATTTTTAATTTATGAGAAACATATTTTATTATTTCTTTTTATACATTCTTATTACGGGACGAATACTATCGATAAGCCGGCGCTCTTCAATGGCATATCCTTCATATTGATATGCTTTAAAATTAATAAAATGTAAATTTTTGAATATAAGTTCATAGCCGGGCGGCGGTGTATAAGAATGCCATTTGGAAGAATCATCGAACGGGTAAAAATAAAAACCGTTGACAAGAATAACGGTATCGCGTATATCATAATTCGTATAAAGATTAACTTCAAGGGGAGGTATATTGGAACCTGCTTTTTCATATTCCGAAATTTCAATGATACGGGAAGCGGGATAACTTTTTAAATATTTCCAATAAACATCTTTCGGATAGCTGAATCGGGTATAGTGATGAATTTGCCACAGAAATTGAACAAAAATCAACACGCTAAAAAAATATATCAAATAGATGCGTTTTTCTTTTTCTACTTGCCGGAGGGCATATATACTCACAAGGATAATCACCCAAATAAATTGGTGCAAAATGCGTCCGTACATGGTCATAACGGAAAAGAAATATCCCAAGACCGCATGAATAAGATAAGCGATGAAAAACGAGACAGATAAAAATTTTATAATTTCATCCCGGGGAGTAGCAGGCCGTTTTTTTATAAACATAATAATCACGAAAAACAGCATGCCGGTTATGAGTAAGAGTCCGGTAAATTTTTCCACTTCAAATAAATATTTAATCGCAAAAGAGAAAGATTCTTTATAACTGCCTTGCGAAACCGTACCGGAAAGTTTCAATGCATGATCTATATAGGAGATACCGGCAATTCCGGAAATGATTTCGGTTAAAAATAAAACCGTGACCGCACCGGAAAAGTAAGCAAAATTAATTTTCAGAAAATCATTGGATAATTTTTTTCGGCGATAAATCATCCATAAAAAAAATAAATAAACACCAATAAAACTAAGATAATACGCCGGATAAATAAGAATACCCGCAAAAGCCAATGCACCCCAAATAAAGGCATCCGCCGGACGGATTTTCTTTCTGTTCAACAACCTATCCGTAAAACGGTATATCAAAAACAAAAAAATTAATAAGGATTCGTTATATGGATAAATATGGCGCAAATAAGCATAATGATTGACCGACACGCTAAAAATCAACACCCCGAATAATGCCGAATTTTTGTCATAGAAAATCAAAAGTAAAATCTTGTAAAACACCCATAAAACCAAAATATGAATGACTAAATTATAAACAAAAACAACCGCAAAACTCCGGGTTTCGAAAATTTCGTATCCCATTATTTCTGCAAACGGAAATTGCAAAACGGCGGGAATAGTATGTATCAAAACAGCTCCGGGGCGGGCATCTGCCGAAAAAACCGATTGTAGGGCCGGTAAAAATTCTCCATCATGTAATTTTTTTAACAATTGCCATGACCACATATACCGGTATTCGTCGGGCTCGGTTAGGAAACCGGCATTAATCAAAATCAATTTGTATAAATTACCGATGACAAGTAAAATCCAAAGAAAAGGAGTGATATATTTTCTTAATCCATTTTTCAATTAGAATTATTTTAATTTATTCTGTAAGACCAACTTGCCGGTATTTTTCCGTAAAAGGCGGTTTCTCCTTGGAATCGGACCGGCTTCTTATACAAATTTAAAAAATAATTGAAAGATTAATACGAATAACATCTTGTCTAAAAAAATTTTTTTCTAAATTTGAAATAGAAATAATTTTCACATCTTTAAAATTATTTTATGAAAAAGTGGGTTTTATTTATCATCTTATTAATCCTGCCGGGCGGTTATATTTCGGCCAAATACGCCGAATTGTTCTCTTATGATAAGACACATGTCAAAACCGCCTTTCTCCAAGCCGATGTATTGGATCATTGGATTTCTACGGGAGAATATAATATCCGTAAAGGAATGGAAAATCCCGTATTGGCTAATTTTCATGCTGAAAATTTTTCTTCATTATTCACATCCACCGAAGAAGTAGGAAAAAAATATTTTTGGATAGGATTTTTCTTGGGTTGTGTGGTGGTCGTCGGGTGGATAGCGGTGATCATCATCACATTATCCAGAAATGACAAGGAGAAAAAGAAAAAAATTCTATGGGGATGTGCGATAGGCGGTTTGATTAGCACGGCCCTTTCGGTATTATCCCTTTATTTGATAGCAGAGAGTTTATCCGGAATTACGATTCCGATTAGCTTTTAGGTTCCTAAAAGAATATCTTGACGAATTTATTATGCACCCGAAATAATTTTATTCCACGCCGTGCATTTTCTTTTTTAAATAGCCGTTAAGCGATAAAATCAATAGACCGGCTACCCAAGGAATTATGGTAAAAATCAAAAAGAAAGCCGAGATTCCGTATTTATCGGCAATGCCTACCGATGCTTCGGCCATAAGCCCGGAAAGTTTATTGGCCAAGCCGGTAAAAATATACCAAATGCCGAAAATGAAACCGGTCATACGCAGCGGCGCCAATTTACTTACATATGACAAACCTACAGGAGAAATAGCCAATTCGCCCATGGTATGTAACAAATAAGCGATGACCAACCACATCAT
Organism: Flavobacteriales bacterium; assembly: GCA_027067965.1. Taxonomy (GTDB): domain Bacteria; phylum Bacteroidota; class Bacteroidia; order Flavobacteriales; family Flavobacteriaceae; genus JAADED01. The sequence goes on along the minus strand of JAMOUV010000013.1, from coordinate 8,622 downwards.
ACTAACCGAAGCCGTTTGGGCGCCGGGCGGAATGGAAGAAGCACCCCATGCAAGAGCACCAAAACCGCTACCCAAGAATAAGAACCCGATGAAAAATTTCCATGCCGCAGGCAAATTAAACCGCTTCCAAAACATGGAATATAGCGGCGCCAAACTGATAATAAAAACCGGATTTAAAATCTGAAACCAAGTGGTATCCACTACGGGAGTGGTGCTGTTTATCTTGTCATTGACTCTAAAAATAACCAAAATCCATATAATCAAAAAACTAATACTTGTAAATAAAATGGTCAGCGGATAACGATCCCAAATTCTCTTGGCCAATTGGAATATCACATAAGTCAAAACTAACATCGGAATCAGGGAAATCAAGGTATCGATGATTTTATAAAACAGGGCCCAATTCTCCGATAGCGTTCTTTGGGTATAATCCCGCGCAAAAACGTTCATCGTGGTACCGGCTTGTTCAAAACTGGCCCAAAAGGCAATTACAAAAAAAGCAATGATAAAAATAACGGACAAGCGGTCGCGTTCAATCGGGTCGAATCGTTGCAATCGCGAGAGACCCAAGAAAATAAAAATGACAATCGAGGTAAGAAACATGGCCGTAGAGGCATCCACACTGAAAATTTCGGAACCGAATTTGATGGAATAAATATCTTTCGGCAAAAAATAATGCCCCCTGCTAATGACTTCATACAAACCGTGAACAACCCATATCAAAGCCAAAACAACGCCCGTAAAGGCCAAAATCTTATCCGTGGAAGTAAAAGGCACGATTTTTTTCAATTCTTCCGGCGGCAAATCCACTTTTTTGGGCTGGGGCTTATTGGCTTCTTCTCCGAAAATATCACGGGCAAAATAAAATTGAAGTAAACCGAACAACATAAAAATTCCCGCAAGCCCGAATCCGAATTTCCAACCGAAATTTTCGCCTATCCATCCCACCAACAGGGTGCCGATAAAAGCCCCCGCATTGACACCCATGTAAAAAATGGTATATGCCCCGTCTTTCTTGGGGCTATGGGGCGGATACATTTTTCCTACAATACTCGACATATTGGGCTTGAATAATCCGGTGCCGATAACCAATAATAATAATCCGATGTAGAACACAAATTTTAAATCGAATCCTACATTCAAGTCCGACAAGGCCAAGGCGGCATGACCGGCGGTAATAATCGAAGCGCCCACCAAAACCGTTTTGACATGACCCCATTTATTATCGGCCAACCAACCACCCAGCATGGGCAAAAAATAAACCAACATGACATACCAACCGTAGAGTGCATATGCCTCTTTTCTTTCCCATCCCCATCCGCCTTTGTTGATTTCGGCAATTAGAAACAATATCAGCAAGGCACGCATCCCGTAATAACTGAACCGCTCCCACATCTCGGTAAAAAACAATACAAAAAGCCCGACGGGATGCCCCAAAACTTCACGATCAAAGAAAGAATTTTTTTGCTGCGTTTCCATATTTCCGAAAATTTAACGCTAAAGATATTGAAAATTTAGCAATCCTTTGAAAGGAGGACAGTTCGTATTAACGATTAACGATTGCAGATTGCAGATTTCAGATTGCAGATTTAAAATAGTCAAAGTCAAGGTCAAGGTTAAAGTCCGGAAAAGAGATTTCTCCCGCCTGAGGCGGACACGGCGTCGCTGCGCTTGTCAAACCCGAAGGGTGAGTCGTATCGACCTTCGTCCGCAGGTCACGGACTCGTATCGAGACCCTCCATAGGAGTCGTATCGACCTACGGGGGGATGACAGAAGGGATTAACGATTAACGATTGTAGATTAACGATTGTAGATTTTAGATTTTATAGAGCAAAAGGATAATTAAAGTTTCTTAAATTAAATGCGTCTAACAAATCCGATTAGCCAAAAAGAAGGCATTCGGCGGATTTCACTTTCATAATAAGTATCGTTTTCAAAGCGAAAATAGCGGTCGGGATTACCAAAAAGATTATAACCGCTCAAATAAAGCCGCCATTTATCCGTCTTATCTTTATAGGAAAATCTCACCTGTGCCCCGTATAATGCATTCAATTGATTGAGGCGCTTATGAAAATATTCCGCATGTAAATCAAATCCACTTGCTACGGAATAAGACAAGTCCGTGTTAAATTCATAGCCGTAAGAAATATATTCCGACGATCCGGTTTGTTGACGAATATGTTGCCATACGAATTCCATATTCCAATCCAAACGTTCCCATCCCAAAAGACCGGTTTTGAAATAAAATTTTCCGGTATATCGACCGATAGGCATTTCATTCCGGTTGAATTGCTTAAAAAAATAGGTTTCAAAACGATTATATTGCAATTGCACATAAAAATCCTTGAAAAAATATTTTATCGAAGCATAATAGCGAAAATCCTTTGAAGGACGGGTATTGACAAACATTTCCCGAACAGCCGAAGGCCCTAAATAAACTATTCGAGATGAGAGGGGACGAGCCACGTAACTATAAGATAATCCTGCAAAGAAAGAATACTTCTTGGAAATACTAAAGTCCCTGAAATTTATACCGAAACGATAAGTTAAATCGGGGGTTAAGTCGGGATTTCCTTTTTTTATCATTCTTATACCGGTAATATAAAAATGCGACCCTAAATCCGGGAAATCTATTTGCCCCGGCTTGCCGTCGAATTGCATAATAAAAGTTCTGGATTTACCGAATCTTTTTCGCAAATAAAAGAAAGGATAAAACATATCACGGCTCCGAAACGGACTTTTCCACCGGTACCATTTCCATCCACCCCGCACAAGAAAACGACGAGTTGTGTATTTCAGTTGAATGGAACTCGAATAGTCTCGTATGTGCCCGCTGAGATGTTCATCAAATCCTTCGTTTTTTAAAGAATTCCATGACAAGGTATCCGAAATGCGATTCCATGCGGCTGATAAATATTCGTTCCTTTCATTCGAAAAACCACCCGTAAAATAAATATGAAACCGATTAGTCATCAAATAATATAACTTTACCACACTATTGAGTTCGTTTATTTTTAAAATGCTACTATCTTTTACCGGAAATTTTTCCATGTTCGCCCAATGGATAATGTCGTTAAAAATCGGATAAGAACTTAAAAAATTATCTTGTTTTTCTTCGGTGGTATATGCATGGCGAATATTTAGTCTAAAAATCCAATGCCGGTTCATTTTTTTATACCAAACTCCTTCGGTTTCCGAAAGGAAATGTTTTTTATTTATTTCCTCGCTCATAGAAAAATTATCTTGATCCGTTAACCCGTCCGTTTTTTGATTGGAATCCTGCCGGTTGAAACTGGTCGTGTGATGAATATCTACATAATTCCATACATTAGATTTATGGCGCCAATCTATTTTTATCACACCCGCTTGTACGGTTTTCTCTCCGCTTTGATCTGTTTTTTCGGTATAACCGGTACTTTGCCTGAGTAAAAATTGCCGGGAATAATTGGCGGCATTTTGCCGAAAAGCAAGTCCGAGTATGCTTAACGTATTTTTTCCTTTGTCTTGATGCCATTGCAGGGTGGCCATTCTATCCTTTTTTTTATAAAAATCACCTTCAAATAACGGTGAAAATAAGCGGAATGTCTTAACCACCTCACCGGCTCGAAAATTATTCATTCCGTTTTGAAGAGTCATGATTTCCTTCATGGTAACCGGATTATTATCGGTATTACCGGCATAACCTATAAAACCGGTTTGAGAATGGGGAGCATAATGATAAATATGAGGATTAAGCAAATATTTATTCCGTGTTCCCGCAGCCGCAGTGATATCACCGAAAAAGAAACGTTCTTTTCCTTTTTTCAATTTGATATTAAGGATTAACTTGTTTTCATCATTAACTTGCCGCATAAATCCGATATCCGTATAATCATCCACGGCCTCAATTTGATCTACGGCATCGGCCGGAATATTTTCCAAAGCCATTCGGGGATTGCCTCCAAAAAAGGGTTTGTCTTCCACCAATACTTTGGAAACCGTTTTTCCCATGACACGAATATTACCTTCTTTCGTAATTTCCATGCCCGGAAGTTTTTTGACCAAATCCTTTAGTTTCCATTCCCTTCCGCTCCTAAAACTATCCGCTACATAAATGACACTATCTTCCTTTATACGAACGGGCATACGCACCAATAATTCCACCGCATCCAAAGATTCGTAATCCGGTATCATGACCACATTTTTCTCTACATCCACTTGATTGCTGTCAATATCGAACGACATGGTTTTATAGCCGAGATAATATACCTTGACTTGATAGGATTTGCCGGCTTTGAGATAAAAACCGTAGGAACCATGTTCGTTTCCTATATAAAATGCCGATGTGCTATCGCGACTCCGTTCAAGCACCATAAAATTGGCAAAGGGCAAGACTTCGCCGGTTGTATCGGTAACTTTGCCATGCACATGTAATTTTTGACCTGAAAGGATAACGGGCAATAAACCGAAAAAAATGACTGAGAAATATGTTATTCTTTTTTTCATTTTGCCTTATGACGGCGCCGCATTTCCATTCGCCTACGCCAAAGCATTTCTTTATACTCATTGGTTGTCATTCGCTCGCCTTTTTGCGGCTTTATAATCTCCGGTTTGTTTTTTAATTGTTTAATCTTCTTCGCACTTAAAAGTTGCCTGTATTTTTTGACTTCGAGAATTAATCCCGGCAAACCGCCGAAACCCGCAGGTCCGAAGGGAACGGGAATTTGTGGTGTAAACCACGCTTCCACCGGATATTTACATTTATCGCATTTTTCGATGGCTTTGATACAATTGTATCCCGCAATTTTTTTGGTTTCACCGGTAATTTGCCAATTATTTTGCAAAGAATCCGTCAGAAGATATAAAGTTCCGGACATTTCCGTACTGTTTAATACCTGACGAGTACGGGCATTTTGATAAAAATCTCCATACCTGATGGCTCCATGCATGGAAATTCGGTAAATGGGCGGATTATCCACATCATCGGGCATTTCCATCGCATCTACGTGATAATAACTTTCGTCCGGCGTAAATGTAAGAATATACCGGTGTTGGGATAAATATGCACCCAAATCATCTACAATACCTTTAACTTGTTGCATTTTGGCCTTTTCTTCTTCGGTAACTTTCAATCCGGGCACCGGCAGTAATTCAAAAGCATATTCCACTTGATAATATTGGGCATATAAGCCCGAAAAACTTAAGATAAAAACAATTAATAATAGAAATTTGTTTTTCATTATTTTATAATTGACATATTTTCAAAATGACAAAACGGGGGATTTTTTAATTTTTATTTTTAAAGTATATTAGCGACTAAATAAAGACAGTATCGTAATAAGTTAGAATCCACGCAACAATTTGCTTTATCATAAATCGTAATTAATCTTAATTTTTAATATTATAACGGCTTATCCGGTTATATCTTTGGTGCAAAAATCATACCGCTGCCGGTTTATCGCCATCTGTTGTATGATAATTTACGAAATGAAAATCAATTTTAACAAACTGATTTTTTATTCTTTCAATTCAAAACCGCCCCTTGCAACTCGGCTAATATTCTAAAAATCATACTATTTTTTTATTCATTATGTTCCTTTTTACTTAATTTTATGGCAATGATTAAAAGTACCATCACTACCGTCATGGAAAGAAAAAAAGATAAATTTATCTTATTACGTATAAAGAAATAAATCAATTGCATTTCATAGAGGATAATAAGAATGTAAATGATTTTCCGGTTCATATGCTAAAATCTTTTAATTAGGAGTGTCTCCCAACAATTTACCAAAACTTATTGATATTCCTATTCCTCAAGTTCATTCTAAATTACAGAATACATGATCTATTTATAAACCAATATGCTATTTCTTATCTTTTAGGTTAATTTCCTTAGATTCATAATTATCCTCATCATACTAAAATTAGTTTTCATTATTAATAATCCCTTTCGTAGTCATAACACCTTATATTGATTTCATTCCACCGAAGTCCACCGAAGGCGGAAAACGACCAATGGCTAAGGTGCTATAGTTAAAGTGAAAGTGAAAGTTAAAGTCCAATAAAGAGATCCTTCCCGCCTGAGGCGGACACGGCATCGTTCGTTCCTCATTTTCATCTCCATTATTTTCCTTTTAAAAATTTAGTGGGCATTCATTGAATTAACATTATCTAATACTTCTTTATAAATATTGGAATTCAAATAAAGCACCTGACAACTATCCCCGCATTTATTTAAATATAAATTAATTGTCTTTTTCTGTTGTTTAAAAGAAAATGAAGGGACTCCCTTTAACCAAAAGATTAAAAAAGTATAGGGTTTTTGTTTAATACGCTCGTCCAATCCTTTGTAATAAGAAATTATTCTTTTATCCGTAACCGTATCCAATGGCAAACCGGAAAAATATTTCGCATCGTAAAGTAAGCCCGTTGCACAAGAATCGTCTCCTATTTGCAAAAACTGTCCCGATGCATTAACTAGTAACATTCCCTGAAATCTTACGGGAACTTTACCATAAATCCGCTTTTGCGAAGCAAATAGCCCTGGATCAATATAAAATACATCTTTCTCCGGCAATTTCAGTTGTTCGGCTTTTTGCTTTAATTGCTCTAAATGATAACTCCCCGGTTGGTAATGTATTTTAAATGAGCAGGAGAAATTCAAAATAATAATGATTAAAAAAAGTAACATTCCTCTCATAACTGTAAGTAACATATTTAATAAATCAACGTAAATAGCCCTGATTTAAAAATTTAAATGAAAGACCCTAGAAAAATGAAATAATCAAAAATTTTCTCATGACGTTCAATTTTTAAAATTAAACAAAATTTTTCGATCTTACTCATAAGAAAAAGCAATGGCTAAGTTTCTCTTCTTTTTTTTAAATTCAGGAGGAAAATATTGTTCTATAGGATGAATAAAATCTTTTTTAAATAACCTTAAAAAAGTTTTTTCAGTATATAATGAAGGAGTTTTTTTGGAAAGTCCTATACGTATATAAGCATTTTTTGAATGTTTTGTTTTTGAATCTTTTTTATTTTTATCAATTACTTCAATTCCAAATGCCAAACCATCGGGATAAAAATAAATAGTATCTTTTTTTAAAGAAAGACTAATTATATCTTTTTTATGAGTGTTAATTACAAGAGTGTCGCTTTTCCATATTTCATCTAAAGTTTCATCTTGTTTTTTATAAATATGTATCACTAAAAATGGGAAATAGGACTGTTGTTCATTTTCAATAGATCGGGTCCTATGATTTAAATACTTTTCCGGTACAAATTTAAAAGAAACATGTGTTAATTTCTTATTTTCTAAAGAACTACTCGGATAAATAATTCCTATGATTTCTTGTCCCGGCCATAAAATCCAAGTTTTCATATAAGAGGAAGAAGGAGGAAATTTAATTTCCTCCTTAAGATTTTTAGATAAAGTAAGATAAACTACTTCCAATTGTTCTTCTTTGACGGAATCGGGTGATTCTTGCGCATAAAGGACAAAAATCCAAAATATACTACTTACAAAAAAAATTTTCCTTTTTTTCATATCAAGATATTTTAAGGACAATCAACAGGACTATATCCACATCCAATTTTAACATATAAAACATAATAACAACACCACGCTTCACAATAACCGTCTGGGTATTGAATAATATTGTCACTGCAAGATAACCCCCAAAATTTCGGTTTAATTCGAAAAGCAGTATTTTGAAGATTTTTGGCCCATTGAATAGGATTAAATGATTCATCTTTTTCCCATTTCAATTTTTTGTTATTTAAAGGTGTAGTAAAGTCCTTCAAGTCAAGCATATTATTACTTCTATTAAATCCTACAAAATATAAATTTAGATTCTTATTTAAATCTTTAATAAGGTACCCAACTAAATTTATTTTCTTTTTTGAAATAATTTTAACAATTCGCATATTTTTTCCTTCAGCCCAAAAATCTACACTTTCTTTATAATAATATCCTTCAGGAAAATATGTTTTTAAAAAATTATCATCCTTAATTCTATGATTTAAAGAAATAGGATATTCATTTAATAATACATGGGTTTTATCCGATTCCTTCAAAGATGGTTGCTCAAATTTAGTCTTTTCAAATTTTGAACAAGAAAAAAGAAGAAACGTTATTAAAAAGAACAAAACTAATTTTTTCATAACTAAAACTTTTAAAGTTAAACAAAATTTTTCGATATTTAATATCCCGCCTCTCCGGGCGGTTTTTAATTATTTTTTACTGCTCCGGGGAGCATAACATACCTATCCGCTATGGCATAAGCGGTACAATATTCCGTTTTATTGCAACGGCACTTATACGGGCTTGGCCAAGCCGTAGATTTAAATCTTTGAAAAGGGCGCCCTTTTCGTAAAGAGTTAAATCTATACAAAGAAATAATGAAAAACAATACAAGTCAAGCAATGATTAGTTAAGGTTTTGTTAATCTTTTTCTCGATTTCTAATGAAATATGTTCAACAAAATGAGCGTTTCATTGAATTTGTGGTATCACTATCGCCAAACATAACGTTATTATTAAAGATTTATAAACATTAATTCCTTTCTGCTAAAATTAAAAATTTAAATATGTTAAAATAATTAAACGTATTTTTTCGGATGCGGCCATTCTTAGCCCGCGAG
>JAMOUV010000012.1 GCA_027067965.1 Flavobacteriales bacterium | reverse complement strand
TTAACGTCCACATATCTACGAAAAAGCCTAATTGATAACAATATTTTTTTCGTATCCTTCGGGTCGATGAGTACCGGCATGGATTGAATGCGGGTAGCTACTTCATAGGTTTGCGGTTTAACACTGATTACAGGAACGTTATTATTGGTACCTTCGATAAGCTTTAAAATGGACTTATCGGGAATCAATCCGCCGGAAAGTACAATGCCCGAAACGTCGGGATAATGATAAGATTTGTCCGCTTGTAGCGCCGAAAGGATAATGTCCGCACGGTCGCCGGGTGTAATTACCAGGGTTTGTTTTTTTAGGAAACGTAAAAAATGACGCATTTGCATGGCACCCACCGCCACATGTTTGATATGGCGTCCCAAATTGTTTTCTCCGAAAAGAATTTTTGCATCAAATGCCCGCAGGATATCGTAAATTCCCGGATTAGCCAAATGCTCATCTCGCGGAATGGCAGTTACATAGATTTCATTATTAACGGCTTTCTTTAAATTACTTACTACCGCCTTAAGGTTTTTTGGTAATATCTTGTTGGCAATCAACGCAATTACTTCAACTTCTTTTTCACGAAAACCGTCATAAGCCAATTTCATGCTACCGATGAATTCATCCATGGTTTTGCCTTTTCCACTTCCGATAATAATAGCGGGAATGGAAAGGTTCGATGCTATTTTAATATTCATTTCAAATTCCACAATAGAGCCTTCACCGCTAAAATCACTGCCTTCGATAATAATAAAGTCGAATTTTTTTTCCAACTTCTTATACTTGCGAATAATTTTGTCCAGAATTTTATCTTCTTTGTTTTCGTTCAACAACTTGACTATTTCTGCCCGCGTCAATCCATAGGATTCGTCATAAGATTGTTTGATTTTAAAATATTCCAGCATCAGGTGAATATGATTATCCTTTTTTTTCCCACCGTCGATAATGGGACGGAAATAACCTATTTTTCCCGAAAGGGATTTCAGTTCGTTCATCAAACCGATGCTCACCAAAGATTTACCACTATTGGGTTCGATAGTGGCGATATATAATGCTTTATTCATTTTATAAAGATTTAATGCGTGTCGCGATCAAGATAATTGGGAATACCGTCACCGTCGTCATCGTCGTCGGTAGGGTCGCCGTTTCCGTTGGTGTCCTCGTCTTTGGTGGGAAGACCGTCGCCGTCGTCATCGGGGTCTAAATAATTAGGAACAGCTAAAAGGTGATTTTTTTCTTCCCATTCCGCATCTGTATTATCATCTGTCGGATTGCCATTTCCGTTTAAGTCTTCAATAACATTAGGGACATGGTCGTCGTCCAAATCCGTATTAACCACCAATGTTTTAAATTTAATTATTACCGGAGAATAAGGAGATAAAGAGGTATATCCCGAAGAAGCATATAAGGGATATTGATAATTTGTCAAACCGGAAGGTAAAAAGGCTGCCCCTACTCCGTATCCCGAAAAAATAACTCTTCCGTCAGAATGTACCGTAAAGTCTCCGGATTTAAAATATGGTAAAACTTTTCTTAAACCCAACATATTGAGGGTTGCAGAAGGGGTCCAAACACTTAGCCATACAGGATATAATTCCGAATTTT
>JAMOUV010000011.1 GCA_027067965.1 Flavobacteriales bacterium | reverse complement strand
ATCGCCAAACATAACGTTATTATTAAAGATTTATAAACATTAATTCCTTTCTGCTAAAATTAAAAATTTAAATATGTTAAAATAATTAAACGTATTTTTTCGGATGCGGCCATTCTTAGCCCGCGAGCCCGCGCGAATATTGCTATTTTTAGTATAGGGTCTGTGACTTTTCGCGGAGAATGAACCATCACGCGCCCTATGATGTCATGGCATAGCCCAGCATATATACATATAGGGCGCCATATGGCCGGATGCAAATTGAACGGCTCCTCTTAAACGCGAGGGGATTATTACGTCGCGCTCCGTCCCCTTCTTATAACCCTCCCGGAGCGCTCCTCATAATGACATCGTATATCGAAGGACTATTCTTAAACGCCGGGAACAAGTGTCGCCTCGACCATTCGATTACCTCATGAGACCCTGGCTCGGCGACCGGTCTTTGCAAAATCAGATTCCTTGACTATGATGAATTTTCCCTAACAATTATCGCCTCGACCATTCGACAAACTTATGAGACCCAAGCTCGGCGACCATTCCCTTTCCGTCGCTCCTCGTCATGACGGTTGGGATTAACGATTAACGATTGCAGATTAACGATTGCGGATTTTATAGGAATCATCGGGGACAATTAATTTACTCTACTCTACTTTGAATCTGTCATTCAGAGGAGCAAAGCGACGTGGGAATCTTACACTTAAAATAGGAGACAGTTCTTTTATTCAAAATAGTCAAAGAAGGTTAAAGTTAAAGTTCAAGAAAGAGATCCTTCCCGCCTGAGGCGGACATGGCATCGTTCGTTCCTCACTTTTCAAACCCGAAGGGTGAGTCGCATCGACCTTCGAAATGACATAGATTTTACGAGAAGGACTCGGCGGGGCGGTTACAATCGTTTCCTTGGAACGGAAATGAATACAAACCTTCCTACATTTCATAATTAATTCCTATTTTTACTCACGAAATATCAAAAGCAATAAATCGATGAGTCATACAATCACATCATATTCTGCAAAGGAACTTATGGCGATGGAAGATCGCTACGGCGCCCATAATTATCATCCGCTTCCCGTAGTTTTGAGCAAAGGAAAAGGAGTCTATGTGTGGGACGTAAACGGAAAAAAATATTATGATTTTCTTTCCGCTTATTCCGCAGTCAATCAAGGACACGGTCATCCCGAAATTGTCAAAGCCCTTCAAGATCAAGCCGAACGTTTGGCATTGACTTCACGGGCATTTTTTAACGATCGTTTGGGGGTATATGAAAAATATATTACCGAATATTTCGGTTACGATAAAGTTTTACCGATGAACACGGGAGCCGAAGGCGTCGAAACCGCTATTAAACTCGTACGAAAATGGGGTTACGAAAAACGCGGAATAAAACCTTACCATGCCAATATTATCGTAGCGGAAGGAAATTTTCACGGCCGAACCACTACGATTATTTCTTTCTCGACCGATCCGGAAGCCAAAGGCGGATTCGGCCCTTACACACCCGGTTTTACGGTCATCCCTTACAATAATATCGAGGCATTGGAAAAGGCGCTAAACGAAAATCCCGATACGGTGGCCTTTCTGGTGGAACCTATTCAAGGCGAAGCGGGTGTAAATGTGCCCGATGACGGCTATCTCAAAAAAGCCAAAGCCCTTTGCGAAAAACATAACTGCTTGCTCATAGCCGATGAAATTCAAACCGGTATTGCACGAACCGGAAAACTCTTGGCCTCTTATTACGACGACGTAAGACCCGACGTATTAATTCTCGGTAAGGCCCTTTCGGGAGGAGTATATCCTATTTCTGCGGTTTTGGCCGATGACGATATCATGCTGGTCATCAAACCCGGACAACACGGATCCACCTTCGGTGGAAATCCCATCGCTGCATCCGTGGCCATTGCCGCACTGGAAGTAGTGCGCAAAGAAAAACTTGCGGACCGCGCCTTCGAAATGGGACAATTATTCCGCAAAGAATTGCAACAATCCATAGGAAATCATCCATTGGTCAAGCAAATAAGAGGAAAGGGATTGCTCAATGCCATGGTAATTAACGACGGTCCGGAAAGTGAAACCGCATGGAATATCTGCCTGAAATTGGCCGATAAAGGATTATTGGCCAAACCCACGCACGGCAATATCATCCGGTTCGCACCGCCCTTGGTCATTACCGAAGAACAAATAAAAGACAGCGTGTCGATTATTTCCGAAGCCATCAAGGAATATGCCGGATAAAAAAACTCATACCAAACCTAAAAACATACAGGCCTTCTACTACGTGTTGATTTTCGTAGCGGGCGGGCTGATGATGTGGGAAAAATCCAAACCCGACGAAGAGGTCCGCATGTGGTGGTTGATGCTTTGGTTTGCCGTGATGATATTTGCATTCTTCAAAGCCACAAAAAATTGGGCACACGACAATCCGAAACCTACCCTGGAAGAATTATTACAAGAAGCGGAAAAGAAAGAAAATCCACCCGAAATAAAAGATGTGGACATCCCCGATTTAAGTAAAATGACCGATAACCTGAAAAATAAAACCGAAGAATGAAAACGTCCGAACAATACGACCGGATTATAGAGAGAGCAAGAAAAATTTTTCTCGCCAAGCTTCAAGATTACGGCAGTTCTTGGCGGGTATTACGCTTGCCGTCCCTCACCGACCAAATGTATATCAAAGCCAAACGTCTTCGCCAAATACAAGATACCGGCAAAAGTATGGTGGATGAAAACCCGACCGATGCCTTTTACGCTTTGGTCAATTATGCGGCAATTGCACTTATTCAATCTGAAAAAGAACCTGCGGACGAACCCGATATGTCTATTGACGAAGCACTTAAGGCATATGACAAACAAATCGAAATTAGCAAAAAGCTGATGCTGAAAAAAAATCATGACTATGGCGAAGCATGGCGAGACATGCGAATCTCTTCCATGACCGATTTGATATTACAAAAACTCCTACGCATCAAACGCATTGAAGACAACCGGGGCGAAACCTTGGTCTCGGAAGGTGTGGAAGGAAATTATCGCGATATATTGAATTATGCCGTCTTTTCATTAATCAAAATGGAATTGGAAAATACGAATATGCACAACGAACAATAAAAAAACATCCTTCCCGTTTAATAATAACCCGAAGCAAAATGCGTAAACGTCTATTTACATATCTCCTTTTGGCAGGATGGTGGGCGATTGCCACGGCTCAAACGGAGCGGCAATTCGAAATCGATTGGAAAATTCCCGCCTCACCGCCCGAAGACATACAAATTTCGGATTTACGGTTTTTTGCGGAGGAATATTTCGGGTTTCATAATCACCAAATTTATTTTAATCACAATTTTACGGGCGTCAAAGGTGATTCCACTACTTTGGTCGTTAAAGACATCCGGTATTCGCCCTTTCCCCGCGAATGGGCCGAGAAACTTTTGTTGAAGAAAGAAAATAAATTTAAAGGACAAATTTTCCCCTACCTGGGAAGAGATTCCCACGGCACTTTTTTTCAAATCAACGCCGTAAAATTTGAAAACGGAAAATGGTATAAACTCGAATCGTTTAAGGTATCTTTTCGAGCCATGAAAAGCCGAATGCAACGGCAAGCGGCAAATGTGAGACACAGTCCGTTGGCCACCGGAGATTGGTACCGGATAGAAGTAAATGAAACGGGGATTTATAAAATCGATAAGAATTTATTACAAAAATTGGGTATCAATACCGATCAAATCGACCCGCGTAATATTAAAATTTACGGATGGGGCGGACGAATGTTACCTCTGAAAAACTATCCCGGTTATCCGCTGATGATGCCGGAAATTGCCATTGAAGTCCAAGGAGAAAACGACGGCCGCTTCGATAACGAAGACTATATCCTGTTTTATGCAGTGGGCAAACAAAAATGGAATAAAGAATATTTGAGTTATAATAATATTTATACCGATAAGGCCTATTATTACATCACGGTTTCGCCCGGGCATGGCAAACGAATCGAACAAATGAATCAACCGCCAACAAACGCCAGTAGAACATTCAATTATTTTCTTTCGGAAAAATTTTACGAATTGGATAGTGTAAATATCGGTAAAATGGGGCGAGAATGGTACAGTGAGAATTTTAATTCCGGCACACCGGTCAAAGAATTTTCATTTCAATTCGATCATTTGTTTACCGATAAACCCGCCGAATTTCATATAAAAGCCGCTACGGATAATCCCGTGCCGAGCCGGATTAGAATTTTTATTAATGATGTGGAAGTCAACAGTTTATCTCTTCCCAGATTATCTCCCGCTTCCAGTTCGTACGGTGTAAAAGCATTTCTCACCGATCAATTCGATCTAACCGACCCCACGGCCAATATACGTTTGGAATATGATGATGCCGGCTACCCCGCAGCCAAGGTATTTTTGGATTATTTTATTCTGAAGGCATATGAAAAATTAATAGTGGACGGCAAATCTTTTCCCTTCACTCATCCCGATCAGCATACCACTTCGGATGTGGTGCAATATAATTTAACTTCCACTTCCGGGCTAAAAGCGGTTTGGAACATCACCGACCCGCTTCGCATAACCAAAATAGAAAACAGCAGCGGTTCGTCCGATTTCTCCTTTAAAGACACCGGCGGATTCAAACTCTATCATACGGTAGCCGGTAATTTTCTTACACCCGATATACCCGAAAAATCAAAAATTGAAAATTCCGATTTGTCCTACGATACTTTCTATTCCGACGGCCAATTCAACGAACCCGAATATATCATTATCGCACCCGAGGAATTCTCTTCCTTCGCCCGCTCTTTCGTTTCATTTCATCGCGACCGCGGGCTGAAAGCATTTTACGCGCCATTGGAAAAAATTTATTTGGAATTCGGTAACGGTACGCAAGACATCGCCCCCATTCGTAATTACTTGCGATATGTGTATCAAAACGCCTCTTCGCCCGGCAAACGCCTTAAATTCGTTACCTTATTCGGCGATACTTCATGGGATTTTCAAATGAAACAATATCCCGACTTGGAAGAAAATATAAATATCATTCCTTCCTTTCAAAGTCAGGAAAGTTTTTCGTTGAGATCTTCCTATGTTACCGATGATTTTTTTGTCTGCATGGACGAAAACGAAGGATTGATGGATTTTAGTAACATTCCCGACGTGGCCATCGGGCGAATTCCCGTTTCCACCATGGAACAGGCCACCGAAGTAACCGAAAAATTAATTGATTATTATAACACCGAAAATTACGGCGCTTGGCACAATACCATTACTTTTATCTCGGATGATTCGGACAATGCCCGCGAAATTGTTCTATTGGAAACCACCCTCCGGGTATCGGACAAAACGGAAAAATACCATCCGCATTTCAATCAAAACAAAATTTATCTGGATGCCTATATTCAGCAGACCTCCGCGGGAGGAAACCGCTATCCCGAAGCCAAACGCGACATACTGAACACCTTTGAAAAAGGCACGTTGATTTTAAATTATATCGGTCACGGAAATGAATACAGTTGGGCTCATGAACGCATATTAAACCTGCCGGAAATTCGCGAATTGCGCAATAAAAAAAGATTACCTTTTGTTTCCACCCTTACTTGTGAATTCGGACGTTTTGACAATCCCAAACTCTATTCGGGCGCCGAACTTTTTGTGTTGAATCCCAATGGCGGAAGTTTTCAAATGATTACCACCGTGCGCGAAGTAATGGTAAGCGATGCCGTGTTGATGAACCAACGCTTATTCGATTATTTACTTGGAATGGAATCCACCGTCTTTAGCACTTTCCGCACGCCGGGCGAATCATTGATGCGGGCCAAACAAATTCACAGATATATCAACAACAAATTATCCCTTCTCGGCGATGCCGCCATGCCTTTGAATTTTGCCCGTCCCAAAATCGTTATTACGGACCTCACGGGTGATAGCCACGATACGATTAAAGCCCTGCAACACATTCGCATAAGCGGTGAAATTCAAGATCAGCAAGGAAATTTATTGTCCGATTACAACGGAAAAATCTATCCGGTTATTTACGACAAAGACCTCATTGCACATACCTTGAATAATGATAATAATCCCGTGCCTATTAAAACCTTTAAAAAACTAGGTCCCGTCATTTTCCGCGGACAAAGCGATGTGAAAAACGGGCGTTTCGATTTCGAATTCATCGTGCCCAAAGACCTTTCGCCCCATTATGGCAAAGGACGAATAAGTTTTTATGCCAAACAAAACCAAAACCTTAAGCAAGGACTCGATACCACTTATGTATTCGGAGGAATCGATTCGCAAGCACCGGAAGACAAAACCCCGCCCACCGTCAATTTATATATGAACGATTATAATTTCGCCGACGGCGGCATCACGGATTCGAACCCTTTCCTATTGGTCAACCTCTTTGACGAAAACGGTATCAATACCGTAGGCGGCGTGGGACACGATATTGTAGCCATACTCGACGATTCGGCGGAACATACATTTATTCTGAATGATTATTATACCGCCGATGCCAATACATACAAAAGCGGCAAAGTGCGTTTTAAATTATACGGACTCGAACCCGGATGGCATACCATTAAAGTTCGTGCTTGGGATGTGTATAATAACTCCGGCGAAGGTGAAATTTCTTTTCGCGTGGTAAAAAATAATGAATTGGAAATTACCCGCGTACTAAACTACCCCAATCCTTTTGTAGATTATACCGAATTTTGGTTTTCACACAACCGGCCTTACGAAGTATTGGACGTACAAATCGAGGTTTATAGCGCTTCGGGCAAATTGGTATGGAGCACTTATCAACAAGTGGAAACCGAATCCTATACCAGCAGGGAAATTCATTGGAACGGATTGGACCAATTCGGTCAAAAAATCGGTAAAGGGGTTTATTTTTACAAACTCAGCGTACGCACACCGGACGGAAAAAGCGTGGAAAAATGGGAAAAACTTGTCAAACTTTAATAATATCATATATTTGTAATTCAAATTAAATTTAGCATGAGAAAATTTCATATTCTAGGATTATTATTTCTTATTTACATACAATCATTTGCACAAACTTCGGACACAAGGGTAATTACTACCGCAGTTCCTTTTTTGTTAATTTCACCCGATGCACGGGCCGCCGGCCTGGGTGATCAAGGTGTGGCTTCGACCCCCGATGCCTACTCACAATTCTGGAACGCTTCAAAATATGCTTTTGCCGAAGAAAAATTCGGTATTGGCGTTAGTTACACGCCTTATCTTAGCAAAATCATTAATGATATCAACCTATTGTACTTAACACACTATTCGAAAATTACCGACCGGAGTGCATATTCGATCAGTATTCGTTATTTCGGTTTGGGAGAAATCAATTTAACCGATATCAACGGCGAGGATGTAGGCGTGGTCAAACCCAATGAATTTGCCATCGATTTGGCCTACGGCATGCAATTGAGCCCGAATTATTCCATGGCGGTCGCTTTACGATTCATTTCTTCCGATCTTAAACTCGAAACCTCCCAAAGCGATGCCACTGCAGCCAAGAACGTTGCCGTGGATATTTCGGGTTTTTATCAATCGGACGAAATCGATTTGGGAGAAGCCAACGGCCGTTACCGGCTAGGTTTCAACATCATGAACATGGGCCCCAAAATCAAATATTATAAAAGCAGCGAAGGCGATTTTATGCCTACCAATCTTAAATTGGGCGGTCAATTCGATTATATGATGGATAGTTATAATACCGTTAGTTTCGGATTGGAACTCAACAAATTGCTTGTGCCCACTCCGCCCGTTCGCGATAATACCGGAAAAATTTTAGAAGGCAAAGATGACAACGTAGGTTGGATGCAAGGCATATTCCAATCTTTTGTCGATGCGCCCGGAGGCATACAAGAAGAACTAAAGGAATTTATTTGGATTGCCGGCGTCGAATACAGTTATATGGATGCCTTTAAATTCCGGGCCGGCTATTTTCATGAAAGCGAAATCAAAGGAAAAAGAAAATATCTCAATCTGGGAGCCGGGTTTAAATATAATTTCGCCGTTCTGGACATTTCCTACCTGTTTTCCATGTCCAAACTCAAAACACCCCTCGACGGCACCATGCGTTTTTCGGTATCCTTCTTCTTGGATAAAAACAGACCCCAATCTCAAAACGAAAAATAATGAAAACTATCCGGATTCCCGTATTTATCGAAGAATTTGATGTAAATGAATTACCGGAAGACATCTTACGATTAAAAGAAGAAGCGGAGAAAGCGCGCGAAAATGCGTATGCACCTTATTCCAAATTTAAAGTAGGTGCGGCGGTCATGCTCGATGACGAAACCATTGTTACGGCCAATAATCAGGAAAATGCCGCCTATCCTTCGGGCATGTGTGCCGAAAGAATTGCCGTATGGTATGCCGGAGCCCAATATCCCGACAAAAAAATTATAAAACTATTTATTACAGCCCGGTCCTCTTCTCAAACACTGAACAAACCCGTTCCTCCCTGCGGCGCATGCCGGCAAAGTATAGCCGAATACGAAGTTAAACAGCATCAGGATATTGAAATTTGGTTTATGGGCGAAACAGGAAAAATTTGGCATTCACCTTCTCTGAAAAATTTATTACCATTGGTTTTTGACGGCTCCGATTTGTAAAAACCCAAATAATCGGTTTGGTTTGATTATCACATTTTTTTTTAAATAAATTTTGCTAAATTACTCCATGAATTTTTCAAATTAGTGTTATGAAAACAGTAATTTCCACTTCAATTTTTGCATTTATTTTTATTGGAATGCTTTCCTTGCAATCATGTAATAAGGCATGTCCTACGCCTCCCGAACCCACCCGCTTAGAAATTTTATTAAATGGAGAATAGGTTTTATATAAAATCAGATATTATTATAATGATAATTTAGAAAATACCGTGAACTTTTATGGAACATGGTATGAATGGTACTTCTTAGAAAACAATAAACTTATAATTTTTGATTATGATACTTCTACCGAATTATTCTATGATTTTTCCATTACAGGTGATGTCGAAATTATTACAATTTCCAATAATTTTATTACTTGGGACCTTAAGGTTAAAGAACTTAATCAGAATTCCCTAATCACGGAACATATAAAGCCGAGTGAACCTGCAAAAAAATTTGTTTATTACTTTAAAAGATAATGTTATTTCCACAAAATTCAGATAAATAAAGCCCGGGGGATGATAGTTCTTTCTCGGTCATTTATTTTATAATTTCCAATTTGGCAAATCTGAGGATTAAAGTTTTTGTCCCCGTATGATCGAATCTCACTTTGGCTTGCCTATTATCACCCTTTCCCGAGATTTCCATAACGGTTCCCTTTCCGAATTTGGCATGACGAACACGGTCTCCCTCGGATAATTTCAAATCAATCGAAGATGTACTTTTTTTTGCTTCGCTTAAGGGCTTAAAATTTTTGGGCCGAATGGTTTTCGAAAATCCGGATTTCGCTTTAAAACTTGAAGTGGAAGCAGGCCGCGACGGAGAGTCATCAAAAATATCCGCATGCAAATAATCGGGGGTTTTGCTTATTAAATCTTTTCTGTCCAAGAACTTTTCATCGATTTCGTCAATAAACCGGCTCGGTTCGGTATCATACAAACTTCCCCATCTGTAGCGCATTCGGGCATAGGTAAGTGTACAACGCTTTTTTGCCCGCGTGATGGCTACATAAAGGAGCCGGCGTTCTTCTTCCAAATCTTCGCGCGAAGTCATGCTCAATGCCGAAGGAAATAAATTTTCTTCCAAACCGCTCACATATACGTAAGGAAATTCCAAACCTTTGGACATATGCACCGTCATCAAAGTGACCACATTTTGATTGTCCTTATCCTGATCCAAATCCGTAAGCAAAGCCACATGTTGCAAGAATCCGGTCAAACTCGGATCACCGTCGGCCAATTGCGTTTGATCTTCAATAAATTCGGCCATGGCATTGATTAATTCCTCAATGTTTTCAATCCGGTTTGCTGCTTCTTGTGTACCTTCCTTGCGGTATTCTTCCAATAATTTTACCGATTTGATTAATTCCTTGGTCAGCTCATATACATTTACTTTGGCCGAAAGGACTTGAAAACTCCGGATTTTAACGGCAAAGTTTTTTAAGCGTAGCCGGGTAGGCCCATTCAATATGCCCGCACCCAACTCGTCAATTTTCTCGATTGTTTCAAACAAAGATAAACGGTGACGGCCGGCCAAAACGTTTAATTTATCCATGGTTACCTGCCCTATCTTCCGGGAGGGAAAATTGATTATCCGCCGCAGGGCTTCTTCATCTTTTTCATTGACAATCAAACGCAGATAAGCCAATACATCTTTGATTTCTTTACGTTGGTAGAAAGACAAACCACCGTAAATTCGATAAGGAATATTATAAGTCCGCAAAGCGGATTCCAAGGCACGTGATTGGGAATTGGTCCGGTAAAGAATGGCAAAATCTTTATAGTGTAAATGATATCGTTGGCGGGTTTCGGCGATATCTTCGGCGATGGAGCGGGCTTCGTCAGAATCGGAATAGGCGCCCACCACGCTGACTTTTTCGCCTTCTTCATTGCCGGTCCAAAGGGTTTTTTCCAAACGTATCCGGTTATGTTTTATTAAAGAGTTTCCCGCTCCCACAATATTTTTGGTCGATCGGTAATTTTGTTCGAGTTTATATACGGCCGCATCGGGATAATCTTTTTGGAAATTCAAAATATTTTGGATATTCGCGCCGCGAAAAGAATAAATACTCTGCGAATCGTCGCCCACCACGGCGATATTTCTATAATAATCGCCCAAAGCCCTTACTATCAGATATTGCGAATGATTCGTATCTTGATATTCGTCCACCAAAATGTGCTTAAATTGCCTTTGATATTTCATCAGCACGTCCGGATGCTTGGCCAACAATTCATTGGTTTTGAGTAACAAATCATCAAAATCCATGGCCGAAGCACGAAAAAGCCGATCGTTATAATTGATATAAATTTGCAAAAATTCCGGTCGTTTGGCTAACATATCCTGCTCCATCAACTCGATGGTCTTGCGATAGACACGCGGCGTGATCAAAGAATTTTTCATGATGGAAATACGCGAAGCAATTTGTTTCGGCTTATAAATTTCCGGGTCCAAGTTCATTTCCTTGATGATATTGCGGATGAGTTTCTGGCTGTCTTCCTGGTCATAAATCGTAAAAGACGAAGGATAACCCAGTCTGTCGGCTTCGCGACGGAGAATTTTGGCAAAAACCGAATGAAAGGTTCCCATCCAAATATTTTGGGCCTCACTCTCACCCACCACTTGCGCAATGCGTTCTTTCATCTCTCTTGCCGCTTTGTTAGTAAAGGTCAGCGCAAGAATTCTAAAGGCATCTTCGCCGTCCAGTAACAATTTGGCTATCCGGTAAGTCAATACACGGGTTTTTCCCGAACCGGCTCCGGCAATAATCATCATCGGACCGCCGGGATGCATGACGGCGGCCAATTGTTCGGGATTCAATAATTTGTCTAAATTCATCCGGAAAGCATTTTTACAAAAATCGGAAAAAAAAACGTGCATCCGGGCACCAGTTTTCAACAGGAATATGAAAAAAAATGTTATATTTATAGAAAACAATATCCTATGCACACCGCTCCGCTGGACCAATATCTTTTTTTGGATATAGAAACGGTTCCCTTAGTTTATCGTTTTGAAGATTTGCCTGAAAAATTTCAAAAACTTTTCGAAAAAAAGGTACGTTACAAGATCACGGAAGAAAATCCCGTGGAAAAAATTTATCAACAAGCAGGCATTTGGGCGGAATTCGGCAAAATAGTCAGTATTTCATTCGGAATATTTAAACCGGAAAACGGCAAAAGGAAATTCTATATACGCGATTTGGCCTCGGATAACGAGCGCGAATTACTGCTAAAAACCAGAGAAATATTAAGTAAATTTCACAAACCCGATAGATTTCTATGTGCACATAACGGAAAAGAATTTGATTTTCCCTACATTGCCCGAAGGATGATAATCAATAAAATACCTCTGCCTGAAATATTATATGTTCACGGTGTGAAACCTTGGGAAACGCCTTTCTGCGATACCATGGAACTTTGGAGTTTCGGTGACAGAAAACATTACACTTCCTTGGAATTATTATGCAAAATCCTGGATATTCCCGTCAGCAAATCCGAAATGGACGGCAGTGATGTGGCGCGAGTGTATTATGAAGAAAACGATTTGGAAAAGATAAAAAAATATTGCCGGCAGGATGTTATCGCCTTAGCCAATGTGTTTTTACGTTTTAGAGAAGATAAATTGATTTCGCCGGACGAAATTCAAATCATTAATGAAAATTAAAACAATATTTTTTCTTTTGTTACTTTTCCCGGGTATTTTTTCTATTCAGGGACAAAAATTTTACAAAGAAAAAATTAAAACAAAAATTCCCTTTCAATTCGAAAATAACACAATTATTATTCCCGTATTTATTAATGGACATGTCGTTCATTTAATTCTGGATACCGGTGCCAAACATACGGCAATTATCAATCCGGAAGTATTTAATCAAATTCAACCTGTCGATACAACTCCTGTAAAAATCAAAGGTTTAGGACAAAAAAAAGAAATAGACGGACTCCTCTCGAAGAATGAAACTCTCCGATTGGGTGCTTTTGAACTTCATCAAAGAAATATCATTTGGATTAAAGATACCTTAATCGATTTTTCCGATTATTATTACACCCCGATTGACGGATTAATCGGATCGGATGTATTGGCACAATATATTTTGGAGATTAATTTTCAAACTAAAAAAATCATACTTCATTCTCCTCATACCTATCGTTCGCGACGGGATAAAAATAAAATTCCAATCCGTTTAATTGACAAAAAACCGGCTATTCGTTTTTCTATTGCAAATAAAAAAGGTATTTTTCTTATTGATACGGGCAATACCGATGCTGTTTGGCTCTATGGCAAACTCCCCGAATCACATCCCTACAAATTAATTTACGGATATCTCGGCTTAGGCGTAAGCGGCGAAATTTACGGATATTCCACTATAGTCGAACATATTTTCTTAGCCCGCAAAAAATTCAAAAAGATTCCCATAGCCATGCCGGATTCCGTATCACTCACCCATATCGACAGAAATATCCTTGACGGACTTTTAGGCAATACATTATTGAAAAAATTTAAAATTATCATTAATTATCCCGAGAAATATGTCGTTTTAAAAAAATATTTTACTTCCGGAAAATATATACCTTATGATAAAAGCGGACTGGTAGTTAAATTAACTAAACCGGTCATGATGGAAGTGGAGCATATTGTATTCCAATTTGAAAAATCGGAAAGGAATTCTTCTCTTCCGGTTATCAGAAGAAAAAAGGTGAAAAAAAATGAAAATGTACGACTTATTCAAGTAAAAGAAGTCATTCCCGGTAGTCCTGCAGATAAGGCGGGTATTCTTTCTGGAGATCTTATTGAAGAAATTAATGGCAAACCAGTATATGAAATGAAAACCCTATCGGAATTTACCGGTTTTCTCAGCAAACACGAAGGATACCGCATTCATTTGAAAATAAAAAGAAACAATATTGATATGGAAATCAATTTCCGGCTTGCAGATTATTATAAGAAATAAAAAAACCGCTTCGTCTTTTTCGAAGCGGTTTATCTATCATATTCGAAGAACAATTATCCTAATGCTACACGCTTAAAACCGGTTATTTTCAGTTCCGGGTCAAGTTCTTTTACGTACTGCGCAACCGTTTTTTTGCTGTCTTTAATAAATGCTTGATTAACCAAGGTATTTTCCTTAAAGAATTTCTTTAATTTTCCTTGCGCGATCTTATCTAACATATTTTCGGGTTTACCTTCGTTACGCAATTGTTCCTTGGCAATCTCAAGTTCCTTATCGATTACTTCTTGCGGCACACTGTCTTCATCCAAAGCAATAGGATTCATTGCCGCAACCTGCATGGCAATGTCATGTGCTACCACATCGATTCCGTCGATATTTTTGTTAAAAGCAACCAACGTACCGATTTTCTTATTGGAGTGAATATAAGAACCCAAATAGGCCCCTTCCAATACTTCGAATCCGCCGATTTCGATTTTTTCGCCAATTACACCGGTTTGTTCGGTTACTTTTTCGCCCACCGTGATTTTATCATCAAAAGGTGCGTTCAAAAAATCTTCCTTGGTTTGGTAATTCAAAGCGATTTTACCCAATTGTTCGGCCAATTTCACAAAATCGTCATTTTTAGCCACAAAATCCGTTTCACAGTTAAGCGAAATTAAAACGCCCTTCGTTCTATCATCATTCAATGTAGCAACCACCACGCCTTCGGAACTTTCTCTATCGGCGCGTTTAGCGGCGACTTTTTGGCCTTTTTTTCGAAGAATTTCGATTGCTTTTTCAAAATCACCTTCTGCTTCAACCAGTGCATTTTTACAATCCATCATACCCGCACCGGTCATTTTTCTTAATTTATTTACGTCTGCTGCTGTTATTTTAGCCATTTTCTATTCAATTTTAAATTAGTCGTTTTTCTTTTCTTCCGTAATTTCTTCTTTGGATTCCTTTTTTTCCGCTTCCGCTTCCGCTTTGGCTTTTGCTTCCTCCTCAGCTTTTGCTTTGGCTTCCTGTTCTTCTTTTGCTCTTTGTTTCATTAATTGTCTCTCTTCCAAACCTTCGCGGATGGCATCGGTCAAATATTCCAATATCAATTCAATGGATTTCGATGCGTCATCATTGGCGGGGATGGGAAAATCGATAGGCCGGGGATCCACATTGGTATCCACTATAGCCACTACCGGAATTCCTAATTTATTCGCTTCTTTCACGGCTACATGTTCCTTATTGATATCCACTATAATAAGCGCGGACGGCAAACGGGTCATATCGGCTATGGAGCCCAAGTTTTTTTCCAATTTGGCACGCATCCGGTCCAAGTGAAGTTTTTCTTTCTTGGATAAAGTCTCGTATGAGCCGTCTTTTTTCATTTTATCGATGTGATACATCTTTTTAACGGCTTTACGAATGGTCACGAAATTAGTAAGCATTCCACCCGGCCAACGTTCTGCTATATAAGGCATTTTCACATCCTGTGCTTTTTGTGCGATAATGTCCTTGGCTTGTTTTTTGGTGGAAACATACAAAATCTTCTTGCCTTGCGATGCCAAATGCTTAAGAAATTTTTGCGCTTCTTCAATTTTGGCTGCAGTTTTTTGAAGATTAATAATGTGAATTTTGTTTTTACTTCCGTAAATGTACGGAGCCATGTTCGGGTTCCATTTTCTGGTCAAATGACCGAAATGAGCACCTACTTCCAATAGTTCTTTAATGTCAGGTTTCTTCATAAGATTTTTAGTTTACGTTCCTTCGAATAGCAACACGTGCCCGACGTGTTTGGATGCTAAACTAAGTATGTGAAATATAATTTGATTCAAAAAAATAAAATTAACGTTTGGAGAATTGGAATTTCTTACGGGCTTTGGGGCGTCCGTATTTTTTACGTTCTACCATTCTCGGATCACGCGTAAGCAATCCTTCGGGTTTTAATAATGCACGAAATTCGGGATTCATATCTACGAGTGCGCGTGCAATACCCAATCTGACAGCTCCCGCTTGACCGGTCTTACCACCGCCTTTTACAGTTATTCTTACATCATATTTTCCCAACGTATCGGTCACATTAAAAGGTTTTAAAATATCAACCCGATGAGTAAGTATGGGAAAATATTCTTCAAATTCACGTCCGTTAATCGTGATTTTTCCTTCTCCTTCTTTTAGAAAGACACGTGCAGTAGATGTTTTTCTTCTGCCTATTTTGTGTATGGTATCCATATTATTTAAAACTGTTTAAATCGAATTTTTTGGGTTGTTGTGCTTCATGTTTATGTGCCGCACCTGCATAAACATGGAGTTTACGATACATTTTTCTGCCCAAACGGTTCTTAGGAAGCATTCCCTTTACGGCTTTTTCTATCAATCGTTCAGGATGTTTTTTCCATAAATCTCTTGCCGTAATGCTTTTTAATCCGCCCGGATAACCCGTGTGCCACTTATACTCTTTTTGCTGCCACTTATTACCCGATAAATTAATTTTTTCGGCATTAATAATTACTACATGATCCCCACAATCTACATGTGGCGTAAAACACGGTTTATGCTTTCCTCGTAATAATTTGGCTACCTTAGATGCTAAACGGCCTAATGTCTGCCCTTCGGCATCAACCAATAACCATTCATGGTTCACATCTTCTTTACGAGTTGAAATGGTCTTGTAACTTAATGTATTCACGTTCTCTGTATTTTAAATCGGCTTGCAAATATATGGATTTTTTTTCTACAAAAAAAAGGACAAGCAGTCACTTGTCCTTTTTTTAAATTCCTGAAATAAAATCGATTCTAATAATCGCCCCTTCCTAACCAATTATAAACTATTCCCGCTATAAATGCACCAATAATGGGAGCAACCCAAAATACCCATAATTGCGAAATGGCCCAACTTCCGTCCGCAAATAATGCCGTAGCTGTACTTCGAGCAGGGTTTACCGAAGTATTGGATACCGGAATACTTATTAAATGAATTAATGTCAATGCCAAACCGATCGCAATTCCCGCAAAACCGCCGGGCGCATTTCTGTGCGTAGCTCCCAAAATAATAATCAAGAAGAAAAAGGTTAAAAGCACCTCGATTAGAAATACGGATAATAAACCGTATCCGCCCGGAGAATGAGCACCGTATCCATTGGAAGCAAATCCACCCGCTTCAAATCCGGGCTTCCCGCTCGCAATTAAATACAACAAACCGGCTGCAATAATTCCTCCAATAAGTTGCGCAATGATATAAGGTAAAATTTCTTTTGAATTAAAACGATTACCCGCCCATAAACCAATGGTCACGGCCGGATTAAAATGCGCTCCGGAAATATGACCAAATGCATATACACCGGTCAATACCGTTAGACCAAAGGCCAAAGATACACCCACAAAACCAATTCCCAAATCGGGAAATGTGGCGGCCAAAACTGCACTTCCCGCTCCTCCGAATACGAGCCAGAAAGTACCTAAAAATTCAGCAAATAGTTTTTTTGAAAGTTTCATATGTATAAATTTAAGGGGTTTCCGTAATAATAAAAGCCATACATTTTTATGAACGAAATCATATTTATTAACAATTTTAACATTACCATATATAAATATATGCATTTTTTCTCAATATCATATTGATTATTGCAATTATTTACCATTAACAAGTCTTATTTTAAATTATTCTAAAAAACATGGATTCACATATAAACCCAGTCAATATTCATGAAACACTCTCATAATTCTAAAAATTCATAAACTATTTTTAATGTAAAAAAGAAAAAATTTTGTACGAAAAAGAATTTTATTTTATATTTGCAACCGCAATTGAACGAATGAGTTCATTCGACATGCAGGTGAAACAGGCCAATCGGCCTGGCATCCCGACAATCGTCGGGACGGGTTCGAACGCCTCACCTAACGCGCTCTTTAAAATATTCGGTGCGGTAGTTCAGTTGGTTAGAATACCGGCCTGGCATCCCGACAATTGTCGGGACGGGTTCGAACGCCTCACCTAACGCGCTCTTTAAAATATTCGGTGCGGTAGTTCAGTTGGTTAGAATACCGGCCTGGCATCCCGACAGACGTCGGGACGGGTTCGAACGCCTCACCTAACGCGCTCTTTAAAACATTCGGTGCGGTAGTTCAGTTGGTTAGAAT